>DATHTE010000102.1:0-7884 GCA_035463475.1 Vicinamibacterales bacterium
GAGCTGCATTCACGGCAGGAGTGTCGTGACCGCGCCACGCGTGTGTGCCCTGGCCTCGGCCCTCGTCCTCCTCGGTCTAACCCTCAGCGCCGCCCCGGCCTGCGCGCCCGATCCCGAAAAAGAGCGCCTGAAGGCGACGACAAAGGCGACCTACGACCCGAAGACCGGGCGCCTCCAGCAACTGACGTACGACAACAACAAGAACGGCAAGATCGACACCTGGACCTACATGGACGGGACGCGCATCCTGCGGGCCGAGGTGGATACCAACGAGGACGGCAAGATCGACCGCTGGGAGATCCACGGCGCGGACAACAAGCTTCAGAAAATCGGCTTTTCCCGCGCCGACGATGGAAAGGCCGATGCGTGGGCGTTCCAGGGACCGGACGGGAAGATCGAGCGGGTCGAGGTGTCGTTGAAGCGCGACGGCACCGTGGATCGCTGGGAGTGGTACGAGGGGGAGATCCTCGTGCGCGCCGAGGAGGACACGAACGGCAACGGCCGCGCCGACAAGTGGGAGACCTTCGCTCGCGGCGCGCTCGAGACCGTGGCCTTCGATGAAAACGACGATGGGCGCCCCGACCGCCGGCTGACGTATGCCGGCGGGGCGCTGACGCTGATCGAGAGCGAGCCGGACGCGACCGGCGCCTACACGAAGAAGATCACGCCGGCTTCATGAAAGTCATCCTCCTCTCGTCGGAGATCCCCGATCGCGACAAGGTCGCCGAGTGGCTCCGCGCGCGCGGCTACAACGTCACCTCCGCCGCGGACAGCGTGAGGGCGCTCGAGCTGCTGCCTGCCGGGGCCTCCTTCGCGCTCGTGGATCTGGCCAACCGGCAGGAGTCGATCAAGTTCCTTCGCGCGCTCGTCACCGAGAACCGGAGCGCGTGGACGATCGGCATCAGCGATCGGCGCGACGCGGGGGCCACGGCGGAAGCGCTGCGCCTGGGCGTGCTCGACATCGTGGCGCGCCCCGTGAAGGAAGCGGACGTCCTCGCGGCGCTCGCCAACGTGCGCGAGTTCGCGGGGCTCGCGGGGCGGCGCCCGCCCCCTCACCCCGACGCGCCGTCAGAAGGGGTCTTCACCTACTCGCCGCGGATGCGCGACGTGTACGAGATCGCGCGCCGCGTGGCGCCGAGCCGCTGCCCCGTGCTGCTCGTTGGAGAGCGCGGCACCGGGCGCGAGACGCTCGCCCGCGCCATCCATCGGCACGGGCCGCATCCCGAGCGCGAGTTCTTCAAGATCGCCTGCGGCCCGGACTGCGTCGTCCAGCTCGCGGCGGCGCTCGACGATCGGGCGGGCGGCACGCTGTACATCGAAGACGTGTCGATGCTCCCCGATCCCGCGCAGTCGCGCCTCGAGAAATGGCTCGCCGCGGCCGCCGACACGGCGCAGAACGGCCACGGGAACACCGCGCTGCGCGCGATTGCGGGCGCGCCGCCGCAGATCGACGAGGCGGTCGATCGCCGGATCGTGCGGCGCCTGTTGTTCGAGGCGCTCTCGGTCGTGCGGCTCGACCTCCCCACGCTGCGCGAGCGCTCGCAGGACATCCCGCTGCTCGCGATGATGTTCATGAAGGACGCCTGCGGGCGGCACGACGTCGCGGCCAAGACGTTCTCGCGAAGCGCGCTCGCGCTGCTCTCGTCGCTCCCCTGGCGCGGCAACGCCGCCGAGCTGCAGCGCCTCGTCGAGCGCCTCGCCGTCATCGTCCCGCGCGGCGTCGTGCTCCAGGAGGACGTCCTGCAGCACGTGCGCTTCGACGGCGCCGCGGCGCGCGGCGGGACCGCGGGCACGCTCCGCGACGCGCGGCAGCAGTTCGAGCGCGAGTTCATCGCGTCCGCGCTCCAGCGCCACGGCTGGCGGATGGAGGCGGCGGCCTCCGAGCTTGGCATCGAGCGCACCAACCTCTACAGAAAGATGAAGCAGCTGGCGATCACGAAAGGAGAAGGCCGCGCCTGAAGTTCCTGATTTCCCCGCATTTCGCGCCCCTCCGCTGAAATTCAACACGCCGTTGCAGTTAGGATACAGAACGTTGGCCACCTCTGCTGCTTCTCTTGACCCCAGCCGATAGATCGTCAAAACTCGGCAATACCGCGACAACCAAGAGACTTCATCGGGCAGGCTGAAGGCCTGACAAGGGGAGCCATGCGGAAATTCATTGCGGCGGTCGTCAGCATTGCGTTCGTTGCGGCCATGTGGCCCGTCCAGGCCGGCGCGGCGTCCGGCCAGGTGGTTCAGGCGCGTGGAGGCACTGTCGAAGGGATCGCGCGCGACGCGAACCAGCAGCCGCTTCCCAAGACCGCCGTCCAAATTCGGAACGTGGCGACAGGGCAGCTCGTCGGAACGCAGATCACCGGCCCGGCCGGGCAGTTCGTGTTCACCGGAATCGGCCCCGGCAACTACGTCGTCGAGCTCGTGGACAACGACGGCAAGATCATCGGCGCGTCGGTTCCCTTCTCGGTGGCGGAAGGCATGACGGCCACCGTGGCGGTGACCGCAGCCGCCGGGGGTGCGCTCGGCGCGGCCGGCGGCGGGTTCGGGATCCTCGGTCTCGGCAAGGCCGCGTCGCTGACGCTCCTGGCAGGCATCGGCGCCGGGATCACCGCGGCCATCGTCGCGGCCAACGACCCGGCGAGCCCGTCGAAGTAAGCGCAGCGGCCGGCTGACAGACGGCGAACCCGCTGTCGCCCCAGGCGAGTCTGTCCGATAAGAGGTTTGCGGCCGCCCCGGAGGGCGGCCCTCTGTTTTTTCCCACAACTCCGTTCCCCGTGTAAGTCACAGGGCGGTAGCCTGTCTATACGTGGGGTCCGCATCCAGGCGGACCAACTCGCGATGACCTTTCCCTCCTCCCATCTTCGGCCGTCTCTCGGCAGTCTCTGTTGCCTCCTGGCCCTCACCACCACCGCCGCCGCGCAGGAGCACCCGGCGGACCAGGTCCGCTCGACGGCGCGCGTCCACGCCGGGCCTTTCTACATCACCCCCGCGCTCCTGCTGCGCGACCTGGGTGTGGACAGCAACGTCTTCAACGACCCCGTGGACCCGAAGTCGGATTTCACGTTCACGGTGGTGCCGCGCGCGGACATCGCCGTGCCGATCGCGCGCCGCGCGATGCTGAAGGCACTTGGCAGCCTGGACCTGGTCTATTTCCAGAAGTACTCCAGCGAGCGCTCGGTCGATCCGCACGTCACGCCGCGCGTGGAGTTCTACATCCACAAGATCACGCTCTTCGGCGAGGGCACGTACGTGCGCACGCGCGCCCGCCCGTCGTTTGAGATCGACGCCCGGTCGCTGCGCACCGAGCAGGCGTTGCGCGGCGGCATCGGCTATCGCTACTCGCCGCGGTTCGAGCTGGAGGTGAGCGGAGGGCGCGCGGACGTGGACTTCGACGAGGACGAGGTGTACCAGAACGTCAGCCTCCGGCGCACGCTGAACCGCCGCTCGAAGGTCGCCGCCGGGTCCGTCCGCTACGCGCTGACCACCTTCACCACCTTCGTCGTCAAGGCGGATTCCTCGCAGGACCGGTTCGAGTTCGCGCCCGAGCGCGACGCGGACACGGTCAGGGTGATGCCCGGCTTCGAGTTGAAGTCCCGGGCGCTGATCTCCGGCAGCGGCTACGTCGGCGTGAGGCGGTTCAACACGAAGAGCGACGCGCTCGAGGACTTCAACGGCGTCGTGGCATCCGCGATGCTCGGTTACTCGCTCCTCGGCCGGACGACGTTCATCTTCACGGCCGAGCGGGACGTGACGTATTCGTTCGAGCTGCGGCAGCCGTACTTCGTCGTGGACAGCTACGGTCTGACGATCCGGCACCGCCTGGTCGGGCGGTTGGACGTGATGGCCGGCGCCGGCCGCCACCAGTACACGTACCGCGACTTCTCCGTGGATGTCGTGTCCGGTGTCAACGGGACTGCCACTGCCGCCGCGGTGCCCGGTGCCGGCGCCCTCCCCGCCCCGGAGCGCGTGGACGTCACCCGCAGTCTTTCCGGCTCGATCGGCTACATGCTCGGTCCGGACGTCCGCCTGTCGTTCGGTACGTCATACTGGAAGCGAGAGTCCAACTCCACGAGCTACCGCGACTACGACGGCTTCCGGACCGGCGTATCGCTCAATTACGGGTTCTAGCGATGATCATCTCGGCATCGGTCCGTTCGGCTTTGCCGTCCGCATTCCGCCGGGCGTCTGTGGCGCCGGTCAACCTGCTGGCTAACGACCGTGTGGAGCCGGCGAACGCGCCGCGAGGCAGGAACGCGCAGCCCAGGCGCCAGCAGCCGCCGCGTCGCGCTGCGGACCGGCGGCCCTGTGGAGCCGGCGAGCGCCAGGCGAAGCCGGAACGCGAAGCGAAGCCGCCAGAGTCCGGCGCGGGGTCTCGGGGGACCCGCGCCTGCTGTAGACAGATCGGCGTAGCAAGCGTTCCCGACGGCGGAACCGGGACGCCGGGCAGCAGTGCGACGCGGCGGCCACGTTGCGCCGGAGCAAGCGGTCCCGCGTGCGAAACCCGTTCGCGGGAGCCGGTGGTGCCGCCGCCGGCACTGCGCATTCCAGACGACGCCAAGTACTGCTCGACTTGGATGCGAGCCGTCGTCGTTCTGCTTCTACTCCTGTTCGCGTCTGTGCCATTGTCCGCGCAGACCGCGGCGAATTACGTCATCGGTCCGCAAGACGTCCTCACCATCCAGGTCTTCGATCAGGCCGACCTCGGGGGCAAGTACACCGTCGAATCCGATGGCACGTTCTCCTTCCCGCTGATCGGCCGCGTGAAGGCGGCTGGCATGACGCTTCGCGAGTTCGAGGCGGAGCTGAAGAAGAAGCTCGCGGACGGCTACTTCAAGAACCCGCAGGTGACCGTCGCCGTCGAGCAGTACCGCAGCCAGCGTGTGTTCGTGATGGGGGAGGTGCGGCAGCCGGGGCCGGTCGCGCTGACCGGCGGCATGACGCTCATCGAGGCGCTCGCGCGCGCGGGATCGACGCTCCCGAGCGCGTCGGGCGAGGTTGCGGTGGTGCGCGCGCCGCCGGGGACGCAGGGCCCGGTGCTGCCGGACGCCGTCAAGCCCGACCCGAAGCAGGGGATCGAGGTGTTCCGCGTCAACATCCGCGAGCTCGAGGCCGGATCGCTCGACCAGAACATCGAGCTCAGGGACGGCGACACGATCTTCGTCCCGCGCGCCGAACTGATTTACATCTTCGGCCAGGTGAAGAACCCCGGCTCGTACGGCATCCAGAAGGACACGACGGTGCTGCAGGCGCTGTCGCTCGCCGGCGGCGTGACCCCGAGCGGCGCCATGGGGCGCATCCGGATCGTCCGCATGGTCAACGGCGTGAAGAAGGAGTTCCGGGTCAAGCTCACCGACATCGTCAAGCCGGGGGACACGATTGTCGTGCCGGAGAGATATTTCTAGAGGCTAGAGGCTAGAGGCTAGAGGACAGAGGCCACGTACTTTCCCGCCATTCAGGTAACGGCTTCGGCATTCCCGCATTCGCCATTGACGCTTTCGGCATTCCGCGTTCGGCATTGCCTTCCGTTCCTCGCGCCGGTCGGCCTCCCGTCCCACGCCCGGGTTCCGCCGGCGGGAACGCTTGCTCCGGCGATCTGTCCACAGCAGGCGTGGGGCCCCCGAGTACCCCACGCCGGACTCTGGCGCCTGCGCGGCGCGTTCCGGCTTCGCGGCGTGCTCGCCGGCTCCACACGGCCGTTGGCCGGAAGGCCGACCGGCGCTCCGTCGGCTTCGGCATTCCCGCATTCGCCATTGACGTTTTCGGCCTTCGGCATTCGGCGTTTGGCATTGCAGTGACATCTTTATGAGTAACGACCTTCACCGCCTCGACTCCAACCCTCGTCTGACTGTCGATCCGGACGATCCGGTCGCGCGTGCCGGCCGCGAGCCGGGACCGCGGAACGGGTACGGGTACGGCTACCCGGGCTACAGCGAGCCGGCCTCGCTCGGCGGCGAGGAGCCGCACCTGCGCGACTACCTCCGCGTGCTCTACAAGCGGCGCTGGATCGCGGGCACGGCGTTCACCGTCGTGTTCCTGCTGGTGACCGTCTACACGTTCACCGCGACGCCGATCTACGAAGCCAAGGTGAAGCTCCTCATCGAGGCGGACAACCCGAACATCGTCTCGTTCAAGGAAGTGATCGACGAGCAGGCCGCGAAGGTGGACTACTACCAGACGCAGTACAACATCCTCCAGAGCCGCAGCCTGGCGCGCCGGACGATCGACAACCTGAAGCTCTGGGACCATTCGGAGTTCGGCGCGGCGCCGGGGGAGGAGAAGTTCTCGTTCGTCGGCTTCGTCGCCAACGCCGCGTCAACCGCCACGGGGTACGTGACGGGCCTCTTCGCGACCAGCGACTCCGCGGGAAGCGTCGCGCAGCCCTCAAACGCGGCCGACAGCTCCGGCGCCACGCGTGCCGATTCCAGCGCTGCGGATCCCGCACTTGTCGTGCCCGAGGAGACCGAGGCCCAGTCGCGCGCCATCGACGCGTTCGTGAGCCGCCTGCGCGTCTCCCCCGTCCGCAACAGCCGCATCGTGGACGTGAAGTTCCGGTCGACGGACGCGGCGCTCTCGGCGCGCGTCGTCAACGCGCTCGCGAAGGGGTACATCGAGCAGAACCTCGAGTACCGGTTCCTGTCGTCCAAGGAGGCATCGGACTGGCTCGGGCAGCAGCTCGCCGCGCAGCGCCGCCAGGTGGAGGAGGCGGAAGCGCGCCTCCAGCAGTATCGCGAGGCGAACGACGCGATCTCGCTCGAGGATCGCCAGAACATCTACGTGCAGAAGCTGGGCGAGCTGAACACGGCGGTCACGCGCGCCAAGACCGAGCGGCTGGAGAAGGAGGCGCTCTACCGGCAGCTCAGAGACATCCAGACCGACCGCGCCGCGCTCGACACCTTCCCCGCGATCCTGGGCAACACCTTCATCCAGCAGCAGAAGGCGGACGTGGCGGAGCTGCAGGCGCAGCTCGTGTCGCTCTCCGAGAAGCTGGGGGACAAGCACCCGGACATCATCAAGGTACGGTCGTCACTTCGCAGCGCGGAGCTGAAGCTGCAGGCGGAGATCGACAAGGTGGTCCAGTCGGTGCGCAACCAGTACCTGGCGGCGCAGGCGCAAGAGAACAGCCTGGTGGGTGCGCTCGAGGCGCAGAAGCGCGAGGCGCTCTCGATGAACCGGAAGGGCATCGAGTACTCCGTGCTGATGCGCGACGTGGAAAGTGGCCGGCAACTGTACGACAGCTTGCTGCAACGCGCGAAGGAGACGGGAGTCTCGGCGGAGCTGAAGACGAGCAACATCCGGGTGGTGGACAACGCGGAGAAGCCGCGCAGCCCGGCCAGCCCGCGCCGCGGGTTGAACCTGCTCCTCGCGCTGTTCGGCGGCTCGATGCTTGGACTGGGCCTGGCGTTCTTCTTCGAGTACCTGGACAGCAACATCAAGACGCCGGACGAGATCAAGACGCACCTCGGGCTGCCGTCGCTCGGGATGCTGCCCGCGCTCAGCGACAAGGCGCTCAACGGGGCCTATCCGCTCGTGAGCAACGGCGTGCCGCCGAACTTCACCGAGGCCTTCCGGGCGATCCGCACGAATGTCGTCTTCTCGTCGGCGGAAGAGGGCTGCCGGGCGGTGCTCGTGACGAGCACCGGCCCGGGCGAGGGGAAGACCGTCTGTGCAGCCAACCTGGCGGTCTCGCTCGCGCAGGCGGGCCAGCGCGTCCTCCTGATGGACGGAGACATGCGCAAGCCGAAGGTGGAGGAGGCATTCCGCGTCCCGAAGGAGCCCGGCCTCTCGAACCTGCTCGTGGGGAACGCGAAGGCGAGCGACTGCATCCGCAAGGGCCCGGTGAGCGGGTTGTGGCTGCTGCCCGCGGGGAAGATGCCGCCGAACCCGGCGGAA
>DATHTE010000103.1:0-99034 GCA_035463475.1 Vicinamibacterales bacterium
GTCGCGAAGTCGCCTGGGCAGGCACCTGTCAGTTGGAGTTTGCTGGCGGTGGCGGCGACCAGCCGGAACAGCGCTGCGTGTGCGCGCGGCCTCTCCGGCTCCACGCCGACCGTCCGCAGGAACATACCGCTGCGCTGCCGCCCCTCGACAATGCCTTCCGATTCGAGCGCGCGATACAGCTCGAGGGTGGTGGTCGGTGACACGCCCAGGTCCTCGGCGAGACCTCGAACGGAGGGCAGGCGATCCCCTGATCCGATCTTCCCAAGATAGAAGCGCGCCCGAAGCTGCGCGGCAAACAGGCCGATTCCGTTTCGGTGGGCGCACAACGCCCTCTCAACCGCTTCTGGCATGTGGCTGTCCTCGGGGGGGTGCGGCCATAGTGGGGTCACGTTCGCCGATTTGTCAAGACAAACTCGTTATTCTTGAAACTCGACCGGATGACGTCGGTTTCCCAAACGTGGGGGATCAGTGGACGCGACCGCCGCCCGCGCATCCGTAATGGCGCCCGGCCCGGCCGGCATGGACACGCCGAGCGTGGCTTCGCGTATTCGGGCGGCGCGTCTGGCCAGGGGCTGGACCCTCCGCGACCTCGGCGCGAAGGTCGCCGTGTCGATCGCACGCCTGTCTGCGATCGAGAATGCCCGGCAGCCGCTCGATGTCGATCTCCTCGTGGCTCTCGGCCGCGCGCTCGACGTCGGAATTGATCGACTGCTGCCGTGCGGCCGCGGGCCGAACTTCTGCGTGTCACGGCACAGCGGAGGCCGATACCTGCCGATGCGGCTCGTCAATCACACGGACGAGACGCTGACCGAGTATCACAATCGGCTGCGGCCGCTCGCCGACGCCGTGACTGGGAAGTACATCGAGCCGTTCGACATCGAAGTCTGGCCGGTCGAGGACGCTCGGATGCGGTTCATCTCGCATCATCACGAGGAGTTCCTGTTCGTGGTCAGCGGCTCGCTGGAATGCCTTGTCAAAGCGCCGGACGAACTCCGGCGCGAAGAGCTGTCGGCCGGCGACTGCATCCACTTCTGGAGCTACCTGCCGCACTGCATCAGGTCCACGAGCGCCGCCCCGGCGCGCAGCATCCACGTGCTGTGCTCGCTCGACGAGCCGGCGGACTCCGAGTTGGCCGATGTCAGCACCGGACCAGTGTTTCTGATGGACGGCGTGCATCGCACCCTTTCGCAGGTCGTCGGGGCGCGCCTGCAGGCCCTTCGACGACGCCGAGGCATGCAGGTGGCGGAGCTCGCCAGGCTGATCGGGGTGAACGCGCGCAGGGTGGTCGCGATCGAACGGGGCCAAAAGCCGGTCTCGGTCGACCTGCTACTCGAGATCTGCCACCGCCTGCGCAAGCCGCTGGAGTACTTCCTGGCGGGCACGCTCGACGTGCGGCCTTATTACGAACTCCGCCGCGGCCTCGACCTTCGCCAGGCCGGACCGAGCGCCGGCCAATCGAACTCGCATTGGCCGTGCTGCGGATCGGCGGGGCGAGTGCCGCTGACCACGCTGCCAGGCCGCCGGATGACGCCGACGTTGTTGCGACTCGACTCGTGCGACGGGCGGCGGCCCCTGCGTCATCCCGGGCAGGAATTTCTGTACATCCTGAAAGGCGCTGTGCGCGTCGTCACCCGGCCGGGCAGCCAGGACGAGGTGACGATTCTGTCGGCGGGCGATACATGCTTCCTTGACGCATCCGTCCCGCACACGTTCCAGCAGACGCAGGTCACCCCGTTCCAGCCCGGATACGCGGAAGTGCTCGCGGTCTCGTGGCGTCCGGAATGGGAGACGTAAAGGTGACGATCAGCCTTCCTGGTACAGGCCTTCGATCACAGCACGCCACGTGTCCTCCACCGTGCGGCGGCGGACCTTCATCGTCGGCGTCAGCTCGCCGGTCGAGATGCCGAACTCGCGCGGCAGCAACGCGATCTTTTTGATCTTCTCGAACTGCGCGAGGCCGCGGTTGAGGCCGTCAACGAGCTCCTGGTAGAGCGCGACGACATCCGGGCGCCCGACCAGCGTTTCGCGATCCTCGTCGGCGTGTCGCCCGAGGTCCTTGAGCCTGCGCTCCAGGGCGGCGAAGTCGGGGACGATCAACAGCGCGGGATACCGGCGGCGCTCGCCGATCAGCACGCACTCGGCGACGAGCGGGTGCTCCTTCATCCGCGTCTCGATCGGCTGCGGCGCGAGCTTCTTGCCTCCGGAGGTCACGATCAGGTCCTTCTTGCGATCGGTGATTCGCAGGAAGCCGTCGGCGTCGAGCTCGCCGATGTCCCCGGTGTGAAACCAGCCGTCCGGATCGAGCACGGCGCGCGTCGCCTCCGGCTTGTTGTAGTAGCCCGTCATGATGTTCGGGCCGCGCGCGAGGATCTCGCCGTCGTCGGCAATCCTGATCTCGACCTCGGGGATCGCGGGCCCCACCGTGCCGAACCTCGGCGCGGCGAGCGGATTCACCGTCAGCACGGGCGCGGTCTCCGTCAACCCGTATCCCTCGACGATGGGGATGCCGATCGCGTAGAAGAACTCTCCCACCTGCGGCGCGAGCGGCGCGCTGCCCGACACCAGATACTTGAGGCGCCCCCCCATTCGTGCGCGCACCTGCGAGTAGACGAGCCGCTCGGCGATGGCGTCGAGAACGCCGCGCGGCGGCGGGGCGCGCCGGGCCCTCAGCGCCCGCGCCCGGCGCTCCCCCAGCTGTTTCGCCCACAGGAACAGCCGGCGTTTGATCGCGGGCTGCTCGGCAACCCCCTCCAGCACGCGCGACTGGAACTTCTCGAAGACGCGGGGAACGCCGGTCATCAGCGTGGGGCGCGCGAGACGCAGGTCGCGGGCGAGGGTATCCACCCCCTCGGCGTACGCGATTGACACCCCCTGTGACAGACAGATGTACGCCACGGTGCGCTCGAAAGCGTGGCTGAGCGGAAGGAACGACAGCCCGATATCCGCGGGCGACATCGGCAGGACATGGTGGCAGCTGCGCACATTCGCGATGATGTTGCGGTGCGTGAGCATCACCCCTTTGGGTTCGCCGGTCGTACCCGAGGTGTAGATGATCGTCGCCAGGTCGCCGGGGTCGATCGTCCGCGCCCGCTCCTTGAACTCCCTCGCTGCGCCCCACTCCGCCACCAGCCGCGCGTGCCCGCGCGCCGCGACCTCTTCGATGCCGAGCATCGACCCTCCGGTCTGGTCGTGCGGCTCGAACAGGATGATGACTTCGAGCGCCGGGAGCGCGTGGCGGACCTGCTGCAGCTTCGCGGCCTGGTCCCGCGAGGAGACGAACGCGTAGCGCGCGCCGGAGTCCTGCGCGAGGTACTGCGCCTGGACCGCGGAGAGCGTGGGATAGATCGGAACGCTGACGCCCCCCGCCGTGAGAATCGCGAGGTCAGCGACGATCCACTCCGGGCGCGTCTCCGACATGATCACCACGCGCTCGCCGCGCTGGAGGCCCATCGCGGCGAGCCCGAGGCTCAGGTCGCGGACGCGATCGAAGAACTCGGCCGTCGAGAGCCAGTCGATTCCCCCCTCGCGGCAGCGGCCGATCAGGGCCGGCCGGGGGAACCGGCCGGCCACGTGGAACGGCAGGTCCGCCAGCGTGGCGAGCTGCGGCGCGGGTTCGGAGAGGACTGCGGCCTCGGTCATCGCGGCGCTAAGCTACCATTTCCTTGGTGCTCCTGGAGAGCTTCGTGGTTGTCCATTCACAAGGCGCTCTAATAGCCAGCCTCCTTATCCACCACGTTGAGCAGCGGCTCTCCGCGATCGAACCGCCGCAGGTTCTCGGCGAACAGGCCGACGGCGATGTCCCAGTAGTCGGCGCGGAGGCTGGATGTGTGCGGCGTGATGACGACGTTCGGGAGGTCCCACAGCGCGCTTTGCGGGTCCAGCGGCTCGTGTTCGACCACGTCGAGCGCGGCCGCGCGGATCGCCCGCCGTTGCAGCGCGTCAATCAAGTCGGCTTCCTTCACCAGCTTACCGCGCCCGACGTTTACGAGGATCGCCTCGCGCTTCATCCGCGCGAGCTCCGCGGCGCCGAACATCCCGCGCGTCTCGGCCGTGAGAGGCGCCGCGAGCACGACGATGTCCCAGTGCGGCAGCCGCTCGTGGAGGTCCGCCGGCGCGAACACCGCCGCGGCCCCGTCGGGCACGCCGAGCGCGGGGCGGCGGCGGATGGCTTCGACGCGGGCGCCGAGCGCGGTCAGCAGCCGCCCTACCGCCGTGCCGATCGCTCCCGGGCCGACCACGCCGGCGACCGACCCGCGCACGAGGCGGCACGGCTCCCCCGACGTCATCGCATCGTGCCCCCAGCGGTGCGCCGCCTGGTGCGCGAACGCTTCAGGGAACTTCCGGAAGATCGCGATGATCATGCCGATCACATGTTCCGCCATGGCCTCGGCGTGCGTGCCGCGCGAGTTGGTCACCACGATCGGGCGCGCCTTCATCTCCGGAAACAGCAGGCTGCCGACGCCGGCCGCGGGGCTGTGGATCCAGTTCAGCCGCCGCGCCGAGGCCAGCGCCGCGCGATCGATGAGCGACGAGAACGCGATGTCTGCGTCCGCCGCGAGCATCACGGTCTCCGCCGCGTCATGCGCCTGCACGAACTCATGGTGCGGAAATTCGCGGCGCAGCCTCTCGACGTACGCGTCCGGGATGTTCCAGGTGAGGATGTCGCTGTAGATCGCCAGCAGGATTCGCAATCGTCAAATCACCAAATCACCAAATCACTTCGCCCTATACTCCCCCGACCGGCCGCCCCGCTTCTCGACGACGCGAATGGCGCCAATCTTCATCCCCCGGTCGATCGCCTTCAGCATGTCGTAGACGGTCAGCGCGGCGACGGCAACCGCCGTCAGCGCCTCCATCTCGACCCCGGTCCGGGCCGCGGTGCTCACCCGCGCTTCGATGTCGTACCCCGTCGAGGTGGCCGTGAGATCGACCGACACGTGCGTCAGCGGCAGCGGGTGGCACAGCGGGATCAGCTCGTGCGTCCGCTTCGCGGCCATGATCCCGGCAATCCGCGCCGCCTGGAGCGGATCCCCCTTGGCCACGGCCCCGCTGCGGATCGCGCGGCGGGCGGCGGCGGACATCGCGATCGCGCCGCGCGCGACGGCTTCTCGCGCCGTCACGGGCTTCTCGCCCACGTCCACCATCTTCACGCGGCCGCGTCGATCGACGTGCGTCAGCGCGCGCTTACTCATCTGCCCTCGCGAGGTGAAACGACAGGCTTTCGAGCGACACCGTCAGGTCCACGCTCTTCAGCTTCACGGAGCGCGGCACCCTGAGCGCCCCTGCGGAGAAATTCAGGATCGCCCGGACACCCGCGGCGACCACCGAGTCCACGACCTCCTGCGCGGCGTCGGCGGGCACCGCGACCACGGCGATGCTGACACGTTCGCGCCGCACCAGGGGCTTCAGTTGCCCGATGTCGAAGATCGGCACGCCGGTCCGCGACCGGCGGCCGATCTTGTCGCCGTTCGTGTCGAACAGGGCGACGACCTGGAACCCGTCGTCGCGAAAGCCGGCGTAGTCGGCGAGCGCGAGGCCGAGATTCCCCGCGCCCATGATCGCGACGCGCATCGCGCGGTCGAGACCCAGGATCTTATGGAGGTGCGTGCGCAGCGCCCTGACCTGGTAGCCGACGCCGCGCGTCCCGAACTCGCCGAAGTGCGCCAGGTCCTTGCGAATCTGCGCCGCGTTCAGGTCGAACCGTTCGGCCAGCGCGCGCGACGAGATGCTGCGGACGCCAGCCGCCTCGAGCGCGGTGAGGCAGCGGAGGTACACCGAGAGGCGGTTGGTGGTCAACTCGGAGATCGGCTCTGTCGAGGCGCGTGCGGGCCTGACGACGCCGCCGGCGCCGCGCGGCTGATCCGTGGCGACGGCAGCGCCGCGCAACAACGGGTTCCGCGGCTTCACAAGCGCTCGATTCTAACAAAGGAACGCCGTGATACAGTGATTTCCACCGCTATTCATGCGCAAGGAGCGTTTCCTATGCCCGATGCGATCGAAGGACTGACCCCGCCGCTGGTGTGGAAGTATTTCGCGGCGTTCTCGAAGATCCCCCGCTGCTCGAAGCACGAGGAGCGCGCCGCTCAGTTCGTCGTGGATACCGCCAAGAAGCTCGGTCTCGCCGTCAAGCAGGACCGCGCCGGCAACGTCGTGGTCAGGAAGCCGGCCTCCGCTGGCCGCGAGCGCGTCAAGAGCCTGTGCCTGCAGGGACACCTCGACATGGTTTGCGAGAAGAACGCCGGCACCGCTCACGACTTCAGCAAGGACCCGATTCGGCTGGTGCGGAAGGGCAACATGCTGATGGCCGACGGCACGACGCTCGGGGCCGACAATGGCATCGCCGTCGCGACGAACCTCGCGATCATGGAGGACAAGGGGCTCCAGCACGGGCCGCTCGAGTTCCTGTTCACGATCGACGAAGAGACCGGCCTGACCGGCGCCAATCACCTGGAGCCCGGCTTCCTCGAGAGCAGGACGCTCATGAACCTCGATTCGGAGGAGGAAGGGGCGCTGTACGTCGGCTGTGCGGGCGGCAAGGACACGACCGCCACCTGGACGATCGAAACCGAGGCCGCGCCGTCCGGCACGGTGCCGCTGGAGATCCGCGTCAGCGGATTGAGGGGCGGACACTCGGGGCTCGAGATCGACAAGGGGCGCGGCAACGCGCTGAAGATCCTGAACCGGGCGCTCATCGTGCTCGGCGATCTGGGCGCGCGGCTGTCGAGCATCAACGGCGGCAACAAGCGCAACGCCATCCCGCGCGAGGCGCAGGCGCTGGTGTTCGTGCCGAAAGCGAAGCTCCAGCCGGCGCGGAAGCTCATGGCCGAGTGGAATGACGTCGTGCGCGCCGAGCTGAAGACCGTGGAGCCGGACCTGCAGCTGACGGCGGCGGACGTGAAGGGGCGCCGCGCTCCGGTAATGAAGAAGAAGTACCAGAAGCAGATCACGAGCGTGATCAGCGCGCTCCCGCACGGCGTCATCAAGATGAGCGCGGAAATTTCCTGGCTCGTCGAGACCTCCACCAACGTGGCGGTCATCACCACGGCCGGCAAGAAGGTCACCCTCGCCACCAGCCAGCGCAGCTCCGTGGCGTCCGAGATCCGCGAGATCGCGCAGACGGTCCGGACGATCATGGAGATGGGAGGCGCCGAGGTCACGCAGGGAGACGGCTATCCGGGCTGGAAGCCGAACATGGACTCGCCGATCCTCAAGCTCGCAGTGAAGACCTACGAACAGCTGTACAGCAAGACGCCGGCGACGAAGGCGGTGCACGCCGGGCTGGAGTGCGGGATCATCGGGGAGAAGTACCCCGGGATGGACATGGTCTCGTTCGGCCCGACGCTCGAAGGGGTCCACTCCCCCGACGAGAAGATCCACATCGACACGGTGCCGAAGTTCTGGAGCTTCCTGACGGCGATTCTGAAGAATGTGAATTGATCAGGAGGTAGGAGGTAGGAGGTAGGAGGTGGCGGCCCTGGCCCCCGAGGAGAGGTATTCCGCCTCCTGTCTCCTACCTCCTATGTTCTGCTCTTACATCACCGCCGCCGGCGGCGCGGGTTCGTCCGGACGGCCCGCCTTCCCGAGCGGCACGAAGATCAGATACGTGGCCATCAACAGCGCCACGAGGATCGCCAGCCAGCTGGCGCCGGGCCAGGTGATGAACGGGAAGCTGCCGTAGAAGAACACGACCGCCGCAACGAGCAGCCCCATCAGCGCCTCGCCCGCGATCAACCCCGAAGCCACTAACACGCCCGCGTTCTCCACGCGCGCCTTCTGCGCGTCGTTGTGGCCGCGCGCCGCCACGCGCGAGTCGACGTAGCCCCGGATCATGCCCCCGACGAAAATCGCGAACGTCGTCTCGAGCGGGAGGTACATGCCGACCGCGAACAGCATCGGGCTGCGCACCTTGATGAGGATCAGCGAGATGCCCATCGCGATGCCCACGACCACGAGCGGCCACGCCATCTCGCCACCCACGATGCCCTGCGCGAGTGTCGCCATCAGGCCGGCTTGCGGCGCGGAGAGCTGCCGGTCGCCGAAGCCGATGCCTCCCTGCTGAATGTTGGAGAAATGCAGGACGTACAGGGGGAAGAACAGCAGCGCGCCCGACGCGACGACGCCGATGAGGTCCCCGACCTGCATCTTCCACGGGGTGCCCCCGAGGATGTGCCCGACTTTGAGGTCCTGGAGCATCTCGCCGGCCACCGCCGACGAGACGCACACCACCGCGGCGACGCCGAGCACCGCGGCCACGCCCTGGTTGCCGGAGACGCCGATGACCACCATCACGAGCGCCGCGACGATCAAGGTGGCGAGCGTCAGGCCAGAGACCGGGTTGTTCGACGACCCGATCATGCCCACCAGATTGCCGGAGACCGCCGCGAAAAAGAACCCGGCCACGAGCATCACGAGGGCCGCGAAAAACGCGCCGCTGATCTGCTCCGTGAAGTAAAAGTACAGCACGACCATCAGAACGAACACCGCCGCGATGCCCACGAGCACGACCTTGAAGCTCAGGTCCTGCTCGGTGCGCACGGTGGCCGCCGACGCCGCTGCGGACTTCTTCAGGTCCGCCACGCCGCGGCGTATCCCCACCGCGAGGTTCTTGCGCATGCGCCACAAGGTGAAGGACGCGCCCACGAGCATGCCGCCCACCGCGATCGGTCGGACGATGTAGAGCCAGAACCGCGTGGCGAGCGCGACCCAGGCCTCTTCGCTGCCGGCGGCGAGGCCGTTCGCGGCCGCGAACTGGTCCATCACCGTCGGCCCGACGAAGAAGATGAGCAGCGGGACGAACAGCCCCCAGGCCAGCAGCCCTCCGGCGAAGTTCAGCGCGCCGAGCACCGGGCCGATGATGTAGCCGACGCCGATGTACGCGGGGCTCACCGCGGGCGCGGAGATGGTGGACATGCCGCCGGCCGGCACCGCGAAGTCGCTGCGTCGGAACCCGAGCCGCACCAGGCTCGCGCCCGCTTCCCCGACGCGTACGAGAAAATCGTTCGAGGCGGCGAAGACGCGGAAGTTCGCCAGAAGCTGGATGAACGCGCCGACGCCCATCGCCTGGAAGAGCTGTTTGGCCGCCGCGGCGCCTGTCTGCCCGGCCTTGTGAATCTCGCTGGCGGCGACCGACTCGGGGAACGGCAGCTCCCGGTCCTCTACCATCACGCGGCGCAGGACGGTGACGAACATGATGCCGAGGATGCCGCCGACGATCATGAGGGCGGACGCCGTGAGATAGTCACGGACGGTGTCGAACGTCCAGAGGTGGAGGATGACGAACGCCGGCAGCGTGAAGATGGCGCCGGCCGCCACCGATTCGCCGATCGATCCCACGGTTCGGGAGAAGTTCTCCTCGAGGACCGTGCCGCGGAAGATGCGGAGCACCGCCATGCTGATGACGGCGGCGGGATACGTCGCGGCGATCGTCATGCCCGCGCGCAGTCCCAGGTAGGCGTTGGCCGCCCCGAGCACGACGCTCATGACGAGGCCGAGCAGCAGCGCCCGGATCGTGAATTCTGTCATCGTGGAGCTGGCCGGCACGAAGGACTGAGAGGCCGGACGGTCGGAGCCGCCCGGCGCCGGTTTGGATGAGGCTGTGGCCATAATGCGGCGCATCTTAGCACGCCGCGCGATAATGCTGATTGTGAGGCGAGCGCTCCTGTTCGCGTCCGGCGCCCTGCTCGTCGCGGTGACAGCCGCCGCGCAACCCGCGGCCCGCACCGCGACGACGATGGAGGCGCTGACGCGCTATCCCCTGTTCTTCCACGGCCGCCATGTCGTCGTGCGGGGCACAGTCTCGCGCCCTGCCCCGGACGTCGTGTCGATCCGCGCGGGGGCCACCGACAAGCCGGTGTTCCTGCTCTCCCGCGGCGAGACGCTGCCGGAGGAAGGGGGCGTCGAGATCCGCGGCGAGTTCTGGGATCTCGGCCGGCTCACGGCCGACGACCCGCGGCTGGCTCGGATGGCCGTCGATGCACTGCTCGCGCGCGCGACGGACGGGCGATGGCCGTCGCAGAACGAAGTCCTCGTGATCGTCGTGCAGGCGGTGTCGGAGCCCGAGCGGTTGCCGCCGGGTCTGCGCGCGATCGCGCTGGAGCCGGACCGCTACGAGGGACAGACGCTCACGGTCGTGGGGCGCTTCCGGGGCGCCAACCTGTACGGCGACGTGCCGCAGCCCCCGGGCAAGAGCCGCTTTGACTTCGTCATTCAGTCGGCCGACGCCGCCGTGTGGGTCACCGGCCAACGGCCCCGCGGCAAGGGCTTCGCCTTCGACGCGACCACGAGGCTGGACACGGGACGCTCGCTGGAAGTGACCGGCACGGTGCGCGCGGAGAACGGGCTGGTGTGGATCGAGGCGAAGTCGCTCGCGCTCGCGTCAACGCCTGCGCCTGCCGCGATCGTCGACGCGCCGGCGCGAACGCAGGGACCGCCCCCCAAGGTGGCGTTCTCGCTGCCGATCGCCGACGAGACGGACGTCCCCCCAGCCATCAAGGTGCGCGTCCAGTTCACGCGCGACATGGCGCCGGCAAGCTTCGCCGACCGCGTGCGTGTCGCCTACGTCAATGCGAACGCCGCCGGTCCCCCGCCGGCCTTCACGGTGGACTACCGCCGGGACAATCGGGTCCTCGAGGTCACCTTCGCCGCGCCGCTCGCGCGCTTCAGCTCGGTGAAGGTCGACCTGCTGGAAGGCATCACCGCGACCGACGGCGCGCCCCTCGCGCCGTGGTCGATGACATTCGCTGTTGGCGGCGGTGAGTAGGGCGCCGCCCGTGCCGATTGGCAATTGACAATCGCGCCATCGGGTAATCGCGCGATCGGCAATCGGCAAACTGGCAATCGGGTAGTTGGATCGTGCCATGACCCGATTACCCGCTCATCAATCCCCGATGAGCGAGAGCGGCTACGCCGTCTGTGTCCTCAGCCCGCGTCTGATCGCCCGGATCAGGAACCGCAGGAACACCACGATCACCACGAGGAGGAAGATCGTCACGCCGAGTGCGATCAGGGGGTACTTCAACGCGACGAGGCCGAGCATGACGACGAAGACGTCTTCGGAGATGCTCAGAATCCAGTTGGAGAACGGCTCCGGGCTCGTGTTCGCCACGGCGCGCGTGCCGGCCTTGCTCACGTGCGAGCTGGCGGCCACTGCCCCGCCCAGCAGGCCGACGATCGTCTGCGTGGCGGGGGACGCCTCGCCCAGCGTCGTGACCGCGATCAGCGCGCCGCCAATCGGCCGGATCGCCGTGTGGATCGCGTCCCACAGCGAGTCGAACCACGGGATCTTGTCGGCGATGAACTCCACGACGTACAACACGAGCGCCCCGCCGATGATCCAGTTGTTGTCGAACACCGCGTACTGCGGAGGCAGGTCGACCCAGTCGTATCGCGACGCCAGGCCCAGGATGGCCACCGTCGCGTAGAGATTCACCCCCGCGGCAAAGGAAAACCCCAGCGTCCGGCCGAGCGTCAGCAGGCTCTCCATCACAAGTCCTCGAGCATGGTCTCGATCCGCGTCCGCGTCTCCGCGATCACGCGATCGCGATCTTCAAGCGTCATGCCGCGCGTTTCGATCGGCTCCCCCAGTCGCACGCGCACGATGACCGGCCGGATGATCGGGCTCCCCTTCCGCATCGCGTCGCGCGCGCCCTTCACCGCCATCGGCACGATTGGCGCCTGCCCCTTGATGGCCATGATAAAGCCACCCTTCTTGAACGGGAGCAGCTCCCCCGTGCGCGAGCGCGTCCCCTCGGGGAAAATCATGAACGACATCCCCCGCCTGAGCGCGTCGGCGGCGCGCTCGATCGCCGGCAGGCTCTGATCGCGGTTGCCGCGCTCGAGAGGCACGAACCCCGCGAGGTCGAACCCCCACACCAGGATCGGCAGCTTGCGCAGCTCAGCCTTGTACAGGACGCCGAGCCTTGGAAAGAGGCGGCGCAGCACGGCGAACGCGATCGGCGGCTCCAGGTTGCTCGCGTGGTTGATCGCGTACACGCCGGCGCGCCCCGACTGGATGTGCTCCGTTCCTTCGGCGCGGCAGCGGATGCCGGACAGCAGCATGCCGCCACGCACGCCGATCAACCCGGCCCAGTACAGCAGCGCAGGGGACCGCACCACGAGCGCGATCGCGATGAGCGGCGTGCCGACAACGATGACGTAGAGCGAGACGAACAGGTAAGCCGCGAGGGACCGGAGGAGGGCGATGAAGGTCGTCACGCAAAAAGGGTCGGGGAAACGCCCTGTTTCCCCGACCTCTTTTCCGTCAGCTCGCGCGCGCCGCGCTGCGCCGGGCGGGCGTCACCCGCGCTGCCGCCGCTGCGGGCGACTTGACCGTGGTCTTCACCGGCTTCGACGCCTTCGCCGGCGCCGCCGCTTTCGCCCGCGCGATCGACCGCGCCTTCGCCGCAAAGCAGCGCTCGAGCGCCTTCTCGACCTGCCCCTCGACGTCAGGTGTCGTGCGGCGCAGCACCTCGGAGATCTCCGAGACGACGAGGAACTTCGCGCGGTCCAGCATCCGCTTCTCGCGGAACGAGAGGCTCTTCGACCGGCTCAGATACGTGAGGTTCTTCAGCACGTCAACGACGTCGTAGATCGAACCCGTGCGCATCTTGTCCGAGTTGTCCTTGAACCGGCCTTTCCAGTTCTGGTGGTTGTCGATCTTGCCGTCGCCGAGCAGCTGAAACAACCGGTCGCATTCGCTGTCGTTGATGGCGCGCCGCAGCCCCACCCCGTCAACGTTGTCAAGCGGCACGAGGACCGTGGTCTCGCTGCCGATCATTCGCAGGTGGTAGAACCCGCACGTGGTGCCCAGAATGGTTTTCGTTTCGATGCCTTCGACGACGCCGAGCCCGTGATTCGGGTAAATGACCTTGTCACCGACCTGGAATGTCACATCTCCCCCACAGATTAAGGTGTGCGTAGGTTGGGCGTGTCCGAGACAAGCAGTCCAATCAGTATAAACCATTTCCGCGCGGGGAACAATAGAAAACGCCCAGAAATAGGGCCTTTTTGGCTGATCTGCACCACCATGGGGCAGTTTCCGGCGTGATGTCCTGAACGGCCGAGCTAGTCAGGCGCCGTAGCGGGCCAAGGCCAGCTCGACGATCTCTCCGACCAGCTCGGTGTAGGTCCGGCCGGCTTTCCGGGCGGCCATCGCGAATTCTGCCCGGGAATTCAGCCACGGGTTCGGGTTCGCCTCGATGACAGCAACCCGGCCGTCCGGCTGGAGTCGCATGTCGATCCGCCCGTAATCCCGGAGCTCCACGGCCTGGTAGGCGGCGATGGCAGTCTGGTGCAGCAGCGCGACGGTTTCCTCCGGCAGGTCCTCAGCCACCTTGGACTTGGTGTCACGGTAGAGGCTGGTTCCCTTGTTCCACTTCACCTCGGAGCTTGCGATCCGGGGAACCCCCTCGGGGAGCTTGGAAAGGTCGAGCTCGACGACGGGCAGCGCCGCCGGCGCCTGGTTGCCGATCACACCGACGTAGATCTCGCGTCCTTCCACGTATTCCTCGATCAGCACCGGAGAATCGAAGTTCTGATGGAGCTGGTCGATCCGCTCCATCAACTCGCGGATCGAGTTCACGACCGCGTTGGATTCGATGCCGATCGATCCGTCCTCGCGCGCGGGCTTCACGATGACCGGAAACTCGAGGTGGTGGGAAAAATCCAGCCGGCCGCGGAATACTTTCGCGAAGACGGGCGTGTGGATGCCGTGGAAGGCGAAGATCTTCTTGGCGAGCGCCTTGTCCTGCGCGAGCATCAGCCCGCGGGCGCTCGCGCCCGTGTAGCGTTTGCCGAGCAGCTCCAGGTACGACGCGATGCAGAAATCGGCGAGGTCGTTGCCGCCGAAGGACTCTGCGAGGTTGAACACCAGGTCGCAGTCGATCCGCGCGAGCGCGTGCAGCCCCTTGGCGCTTCCGTCGAGCACGTGAAGCACCGGTTCGTGCCCGAGCTTGACGAGCGCCTCGGCGACCTCCTCCTCGACCTCTTTCTTGTCGAGGGTGCGCACGAGCGTCGGATGTCCGCCCGAGGCGGCGGCGTCCTCGTCCGGCTCCTCCCACCGGTCGTAGAGGGCGACAATCTTCAGTTTGCCCACAGTGTGTGGAAATTATACAAAACGACCGCGGCGTCAGCTAATCAGCTATCAGCTGTCAATCGTCAGCTGTCTGCTCTTCCCCTGGACCCTGAGCCCTGAAGCCTGACAAGATCCCGCCTTCCTATCGGCCGCGCCTGCCGGATTCCCGTCGTCCGGGCGGGGTCGGGTGCTGGAATGTGCGAAAACGCGCCGGATTTTTCGGCACACGCCCGAAGCCGGCCGGCAGTGTGATTGCTAATTCTGCAGGGTTTCTCAACATGCCACTTCCCGAACTGCGCTGGTGGAACCGGCTCAGTGTCAGGATCACTGCCGTCATCACCATCGCCACGGCCATCGGCGGCGCGGTCTTCCTTGGCCTCGTGCTGCGCGCGCAGCGCGAACAGCTCACGGAACAGACCATGAGCAACGCCGCGTTCCTCAGCGACACGCTGGTCAACAGCCTGCAGCGGCACATGCTCCGCAACGAGAGGAGCGAACTGCTCGGCTCGCTGCAGGCCGTCGCCGCGCAGCCGCTGATGGCGGAACTGCGGCTCTTCGATTCGCGCGGGCTCACGCAGTACTCGATGAACCCGTCCGAAATCGGCCGCACGGCGAGCAAGCGCGAGCCGGCCTGCATCGCGTGCCACTCGAACGGCCACGTCCCCGATCCGCTCACCATCTCCGCGCGCAGCCGGATCATCGCGCAGGGAAACGGCCGCGTCCTTGTGACGGTCAGCCCGATCTACAACCGCCCGACCTGCTCCTCGGCGGCCTGCCACGCGCATCCTCCGTCGCAGCGCGTGCTCGGTCTGCTGGAGGTCGGCACGTCGCTCGCGCATGTGGACGGCACGCTGGCCTCGCTGCAACGGACCACCGCGGTCGTTGCCCTGCTGACGGTCCTCGGCCTCGCGGTCACGGCGATCGTGTTCACGCGGCGCCGCGTGACCGGCCCGGTCGAGCAGCTGGCGGACGGCGTGCGGCGGGTCGCGCAGGGAGACCTCAAGGAGCCGGTCCCCGTGGTGGGCTCGGGCGAGATCGCCGCGCTGGCGCAGTCGTTCAACGAGATGGAAGGCGCGCTGCTCGAGATGCGGCGGCAGCGCCTGGCGCTGCTCGAGAGCCTGGAGCAGCAGGTGCAGGAGCGCACCGCCGCGCTCGAGAAAGCCCGCGAGCGGCTGATGCAGGGGGAGAAGCTCTCGTCGCTCGGGCGGCTCGCCGCCTCGATCGCGCACGAGATCAACAACCCGCTCGCCGGGATCCTCACCTACGCGAAGCTGCTGGTGCGGACGCTCGAGGAAGCGCCGCCCGACGAAGCGGCGCGCGCGAAGATCATCGGGCAGCTGAAGCTCGTCGAGCGCGAGACGCAGCGCTGCACGGCGATCGTGCGCAACCTGCTCGACTTCGCGCGGGAGCGGCCGCTCAAGCTGGCGCAGATCGACGTCAACGCGGCGATTGGCGAGGCGCTGTTCCTCATCAACAACCAGGTGAAGATGCAGAACATCACCCTGGAGCACGAGCTCGGCGGGCTGCCGGCCATCGAGGCGGACTTCGGACAGATCCGCCAGGCGCTGGTCAACATCCTGATCAACGCGTGCGACGCGATGCCGTCCGGCGGCACGCTGCGGATCGTGTCGCGGCAGGCGGGGGACGCCGTCGAGATCGAAGTTCGCGACACCGGTCCGGGGATCGCGCCGGAGCACCTCAAGAAGGTGCTCGACCCGTTCTTCTCGACGAAGGAAAAGGGCACCGGACTCGGATTGTCGGTCGTCTACGGCATCGTCGAGCGCCACGGAGGCGCGCTCCGAATCGACAGCACGCCCGGCAAGGGCACGGACGTCACGATTACGCTGCCGACCGCCTGCGCGGCCGTGGCTGTGGGGCCGCCGGCCGAACCAGGCCGCCCCGCGCCACAGGTCGCATGACGCAGGCGATCTACGTGTCCTGGATCGGCGTCGCATCCGAGCCGTTGCGGCTCATGGACGCGACCGTGGCGGCACTGCACCGCGAATACGCGGCGCCCGCCCAGCGGCTCCGGCTGGAGACGCGTCCGGAGAACACGTACGACGTGCGGCGCCAGCAGCACTCGTCGCGCGCCATGCTGACCTGGCTCGCCGCGCGGCTGCCGGATCCGGACGCGAAGCTGCTCGGCGTCACGGACGCCGACCTGTTCATCCCGGTGCTGACCTTCGTCTTCGGCGAGGCGCAGCTCGGGGGCCAGGTCGCGGTCGTGTCGACCGCGCGGTTGCGGGAGCCGCCGGCCGAGCCGCTGATCCGGGCGCGGCTGACGAAGGAATCGGTGCACGAAGTGGGACACACGTTCGGCCTCGTGCACTGCGCCGACCCCGCGTGCGTCATGGCGCGGTCGCCGGCCATCGCGTCGGTGGACGTCAAAGACGATCGGCTCTGCGCCGACTGCAGGGCCCGGTATCGCGATCTCAGGGAGCACTTATATGTCGATGCTCGTACCACGCATCCTGATCGTTGACGACGAAGAGATCGTGCGCGAGTCGCTGTCCGGCTGGCTCGAAAAGGACGGCTTCACCGTCGCGACGGCGCCCGACGGGCCGACCGCGCTCGAGACGCTGCGCAACGGGCCGTGGTCCATCCTGCTCGTGGACCTGAAGATGCCGGGCATGGACGGCCTGCAGGTCCTCGAGGCCGCACGCAAGCTGCAGCCGGAGGCGGCGCTGGTCATGATCACGGCGTACGCCACGGTGGAGACCGCGGTCAAAGCGATCAAGCTCGGGGCGACCGACTACATCGTCAAGCCGTTCGACCCCGAGGAGCTGAGCCTGATGATCCAGCGGATCGTCTCGCAGCAGGCGATGGTGCGCGAGAACGCGATCTTGCGCAAGGCGCTGCGCCGGGACTTCCAGTTCCAGGACATCGTGAGCCGCAGCGCGTCGATGCAGCGGGCGCTGGACCTCGCACGCTCGGCGGCGCACACCTCCTCGACCATCCTGGTCCTCGGCGAGAGCGGCACGGGCAAGGAACTGCTGGCGCGGGCCATCCATGCGGAGAGCGACCGCAAGGGGGGCCCCTTCGTCGCAGTGTCGTGCGCGGCGCTCACCGATACGCTGCTCGAGTCCGAGCTGTTCGGGCACGAGAAGGGGGCGTTCACCGGCGCCGTGTCGCGGCGCAAGGGCACGTTCGAGGCCGCGCACGGCGGCACGCTGTTCCTCGACGAGATCGGCGACATCAGCGCCAAGCTGCAGCTCGACCTGCTCCGCGTGCTCGAGGAGCGCCGGTTCTGCCGCGTCGGCGGGAACGAGCCGGTCTCGGTGGACGTGCGCATCATCGCGGCCACCAACCGCGACCTCCGCAAGGCCGTGGACGCGGGGCACTTCCGCGAGGACCTCTTCTACCGGCTGAACGTGATTCCCATCCCGCTGCCGCCGCTGCGCGAGCGGCGCGAGGACATCCCCCTGCTCGTCGATTATCTGCTGGAGCGGCTGTCGGTCGAGTTGAAGCGCCCCATCGACGGCGTAGCGCGCGACGCGATGGCGCTGCTGATGTCCTACGCGTTCCCCGGCAACATCCGCGAGCTCCGCAACATCCTGGAGCGCGCGATTGTCGTGGCGTCGGGCCCCACTATCCACGCGGCGGACCTCAACCTGCAGCCGGTGGGCGAGGCGCCCGACGGGTCCCTGGAGTCGGTTGAGCGCCAGCACATCATCCGCATCCTGGAACAGACCGGCGGGAACGTCTCGCAGGCTGCCCGGATTCTCGACATCGATCGGGTGACGCTCTACAACAAGATCAAGAAGTACCGCCTCCGGGAGCCGGCGACCACCTGAGTGAGTCTCTGTCGATCGGCAAATGACAAGCGGGGAATCGGGGAATCGCACGATCGGGGAATCGGGGAATCGGTAATCGGGTAGTTGGACCGATTGCCGATCGTGCCATTACCCGATGGCCGCTTCTCAATTGTAGATTTCCGCAACTTCCGCTGAAATTCTCCACGCCCGTCGAATTCGCGAATAACTCAACACCCGCGGGGCCGTCTGTGCGCCGGCGCGCGCGCGCCGTTGAAGGACTCAACGGCAGTGATCCCGGCACCGCGAAATGAACCCGTAATTACAGCACTTGTTTGCTGGCGTGAGAGTTGCCCTTGGAGCGAGTGGCGCTGTCGCACGACGCGGCGGCGCGTCCAACCAGGAAGAGGCACATGAGCTGTCCGCATCTCAAGGAAGTCGTGATGCTCTTCTGCGACGCGTACCCGGTGAAGAAGATGCTTCCCCTGGATCGCATCGCAACCGCCGATCCCTGCCTGGGGCAGTTCCATGACTGTCCGCTGTTTCGGGAAGCCATGGCGCGCCTCGCGGCGATGACCGGCACCGCGGTGGAGGCCAAGCCGTCCGCCGCGCCGAAGGAGGCTCCGCGATGATCCTCACTATCCCGCTCTCCATGATGGCGCTCGTTCTTCTGACGCTGCTGTCGCGGCAGCCCCGCCGGGCGTGAGGCGTCCGGCGCTGCGACCAGGAGGTCACGCAACCATGAATCTCACGCGACGAACGTTCTTCAAGGTCACCGCGGTCGGTGCGACCGCCCTCGCCGGCGCGGCGAAGGCGGAGGCGGCGACTGCCACGGCCGCAGAAGACGCCCGCGGCGTGCTCGTCGACACCACCCGGTGCGTCGGATGCCGCGCCTGCGAGGCGGCCTGCGCGGAAGCGAACGCGCTCGCCGGACCGGCCATGCAGGGAGACGACGGCGTGTTCGCCCTGCGGCGCGCCACCGACCAGAACACCTTCACGGTCGTCAATCGCTATCCGGGCGGCCGGGACCAGGAGCGGTTCATCAAGACGCAGTGCATGCACTGCGTCGATGCCGCGTGCGCCGCGGCGTGCCCGGTGCGCGCGCTCGAGAAGACCGCGGCCGGGCCGGTCACCTACACCGGCAGCCGCTGCCTGGGCTGCCGCTACTGCATGCTGGCGTGCCCGTTCGGCATCCCGAAGTTCCAGTACGACGACCCCACGCCGTACGTGCGCAAGTGCACGTTCTGCGTGGAGCGCCAGGAGGAGGGGCTGCCCCCCGCGTGCGCGGAGGTCTGCCCGGGCGGCGCGCTCAGCTTCGGCCGGCGCGACGCGCTGATCGAGGAGGCGAAGATCCGCATCTACCAGAACCCCGACAAGTACGTGCATCACGTTTACGGCGAGCACGAGGCGGGAGGCACGAGCTGGCTCTACATCTCGGACGTGCCGCTCGATCAGCTCGGGCTCCCCGGGGGAGTGGAAGACACGCCGTACCCGCAGCTCGCGAGCACGGCGCTGGCCGCCGTGCCGATGATCCTGACGCTCTGGCCGCCGATCCTCATGGGGCTGCGCGCCATCACCTGCCGACGCGACTCGCAGCCGGAAACGGCCGAATCGCGCAACGAGGGAGGCCGTCATGACTGAGATGGCGCAGCGCACGACCTTCATCGACAAGGTGCTCCTTGGCATGACCTGGCGCGAGTACGTGCGCAGCCTGTTCACGCCCTGGGACCTCGTCTACGCGTTCATCCTGGCGATCGGCATCCCGCTGATCGTCTACCGCTTCACCTTCGGCCTGGCGGCGGCGACGAACCTGACGCAGACCACGCCGTGGGGTATCTGGATCGGGATCGACATGCTGAGCGGGATCGCGCTCGCCGCGGGCGGTTTCACCATCGCGTCGACCGTCTACCTGCTCGGGATGGAGAAGTACCACCCGATCGTCCGCCCGGCCATCCTCACCGGCTTCCTCGGCTACCTGTTCGCGGTGTTCGGGCTGCTGTGCGACCTCGGGAGCCCGTGGCGGCTGCCGGTGCCGATCCTCTTCTCGTTCGGCACGCGCTCGATCATGTTCGAGGTAGCGTGGTGCGTCGCGCTCTACTCCACGGTGCTGTTCCTGGAGTTCACGCCGGCGCTGTTCGAGTGGCTCGGCTGGGCGAAGCTGCGCCAGTGGGCGCTGCGCGCGACGATCGCGCTCACGGTGCTCGGCGTGGTGCTCTCGACGCTGCACCAGTCCTCGCTGGGCGGCCTCTTCCTGATGGCCAAGGGCAAGCTCCACCCGCTGTGGTACACGCCGTACATCCCGCTCTTCTTCTTCATCTCGGCGGTCATCGCGGGCCTGAGCATGGTCATCGTGGAGAGCTCGCTCTCGCACCGGCTGTTCGGGAGCCAGATCGACCCGGACCAGCACGTCGATCTCGACGACATCACGATCGGACTGTCGCGCGCCGCCGCGATCGTGCTGTTCGCCTACTTCTTCATCCGGCTCCAGGCGCTGATCGACTCCGGCGCGTGGGCCCTGCTCGCGACGCCGTACGGCGCCTGGTACCTGTTCGAGATCCTCGGCTTCATCCTCGTGCCGTCGCTGCTCTACGCCTACGGCGCGCGCGGCGGGCGGGTGAAACTGCTCCGCGTCGTGGCCGGGTGGACGGTCCTGGGCGTCGTGGTGAACCGGCTGAACGTGTCGGTGATCGCGATGAACTGGCAGGTCACGCCGCACTACTTCCCGAGCTGGATGGAAATCGTCACCACCATCACCATCATCACCGCAGGCGTGCTGGCGTTCCGCTGGATCGTCAACCGCATGCCGATTCTCCACGAGGACCCGCGCTATGCATGATCCCTACGTCGCCAAGACACTCGAATACCTGCTCGGCATCGCCTTCCTGGTGCTGTTCACAGGGTTCTGGCGCTATGCGACGGGCGGCGCGACTGTCACGGAGCGCGTCGAGGCCAGGGTGCCCGCGCGGCTGCCGCTGCTCGACATGTTCCGCGTGCCGCAGGGCGTGCTGCTGCACCCCGGGCACGCGTGGGCGCGGCCGTTCGGCGAGAAGAAGCCGGGCCTTGTCGCCGTCGGCATGGACGACTTCGCGCAGCAGCTCGTCGGCCCGCTTGTCGCCATCGACCTGCCGGCGGTGGGCACGGTCCTCGAGCAGGGCTCCCGCGGCTGGCGCCTGCGCGCCGACTCCAAGACGGTGGACATGCTGTCCCCCGTCAGCGGCCGCGTCGTCGCGATCAACAACGCGTTGCTCGAGGACGCGCGCGCCATCAGCGCCGACCCGTACGGACGAGGGTGGCTGATGGAAGTCGAAGCGCCGCGCCTGGTGACCAACACGAAGCAGTTGCTCTCGGGGCGCGCGGCGCGTGACCTGATGTCCGCGTCGTGGGACGACCTCTCGCGTCTGATGACGCCGGAGATGGGCACGATCATGCACGACGGTGGCGCGCCGCTGCACGGCTTCGCGCGCGGCGTGGACGAAGAGAACTGGGACGCCATCGCGCGCCGGTTCCTGCTCACATAGGGGGGCGCCATGAAGAAGCTGCTGCTCGCCGCCTTCATCGTGCTCTGCGGGAGCGTCGCGTTCGCGGCGCTGCCGAAGCTGCCCGGCCCGCTGCCGCTGGCCCCGTCGCCCGATAGCCCCGGCACGGTCACGTTCAACCACGAGTCGCACGTCGACGCGGGGCGTCCGTCCTGCACGACGTGCCACCCGAAGCTGTTCAAGATCCTCAAGCGCACGGCGCGGACGCCGATGACGCACGAACGCATGAACAAGGGTGAGCAGTGCGGTTCGTGCCACGGCAAGACGTCGTTCGGCTTCGAGGACGACTGCACGATGTGCCATAGGAGCTGACCATGGACGCGCTCTGGGGTTTTCTCGAAAACGCTGCGATCCTGGTGGGGGGACTCGCGGTACGGTTCGCCGTGGCGGCGGTGCTGCTCGGCGTGCTGGTGGCGCTGCTGCTCCCGTTCCTGTACGCCGGCGAAGGCCTCCGGCGGACGCTGATGCGCCTCGGGGGGTTCGGCTCGGTCAGCGGGCTCTCGTGGCGCCGCGACACGTATTACTCGCCGGCGCACGCGTGGCTGCGCGCGCGCGCCGGCCAGCTGCGGATCGGACTTGACGACCTCGCGGGCCGGCTCCTCCGGAGAGTCGACCGCGTCCAGTTGCCCGAGGTGGGCGCTTACCTCAAGGAGGGTGACGCGCTTCTCACGATGGAAACCGGACAGCGCGGGGTCGTCATCCCCGCTCCCGTCGAGGGGACCGTCCTGCGCGTGAACGCGCGGCTCGAGGAGCAGCCCGACGCGATCGTCCAGGATCCGTACCGCAGCGGGTGGATCGTCGAGATCCAGCCGGCCGGCGACCGCTACCGGGCGCTGCGCCGCAACGAGGAGGCGCGCGCGTGGCTGGCGCGGGAGGCGGCTCGGCTGTCGCTCGCGCTCGAGCACGCCACCGGCATCGTCGCAGCAGACGGCGGCGACCTGACGGTCCCGACGCACCTGCTCATCACCGAGGAGAAGCGGGCGGAGCTAGAGCGCCAATTCCTTCAGACCCTTTAGCTTCGCTCGCAATGCCCAAGGATTCGGCATTCGGCATTCGGCATTCGGCATTGCTATATAATCCCTCCCGCAGCTCATCCCAGGAGGGCAACCTATGAGGCGCGCGGCAGTGGTACTCGTGGCGGCGCTCGTATACCTTTCCTTGGCCGCCGTCATGGCCGCCCCCGACGATCAGTGGGCGCGGGGCAAGGTCACGGCGGTCTCCGCCGACAGCATCACCATCGATGTCAAGGGCCAGGCGATGACGTTCAACGTGGACACCGCGACGGACGTCTTCGCGCGCGGCGCGGGCACGAAGACGCGTGAGATGATGAAGTCCACGGGCAAGAAGCCGGTTCTGACGGACATCGTCAAGGTGGGTGACAACGTCGAGATCAGCTACGCCGAATCGGGCGGCGCGATGGTCGCGAAAGCCATTCGCGGCGGCATCAGCGCGCCGGCAATGACCTCAGCCGAGGGGACCAGGCGGGTGGAAGGGGTCGTCACCGCCGTGTCCGGCACGTCGCTCAGCGTCAAGCCTGCTTCCGGCGACGCGGTCACGTTCGTGGTTGACGACAAGGTCCGCGTGGTCGGACGCGGCCTTGGCACGATGGCCAAGGAGAAGCAGGCCGAAGGGGCGAAGGTGACACTGACCGACGCGATTGCGGTCGGCGACACCATCGAGGTCTCCTACAAGGCCATGGGCGAGATGAAGCACGCCACGGCCGTGTCGGTGATCAAGAAGGGCACCTAGCCTGACTCACTCGTGGCGCAGCGCAGACAAGGGGGCCACCCGAGTCGCGCGGCGCGCGGGAATCGCGCTCGCGGCGGTCGCCGCGAGCGCGAGCGCCCCGCTGGCGAGCCCCGTGACGAGCGGATCGAACCCGCCAATCTCCACGAATACCTTCGTAAACGCCACCGACACCAGCGCCGCGAGCGGCAGGCCCGCGGCGAGCCCCATGCCGGTCAGGAAAAACCCGTCGCGCAGCACCAGCCCGAGCACGTCGCGGGCGTTCGCGCCGAGCGCCATGCGGATGCCGAACTCGCGCGTCCGCTGCGAGACGACGTAGGACTTCACGCCGTAGACGCCGACCACCGCCAGCAGGAGGGCGAGCAGGCCGAGCGCGGTGAACAAGCGGCCGCCAGCCTTGAGCGCCCACAACTCCAGTCCGCGGTCGTGGAACCCCTGCATGGTCGAGAGCGCGAGCACCGGCAGGCGCGCGTCGGCGGCGCGGATCTCGCGACGCAGCGCGTCGAGCGCTCCCGCGGCGTTCCCCGCCGCCGCCAGCCGCACGTGCAGGTGCATGTTCGCGCGGTAGTTGCGCCCGAAGGGCACGTATACGTGCGTCACCGGAGCGCGGTCCAGCAGCTCGTCGCGGATCGGCGGCGCGATGCCGACGATCTGCATCGGCGAGAGGTCCCCCTGCGACCACGCCTCGGGCCGCCGCTTGATCCGAATCAGCTGCCCGATGGGATCCTCGTCGCCGAACAGGCGTCTCGCGAGCGCCTGATCGATGATCGCCACGGCCGGGGCGGACGCGGACTCCTCTTCGGCGCGCGTGAACTCACGGCCGCGGACCATCTTCAGGCCGAGCGACGCGAAGTAGTCCGCGCTGATGATGCGGTACGTGCGCGTGCGGCCCGCCTCCTCCGACGTTGTCGTGCCGACCCGCTCGAGGTTCGTGCCTTCGTGCATGTCGCCGAAGGGGACTGTGGACGTCATGCCCGCCGCCTCCACGCCCGGCAGGCGCCTGACGCGTTCGAGCACGCTGCGATAGAGAGGACGCGCGTGCGTGTCGTCGATCCCCGCCAGGCTCGGATCGAGCGTCGCCAGGAGCAGCCGCTCGTACGGGTAGCCGGGGTTCCCCGCAGCGGCGCTGACCGCCGCGCGCGCGAAGATCCCGCCAGCCACGAGGAGCGCGAGCGACAACGCGACCTGGCCGATGACCATGAGGTTCCGCGCGCCGAACCGCCTGCCCGTCGGCGAGCCGCCGGCGCCGAGGTCCTTGAGGTCGCTCACCAGGTCGCGGCGCGAGAGCTTCACCGCCGGGCCGAGACCGAAGACCACCGTGCTCAGCGCGGCGAACGCGATCGTCGCACCCAGAACGGCCGCGTCGGGCCGCGAGTCGAACGAGACGGCCAACGGCAGCAGGGCTGCGAGCGAGACCGTCAGCGTGCGCGTGGCCCAGTAACTCAGCACGAGCCCGAGGGCCGCGCCGGTGAGCGCGAGGAGCAGGCTCTCGGTCAGGAGCTGTCGCACAATCCGCGAGCGCTTCGCCCCCAGTGCAAGGCGCAGCGCCACTTCCTTGCGCCGAGCGGTACCCCGCGCGAGCAGCATGTTCGCGAGGTTGAGGCACGCGATGAGCAGCACGACGGCAGACAGCGCCATCAACAGCGCGGTCAGGGCGCCCAGACCCCCATCGGTCTGCGGCGACGTGCTGGTGGACATCCGCGCCAGCGGGCTCACCGTGAGGGCCTGGTCCTTGTTTTCCGCCGGGAACGCCCCTTCGAGCTGGCGCGAGAGCGCGTCGAGCCGCCCGGCCACCACCGCGTCGCTCAGCCCGGGCTTCACGCGTCCCGCCAGGATCAAGGCGTGATTCGACCGATCGGCGAGGCCCGTCCCCTTGTTCTTGAAGATGTCGTTCACGACGGTGTCGAACATGCCGAGCGGCAGGTACAGGTCCGGCGCGAGCAGCGCCATGGTCCCTGTGAACCCGTGGGGTGCGACGCCGACGACGGTGAAGTCTTCCGCGTTGATCCGGATGGTGCTCCCGAGGAACGCGGGGTCGAGCCCGGCAGTCTTCCATTTCGCATACGACACGATCACGACCGGAACGTGCGCGCCGGGCTGCTCTTCCTCGCGTGTGAACGGGCGCCCCGCGGCGAGGCGGACGCCGAGCGTGTCGAAGTAGTTCGACGACACCAGCTCGGCGAACGAGCGCTTCATCGTGTCCCCGGCCGGCACCCCCACCATTGCGAAGATATGCGCCATGAGGCCGTCGAACAGCCCGCTTCGCTCGCGAATGTCCACGTAGTTCGGGTACGAGAACGCGCGGTAAGAGTCCGGGTGCGTGCGATCGTGGCTGAACACGCCAACCAGGTCCCCCGCCCGTCCCGAGAGCGGCTGGAACAGCATGACGTTCACGATCGAGAAGATCGCGCTGTTCGCGCCGATGCCCAGTGCGAGCACGAGCACCGAGACGCCGGTGAACCCGGGGGCTTTCGCGAACGTGCGGAGAGCGAAGCGCAGATCCTGCAGAATACGGAGCATACCGTAGCTGACGGACTCCCCCGGTAAAGGTTCCCATCTATAATTCCGCTTCCATGAACCCCATTTCCGCCCTTCTCGCCACGCTGGCTGCCCTCGGCGCCGGTTTCGGGGTGACCTGGACGCGCGCGGCCCTCGCCGCGCGGCGCCGCCCAGGCCCGATTGCGTCCCCGGCGCTCGACGCGCGCACGCCCACCGCGCTGCACACCGGCATCGGCCTCGTCACCAACTTCTTCGACTCGCTGGGCATCGGCTCGTTCGCGACGACCACCGCGATGTTCCGCTTCTGGCGCATGGTGCCGGACCGCGTGATCCCGGGGACGCTCAACGTCGGGCACACCGCGCCAGTCATCGTCCAGGCGTTCATCTTCACCGCGATCATTCCGGTGGACGTCGTCACGCTGTTTTCGATGATCGCCGCGTCCGTCGCCGGGGCCTGGTTCGGCGCCGGCATCGTGGCGCGCTGGCCGCGGCGGAAGGTGCAGATCGGGATGGGCTCGGCGCTCCTCGTCGCGGCGGCGCTGATGATGATGACGCAGCTCGGCCTCGTGCCCGGCGGGGGCGAAGCGCTCGGCGTGCGCGGCGTGAAGCTCGCAATCGGCATCGCGGGCAACGCCGCGCTCGGCGCCCTGATGACGCTCGGGATCGGCCTCTATGCGCCGTGCATGATCCTGGTGAGCCTGCTCGGCATGAACCCCCGCGCCGCGTTCCCGCTGATGATGGGCTCGTGCGCGTTCCTCATGCCCGTCGGCAGCCTGCGCTTCATCCGCGAGGAGAGCTACAGCCTGCGCGCGGCGCTCGGCCTGACGCTCGGCGGCATACCGGGCGTGCTGCTCGGCGCCTACGTGGTCCGGGAGCTGCCGCTGTATGCCGTGCGGTGGCTGGTCATCGTGGTCGTGGTCTACACCGCCGCCGGACTGCTGATGTCCGCCTTCAGATCGGAGGAGGCCGAGGCGCCGCTGCCCGCCAACGCGTACGAGCCAGGTTAGCTGGCACCGCCGCCGTCCGGCGCATGCACGTTAGCGCGCCGACCGTGTGCCGGCGGCGAGGCGCGCTCGCGCGTCTCTCAGTTCCGGCAGATCCGGGTCCGCGCTGCTCCAGAGCCTCACGGCAGCGCCGAACTCCCGCCGCGCGGTCTCCGCGTCCCCTGCGTGGTCCGCGACGAGCGCGAGCGCGTAATGCGCCCCCGCGTACGATTCGTCGTGCTCGAGCATCTGGCGCGCGCTGTACTCGGCCAACTCCCAGTGGCCCGCCTCGCGCGCGACGCGGGCGATTGCGTCCAGGCGGAACAATGCCATGATCCAGTTGTCCGGGCCCGGCTCGCCGCGTATCCGCCCCTGCACCTGCTGCAGCAGCTGCACACCCTCCTCACCTCGACCCGTGCGCAGCAGGATTTCCCCCCTGAGCGTGTCGAGGTACGGTTTCAGCATCGTCGGCGTGATCGGCAGAGGGCCGCGGACGACGACGGCGGCGACCTCGCGCTCCGCTTCCGCCAGCTCGCGCTGCGCGTCAGCAACGCGATTCAGCGCCAGCAGGGCATGCCCGCTGAGCGTCCGCGCGACGCTTCGAACTCCCGGCGATGGCGCCTGCTGCATCTCGCGGGCGGCGGCCAGCGCTTCTTCCGTTCGCCCGCGACCCAGCAGGAACTCGATCCACTCGCGGCGCGTGAGGTCGAACCGCGGAAGGAACTTCGGAAGGTCGAACAGGCGCTTCAGCACTTCCGCGGCCGCGGCGAGACGCCCTTCGTACTGGTAGCCGGTGGCGAGGAGGCTCAGGTTGTGCGCGTAGTGCCAGTCGTACTCCGGCGGAATCTGCTGCGCGCGCGAGTACTCCTCTTCGAGATGCCGCGTGTGCTCGAAGTGCGCGATCGCGTCGGCGATGCGGCCGACGCGCCGCAGATCGTGCGCGAACATGTGCTGCGCGTGCGGCACACCCGGCGCCAGCCGTGCGTACACCTCGCCGTGCTTCAACGCGCGCTCCGCGAAGCCGAGCGTCTCGTACGTGTGCGTCAGGTAATGATGCGCCGCGAGATGATCCGGGCTGCGGGCGAGCGCGGCCTCGTAACACGCGATCGACGCCGCGAGGCCACGCTGCCCTCGTCCCCACGGCGAGGGCTCCGAGGCCTGCCCCGCGAGGATCCACAGCTCCGCGGCGTCCGGCCATTTCGCCAGCGCGGCCTCGATGGCGCCCCTGTAATCGAGGAGCCTGGACGCGCTGCCGGGGTCCTCCATCGCCTCGAGCTGCTTCGCGCGGATATCGACGCGGCGCTGCTCCCGCTCGGTGAGCGATGCGCGGAGTTCCTGGGCGCGCTTCAACTCCTGTCTCGCGGCCTCATCGTCTTCGAGTCCCGAGTAGACGTAGCTCAGGCCGACGTGCGCCATCGCGAGCGCCGGATCCAGCCGCAGAGCCTGGTGAAAGGAGCGCGCAGCGTCGATCCAGTAATAAGAATGGAGAAGCGTCAGGCCCTGGTCGTAGAACGACTGCGCGTCTTTGGACGCGGTGGTGACCACCTCGTGCACGTGGCCCACGTCGTTGCGGAGCCCGATCGGCCGCTCGAGAACGTCGCGGGGCACCCAGCCCACCTTCCCGCCTTCGCCAATTCCGAACGCAAGGACGACGAGCAGCGTGGGGGCCACGATCGCCATACGACACCTCCTGCAGCGGCGGCGGCATCCTAGCACGGCCAGAGTCGCGCCGGGCCGGCGCCTACGCCAGAGTTGGCTTACGGATTACGTGGATTTCCCCCGCGGCTCGTGCTTACAGTTGCAGAAGCGCCTGGCCGGAAAGGAGGGCCATGTCACCACCGCGGATGCCAGCACCGCTCGGAGACGACGGAAGCGCCAGCGCGGCGAGCGTGCCGCAGCCATTCGCCACCGCGCGGCGGCTCATCGCGAACCGCGACCTTGACGGCATCTTCGGCGCGCTCGAGCGCCGCCTGCGCGCGCCGTGGGTCGCGCTGCGCCGCTGGTGGCACCGCGATCATCCCTGGATGGGTTGGATCGTCGTCGCGACGGGCAACTCGGTTCGTCTCGACGGCTGCCGGTTCGACGTCTCACACCCGCAGATCACGAACGCGCTGCGGGCGAGACTCTGGCGCGGCCGCTACGAGCGCTCCGAGCGCGCCCTCATCGAGACGTGGCTCGATCGCGCCGCGCCGGTAATCGAGCTCGGCGGCGGCATCGGCGTGGTCGCGACGCTCGTGAACCGCCGCCTGCGCAATCCCCACCGCCACGTGGTCGTGGAGGCAAACCCGTCGCTCATCCCGGTGCTCGAGCGGCAGAAGGCGCTGAACGGCGCGTCGTTCATCGTCGAGCACGCCGCGGTTGACTACTCGGGCGGACGGACGACGAAGCTGGTCGTTGACGAGGAGTTCATTTCTGGCCGAGTTGGCGCCACGGCCGGTCGCGCCGTGGAGGTCCCCGCCGTCACGCTCGCGCGCCTGCTGCGCCGTTATCCCTGGACAGGCATCACCCTCGTCTGCGACATCGAGGGGATTGAAACGCAGCTCGTCGAGCACGAGGGAGAGCTCCTCGCGTATCGCTGCACGACGCTCATCATCGAGGTGCACCCCGAGTTCCGCTCGGAGGCCGAGTGCGAAGCGCTGTTCGCGAGCCTCCGCGCCCGTGGCTTCGCGCACGTCGGCCGCGTCCGCAAGGTCCACGCGTTCAGACTGAACCCTGAACCCTGATCGTGAAGCCTGAAGCCTGGTCAGCGTAAGATCCCGCCGTGCAACGTCTCTGCGTCTTCTGCGGCTCCAGCGTGGGGCGACGGCCGGCGTACGCGGAAGCGGCGCGCGGTCTCGGCGCGCTGCTCGCCTCACGCGGGATCGGCGTCGTCTACGGCGGCGGGAATGTGGGCTTGATGGGCGAGCTCGCCGACGCGGCGCTCGCGGCCGGCGGCGAGGTGGTTGGGGTCATCCCCGACGCGCTCGTCGCGCGCGAGCTGGCGCACCGCGCCGTGACGGACCTTCGCATCGTCGCGTCGATGCACGAGCGCAAGGCGCTGATGGCAGACCTGTCGGACGCGTTCCTCGCGCTGCCGGGCGGGTTTGGCACATTCGAGGAGTTCTGCGAGGCGGTCACCTGGACGCAGCTCGGGCTTCACGCCAAGCCGTGCGGGCTGCTGAACGTGGAAGGCTACTACGATCCGCTGCTCGAGCTGTTCGACTCCGGCGTACGCGAGCGGTTCATCCGCGAGGAGAACCGCGCGATCATCCTGTCGGACACCGACCCCGAGCGGCTGCTCGATGCGCTGATGGTGGTCCGGCCGGCGATGGTGCCGAAGTGGATTCGCCGCGATGAGACGTGACGCGACGCGTCTCAACCCGGCCGATCACGGAATGGCAACCGACGCGGCGTCCCTCTCGAAGCCGCGGAGCGACGTCAGGTCAGCCGCTCCCCCGCTCGCGTCGAGCGCCAGCGGCGTCAACGTGATGTATCCACGGACCAGGGCCCAAACGTCGGTGCCCTCACGGTCTTCCTCTAGCTGCTCCCATACCGGCCAGAAATAGATCCGGCCCGACGGACTGGTGCGCCTCTCGAACCTCTCCGGCCGCGGCGTCATGCTCAGGCTCGTGACTCTCGAGCAGCGAATTCAAGGGCCAGGCGGACGCACGTGGCCGGCGGGCCTTCGATCGCATACCACGTCGGGCGTCCGGTTCGCTGAAGCTCGGTGACGAGGATCGGCGTGCGCAGGGTCAGCGCGTGGCCAATCCCGCTGTGCTCCGTCGCAGGCGCGGCGATGCGCACCGTCCTCGAGGTGGAGTTGTGGGCCTGTAAACCCGATTATGCGCCTCTTCCTCCCGGGGTGCCATCCTCCGTCTCGCGTCTGAGCCCACGCGCACCACCACGATCAATCGATCCGGAGTTCGCGGCCTCCTGCAAACAGACGGGAGCCCAACACGGACAGCCTCGGATACGCCATCGTGGAGCCGTGCGGACTGAAGCAGCGGGCGGGAACACAAGCGTCCGGGCGCCAGGAAGCGGACACGGCAGCCTGCCACGGCCGCGCCATCGGCGGGCCGGGAAACCGGCGTACAATAAAGGACTCGCCCCCGGGCCGGAGTGGTGAAACTGGCAGACGCGCGGGACTCAAAATCCCGTGGGCTTTACCGCCCGTGTGGGTTCGATTCCCACCTCCGGCACCACAGAATCAGCGGTTTACCGTGACTCCCCTGCATGCCGGGAATCTAGCCTGCTGATGCCTGAACTGATGCTTTCACGGTTTGCAGCGCCGCGTTCAGCTTCAGTGCCGCTTCCCGCAGATCATCACCGCTAACGATATTGTAGCGTTCGAACACCGACCGGGTTTTCTGGCCGGTCAGCTTCTTCGCAACCGCTTCCGGCACCATGACTTCGGCAGTGCTCTGCGTCGTCATGGATCGATCCTACCTGTTACCGAGACACAAAACGTTTCCCTGGCGGTCGGCCGCCTGCTCGCATGACCGCGTTGCTGCCGCAGATGACAAAGGGCGCGCGAGCTCAGCCGTTTGTGCTAGAGTGATTCTTCACTCCCATCTCCAGTCGCCTATGGCGGACGCTGCTTCGTCGCCCGCGGCGCCACGTTCGGTTCGGCACCTCCGGATTTCCGTTCGTTCACAAGGAGCACGCCATGACATTTTGGAAAATCACGCTGCTCGTCTGCGCAATGTTCTTCCTCTTCCTGCCCTCGGACCTCCGCGCACAGCAGCCGCCCGCGGAGGATTGCGGCTCGATTGCGGACAGCGGCGAGCGCCTGAAATGCAAACACGGCAAGGTTCTCGATGGGCAGGGAAGGCTGATCCAGAAACTCGAAACCGACTTCGCGCAGTTCATTCCCGCCGATAGTATCGAGCGCCTGAAGAGAGCGCACGGCCGCGCGACGAGAGCCAAAGACCGCCTCCACTCGAAACATTTCAAGTCGCTTGGGAAGAAGAGCCCCGACCCCGACGCGTGCAAAATCAAGGCGCTTGCGACTCACGACGCTGACGGGGACGGCGAATGCGACCCTGGCGATCAATGTGAAGAGCTCATTGGCGATTTTGTCGGTGATGAGCGTCAACCCTGCAAGATGAAAGGCAAGAGTCCGGAGGCTTGCGTCGAGGTCTGCGAGGGCGATGACACGATGGAAGAGGACGTGGATCCTCAGGCCCTGGAAGACGCGGAAGAGAACTACGACGACGTCATAGAGAGCCTGGCTGCAGCCAATGCTGTCCTGGAACAGAACGGGCCATTGATGGCTTTCGTGGCGGGATCTCTCCTTGCGGCGGATGGACCGGCTGCTGTCTGTCAAGCCTCGACGGACTGGCTTGGCGTTGCTGACGCTCTGGCGACGAGGATCACGAAGCTGGCTTCGACCTGGACCCGCGGGCTTGCCGACCTTGCCCAAATCGCGTGCGACCAGACGGTGGCGGGCTTCAATGCCTCAGTCCTCTGCATTCCCACGGAGGCTTCTGCAATGGCGCTGGCGTTGATCGCGGACACGACCGAGGGCGTCTTTACTGTGCTCAAGGTGCTGGCGGACAACTCCGTCCAGAAGTGCCTGAGTTCGCTTTCCGGAGATCTGCAAGGCACGAAGACGACTCTGGACAATCTCGCGGCGACCCTGGGGACCGTGGCATCTACGACAAGTGACAGCAGCAACCTCTTGTCCGAGGTCGAAGCAGACGTTCAGAACATACAGACCACGGTGGATGACCTGACCGCCAACGTCAACGCGTTGCGCGCAACGGTGGAGTCCTTGTTCGAAGGGATGAACAAGCGGTTCACCAACGTCGAAACGCTCCTGAACACGCCGCCAGGACAGAGACCGGAGTTTCCAAAGCCATAGGGGAAGGCCGCACCGCCAAACCGGACTGCGCTGCGTAAACGAAGAGGCCCGGACATCCGGGCCTCTCGTGAATCTGGCGCGAAAGGAGCGCTACCGGCAAGCACACCGCCGGGCCGCGTGATCAACGGCTGCACATTCGCGCTGTATGGTGCGCCAACGAAATGGCATTTCCACTGATGCCTTCACTGATGCCCAACCTCACCCAACGCCACCAAGTTCAGCCCAACGCAGGCAAAAGAAAAGGCGCGAAACGCTGAGGAAACTTGCGTTTTCGCGCCCGTTTTTTCACCGGCAGTCGGACTCGAAATCTCGTGGAATTGACCCCCCGCGAGGGTTCGATTCCCTCCTCCGGCACCAGCGAATCAACGAGTTACGGCGCGCCGGCTCTGCGGCGGCAGTCGTGCGGACCACCACCTTCGTCAGTTCGGCGTGCAGGTCCCCGAAGACAGGCGCTCGGCCGCCGTATCGAACAGCGCCGAGCGATCCAGCCGCGCCAACGTCCGGGCGCCGAGCAGTGCCAGCGTCCGGTCCACTTCCTCACGAAGGATCTCGATCGCCCGTTCGGCTCCGCGTTGCCCTGCGGCGGCGAGGCCGTACACGACAGGCCGTCCGGCCATGCATGCGGTGGCGCCGAGGGCGATGGCGGTGACGATGTCGCGGCCCCGCCGCACTCCGCCGTCGAGGATCACGTCGGCCCGTCCGCCCACCGCCTCCACAATTTCCGGGAGCGCTTCGATGGCCCCGGTGGCGCCATCGAGCTGCCGGCCTCCGTGGTTGGACACGACAACGGCGTCCGCGCCGTGCGCGACCGCGATCCGCGCATCCTCCGCTGCGAGAATCCCCTTGAGTACGAGCGGGCCGTGCCAGACGGATCGGAACCAGTCCAGGTCGCGCCACGTCACCGTGGGATCGAGCTGGCTCGTGGCGAAGGCGCCCAACGACTTCGGCGTTGTGCCCGCTCCGCTGACGCCGACGAAATTGCCGAACGTCGGCAGCGGTCCCCGAGCCATCCGCGCCAGCCAGGCGGGTCTTGCCAGCACGCCGAGCGCGGCGCGCGGCCGCACTCGCGACGGCACGGTGAACAGCCCGTGGCGACGATCGCGATCGCGGGTCGCGAGGACCTGCACGTCGAGGGTGAGGCAGATCGCCTGGCACCCTGCATCGCGCGCCCGATCGGCGAACGCGCGCGTCAGCCCTCGATCGCGCCAGATGTACATCTGGAACCACAGCGGGGACTTCGCTTCGCGAGCCACCTCCTCGAGCGCGCACGTGGCCATCGAGCTCACGGCAACGGGGATTCCGTGCGCGGCAGCCGCGCGCGCAATCGCAATCTCTCCCCGCGGCCGGATCATGCCCAGAAGCCCGGTGGGCGCAACGATCACCGGCAGCGGAACGCGGGTGCCGAGGACGGTGGCCGAGATGTCGCGGGTGCCGACATCGGTGAAGACGCGGGGCCTCAGCGCATAGCGCGCGAACCCGTCGACGTTGCGGCAAACGGTCAGCTCGTCGCCCGCGCCTCCTTCGACATAGTCGAACACGGCGCGCGGCAGGCGGCGCCTGGCCGCAGAGCGGAGATCCTCGATGCTGATGAACATGTCGGGCATCCTTCACGCGACGAGCGTCGCCGAGTGCACGCCAGCCACTACCGCAGGCCACAGAATAAAGAGCGCCAACCGCAGGCCGCTGGGACGCGAGATCGGCAGCGGCACGACCATCGCGGCGCCCGTCGTGAGAAACACCGCGGCGGACACGGCCGGTGCCGGCCCCCATAACAACGCGGTCGTCCAGATCAACGCCGCCACGGGCACCGGCAGCCCGATGAACACGCTCGCGCTCGCGTGCGGAAGGTGGTAGAAGCCGAGGCGGGTGACCGCGCAGGCCGCGTAGCAGAATGCCGCCAGCCACCACAGAAGCGCCGGCGATGCCGGAGCGGCAGACGCAATCAGGACGGCGGCGCACACCACAGGCGCAATCCCGAACGCAATCGCGTCGGAGAGGCTGTCGAGATGCGAGCCGAAGCTCCGCTGCGTCGCATCCGCGCCGAACAACCGGGCGAACCGGCCGTCACACGTGTCGGCGATCACCGAGAGGGCGATGAACGTGCCTGCGCCGGCCGCCGAGCCACGGGTGGCGCTTGCCACCGCGAAGACGGCGCACAGTAGAGAGGCGTACGTCAGCAGGTTGCGCGGATGAAGGCAGCCGAGCGGCGAGGTCATCATCGTTCGCTCCCCTGCGGGAACCACTGATACAGGCGCCGCCAGGTACGCACGACGCGCGGCAGAAACGGTTGACGGCGGATGCGGTGAATCAGCGCGTACATCGCCAGGCGGTCGATCAGCAGGTCGTAGAGCGCCGCACGAAAGCCTTCGCGCCACTCGCGATCGTCGAGCGGAGCGCCGGTTTCACGGACCAGGGCCTGACGATGCCTCTCGACCCAGTGCTCGACGTCGTTTCGCGGGGCGTCCGGTGGAAGCACGAAGCACAGCAGCTCGGCGAGATCGCGCTGCGGCGCGCCGAGCGTCGCCAGCTCCCAGTCGTACGCGCATAGACGGCGGGAGTTTCCGCTGCCGCGAATGCAGATGTTGCGCGGGTTGAAATCGCGATGGATGAGCGTTCCCGGTCCGCGCTCGAGCGCGGCCCACCAGCGTCCGGCAGTCGAGACCAGCCTGCGGTGGATGGACGCAATCGAGGGATCGGCCCAGGACGAGAACGTCGGAGCAGCATGGTGCGCGAGCGCAGCCCAGAGGTCCGCCATCTGCGCCATGCCGTCCGCGGACTGAACGTAGCCAATCCACGGCTCGCCGCGCAGCTCCGCTTCGCGCCCGAACCAGATCGCCTGCAGGGCGGCAAGCCCGTCGATCGCCAGAGCGATCGATTCCGTCGTCCAGTCCTCGGGACGATCGGAGGCGTTCATCAGAACGGCATCCGCAATCCGCTCCAGGACCACCAGCCACGTTCCGGCCTCGGGTTCGGCACGCATGCCGAGCACGCGGGGCGAGTGGCGGACGAACCGCGGGTCGGTCTGCTGGTAGATCGCCAGCTCGCGCAGGTGACCCAGAGACAGGCCGACGCGGTCGCGCCACCGCGCGTAGCAATCGGCAACCGCGGGATCACACAAGCGCGCCAGGGCTTCGCCGACCGCAATCGGTTCGAGATCGCGGGGCTTCACCTTGACGATCACCTCGCGGTCGCGACGGCCCGCGGCCCCATTCAGGCCGAGGCGGAATCGAAAGAGTCCCGCAGGCTGCCCGCAACGCCAGGACACCAGTTCGCCGATGATGCTGTGCTCGGATCCATTGCCGAGCGGCTGCACGCTGACGACGTCGAAGCCGGGAAGGACTCGCGCGAAGAATTTGACGTCGAAGGAGAGGGAAGCTCGCGCGCGCGGTCCTGTTGCCGCATCCTTCATCCCGGCGCTCGGCGGTGGCGCCGGCAGGCTCCCTGACGCCACGAACGCCTCGAAGTACCTTCCCAGCAGGACGGCGTCGAGCGGCGGGCAGGCGAGCGGCCCGCCTGCGAGCGCGTGAGAGGTCCGGTCGTGCGCCACGCGTGACCGGCGGGTCTCCTCGTACAGCTCGGGCAAGGTCAGGCCCTGCTCGCCCGGCGGCCGTTCGAGAAAGAACGAGCGGAGCGCCCGGAGCGGGTGCGAGGGAGCCGTCGGACACGAGGGACTTGTCGCCCGCTCGAGTTGACGCAGCCACTCGTGGTACGTGACGAGATGAATGGGATAGCCGTACAGACGCATCCAGAGGACGACTTCACGCCAGTGCCGCGGGCGATCGTGGGCGAGATGAAACGTCGGTCCCGGAGCCGAGGAGAGGTAGACGATGGCTTTCGAGACGAAGTCCACCGGCTGCACGTCGAGCAGCCAGTCGAGATCCGGCGCGGCGCGCATGTGGACGCAGCCGCGCACGAGGGTTGACAGCAGGTCGTCGCGGTTGAACGCGCCGGTGCGACTGTCTCCGGAGATCAGCCCCGGCCGGTAAACCCGCACGGGCAGGCCTCGTTGAGCAGCCTGGCGCACGAGCGCTTCCGCAACGACTTTGGTCTGAGCGTATCCGAGGTGCACGCCGCCGAGGTGCGGCAGCGCGTCGAACTGCTCGTCCACCAGGCGCGGGCCGGACGTCGAATGGCAGACCGACAGGCTGGAGACGAAATGGAACGGCGTGCTGCGTGCCCCGGCTGCGCACGCGAGTCTCAGAAGTTCAATCGTGGCGAGGACATTTGCATGGCGAAGGGTTGCGTACGAGCACACCCAGTTCACGGACGCGCCTGCGTGGCAGATCGCATCGACGCTTCGGGCGAGAGCGTCGAACCGGCCCGCATCCATCCCGAGCCGCGGCCTCGTGAGATCTCCTTCGATCGGCTGCACGCGCACGCCGAAGAGGTCGTCGCCGATGCCCGCCGCGGCCAGTTGGCGGCGGAGGCGATCGGAGCGGTTGCCGCCCGGCGCCGATCGCACGAGACACACGAGCGAGGCGCTCGTGTTCTGCAGAAGGTCGCGGGCAAGCGCGGCTCCCAGGAACCCTGTCGCTCCCGTCAACAGGATGCGCCGCGCGGCGCCGAAGCCGGCCTCCGTGTCGCGGCACGGCGCCGGCCGAACGTCTGAGGGCAGGCGTGCGTCGGCGAGCATCAGCTCGCGCGGATCCTCGGCGATGACGGGAGGCCGGGCGGCCTGCAGGTGCCGGAGCCGCGCCGCGAGCGATCGAACGTCCGTGTATTCATAGAGAAGATCGGCCGGCAGCGTGCATCCGACCGCGCGCTCGAGATCGGCCGCCAGCTCGATCGCTGCCAGCGAATCGAGGCCGATCAGGATAAGCGGCGCGTCAGGGTCGACGGATGCCTCGGGCGTGCGAAGGCATCGCGCGGCAGCGGCCGCAACGAGCGCCTCGAGCGAGTCGAGGGCGGCCGCGCCCGCCGTTCGCGGCGTCATGACGCCGCCCTCACGAGCAGGTCCGGCTCGTCCTGCCACTGGTCGATGACCGGGAGCGTCCGCGCGACAAATGCCTCCCGGCACAGATACCGCTGCAGCTTCCCGCTGGTCGTCTTCGGCAGGCTGCCGGCGGGAACAAGCGCCACGGCGGCCAGCGAGACGTGGTGCACCTCGGCAATCGACCGCCTGATCGCGGTGAGTATCTCGCCGGAGACCGGGCCAGGCGCTCCGGTCGCTGCCGCGGATCGCGGATCGATCTCGGCGATGACCGCGGCTCCCTCGCCCTCGCCGACCGGCACGGCGACAGCCGTGCACCCGCCGGGGCGGAGGGCGGCGTGCGACCGTTCCGCCGTCTGCTCCAGGTCCTGCGGATAGTGCTTCAGCCCGCGAATGATCAGGACGTCTTTGATGCGCCCGGTGACGAACAGGCGGCCGCCGCGCACGAAGCCGAGATCGCCCGTCCGCAGAAACGCGGCCTCGCTGCCGTCAGCCAGACGCGCCTGGAACGTTGCGTCCGTCTCTTCGGGACGCTGCCAGTAGCCGCGGGCGACGCTCCCGCCCGCGACCCAGATCTCGCCGACGCGATCGGGATCGAGCTGGCGGCGCGTGACGGGATCGACGATCAACACCCGCGAGATACCGTCGAGCGATCCGGACGAGACGACCGTTGCCGAGCCGGGGCTGCCCACCGCGGTCGTAGCCACGCGGCCGCGGGCCAGCCAGCCCGCATCGACCGTGAGCGGTTCGGGGTCTTCGTCTTCCGCGGCCGCCGTGACGAGCAGCGTGGATTCCGCGAGGCCGTAGGCCGGGCGGAAGGCGGAGAACCTGAACCCGCACTCGCCAAACGCGCGCTGAAAGGCCTCGAGAGTGCTGTACCGGATCGGCTCGGACCCGTTGAACGCGATGCGCCAGCACCTGAGATCGAGCGACGCCCGATCTTCTGCGGAGACGCGCCGGACGCAGAGGTCGTACGCGAAGTTCGGGCCGCCGCTGTGCGTGCCGCGGACGCGCGAGACGGCCTCCAGCCAGCGCGCGGGCCGCTGCAGAAACGCGGCAGGCGCCATGAGGAACGCGGGGAATCCGGAGTAGGCCGGCTGCAGGAGGCCGTCGATCAGCCCCATGTCGTGATTCACCGGGAGCCACGATACGGCAACGCTGTCGTCGGTGTGCGCGGCGAGCCGGGCGCTGTGAGCGAGGTTGTGCAGGAGGTTGCCGTGACTCACCATCACGCCGCGCGGTGAGGTGGTGGATCCCGACGTGTACTGCAGCAGCGCCACGTCGGCGTCGCTGCAGCGGCGCTCGCCCCCCCTGAACGGCGCGCCGGCGACCTCTTCGGGCGCCAGCCACGCAAGCTCGCGCAGCTCCGGCACGAGCGACGCGAGAACGGAGGCGCGCGTCCGCAGCTCCGCCGGCGCCACAATCAGCGAGATGCCGGCGTCGGCGATCATCCCGCGGAGGCGCGCACCCGTGCGGTCCCCGCGCCGGCCCGACGGCGGATACGTGGGCACCGCGATCGCACCAGCGCACAGCGTGCCGAAGAAAGCGGGAAGGAACTCGAGACCGGGCGGGAACATGACGAGCACGCGCGCGCCGCGCCCGACGCGTTCGGCCACGGCAGCCCCGATCGCGCGGGCCCGCTGATCCAGAGCGCCCCAGGTGAGGCTGCGTCCTTCCGATTCCCCATCGTCCAGGAACGTGTACGCGCGCGCGTCGGCTTTCGCGTCGGCGCGGTCGTGCAGCACGTCGACGAGGGATCGACGGCGGTCGCCGCTCACGCGCATCGGAAGACCTCGTTCGCGCTGACGAAGACGCTCCGAACGTGCGCCACGTGCTCCGGCAACTCCGCCAGCTGCCAGTCCTTCGTGTCGATCGCCGGCAGCACGTGGACGTTCACGATCCCGGGACGCGCGTCGTAGCCGAGCACCGGATCGACGTCGGGCGGGATGTCGAAGTACATCGGCACGATCGGCGCCTTCAGGTTCGCCGCCAGGTGGAATGCCCCCTTGTTGAAATGACCGATGCCGCCGGTAGTCACGCGCCGCCCCTCCGGGCTCAGATAGACCGATTCGCCCGTCCGGCGCAGCACTCGCTCGGCGCGCTGGAAGATCCTGGTCCGTTGGCGCGGGCGGTCCTGCGGCACGGTGAAGAAGGTGCCCATCATCCAGGCGATCGTCGCCAGCGGCACGAGCCTCCGGTAGTACCCGCTCAGGAAGAACCGCGTGTTCGGCAGGCCCAGCGACATCAGGATGAAGAGGTCCAGCGTCGAGGTGTGATTGGAGACGTAGACGGTCTGGTTCCGCGGAAACGCCGGACCACGAACGACGACGCGGACGCCGTACAGCCGGAGGATGACTCGATTCGCCAGACAGGCGACGGCGGCGTACACGCGCCGCGCGCGGAAGAGTGTCGCAACGCCGATCGGCAGCAGCAGCACCGCGGTCGCGCAGATCAGCAATCCGCTGGTGGTTCCAAGCCTGACGGCGCGCGCCAGGCGCGGCGGCCGCCGCAGGGCCTGGGAACGGCACACGCCGTCTGCCGACAACGAGCCGTGTGTCATGACGACCTCCGGCAGACGACGGTCTGCATGGCGAGATTGAGCCGGCGCTCGAATGCGAGGAGCGGCAGCGCAAGGACCTGTCCGGCGAAGTACGGATAGATCGCGCGCCGCAGGTTCAGCCCGCGGCCTTTCAGCAGCAGGAACGCGAGGCCGGTGAACAGGTAGAAGTACGCGGGGAACGCGCCGTACGGCAGATAGTCGACGACCTCGAACCGAGCCTGCCGGACCGCGCGCAGCAGGCTGGCGCGATCGAACAGCACGGTGTGCTGCGGCGCCTGGAGCCCCGGCCAGCGTCGGCCAAACCACCGGAACGTCCGGCTGTCCAGCCGCGGGACCTCGATCAGCAGGCGGCCGCCGGGCTTCAGCAGGCGGCGCGCCGTGCGGAGGCTGTGCATCGGATCGTAGTCGTGTTCGAGGAAGTGCCACATCGTGACGAGATCGAACCGCTCGTCGCCGAGCGGCACCTCGTAGAACAACCCGCAGTGGAACTCGATCCCCTCGAGTGAGGGCGCGGCGGAGAGATCCTTGAAGTCGACGCCAGCGGCCCTCACGGCGTATTGCCGCCGCAGCCGTTGAAGAAACGTCCCAACCGCGCAGCCGACGTCCAGCACCTCGCTCGAAGGGGTCAGCGTCAGGTACCGGGAGACGATGCGGTCTTTGACCGCGTCCAGCTTGCCCATCGCGTGTTCGAAGAGCGGCGTCAGGAGTCCCCACCTCGCGACCCTGCGATGGGCGATGTACTCGTCGTCGTAGTAGTCGCGGATGCGATCGAGCGGGATCCGCGGATTCTGGTATGCCAGGCCGCACCCGGCACACCGGACGAACCGGAAGGTGCCTGGCATCCCGGTCAGATCGTCCTGCGCGAGCAGGAGCTCACGGCAGTCCGCGCCGCCGCAGCAGTAACACGCAACGGGTTCGAGCGACGGCAGCACGGCAGGGGCGCGAGCGGCGCTGGCGATCATGAAGGACCTCCGATCGAGAGTGCGATCGTGAGCGCGGCCAGGAGAATCGCTTCCGATGCCACGAGCGCGCGGTGTCCGGCCGCGGGGCTGGCCGGGTCGTGCCACGCTTCGTGGAGGCACGCAGCCAGGTACACGGTTGCCATGGCCGGCAGCACGCGGGCGGCGCCGGTTGCGACGCGACTGCCGGCGATCACCAGGACCATCAGCGGGTACTTGGCCAGCAGGAGGTGATCGCGCGCCGCGGTGCGCGGGCGGGGTCTCGCGTAGTAGGCGGCCATGAGGCCGTTCAGCCCCGCGAGCGCGCTCGTCGGGATCCATGGGCTCGCGCGCAGCGTAGCGGCGAACAGGTTGGCCGCGGCCAGCGCGAGACAGAACGCGACCAGCGGCCGGGTGGACGCGGCCCTGACGAGTACCCGGTGCGGATGCGCAGCCGCGTCGGCATGGCGATCGGCAAGGTCGTCCCAGATCCTGAACTGCACGAGGAGCATCAGCGCAAGCGTCGCGTCGCTCGCGAACGTCGATGTGCCGGCCCAGGTCCCCCCGGCCGCCGCGACCGCGACGATCGCGGCGAGCGGCAGGAACAGCCGAGGACGCACGCGCTCGATCAGATAGGCAATCAACACGTCGGTCGCTCCGCTGCCAGATGAACCAGCCCACGGTCGCCGTCGACGGTGATGCGGCACCCGTCGGGAATCAGCCGCGTGGCGTCCCTCACGCCGACGACCGAGGGGATGCCGAACTCGCGGGCGATGATCGCGCCGTGCGACAGCATGCCGCCTCGCTCGACGACGAGGCCCGCGATCAACGGGAAGATCGGGCCCCATCCGGGATCGGTCTGGCTCGTGACGAGCACGTCGCCGCGCGCGATCCGGTGCGACTGGGTGACATCGGTCAGGATGGCGGCGCGACCGGTGCTCGATCCGCCGCACGCGCCGACTCCCGCCAGGCTCGCCGGCGGGGCCGATGCGACACTCTCCCGCTGGCGCGATCCCGGGACATGAGGCAGGTACTCGCCGGATGCAAGCCACATTGCGTCAGGAGGCCTGAGGTCGCACAGCGTGTCGTGCGCCTGGCGACGCAGCGCAACGAGCGGCCGCACGTGGTCCGGGAACATCGCGTGCCCGCAGGCGAGGGCGTCGATCTCGTCGAACGTCAGGAAGAACACGTCGTCCGGCCGATCGAGACGGCCGCCTTCGGAGAGCCGCTCCCCGAGCGCGAGCGCGATGCGGCGCAACCGGCTGTAGAGGAGCGCCTGTTTGAGCCGCGCGCGCTCGCGAAGCTGGATGGAGCGTTGCGTCCAGCGGAGCACGATCCGAACGATCGGCGACATGCTCAAACCGGGCAGCCTGCGCGTCAGGCGGCGCGAGCGAAGGACCCGCAGCACGCGCGCGGTTTCGGCGAGGCGTTCGGCCCGCTGACGCTTCAACTGGTCCGCCGGTGATGGTGCGTCCAGTGCGGCGTACGACGTCAGCAGATCGATGACGGGGGCGGGCTGCTCCTGGAAGCTGGGCACCGTCAGCATCAGCTCCGCGGAACAGCGGAATCCCCACTCGTCGAGGTACCGGCGCAACGCCGCGTTGAAGTCCGCGAACCGGCTGTCCGATGCGAGCGCGTCGAGTATGCCGGCCGCCGTTCCAGTGGCGAACAACCGGTTCAGGTCGGCGTCGGCTCGAATCCGGCGCGACAGGTCCCAGAGCTTCAGCGGCGGGATGCCGCTGACCAGGTCCGGCAGCGCTTTGAGCAACGTGTTATGGACCGCGTCCCCGTCCCCCTCGGGCAGCCCGCGTGCGAGGAGGCGCTTCAGCACGCCGTAGCACACCATCGATCCGGCGTCGGCGAGCGCCGCGTCGTTCCAGCGGCTGCAGCGGATCTCCATGAACCCGCGCAGATCGGCGAGCAGGTCCGACGCCGACCGCCCGGACAGCCCCTGGGGATGCGTCCGATCCGCAAACGCGGAAACGGTGCGCTCGAACCGCTCGACGCGCCTCGTGAGAAACAGGTATTGCCACGCGGTCTTTGCCGCGATGACCGCCACTTCGGCGGCTTGCGAGAGCCGTCCGCGCGCCGCTTCCGCAAACGGCGCGGCCGCCGGGATGGCCGGCGTGTCGCCCGCGCCCACGAAATCGTCGAACGACGCTGCCAGCAGGTCGCCGAAGGGGGCGGAGCGCAGCACGGCGTGAATGCTGGTCAGGTTGTAGTACATCCTTCCGCCATGCACGCCGATGATGTGTCGGAGCGGCTGCTCCATCGCCGCGAGCCGCTCCCGCGAGATCCCGAATGCGCGCCCCAGGTTCCTGAAGTAGTGGTAGTAGCCGGCGCTCGCGATCGAATAGAGCAGAGGACAGATCGGACCCGGGAAATTCTCGTTGACGTTGGCGTTCGACCACAGCACGCCGCCAGTCGCATGCGCCGCCCGCGGAAGCGTGATCGGCCGCGCGCGAGCCGTGATGGGCCTCGCCTGGACGATCCAGACGCGTCCGCGGTCGTCCAGGGCCCATTCGATATCCTGCGGAACGCCGAACGCGCCCTCGATCTGCAGGCCCAGGCGCGCAATGGAGGCGACTTGAACATCAGTGAGGAATGGCGTCGCGTGCGGCGTGCCTCTCTCCGGGGCCGCCTCGCGGACAAAACGGAGGGTCGATCGGGCGATCCTCACCCGGCCGGGATTGATCATCCCGGAGACCAGCGCCTCGCCCGTGCCGCAGCAGTACTCCAGCAGCATGTGCGAATCGGATCGCGGCGCGCGGGTGAACAGCACGCCGGAAAGAACCGCGGCCACCTGCCGTTGGACGATGACGCCCATGCCTCTCAGCCGCGTGCGTCGCGCCTCCTGGTACGCGAGCGCACGGGCTGACCACTGCGAGGCCCACACCGCTTTGAGCGCGACGCGGAGCGCGCGGGCATCGCCCACGCCCGGAATCGAGTCGAGCTGCCCGGCAAACGACGCAGCGTCGGAGTCTTCGCCGACCGCGGAGCTGCGTACGATTGCCGGCCTGGAGGACAGATCTTCCCAGGCGTGATCCAGGCCGTCGCCGACGGCACGGGGCAAGTGCTCGTCGCGGAAGAGCGCCGCGATCCGCGCAGCGGCCGCCTGAAGTCCCTCCGGCGAGCTCGCTGCAGGATCGGCGCGCAGCGCGTCGATCCGCGGCTGGAGGGCCGTCTGCCCGACGAACAGCCGCCAGGCGGCGCCGGTCACGACAAACCCCGGAGGGACCGGCGCGGACAGCGCCATCAGACGCGCGAGGTTCGCCGCTTTCGCGCCAACCTCAACCGGATCGGCGGCGTCGGGCAGCCCGACGATCAGTTCCGGCGGTGTCATGCGGCCCTCTGCTTGATGCCGAGACGGAACATCGTCAGGCTGAAACACCAGTGGATGAATGGTCCGATGAGGAGAACGGTTGCCCAGGTCGTCCACGGCGTCGGCACCGCGAGGGCGACTGCCGCCAGCATGCCGACGCCCGAGTCCACACGATCGAAAAGGACCTGGAGCGCCAGCCCGGGACGGGTGATCGCGCCGGCGCCCGGCGGAATCCCGAGCTGCCGCTTGATGAAGGAGTTCGGCAGCTCTCCTGCCATGAAGCCCAGCGCCGCCCACGCGCCGAGCGCGGCGTAGCCGCCGGTCGCCAGCGGCCAGAGTCCATACGCCGCCGGGTCGATCGCCGCGGCAAGCGCCGCGAACGACACCGACGCGGCGGGGACCATCACGACGAAGCCGCGCACGGTCTTGTTCGCGCCGAAGAGCCGGCGGCCGCGAAGCGTCAGGCCGCCGTCGAGCGGTATGGCGAGGGCGCGAGATCGGTCCGCCGCGAACCACGCGGTCTGCACCGCGCCGGCGAGCGTGAACGCCAACAGCAGGAAGCCAGCGCATGAAAGCGGATCGAGACCGGTGAGGGCGTCGGAAGCGCTGGCCGTGGCATCGAGTGGCGCCATCGTTCGTCTTGTGTCCCGAGGACGCACCCACGATACGCAGCGCCGGTCGGAGATGTCGTGAGCTTAGGCTGAAGAAGTATGAAAAATCCTGGCTGACGAGCGCGGCGCCGTGCGGCGTCTCCGCGCACACACGTCTCCTCCCGCTCAGGCAACTGCGCCGTTCGCCTCACCGACCCAGGTCAGCGGGGCCAGCGCGCGGCGCGATCGGACGCGCTCACTAATTCCTCGACGCGACCGCGTAGACCTCCGTCCACTGCGGTCCACGTTCGTGCCGTTGCACGTCGGGCCGCGCGCGCTCGTCTGTTCGTGCTGCGTGATCGACTGCACCGGCACGAAATCCCTTTTGCAGTCTCGGCAATAGGACTCGCAGACGGGCAAAGCCGTTCTCTCGCATGGGGATCCAGCCTGGCCGGACTACGACGAGCTGCTCGCGGGGCTCACGGATCTCGGGTACGACAAGTACGGGTTGCGCGTGGAGTGGATGATTTTCGGCGGCGTCGGCCACACCCCCACGCCTGGCGTCGCGCGATCAGGTCGTCCGGCGCGGACGGCGGTCGTCGGCCGGGTCGAGAGTTGTTCTGGCGACCACCTCATCGTGGCGCAAGGCCGCCGCCGGATCACCGTCAGCAACGACACCATCGACCATCTGCAGGTGCGCGTCCGCCAAAGGGACTACCGGTGGTGGGGACTGATCGCGGGAGTGGCAGCCGGCGCAGCGGTCGGGGCCGCGAACGATCGACATGCCCGTTGAGCAGCATCCGGACCCACGCTGGCGCGGGGACAGCATCGGACGAGGACAATGCGGTTACGGTCACGAGGAGGACGAGCGCGCGCCGAACGTTAACGAACCTCATTCGCCCTCGTCTCTAGATCTGGATTGCGCTCCGGAGGCGAAATTCAAGGGGACCCGATCATGAAGCCAGTCATCGTCCTGGGCTTCGTGCTTGCCCTGCTCCCGGCGTCGGTGGGGGCGAAGGGCAGGACGACCAGGATCACGGTTACGGAGGCCCGCCTCGAGACCCCTGTTCACATCACCAACCCGTCCATTCTGGAACGGTTCAACGTCTGGGCGGGACGGGGTACGTTCGTGACGATCGCCGGCCAGGAACGGCAAGAAGGCGATCAGGGATTCATCATCGACTGGGTGGCTGGAGTGGTCGGTCCGCCACCCCGCGACCTTCCTCGTTATGAGGTCAGGTTCTTTGTTCGGTACGCGAATTCCGCCACGGAGAAACTGGCCTATGTCGTGTACTACGTGCACGATTCATCATCGCATCGAGGGTTCGTCTACTTGCCTGGGAAGTCGGACGAGGCGTACCGGCTAAACGTGACAGCGATCCATCGTGGGAACAATCTGGAAGGCAACTGGTTCCGTGCGAGCCCTGCCTGGTACGAGACCGTTGAACGCGTGCTCGGGGCGCGCTGACCCTGATACACACAGCCGACCAGGCTAGGAATGCGAACGCGCGGAGCCGGGCCGCGGGAGCAACCGCGGCAACCGCGATGCGCGTCGAGTACCGGCAATGCAAGTGGCGTCGGGGACTTAGAACCATCCGGGCACGAGAATGTGAGCTCTGCGCGCCCATCAACGGGAGGCTGATGCCACGGGCGTACGCGCGGTCAACACGTCTCCCTCGACGCGCGGGATCAACGGCGCGGCTGGCGCTGACGCAGGTCAGCGACATCAAGGCGCTGCGCGACAGAGGCCCTCAGCTCTTCTTCGACGTGACCGCGTAGACCTCCGTCCACTTGCGGTCCACGTTCGTGCCGTTGCACGTCGGGCAACGTGCGCTCGTGTGTTCGTGCTCGGTGATCGAGTGCACCAGCACGAAGTCCTTCTTGCAGTCTCGGCAGTAGAATTCGTAGACGGGCATGGCCGTTCCCCCGCCTGAGGCCGCGGAACGCGGCCGGCTTGACCGTCCCAGCATAACGCCAATCGTGGCGGCCGATCGCACTAAACGTGGATGGCTTGACGCTCCGCTCCGCCTTCGCGTGTGCGCGCTGCCTACGATCGCCCGGACGCCGGCGATTCGGTGTCGCAGTCAGCGCCGGGCCATCACACCATCGGCGATCGGGCCGCGGCGCCGCTCGTCACCGCGCGACGGCCGTGGACGAGCACGTTTGCCGCGAACAGCGCCACCGCCGCGGCGACGAGGATCGAACCGGCGCCGATCACCGGTTCCATCCGGGTGTCGCCCAGGCCCTTTGCGACGAGGCCGACAGTCATCAACGGCAGGCCGATGTTGTACAGCCAGAACTGCGCAACGGAACTGCGGTTCCGTGCGGCATCCGGCATCTGGCGGTAGACGAGCCCGATCAGCGCCAGCGATACCCACCCAAGCAGGTTCAGGTGCGAGTGCACGGTGTAGAGCGCGAGATTGCCCGTTACGCCCATTCCCACGCCTACGATCACGGCAACCACGAAATAGATGACGGCCGGCCCGAACCAGACGAGTCCGCCTTGCATTACATGTCCTCCTCGCGGGCGCACCCGGGTGCCGCCCAACGCGCCTCCCGGGCCCGGTGTTCCTGTCTCTGTCGGATTCCTTCGACGATCTGGCGGAAGCGAGGGTTCCGTTCGGACGTTCGCGAACCGGCCCATTCGCGGTAAAGGGGCGGAGTGATGCCTGCCGCTGGGAAGATGTGCCGAAGAAACACCGCTGAATAGCGGCGCGACGAACTTCAGGCGTTCTACCTCCAACGTTCCGGATCCACGTACGGCTGCTCCATCCATCCGTCTGGATGCCGGAGTTCCGGCAGCCAGAGGCGTCGCCGCAACTCGCGTGCGCGCCTGCTGTTGGCGTTGCGGGCGGCGGCAGGAGCGATGGCGCGCGGCTTGCCCTGCGATGTCTATTCCCCAGGAGGTGCGACATGTACGCCGCGTTCAGGCGCCTGCTGCTGCCTTGCGTGTTCCTGTGCACGCTTGGCGCGCCCCCGTGCTGGGCCCAGACAAGCACGGGCAGCATCCAAGGAGTCGTCACCGACAACCAGAACGCCGTGATTCCCGGCGCGACGGTCACCATCCGCAACATCGGTACGAATGCGACCCGGTCGCTCGTGACCGAGGGGGACGGGGGCTACCGGTTCCTTAACGTTCCCATTGGCGAGTACGAGCTGACGGTGGAACTATCCGGGTTCGCCAAGTACGTGCGCTCCGGCATCACCGTGTCCCTCAACCAATTCGCCGTGGTGGACGTCCAGATCCAGCCCGCCGGCATCAGCGAAACCGTGGAAGTCCGCGCCGACGCGCCACTGCTGAACACGACGAACGCTGAAGTCGGCGTACGGTTCGACACGAAGCGGGTGGCCGAACTGCCGGTCACGAACAGCCGCGACGTCTTCGCCCTGGCCCTCTCGGCGCCCGGCGTCAGCCAGCTCGGAAGCGGACAGTCCGGCTTCGCGTCGGGGACCAACTTCTCTTCGAACGGCATGCGCCTTCGCTCGAACAACTTCATGATTGACGGCCAGGACAGCAACGACCCGAGCGTGACCGGGCGCCAGCAGCCGATCAACAACACGGACGTCATCCAGGAAGTCCGGCTGATCACCAACCAGTTCGCCGCTGAGTTCGGCCGCGCCGCCGGGTCGGTGGTCAGCGTCGCGACCAAGAGCGGCACGAACAAGTTCCGCGGGTCGATGTTCGCCTACCACAACGACAACAACTTCAATGCGCGGAGCAACCTGGACAAGGGCGCGGGACGCGACGAGGCGCCGTACCGGAAGGAGAACCAGTTCGGCGGCACGATCGGCGGACCAATCCTGCGCGACCGCACGTTCTTCTTCGGGTCGTACCAGCGGTGGACGGACCGGCAGCTCGGAGCGGGATTCACGCTGACGGGCGCGCCGACAGAGGCCGGCCGGCAGGTGCTGCAGTCCGTCGCGGGGAGCCGCCCGCAGGTCCAGGCGCTGTTGAAGCACCTGCCCGCGGCGCAACAGGACACCGGGAAGTCTGCGACCTTCACCGTCGGAGGACAGACCTACACGGTGCCGCTCGGTTCGCTCACCGGGTCCTCTTCGATCGTCTACAACAACAACCAGGCAATGACGCGAATCGACCAGCAGGTCAGCCGCAGTCACACGCTCACCGGCCGCTATCTGGTCGGGCACACGCCGGACAGCTACGGCAGCGGCCAGGTGACGCCGCCGGGGCTCACCACGATCAATCCGTCCAACCAGCACTCGCTCAACGTGTGGCTGAACAGCGTGCTGCGGCAGAACGCCTCGAACGAGTTCCGCGTCGCGTGGTCGCACCTCGGGACCAGGACGGACGCGCAGAACGCCGCGTCGCAGGAGATCCCGTCGATCGAGATTTCCGAGCTCGGCATGGTGGGCTTCAACGCCGCGGGGAGCCGCACGGCGATCGGTCTCGCGGTGAACCTCCCGCAGTTCCGGTACAACGACCTGTACCAGATCCAGGACAACCTCACGTACATCGCCGGCGAGCACATGCTGAAGGCCGGCTTCGACGTGCGGTATCAATACGTGAAGAGCTTCTTCTTCCCGACCATCCGCGGCCTGCTGCGATATCCGACGCTGAACGCCTTCGTCAACGACGTCGCGGAAGCGGCGAATATCAACAAGCCGCTCCCCGGGGGGGAGGAGGTCAACTATTACCGCTGGTGGGATCAGTACTACTTCGTGCAGGACGAGTGGCGGATCCGTCCGTCCTTCACGGTCAACGTCGGCCTCCGGTACGAGCTGCCGGGGAACAACATCCAGAGCCTCATCGACCTGAACGAGAGCATCGTGGAGACCAACGCGGGGAACGAAGTCTTCAGGCTCGCTCCGGTGCCGAAGCGTGATACGAACAACTTCGAGCCGCGGATCGGGTTCAACTGGTCGCCGACGACCGACACGGGCGGCCTGCTCGGCCGGGTCACCGGCGGGAACAAGATGGTGCTGCGTGGCGGGTACGCGCGGACGCACGACTTCGCTTTCCTGAACATCGCGCTCAACATCGTGAGCTCGTTCCCGTACGTGGCGGCCATCAACCGCAGCAACCTGGCGAATGCGTTCTCGGTGCTCCAGGCGACGCCGGCGGGGGTCCCCGCGGGCACGAACCCCAACATGCTCACCCGCACGGTCGTCGCGGACGATTTCCGCGCGCCCGTGGCGGACCAGCTCAGCCTGGAGATCCAGCGGGAGCTGTCGCAGAACCTCGCGATGCGTGTCGGCTACGTCGGGACGTTCGGCAAGGACCTGTTCCAGACGCTCGACGGCAACCCGCGGGAGCCGTTCAGCACACAGCGCGTCGATCCGACACGCGGCGTCATCCGGCTGCGCGCGAACACCGCCAAGTCCTGGTATCACTCATTGCAGACCGGGCTGGAGAAGCGGCTCAGCAAGGGACTCAGCGCCGGCGTGCACTACACGTGGAGCAAGTACCTCGACACTGCCTCCGAAATCTTCAACCCCTCGAGCGGCGAGGTCGCGGTGTCGCAGGATTCGTTCAACATCGATGCGGAGAAGGGACGCTCGTCGTACGACCGGCCTCACCGGCTGACGGGCAACTTCGTTTGGGAGTTCCCGTGGCTGCGTGACCAGCGCGGCGTCGTGGGCAAGATCCTCGGCGGGTGGCAGTTCGGATCGTTCTTCACGTTCCAGAGCGGCGCCCCGTTCACCGTGCTGAACGGCGTAGACCCGACGGGCGCGCTCGCCGGCATCGACGGCCTGGTGGGGAACGCCATCCGCCCGAACATCAACACGGATCTTGATGTCTCGAGCATGACGGTCGAGGAGCTCCTCGCCGCCGGCGGTGCGAGCCTGTTCCGGCAGCTCTGCGGGAAGCCGAGCGCCACCTGCCCGGGGGAGCGCGTGGGCAACGTCGGACGCAACACGCTGCGGGCCGACGGCATCGGCAACGTGGACCTGTCGCTGGTGAAGAACACGCGTCTGCCGTACGGTCACATCATCCAGATCCGGATTGACATGTTCAACGCCACGAACACACGCAACTTCGGGATCCCCGACGGGCGGGTGAATTCGGCGAACTTCCTGAACCAGTGGTCGACCGACGGCGGCAACCGCCGCATCTGGGCGGCCCTGCGCTACACGTTCTGAACGCTCGCGCTCCTGAACCGGGGCCCGGCCCCCGCGGCCCGGCCCCGGTATTACAGGCACGGGTCCGGCGGCGCCACACGATTCCACCCGCGCTCTACACCACGCCGAACTGGTTTTTCTTACGCGCCCGGCTGTACGCCGTCATGGCCGCGATGACGTGGCAGACCCATCCCAGCAGGCCGCCGGAGCCGATCCACAGACCCGGCGTGACGATCAGCCAGAAGATGCCGCGCAGAAAATCGCCGTTGTAGAACTGCCCGAGTCCCGGGAGCACCGCGCTGAGCACCGCGGCGAGCCCCGGGTTCTTCACGTGCGCCATGATCCCTCGCCGGTCCCGATCTTACGCGACGCGCTCCGGCGCGCCGGTGCCAGCGCTCGCTCCGAGCGCCGCGTCGCAGAATGAGCCGTTCTCGGATTCGCACGACTCCTGGCGGAGTCGTTCGCCTTCTGCGACAGCGCGGTCGCGTCGCTCAGCGACGAGAACGCGAACGAACGTCTATCTCCGGGCGAGGAACATCGTGCCGCCATCCACTGCCCGGCAGCAGCCCAAACGCCAATAGGGGACGGCCGCGGAGGCGGCAACCGGCGGCAGCAGCACGCTGCGGATTATCCCACGACCTCGAACACTTCGATCGGCGCCTGCCGCCCTCTGAGGGTCACGGGCCCCATCGTCCGCAGCGTGAAGCGCTCCTTGAGCATTGAGGCGGTCGCGCCGGTGACGACGATCTGATCCGGCTCGGCGACGCTGTCCTCGATCCGCGACGCGGTGTTGACGACGTCGCCGAGCACCGTGAACTCCCGGCGCCGCGGAGAGCCCATGTCGCCGGTCATGGCGCGTCCGCTGTTGATCGCGATGCGCATGCGGAGGTGTCGGTCCGGGCGCTCGGTGTTCATGGCCGCGAGCGCTCGCTGCATGGCGAGCGCCGTCTCCACCGCGCGCACGGCGTGGTCGGGCTGATCGAACGGCGCGCCGAAGACGGCGAGCAGCGCGTCCCCGATGAACTTGTCGAGCGTCCCCTCGTACTCGAAGATCACCTCCGCCATCCGCGAGAAGAACCCGTTGAGCAGCTGCGCGATCTCGTACGGCGCCAGCGGCTCGCAGATCTGCGTGAAGCCGACCAGGTCGCAGAACATGACCGTGACCTCGCGCTCCTGTGCCATGAGGCCGGCGTCGGAGCCGGTCCCTCCCTGCAGGATCCGGTTGACGACGGCCGGCGAGTGGTAGCGCTGCAGCTTCTCGCGCCGCCGCAGCTCCTCGACAAGCTGCGACGAGAGCCGCGCCTGCTCGATCGCCACCGCCGCGTAGTTGCAGAGCGCGGTGAAGACGTCCAGGTCTTCGGACGTGAACTTCTTCGTGCGCGGGTTGTCGCAGTACAGCACGCCGATGACCTCGTCGCGGTTCCAGAGCGGCGCGCACATGAACGACCGGATGTTCATCGCCTGGATGCTGCCGGCCGCGTCGAGCCTGGGGTCGTATCGGGCATCGGCGGCGAGCATCGCGACGCGCTCGCGCAGCACGCGGTTCACCACGGTGCGGCTGAGGGTCGGCCGGTCCGGCGTCGAGCGATCGCGGTTTCTCATCACGCGCGCCGTCAGCGCCTGGTCGCTCGAGTCGCGCAACAGCAGGAACACCCGGTCGGCGGGAACGACGCCGAAGACCAGGTCTACCACACGCGCGAGGACCTGCGGGAGCGGCTGCATGGTGACGAGCGTGTTGCTGATCTCGGTGAGCAGCCGGAGGAAGCGGCTGCCGCGGCGCTCCCGCCCGGAGCGGCGCTCACCGGCGGCGCGGCCGCTGTCGACGCGGCGCCGGTCTTCGCCGCGCCGGCGTTCGATGCTGGGCCAGGCCGTCGGCACCGGAATCACGGCCGCTGCCGGCGCGTTGACCTCGGGCCGTCCCTCCGCGATCGCGACGCCCGCGGGTTCGACGGGCCGCACACCGCCGGCCCCGGTCTCCACGACTTTCCGGATGATCGTGCCCGACTCCTCGAGGAGCTGGTGACGTTCGGACAGCAGCTCGGTGGCAGACACCTTCTGCTCGAGCGTGACGATGACCTGGCCAAGCGTGAAGACGTCTCCCGCCACCAGCTCGCGCTCCCCTTCGAGCGGCGCGTCGTTCACCCGTATCCCGAATCTGCTGCCTGCGTCGCTCAGAAAGCACCGGTCGCCGGAGACGCGCAGCCGCGCGTGCTGCCGGGAGACGGTGGGATGTGTCATGACGATCTGGTTGGACTGCGCCCGCCCGATCAGCGTCTCCCCCTGGGCCAGCCATTCCGTGCGCGGCGAGCCCCCTTCGGAGAACGTGACGGTGAGCATCTACTTCTCCTCGAGCCGCTCGACGTTCCTGCCCGAGCGCTCCGCGATCGCCGTCGCCAGACGGTTGACCTGCTCCGGCCTCAAGCGGAACACGAAGAACCGCTTCGCGGTGCGGATCGTCAACCAGTGCCGGTCCCCTCGCCCGAAGAGCGGAAACCCTCCGCCACCAGTCCTCATGACCGGCGCGGGCCCGCCTGGCGAGCTCCACAGAGGATTTCGCGAATGCGAGTAGGCGACGCTCAGCACGTCCGCGTACAAGACCACCTCCTCGGCGCCGTTTTTGAGCGACGAGGTAATCCCCGTCGGCGTCAACGTGAGATCTGCGTCCAACTCGCGCGCCGTGTTCCTTTCGGTGAACAGCTCCTTCACGCCCGCAAAGGTCACTGGGGGCAGCGCGGCGCTCTCCGGCGCGGCTGGCGCGTCCGCCGTGGCCGGCGTCGATCGCCGGGGCCGCGCACCCGGCGTGCCCGTGGCTGCTGCAGCGGCGCGATCGGGCGCGGGCGCCGAAACGGTTGCGGGGCCGGACGCGGGCGCGGCAGCGGGCGCGCCAGCCGCTGCGCGTGGCGCGGCCGGTTCCTTCGCGGGCACTGACGACGATGCGGCAGCGGGTCCGGCGGCCGCGGGCGAGGGCGAGGGCGCTTGTGGAGATCCCCTTCCAGTTGCCGGCGCGGCGCCGCCTGCGGGCGCCGCAGTTGTTGGTGCGGACGCCGCTGGAGGCGCAGGGGCGGTAGCCATCCGCCGGCCCACGAACACGGCGACACCGGCCGCCGCGACGATGACGACAAGACAGATCGTGGCGATACCCGCGAACACGTGCTGGCGTTTCAGCACAACGGTGGCGCTTTGCGGAGCGGCTGCTGCGGAGGGCGACGGCGCAGCAACAGGAGTCCCGGTCGCGGAAGCAGGCGTGTACGGAATGGGCGGCGGCGCGGGGGTGGAGAGCGGCAGCGTCTCCGCCATCGGCGCGTCCTGTTTCAGGGGGGTGTCCGGCGGAAGCGTCGTTTCAAGGGCCGTTTCGTCGGCTCGTGGCGGCACGGGGATCGGGCCGCTCGCGATGCCGGCGCACGTCGTGACAATCGCCGTCCTGAAGGCTTCGGCCGTCGGAAACCGATCGGCGGGCGATTTCGACAGCGCGCGATCGAGCACCTGGCCGCACCACGCGGGCAACTCCGTGCGGAACTGGCGCAGCGGCGTCGGCGGATCCTTCAGCTGCTTCTGCACCATCGCGATGGCCGTGTCCGCGCGGAACGGCAGCTTCCCGGTGAGCAGCCGGTACAGGATCACGCCCACGGCGTAGAGATCCGCGCGGCCATCGACGTCGTCGCCCAGGATCTGCTCCGGCGCCATGTAGGCTGGCGTGCCCATCATCACGCCGTCCGAGGTCATGTGCTCCGAGCCGAGCACGCGCGCGATCCCGAAGTCGAGGATCTTGACGCCGCCGAACTCGGTCACCATCAGGTTGGCCGGCTTCAGGTCGCGATGCACGACGCCGGCGCGATGCGCGTAGGCAAGCGGATCGAGGATCTGGATCGCGACCTGCGCGGCCACCTCCGGCGCAAGCGGCCCCCAGCGTTCGGCGAGCTTGTCGAGCGACTCGCCGCGGACGAACTCCATGACAAGCAGCAGGTCCTGCTCGTCGCGGTAGAGCTCGAAGATCGTGGCGATGCCGGGGTGATTCAGCTTGGCGAGCGTCGTCGCTTCCGCGCGGAAGCGCCGGACCACGTCGGAATCGGCGAGGTCCGGGTTGAGCACCTTGATGGCCACGTCGCGATCGAGCGATTCGTCGATCGCGCGGTAGACCGTGCCCATGCCGCCGCGCCCGAGCCGTTCGACAATGCGGTATTTGCCGAAGGTTCTGCCGATCATTGAAGGGGAGTCCCGCGCCGCGGAAGTGTATCACGCGTGGCGGCGCGGGTGCTTCGCGCGGCAGTCCGCCGCGGCTATTTCAAGTTGAACGTCGCGCCAACGACCCAGACTCGCGCGCCGCCCAATTCGAACGGGTCGCCCCGATTCGCTGGAGGTTTGCCGACCAGGTCTTCATTGGAGACCGCGCGGGTGAAAAGCCAGCCGACCCCGCCGTTCAACGCGAGGCCGCGCACCAGCAGAAACGAGCCGCCGAAGCCGACGCCGAAGTCCGGCGTGAGGATCGCGCTCCAGAAGAAGCGCAGGCGCTCGGACCATGTCGGCGAGATCGTGTCGGCATCGTAGCCTGTCGGGCTCCAGTTCATGAGGATCATCGTCAGCTCGCGACCTAGGGGATCGGCAACGACCTGGTCCCCCTCCAGCTTCGCGCGCACTTTTCTCATCTTTGGGTCCAGCACCACGCCGGTGCCCGCGCCGAAGGAGAAGTACGTCAGCGGACGATTGCGAAAGCTCACGTCCGCTTCGACGCGCTCGGGACCGTTGGCAACGAGCTCCCGGAATTTCGCATCGACGGTCCGAATCACGTTCAAATCGGTGTCGCCTGGCCTGGTTCCGTCCGGCCCGCACGTTTGCTCGCACCGCCTGTACTCGGCGCCGAATGCGGTGTCGAACGCCTCGAGGCAGGCCCGCGCAGCCAGTCTGCCGGTCGCGCAGGCGTCGGCGGCGCTCGCCGCAGCCGTCGCCAGAAGCGCCGCATAGCGTCGGGCCGGCTCCGAGAGCGCCACATCCGTGAAGCGCAGCGCGCTCGCCAGGCTGGCGGCCGCCTCCTTGAAGCGCTCCACAATCATCGGCAGGTGCGCCGTACTTTTGGCCTGCACGGTGGCGCGGCGAAACGGCAGCTTGACGGCGCTGGCAGTCACGTACACCTGAGGCGGCGCCTCGCCCTCCTTCCGACCCTCCTCGGCCAGCAATCGCCGTTCTTCCGGTTCCCCCGCGACGCCCGCAACGAGGCCGATCAGGGGGCCGATGATCTTCTCAGCCAGCGCAGGAATCTGAGCGAGAAGCGGATTCTCTTCAGGAGTGGAGCGATACACCGTCACCAGCGTTGCGCGGCGATCGATCGAGAGAAACAGCTCATACAGCTGCGGATCGGAAGATCGCACGCCGATCCCGGGCAGGTCGAGCGCATACGGCCGATCGGTCGAACCCTTCAGCATCAGCCGCCTGAGCACGGTCTTGCCGGAGACGTCGACGGCAGCCCAAACGATCGCCAGGTGGTGTTTGTCGTAGTTGAAGGCCTCGTGGGACGTCGTCGTCCGGGCTGCGTCAACAATGCCCCTGGCCAGTTGCCGGGCCTTGACATCTTCTCCGCTCACGAACAGCCGATTCAGGTCATCGAGCTTGGTGACAGGCCGTTCGGTGGGGACGGGCCCGGCGACAACCACGGTCTGCGTGTCCACGACCTGCGCCCACACCGCGGAGGACGCCGCCAGGATGAGGATGGCGACCAGGCAGGGCACGCGCATTCGCCGGGCGCGCAGAAGTGAGCCAGTCATGCGATACGGCCCGTGTGTGTGAGGAGACGCTAGCACAGGAGAACCGTGCTGTCTGTCTGTCCGTCCTTGTCCTACCAGGCAGGTGCGGGCCGCGCCGCAGTTGACCTGGCACCCGGTACGTCGGAAGATGGCGCACGCATGCTGCACCTGGCGCTCGCCCTCACCGTCGCGTCGCTCGCGGCGCAGCCGGAGCTCGCGAATCTCCCCCACCCGGACCCCGCCGTCGTGGGCGTGGAAGCGGCCACGCAGGCGTACCTGGACACCGTTCCGCCCGAGAAGCGGGCGCGATCGGACGCCTACTTCGAAGGCGGCTACTGGCTGATGCTCTGGCGGTTCCTCTGGTCCTCGCTGGCGATGCTCGTGCTTCTGCACTTCGGACTCTCCGCGCGCCTGCGCGACGCTGCCGCGCGGATCACGGCCCGACCCCTCCTGCAGCCAGCCATCTATTGGGTTGGCTTCACATTGTTCGCGTTCCTGTTCGCGCTGCCGCTCAGCGTCTACGCGGACTTCATCCGCGAGCACCAGTACGCGTTGTCCACGCAGACGCTTGGCGCCTGGTTCGCGGATACGCTCAAGACGCTCGGGCTCGAGCTGGTCCTGGGCGCGATCGGCGTTTCCGTCTTCTACGCCGCGCTGCGGCGGACGGGCGCGCGGTGGTGGCTCTGGGGCACGGGGATCGCGGTCGCCTTTCTCGCGTTCACGATCGCGATCGCGCCCGTGTACATCGCTCCCCTGTTCAACACGTTCCAGCCGCTGAAGGACCCCGCGATTCGCGAACCGATCCTGACCGTGGCCCGCGCCAACGGCATCCAGGCCAACGAGGTGTGGGAGATGGACGCGTCGCGGCAGACCACGCGCACCAGCGCGAACGTGAGCGGGATGTTCGGAACCGAGCGGATCACCCTGAACGACAACCTGCTGAGACGCGCGTCGCGCGGCGCGGTGCTGGCCGTCATGGGGCACGAGATGGCGCATTACGTGCTGAACCACGGCTACGAGATGCTGCTGTCGTTCGGCCTGGTGATCGCTTTTGGGTTCGCCGTCACGGCGCGAGGGTTTCCCGCGCTCGCGGCGCGCTACGGCGGCCGCTGGCGCGCCCGCGCCGTGGACGACCCCGCCGGGCTGCCGCTAATCGTGCTGATCTTCGGCGCGTACTTCTTCCTCATGACGCCGGTGACCAACTCGATCATCCGCAGCAACGAGTATGAGGCGGACGTCTTCGGCCTCCACGCGGCGAAGGAACCGGAAGGCTTCGTCGAGGCGACCCTGCTGCTCGCCGAGTATCGCAAGCTGCACCCCGGCAGGCTCGAAGAGATCCTGTTCTACGACCATCCCTCGGGATACACGCGAATCTACACGGCGATGCGGTGGAAGGCCGAACAGCGGCGATGACGCAGATTTGAGAGGCGCGAAACGGGGGCTATCCCGCCCTCCGCACGGCGCTTTCGGGGTCGTCGTCGACGGACAGCTTCATCAACTGCTGGCGGAGATTGCCTGCATAGGTGTGCGCCGTCACCTCGGAGTTGAACCGCTCCGCAATCACGAGTTGACGGTCCTGGAACACGCGCACTTCGTAGTGCAGGTCGTGCACGGCGAGCAGGCTGCACTCCACGAGACTGGCGCGGGTCCTGATCTGCCAGAGCGAGACGGGCTCCAGAAGCTGGCCGTCGGCCATCGCAGGTCTTCTCCTTCGGTTGTCGGGTGACGAAACTTTATTATCTGCGTTGCGAAACCGAAGTCAACTGAAAATCGACCGCCCGATCTAACATCCCCCGCTCCCGTGCACTTGCAGGCAACGCGTGCACCTCGCCCTGTGCGCAGGACGCTGAAAACATGACCCCCGACCTCGCCCGGGCGGTCATCACGGGCACCGCCATCGCGACGGTGTATGCGCTGGCCGCCCTCGTCGCGCGCGGCGATCGGGTGCTGATGTATACGGACGGCATCACCGAGGCGGGCGGCGCGGGAGACGAGTTGTTTGGAGTTGACCGGCTGCGCGCGATCGTCGCCGAATCGCGCGGCGGAGCGGAGCGTCTCGCGTCCATGGTCATTGAAGCCGCGACGACCTTCCGGCGCCGCGGCGACCTGGCGCTCGACGATGATTGCACGCTCGTCGCGATCGAGGCCCGCTGAGCGCGCGTCGGCTATCATACGCGGCGTGAACCCAGGCACAATCCCGCTCGCGATGGCCATCACGGCCGCGGTGTTCGTCGCGCGGGCGACGCCGGCCGGCCAGCAGGCGCCTCCGCCGTTTGCGATCGAGGAGGCGTCCATCCGCGACATTCACGCGGCGATGCGCGAGGGGCGCCTGACGTGCGACGCGCTGGTGCGTGGATACCTTCGACGCATCGAGGCGTACGACAAGAACGGCCCGGCGCTCAACACCATCGTCGTGGTGAACCCACACGCGCTGGCCGACGCGGCCGAACTCGATCGCCGGTTCAAGGCGGCCGGACCGGTCGGGCTGTTGCACTGCATCCCCGCGATCGTCAAAGACAATTTCGAGACCGTCGGCCTGCAGAGCGCGGCCGGCTCCCTCGCGCTCGAAGGGTTCGTCTCGCCCAGGGACGCGTTCCAGGTGAAGCGGATCCGGGAGGCGGGCGCGATCGTCCTCGCCAAGTCGAACATGGCGGAGTGGGCGTTCTCGCCGTACGAAACGGTGAACTCGATCCTGCCCGGCTACACGAAGAATCCGTACGCGCTCGACCGGGTGACGGCGGGATCGAGCGGCGGCACGGCGGCGGCCGTGGCCGCGAGCTTCGGCGCAGTCGGCCTCGGCAGCGACACGGGCAACTCGATCCGCGGTCCCTCGTCCCACCAGGCGCTCGCGGGGATCCGGTCGACGATGGGGCTGACGAGCCGCGCCGGCGTCGTGCCGCTCAACCTGCTCGCGGACATCGCGGGGCCGATGACGAGAACGCTCGAGGATGCGGTGATCGTCCTTCAGGCGATCGCCGGTCCCGATCCGGACGACCCGGTCACAATGGCGGACAGCGCGGTGGCGCGCAGGTTCGCGCCCGGCGCGCGGCCGGCGCGCCTGCCGGACTATCGCGCGTCGCTCGTGAGCGACGGGTTCAAAGGGGCGCGCGTCGGCGTGCTGCGCCAGGCCTACGAACGCGAGACGACGGACCAGGAGATCGTCAGCGTGTTCGTCGCGGCCGTCGAACACATGCGGCGCGCCGGCGCGGTCGTGCTGGATCCGTTTCGGGTGGAGCTCGGGACGGGCCGGCCCCAGGGCATGGCGCCGTGCGGCGGCTTCAAGCACGACATCAACCGGTATCTCGCCGCCCACGGCAACAAGGTGCCGGTGCGCTCGCTCGAGGACATCATCAAGTCGCGCCGTTTCCATCCCGGCGTCCAGCGCCGGCTCGAACAATCGCAGGAGGGCCCCGAGAACGCGCTCGACTCGGATGCATGCGCGGCCGAGGCGGAGTACCGCCAGCAGGTGCGCAGCGCGGTGCTGAAGGCGATGGACGCGGAGCGGGTGGATGCGCTGGTGTACCCGACGTGGAGCAACCCGCCGCGGCTGATCGGCGACTTGAACACGCCCCACGGCGACAACAGCCAGTTCTTCTCGCCGGTCACCGGCTTCCCCGCTATCAACGTCCCGATGGGTTACACGCGCGGCGGCCTGCTGCCGGCGGGCATCACGTTCTTCGGCCGCGCGTGGGACGAGCCGAGACTGATCCGGCTGGCGTACGCATACGAGCAGGCGACGCGGCATCGGCGTCCGCCGCCTTCGACGCCGCCGCTGCGGTAGCGTCGTGATCGGTTACCACGGCTTCGTGGTTGTTATCGGGAATCCTCCACAAGAACAGGTCGGTGCCGTCTTCGGCGCGCACCGTGGCTTCGGGAGCCCAGTCGCCAATCCTGAACTGGTGCGACACGATCCTCGTTCCCGGCCGCAGCTCGCTTTTCAGCTTCGCCTCGAGCCGCCTGTTGACGCCGGGTGAGAGATACAGGGTCACGACCGTCGCCTCGGAGATGTCGGCCGTGAAAAGGTCACCTTCGATGAACTTGACGCGGCCGGCTACTTCCCCCTCGCGTGCGACCTGGCGCGCGATCTCGACGAGCCGCGGCTGTATCTCGATGCCGACCCCGCGCGCGCCGTATTTCTGCGCCGCCATGATCACGATTCGCCCGTCGCCGGACCCCAGGTCGTAGACGACGTCGTCAGGCTGCACGCGCGCGAGCTTCAGCATCGCGTCCGCGACCGCGTCGGACGTCGGCGCGAAGTACATGTCCGGCGTCTGCGCGAGCGTGAGCCACAGCAGGCATGCCAGGAGATTCATGACCTCTGCACCGGTCGAAGATGCAGAGCCCGATCGGCGCGGAATCGCAGATCGACGCGACTTCCGCCTCTCTTCGCCGCGCGGAGAGCCCGCCGGGGGATCGCGTCACCCGCCGCCAGGACCAGCTCGGCGCCGCTCCGGACGAGACGGGCCCGCGGCGGGGTGTCGGCCAGGTGACTACGGCGGCCGGGCATGGACGCGGCGATCATGCCATCGGGTCCCGCACGGTGTCCAATGACTCGATCGTGCCGAAAGGAGCAGCCGATGCTGGAGGCGCGCGGGCTCACGAAACGATTTTCGGGCGTCACGGCGGTGGGCGGGGTGAGCTTCGTCGTCCCGCCGGGCGAAGTGCTCGGCTACCTGGGCCCGAACGGATCGGGCAAGTCCACGACCGTGCGCATGCTGATGGGGCTGCTCGATCCCAGCAGCGGGACGGTGCTCTACAACGAGCGGGAGATCTTCGGAGATCTCGTCGCGTTTCGCCGCTGCGTGGGATACGTTCCCGAGGAACCTCACCTTTACCCGTTCCTCAGCGGGCGCGAGTACCTCCAGCTCGTCGGCCGCCTGCGCGAGATGCGCCCGGCCCTCCTCGATCGCAAGACCGATGCGCTGTTGGAACTGTTTGGGCTGTCGGACGCCGCTGACCAGTCGATCGGCTCGTACTCGAAAGGCATGAAGCAGAAGGTGCTCATCAGCGCCGCGCTGCTCCACGATCCCCAGGTCCTGATCTTCGACGAGCCGCTGTCGGGACTCGATGTGACCGCCGCGGTCGTCTTCCGGCACCTGGTTCGGACGCTCGCCACGCGCGGCAAGGCCATCCTCTACAGCTCGCACGTCCTGGAGACCGTGGAGAAGCTGTGCTCGACGGTGATCGTTCTGTACCGCGGACGGGTAGCGGCACATGATTCGATCGAGCACCTCCGCGCGCTGATGGCGCGCGACTCACTCGAGGACGTCTTCGCCGAGCTGGTCTTCCGCGAGGATCCGGAACGGGTCGCGCTGGACATCGCCGACGTCGTGGCGCTTGGCGCGTAGGCGGCTGTATGTCCGGAGAGCCCTCGCGCGTCGGCCTCCTCAGCGCGCACTTCTTCCGGCGCTTCCTCGACAACGATCTTCTCTCGCCCAACGGCGATGGCCACGAGCACCTGGCGTTCGTGCTCGCGTTGCTCGCCGTGCCCGGCCTGTTCCTCTCCGCGATGCTGATGGTGCGCTATCTCAACCCGCTCGCGTCGCCGGGCCTGAAGATGCTCTTCTCCCTGCCCGACAAGCTGATCCTGCTGAGCGCCGCGATGTTCGTGATGGCGCTCGTCACGATGGTGGCGTGGGACGCGCTGTCGCTGGACTCGAGGGACGAGGCGAACCTGGGCCCCCTGCCGATCGAGCGCGGCGTGCTGGTGAAGGCGAAGCTCGCGGCCCTCGCGCGGTTCGTCGCGGTGTTCGCCGTGGGGGTCAATGCCATCCCGGCGATCGGGTACCCGCTGATCCTGCTGGCCACACTGCCCGTCGGCGTCGGGCGGATGCTGTGGATACTCGGCGCGCATGTCTTCTGCCTGCTCGCGGCATCTCTGTTCGGGTTCCTCGCGGTGTTGGCATGTCGCGACGCGATCCGCGTGATCGTCGGTCCGCGCGTCTTTCGACGCGTTTCGACGCCAATTCAGTTCGTTGGCGTGCTGGCCCTCGTCAGTGCAATTCTCCTGGTGCCCACCGTCCCCTCGCGAGCGGTCGTGGACCTCCTGACGAGCGGCGGTCCGGCGCTGGCCTGGTGGCCGCCCTTGTGGTTCCTCGGCCTCTACGAACGGCTCACCGCCGGCGCGATCCTCGGCGCGCCGGGGATCGACGCGCCGCAACGCTGGATGTACTGGACGCGGGAGCAGGACCTGGCGTTTCGTCAGCAGTACCTGGGCATGACCGACCTGCTGACATACCTGTCCAGCCTCGCGATGATCGCTCTCGCGGCAAGCGCCGCGATCGGGCTCGCGGCATTCGCCATCGGCGCCGCGCGACGCGCCGACCCGCCGGCGGCCCCGCGGCCGGGGCTGCTCCGACGAGCGCTCCCGAGAATCGCGGCGCGTACGCTCGTGCGGCACCCCGTCACGCAGGCGGGGTTCTTCTTCACCCTCCAGACGATCGCGCGAAGCGTGGAACACCGCTTGTACCTGGCCGCCTACCTCGCGGCCGGGGTGGGCGCGGCACTCGTGATGGCGGGTCCCTCGGTCGTCTCACGAACCGGGCAGGGCGCGGCGCCGGGCGCGAGTGCGGTCTTCGCGGTGCAGATGATCGTCTCATTCTTCATCCTCGCCGGACTGCGGAGCACGTTCGCGATTCCGGTGACGTTGCCCGCCAACTGGACCTTCCAGATCTGCGCCACCGGCGAAGCGCACCGCTACCATCGCGGCGTGCGGCGCGCCGTCGCCGTGATCCTCGCGGGCCTGTTCGCCGGGCTCCTTCCACTGCACGTGCTGTGGATCGACGCGGACACGGCGGCCCTGCACCTGGTTGCCGGGTACCTCGCGGCGCTGATCGTGGCGGAGCTCGCCGTCGTCGGCGGCCGGCACATCCCGTTCACCTGTCCGTACGTCCCCGGGCGTGAGAACCTGAAGAAATGGTGGCTTGCCTATGTCGCGGCGTTCGCGGCGTACACCTCGGGATTCACGGCGATCGAGACCCGCGCGCTCAGCACGTCGCGCGGGACCGCGATCTTTCTCCTGCTGCTCGGGCTGGTGTTTGTCGCGGCCATCGGCGTGCGCCGTCTGCGGGCGCGGCGCCCCACGCCCATCGAGTTCGAACCACCTGAAGATGTCACCCAGGCGCTCGGTTTGAGCGGCTGATTGCGCAGCTCATCGCGACCGGAGTGCCCGCGTCTCCATGTCGACCCGCGTGAGCGGCACGTCCCAGTGCGCCTCGAGGATTTCGAAGCGCCGCTGCTCCTCACGGCGGAACTTCGCCACGTCGGGATAGAGCTTCTTCACGACTTCTTCTTCCGAGGGCACGTTCGGCGCCCCTTCGCGGGCCACGAGTTCCACCGCGAAGGTCCAGTCCGCGCGGCCGTCGCCGTGGTAACTGGGCGTGAAGGTCCGGATGCTGCTGTACGCGCCCGCCTGCATGCGCGCTTTCAGAACCGGGTAGTGGTTGCGCTGAAACAGATCCAGGAACTCGTCCTGGTAGCCCCATTTCACCGTGTAGAAGTACCAGGTCGTGACTTCGCGGACCTCCTGCGCGGGGCCGGCCTGCGCGCCGGCGCGCCGCGGCGCGCTCCCTGCCGTGGTCCCCACGAGAATCAGCGTCGCAATCACCAGTTCCCGCATCGCATCCTCCAGGGAGTGAAGCTTACTCCGACTGATCGACAATGTTTGTGGCGATGCGGCTTCCTCCCCCTCCGGGCCGTTTGATCGACGTCGGCGGGCATCGTCTCCACCTGCAGTGCGCCGGGAGCGGCGGACCTGCAGTGATCTTCGATGCCGCGCTGGGCGGCTCGTCGCTCAGCTGGGTGTTCGTGCAGGCGGGCGTCGCGCGGTTCACCACCGCCTGCGCGTACGATCGCGCCGGCTTCGGCTGGAGCGACCGGGGGCCGCTCCCACGCACCGCAGGACGCATCGTCCTCGAACTGCGGCAGCTGCTGAGCGGCGCGCGTGTGGAGCCCCCCTACATCCTCGTCGGGCACTCCTTCGGCGGACTCACGGCGCGGCTATATACCAGGCGCTACCCTGCCGAGGTCGCCGGGCTGGTGCTTCTCGATCCGGCCTATCCGGAAGACTGGCGCGACCCGGTACCCGCGCACCGAGAACTCATCGCGCGCGGTGAGACGCTCTGCCGCTACGGGCGCTTCGCAGCGCGCCTCGGACTCGCCGATCTCGTGGCGGCGCTCGCGGCCACTGGCGCCCTTGGCGCGGCGCGGCTGTTTGCGCGAGGGGCGAGTCGAGGCGCCCTGAAGCGGGCGGACGAGGAGGTGCTCGCGCCTGCGCGCAAGCTTCCGAGAGAGCTGCAGCAGATCGCGCGGCGGATGTGGACGCAGCCGAAGTTCTACGAGGCGCTGGGCAGCCAAATCGGCTCGGTGAGCGCGAGCGCGGCCGAGCTCGACGACGACCAGGATTTCGGCGGGCGCCCGCTGGTCGTGATCTCGGGCGAACTCAACTCGGACGCGGGGCAGCTCTCGCGGCAGGCGCGACTGGCGGCCCGCTCGAGGCGCGGCCGCCACCTCATCGCGACCGGCAGCGGTCATTGGATCCCGCTCGACCGCCCGGACATCGTCGTCAGCGCGATTGAAGATGTCGTGCGTTTGCTCTCGGTCAAAGACACGCCAGCGCAGGGGCCTCTGTAGCTCAGCGCCCAACGCCCGGCGCCTGAGATTCAGGCCACGTGATCGACGAACCGCCGCCACGCCTTGGCGGGCAGTCTCGCCTCGGTGAGCGCGATCCCGCCCCGGCAGGACACTCCGTTTTCCCCGCGCGCCGACCAGATCAGCTCGCCTTCGAGTTCGAGCCGTGACTCGACGAAGTGCACGTTCAGATACCCGGGCAGCGCGCCGGTATCGGTGGCCAGCTCGAAGCCGACGCCGCCGTAGCTGACGTCCCTCAGCCGCGCCTCCTGTCCCGCGATCCTGACGGGCACGTACGTGCCCAGGTGCTTCCGCGGCCACCGCTGACGCCGTCTGATGCCGGCAAGCTGCTCGGCCACGACCATCAGCAACTCCTCGGGATCAAATGGCCGCACCAGGAAGGCGAAGCCGTGGCGCCGGGCATCCATCTCCAGGGTACGCTCCTGCTCGGAGCCGATCAGGATCGCGGCAAGCTCCGGGTACTTCGCGCGTTCCGCGACGACGAACTGGACGCCGCGCGCGGCGAAGATCTGGGTGGGGGCCACCAGGACGTCGATGGGCCACTGCGCGAGCCACTCGGACGCCTGCGGGGCGGTGATAGCCGTGGCGACGACGTAGTCGCGCCGGCGAAGCACCGTCACGATCTGGTGCAGCGCGAGCAGATCGGGCTCGACGACGAGGACATGGCGTTCACGCCGCGCCATGGCACGAGTGTACACCTGCTCAGCCGGACTGGCGCCGATCAAAACTGTCGATCGCGGTCGGAAATTGTGATCGCGCATCGTGCCGCGCGCGCCGGCCGGTCGCTCGCGCACGTCGCTTCTCTCGTGCCACCGCGCCGGTATGCTCCTTGCTCCGGCGCTGTCGGCTTTCTCTCATCAACCCGACATCCTCGACGCTCCCGGTACGGGTCGGCTGTCGTCTCTCGTTGGAGCCTGGAATGGGTGTGTTCGCGGCGCTTTCGACCGACCTCGCCATCGATCTGGGCACGGCGAACACCTGCATCTTCATCCCCGGCCGCGGCGTCGTCGTGAACGAGCCGTCGCTGGTCGCCTTCAACAAGGTCACGGGCGCCGTGGAGGCGGTCGGCGCCGAGGCCAAGGAGATGCTTGGCCGGACGCCGACGAACATCAGCGCGGTCAAGCCGATGAAGGACGGCGTGATCGCCGACTTCGACGTCGCCGAGAAGATGCTCGTGCATTTCATCCGGAAGGCCACCAGGCGCGGGTCGTGGGCGCGGCCGCGCGTCGTGATCGGGGTCCCCTCGGAAATCACGCAGGTCGAGCGCCGGGCCGTGCGCGACGGCGCCGCCCGCGCGAAGGCACGAGAGGTCCACCTCGTGGACGAGCCGATGGCCGCCGCGATCGGGGCCGGGCTGCCGATCACCGAGGCCGCCGGCAACATGATCATCGACATCGGCGGCGGCACGACGGACATCGCCGTGATTTCGCTGGCCGGCCTCGTCTACGGACGATCGCTCCGGGTCGCTGGCAATCAGATGGACGAGGCGATCATCCAGCACTTCAAGCGGGCCCATAACCTCCTGATCGGGGAGCGGACCGCGGAGAACGTCAAGATGGAGATCGGCTCCGCCGCCCCACTGGACTGCGCCACGGTGATGGAGGTGAGGGGACGCCACCTGGCAAGTGGCGTCCCTTCCGTGGTGAAGATCTGCGACGCGGAAATCCGTGACGCGCTCGCCGAGCCGGTCAGGATGATCGTGCAGGCCGTCCGCGTGGCGCTCGAGAAGATCCCACCGGAGCTGTGCGGGGACATCTTCGATCGCGGCGTTGTCCTGAGCGGCGGCGGCGCCCTCCTGAAGAACCTCGATCGGCGGCTGCGGGACGAGACGGGGCTGCCGGTGCAAGTGGCCGAAGATCCGCTCTCGGCCGTCGTGCTCGGGGCGGGCAGAATCCTCGCCGACTTCGCCCTGCTGCAGAAGGTCGCGGCCAACTAGCCCCGCGAAGCCCCCACCTCAACAGGCGGACGGTTCGCCCCCCAATCTCCGACCCGCTAAAAGGTAGAATCAAGAGATGGGCATGGCCGAAGCAGGTCCAATCGAGGACCGCCGCGACGCCGCCCGCCCCGATCGACGCGCCGCGCGCCGTGGAGGACGCCGGGCGCACGATGCGGGGAAACCCTGGTGGATGCGACGGCGACTCTGGCTTGCCATCGCCACCTTCGTGTGGGTCGGCTGGCGACGGCTGCGACACCGCGGCGAAATCCAGGACTCGTAGAATCACGCCTCTTTGCGCCGCCCGGCCGCGGCCATCAATGCTGAGTTAACACGCCTGAGCGATCCATCCGATAAGGCGCCCTGGAGGATCGGCGACGTGTCTCAAGACAACCCGTTGCGCCGCGCTCGCCTGGAGCGAGGCTTCACCCTCGAAGAGCTCGCCGCGCGCGCATTCCTGACCGTGCCGCTCACGCGCAAGATCGACGAAGGACGGTTTGATGAGCTGCCCGCCGGTCTCTATGCGCGCGCCTACGTCCGCGCGTACGCCAAGGCGGTGGGACTCGACCCGGCGGCAATCGTGGCGGGCCTGGCCGCGTCGCTGCCCGTGGCGGAAGACCCATTCCCCGTCATGCGCGACGTCACGGAACCGCCCGAGCGCGCGCAGTCGTCGCTTGTCCGCTGGGTGGCCGCCGCCATGGACGCCGCGCTCCTGATCGCGATCAACGCCGTGGTGGTGACCCTCGCCGCCTGGATGTGCGGCGCTGGCGTCGGCGTGCTGCTCCAGCGGGCCGGCGGGGCCACGTCGGTCGTGTGCGCATTTCTCTGCGTTCTGTACTTTCTCGTCTTCCGCGGGATCGGTGACGCAACGCCTGGAGCGTGGCTCTGCCGCCGGTCGGCAGGCGTGCCGCTGCGCCCATTGCGCCTCGAGCGCATCTTGAGGCGCGCGATCGCCGACGCGTGACAGGCCGATGATCCGTGACGCCGCTGGTTGTGTCGTGATTGTGGCTGCAATCGGGGCGGCTGGCCAGCTGATCGAGCCGCGGCCCACGACTCGCGTCGTGGAGGCCAACGCGCAGCCCGCGCGCGGCGAGCTTGGCGCTCACTACTTCGACACCTCGAAGGAGTCGCAGATCTGGGTGAACCTGGAACCCCGGCTCGCGGAGCCGGAGCCGGGCCCCGACCCGGTCATCCTCAACGTGACCGTCGCCTTCCCCGGGAAGGAGATTGCGCGCGCTCCGGAGCGCGTGGTCTTCCGCGCGGAAAGCCGCTGCTACCCCATCGTGTTCCCGCTGCGAGTGCGTCAGCCGGTGCTCCGGTTCGTGGTGGATCGCACGACGATCGATCTCACGGGCGAAGGCGCGTCGTTCCGGTTCGTCGCGAACTGCTCCGAGGGTCCGCTGGACACGGTCATCGCGCCGTCCCGCTTCGAGGTACTGCGCCAGATTGCGGGCGGGATCGACGTCGCGGTCGAGGCGCTGGGCTTCTCGCTGCATCTGACGCCGGCCGATCGCAACGCGCTCGGCCTGCTCGTGCGGACCGTGCAGGCTGGAGTGAGGGTCCGCTGAACCTACTTCACTTTCGCGCTCACGATATGCCAGGCGCTGTCGTGCTTCGCGAGATCGAACACCCATTCGCCGGATGCCACGTAGGCCTGGCGGCTCCCGACCTTCGGCAGGTATTCCGCTGTCCCCCGGCATCGCGCGTTGGCGGCCGCGCCCGATACGCTGATGCCGCAGGACTCGAACGTCAGTCGCTGGCCGGCGAGCTGCCGGAAGGCGGACCCGAGAGCGCGCTCGTCCACGCTGGGCCACACCACCTTCGCGGCTTCCGCGTCGAGGCGCTCGTATGCCGCGCGGTACTGCTGGAGCAGCCGTTGCACGAGCACCTCCTCCTGCTGGGCGCCCGGGGAACGGGCCTCGACACTCGGTGAGGGCGGAGGGACGGCGATGGCGCGCTCCGAAAGATCGGCGACGGCCTCCATCCTCCGCGCCATGACGATGTCAGGTTTCTCGGCGTTTGGATCGCGATCGGTGGACTCGGTGTTCGAGGCTTCGAGCGCGATCGCGTACTCGCGCGTGGGATCAACCATCCGCGTCGCGTTGTCTGAAACGAGCGGGGTGGGTGTCGGAGCGATACCCGTGTCCGATTCGGTGGCTGCCTGTCCGACCGCGTCGTTTGGCACCGCCTTCGGCGCTGTGCCGTCCTCAGCCGCCACCTGACGAGCTTGACGCAGGGCGGAGGTCGAGAGGGCTGCCGGACGGAGGGTGACGCCTGCGTTCGGACTCACGGCGGCTGTCCTCAGCGTGACGAGATCGTCGGGGGCATCGTCGGTCGCGGAGGCGCCGGCATCCACGGCCGGGACGGAGAGAATGCCTGAGGTGCCGATCGCCTCGGCCCGCGCCGCCGCGCGCTCCTGCACCACCGTCTGCGGCGGCATGACCTCGTCCGACACGCGAGGAGCCCGCGACGGAGCCGGCACGACCCAGATGTGCGCGGCCGCACCCGCGGCCAGGAGCGCGACGCCCTTTGTAAGACGGCGCCAGAACGACGGCTGGTAGAGCTCGGCGGTGCCCATCTCGTAGAACCGCGCCCTGTTTGTGCAAGGGATACACCGCGCCGAGCGGAACCGCAAAAACCTGCGGCGATTTTTGGTTTGGCGCGCCGCTGTCGTGCTTCAATATGCCCCCGCGGAGGGACCGCATTGCCGCAAGGTGGAAAATCAATGGCCACAGATCGCAGGCGTCTGACCGTGCTGCTGGTGGAGGACGACCCGGCGGCGCTCACGTTCTATGGCGAGGCGCTTGTCGCCGCCGGCTATGATGTGCTGCCGGCCCGTAACGGCACGGAGGCGCTCGCGCGCGCCCAAGCTGAATTGCCGGATGCGGTGATCGCGGACCTCGGCTTGCCGGATTTCGACGGGCTCGAGGTCTGCCGCCAGCTCAGGCTGCATCCCGCGACCCGGCATCTTCCCGCCGTCGCGCTGACGGGTCGCTCCATGGCGCTGCGCGACATCGAGTTCGCGGAGAGCGCCGGGTTCGCGTCCGTGCTGCTGAAACCGGCGACGATCGGGCAGCTCTCCGATGCCATCCTCCGCGCGCGGCGCCGCGCGAATGTCGTCCAGGAGAGCTGAGGCTGCGAGATGTGTTGTCGCATCGCTGGCGAAACGCGGTAATCTGGAGGCTCTGAGAGAGGGAGGAGGTTCATGGCCAAGAAGAGCCCGAGTGATTCACCCCGCGCGCCGCGACGGCGAGCCGAACCGACGGTTGGCCCTGGGGCGGCAGAGGCCACGCAGCCAGTGCGGAGCGCGACGGCGACAGCCGCGTTGGCAGAGATGTCGGTCGGTTCGGTGGCGACCGAAGAAGAGATCGCGAGGCGCGCCTACGAGATCTACACCGAGCGCGGAGGCCGGGACGGCTACGATCTGGACGACTGGCTCCAGGCCGAGCGGGAACTGCGCAACGCGCGGGCGCGCGGCTGAGGCGCCGCTCAACAAATCGGACAGGCCCGGTCGCAAGGCAGACCGGGCTCTGACCTTTCTTACCTCGCGGGTTTCCGAGAGTAGACGAATGTGTCGCGCCGGCCGCCGCGCTCCACGACCGCTTCGAGCGTGTCTGGCGTTGGCGCCCGATACGTGATCCGAAGCAGTCCCTGCGTGCCCTGACCCTGGAACACCACGCTTCGCGCGCCCGCGTCGATCGCAGGCAGGACGAACGGCGCATCCTTCTCTTCGAGGCCGTGCAGGTCTGGTCTGAAGTGTTTCAGCCGCAGGACCACGCGATCTCCCTCCGCTGCGATCGCGAGCAGCTCCATCAGCCGCATCTGGCCTTTCGTCGCCCAACGCCACATCCCGGTCATGTTGCCCGCGGCGGGCGGCAGCCAGACCTCTTCGGAGACGTCCTCGGTGCCTGGCCCCACCCAGTGCCCTGCCATCCACGACAACGCCTCGACGGAGGCCGGCGCGGCGTTCCGCGCCGCCGGCGCGTTCTGGACCGTCACCGGCGCGAGCAGGAGGAGCGTCAGGAACGGCGCCGTGGTCATACTGCGTCTCCGCCTCAGCGCCCGATGAGAAGGAGGATGCCGGCGATCAGCGCAAGGACCGAGGTGATCACGCCGGGGATGGTCGCGGGCATGAACTGGGCGAGGCCGGTGATGATCAGCCAGATGGCCAGGAACAGGAGTCCGAGATTCCGGGTCGCGATGATCGCCATGTCGGTAACCTCCGCGCGCATCATAGCAGGTGACGTGTTATCATCGCGCGTCAATTGGTTCTATCTATGGGCATGAAGCGCCGCGAGTTCACACGGCTCGTTACGGCGGGAGCGGTCGCTCCCCTCTTCGCCCGGGCGGCGGGCGCGTGGCCCCCGCCTCCCCTTCCGAAAGCGCCCGCGGAACCGGACGAGCACTTCTGGGAGTCGGTGCGCGCTCAGTTCCTCATGCCGCCGGACCTGGCGATGCTGAACGCGGCGAACCTCTGTCCCTCGTCGGCGCCGGTGCTGGATGCGCTCTACCGGCACACGCGTGACGTCGATGAGGATCCATCGTTCGAGAACCGCGCGGAGCTCGGCGAAGCGCGCGAGGCGACGCGGCGGCGGCTCGCCGAGTTCCTGCGCGTCTCCCCCGAAGAGATCATCATCACGCGCAACACCAGCGAGGCGAACAATCTCGTCTCGAGCGGCGTCGATCTCGGGCCGTCGGATGAGGTGCTCATCCACGCCGACAACCACCCGAGCAGCAACATCGCCTGGAAACAGAAGGGCAAGCGTTTCGGGTACACCGTGAGGGAGATCCCGACGCCGAACCCGTACCCCGGGCCTGCGCACTACCTCGAGGCCTTTGCCGGCGCGATCACGCCACGCACGAAGGTCATCGCCTTCACGCACTTGACGAGCACCGTCGGCGACCTGCTGCCGGCGCGGGAGCTGTGCCGGCTCGCGCGGGAGCGCGGTATCCTCACGCTCGTTGACGGCGCGCAGTCGTTCGGGCTGCTGGACCTCGACCTTGCCGACATGCAGCCGGATTTCTTCAGCGGCAGCGCGCACAAGTGGCCGTGCGGCCCGAAGGAAGCGGGCGTCCTGTACGTGAACCGGGCCGCGCAGCCGAAGATCTGGGCGAGCATCTACAGCGCGTACCCCGGCGCGATCGGCCTGTCGAAGACATTCGAATCGTTCGGCCAGCGCGACGAAGCAGCGATCCTCGCCTTCGGCGAGGCGCTCGCGTTCCAGTCGAAGGTCGGGCGGCCGCTCATCGAGCGCCGCGCGCGCGCGCTGACCACCGAGCTCGCGAACGGCTTGCGGGCGATCGACGGCGTGAAGGTCTGGACCAGCGACGACCCCGCGTGGCGCGCGGCGATCGTCTCGTTCCAGCCGGCGGCGCTGGATCAGCGGAAACTCGCGGCCGCGCTCTATGCGAAGGACCGGATCGGCTGCGCAACGCGGAGCAGCGCCGACCGTCCCGGCATCCGGTTCTCGCCGCATTTCTACAACACGCGCGCCGAAATCGATCGCGCGCTGGCCGCCGTCCGCCGATACGTCACCGCCGGCCTCTAGCAGGAACCCGCGAAATCCGCGGCAACATCGGGTAAAGTAGATGTTGCCGCACTGATCCTCCCCGCGCATCCGCGCGGGGCTTTTGCCCCCTTTCAGACGCATGGATACGAAGCACCTGGGCATCAACAGCAAGCTCGTGCACGCCGGCCACCGCCCTGATCCGACCGGCGCGGTGAACGTGCCGATCTACCAGTCCTCCACGTTCCAGTTCCGCAGCGCCGAGCACGGCGCGGCGCTGTTCGCGGGGACGGAGGACGGCTTCATCTACACGCGGATCGGCAATCCGACGATCCGGGCGCTCGAGGATAACGTCGCGGAGCTCGAGAACGGCTGCGGCGGCGTGGCGACCAGCTCGGGCCTCGCCGCGGTGTGCACCGTCTACCTCGCGCTGCTGAAATCGGGCGCGCACGTCGTGGGCACGGCGTCGGTCTACGGGCCGAGCCGGCTGCTGCTCGAGAACGATCTCTCGCGCTTCGGCGTGACCTCCACCTGGGTGGACACGTCGGATCTCACGGCGGTGCGAGCCGCGATGCGGCCGGAGACGCGCCTGGTCTATATCGAGTCGCCGTCGAACCCGTCGATGCAGGTGACCGACATCGCCGCGGTCGCCGCGATCGCGCACGAGCACGGCTGCCTCGTCGTCGTGGACAACACGTTTGCGAGCCCGTACCTGCAGAGGCCCCTCGAACTTGGCGCCGACGTCGTGCTGCATTCCGTGACGAAATTCATCAACGGCCACGCCGACGTGGTCGGCGGCGTGCTGGTGTCGAAGGACCGCGAGGTCCACACGCGGCTCCGCCGGCAGATGATCAACGTCGGGTGCAACATGGATCCGCACCAGGCGTTCCTGGTGCTCCGCGGCCTCAAGACGCTCGGACTCCGCGTCGAGCGCGCGCAGCAGAGCGCGATGCAGATCGCGCGGTGGCTGGAGCGCCAGCCGCAGGTCACGAGCGTACGCTACATCGGCCTCGAGTCGCACCCGCAGCACGCGCTCGCCAGGCGGCAGATGAACGGGTTCGGGGCGATGATCGCCTTCGAACTCGAGGGGGGCATGGAAGCGGGCCGGCGGCTGATGGACAGCGTGAAGGTCGCGACCCTCGCCGTGTCGCTCGGCGGCGTCGAGACGCTGATTGAGCACCCGGCGTCGATGACGCACGCGAGCATGTCTCCCGAGGACCGGCGCGCCGCCGGCTTCAGCGACGGGCTCGTCCGCTACTCGGTCGGGATCGAGGACGTGGAGGATCTCATCGCCGACCTGCAGCAGGCGCTCGCGAAGGCGGCCGTGCCGATGGCGGAGGCAGGAGCGTGAGCGCGCGTTACTGAGACGTCTCCTTCTTCTTCTCCGCCTTCAGGTGCTTGTCGTACCAGGCGAGGATCCGTCCCTCGAAATCCACGCTCTCCGCGACGCCGTTGGGTGGGCGGTGGGCACCGTTCACGTACCGCACCCACTCGACGGGTTTCCCGAGCCGCCGCAGCGCGTAGTACATCTCGCGCGACTGGCTCGCCGGCACGTTCGGGTCCTGGTCGCCGGTGATGTTCAGCAGCGGCGTCTTGATGCGATCGGCGCGCAGGATCGCGGAGTGCTCGAGGTAGCGCTCCGGGTACTCCCACAGCGTCCCGCCGATGCGGTCCTGGCTCTTCTCCGGCGCGTGCGTGTTGCGCACGCCGAGCCGCGGGCTGTCGGTGTAGAAGCTCACCATGTTCACCTTGCCCGAAATGTTGATCGCGGCCTTGAACCGGTCCGTCTGCGTGATCAGGAGGCAGGTCGCGTAACCGCCGTAGCTCGTGCCGTGGACGCCGAGGCGGTCCGGATCGGCGACTGCCATGTCGATCAACCGGTTCGCGGCGGTCGTGACCCCTTTCACCCACGCCTCACCCGGCCGGCCGACCACCAGGTTCACCGACGGATGGAACACGGCGTAGCCGTGGTTGGCGAGGAACGCCGCCCGCGCGTTGAACGCGTTGTCGAAGAACGTCTCGTAGATTTCGAACACCGTCGGATACCGCTGCCCGTTGACGTAGTCCACCGGATACCGGAGCACCCCGTACAGCACGTTCCCGTCGACGTCGCGGTAGGAGACCAGCTCCGACCGCGGCAGCTTGCGGTCCGCGATCCACGGGTTCAGCTCCGTCAGCTTGCGGACCGACGTGAACGCGCTGTCCGCGGCGTAGAGTTCGGCCGGCCGATCCCCCTCCGAGGCGGCGAACACGAACGTGCTCCCGTCGCGCGACAGGCGCGGCGCCTGGTAGTACTTCACATCCTTGACGAGCGGCGCGAGCTGCCTAGTGGCGAGATCCAGCCGCATCAGACCGCGCTGCCATTCACCGCGCTCGGAGTAGGTCAGGTAGATCGCCTTCCCGTCCGGCGCCCAGTCGATCGGCGACACGCGCGGGTTCTTCTCTTCGTCCTCATCGAGGGGCAGCACGCGATCGCGCGCTCCCGTGGCGACGTCGGCGACGTACCATCCCTTCTTGCTCGTCAGCAGCAGCCGCCCGCCGTCGCGCGAGAACGACACGACGGCGAAGGACTCCGCGTCTTCCTTCTTCTCGTCGGTCCTGGCGTCTTTGGGGTCCTCCTTCTTCTCGTCCTCGCCAGACCGATCCGGCTTCGGCGTGAGGCTGCGCGGCTTCTCGTCGCCGGGGCCCTGGACGAAGACCTCCCCTTTCTTCGCGTACGCGAACGCGGCCCCGTCGTCGGACCAGCGGACGGCCGCCTCGCCGATCGCCTTGCCGTCGGCGAGCGTTCGGACCGCGCCGTCGCGCGCGACCCGGCGCAGCGCGTTGATGGTGCCGCCGATCACGTCGTAGTCGGTCTTTTCCGTCACGTCCTCCGCGACGATCGTGGACCCGCCGTCGCGCGGGATGCGGTAGCTGGTGATCTTGCGGAGCGGCACGCGGCCTCGCACGAGGCCGGACCGGGCGTCGATCTCGACGATCTCGCGGGTCCGGTCGGCGCGGCGCAGGTCGTCCCACTCCAGGAACGGCCCGCTCGACGAGTGCACGACGATCGGCCCGTCCGTGAGCGCGTGGAACCGCGCCGCGGCGGCGCGATCGAGGTCCGGCGCGCGCACCGTGGCGATGAGCGCGTCGCCGTCCGGCGTCCAGTCCAGCCCGCTGTTGAGGCTGACGCGCCGGTCTCCCTTGACCGGCAGCTCGCGCAGAAGCGCGGCGTTCGCGTCCCAGATGAAGAGCCGCGTCGCCGGAAGGCTGCTCGCTGTCGTGGGCGGCTCGGCGACGAGGAGGGCCAGCCGCGCGCCGTCCCGGGACCATGCCGACTGGCGGACGTTCACGAGCGTCGTGAAGGGTTCTTTCGCCTGCGCCGTGCGCGTGTCGATCACGAGCAGCCGCACGCGCGCGGGGGCGAGATACGTTGGATCGCCATAGCGCCGGTGATCCGCCTCCGCGTTGTCGTACAGCCGGCGGACGGCAACCGCGACACGCCGCCCGTCTTCGGTCACGTCGAGGACGCTCGCTGTCGCGACCTTCAGGATGTCTTCAGCGGTGAACGGGACCGTTTGCGCGGTCGCCGCCGACGCGAGGGCGATCACGATCAACGCGAGCGCGAGCACACGGGTGCGCATGGGAACCTCTCGGAGGAAGGAACGGTGGAGAGAGTATAGCGGGTCTCGGCGGGCGGCTGGCGCTGCGGGCACGGCGGCCGTGGCCCAGTGGAGCAGAGCGAGCGTTTCCCAGCTGCGAAACCGGGACCCGTCCGCCGCGCCCACAGCGGCGGACGTGGCAGAATGCGGGCGATGGTTGAGCCAGCGCTCCGTGACGTGTATCGCCGGTACCTGCGCGTCCTCGGGATCGACGGCGCGCCGCAGGGGATCGAGGGCCTCCGGCGGCTCGTCCTGCGCCACGTCACGCGAGTGCCGTTCGAGAACGTCTCGAAGTTGCTGCTGTACGAGCGCGAGGGGGCCGGGCGCCCGATTACGCTAGGCGAGTTCCTGGACGGCCTCGAGCGGCGCGACCTCGGGGGAACGTGCTACAGCAGTAACCCGTTCCTCTGGGAGTTGCTGCGTGCGCTCGGGTACGACGCCGACCTGCTCGCGGCCGACATGGCGCGCCCGGACGTGCACACGTCAATCCGCGTGCGGCTCGACGGGCGCGAATACCACGTCGACGCGGGCTACGCCGCGCCGTTCAGGTATCCGATTCCGCTCGACCCACTGCCCCACGCGATTGCGAACGGCCGCGATCGCTACGTCTTCGACCGCGCCGCCCGCGCCGGGTCTTACGAGCTGGCCATGTTCGTGAAGGGGCAGCGCCGCCACGGTTACGTCGTCCACCCGCCGCCGAGATCGCCAGGGTTCTTCGCGGCCACGATTGTCGGGTCGTTCGAGCCGCGAAGCACCTTCATGCGCTGTCTGCGGCTCTCGCGCATATTCGAGGACGGATCGGCCGACGTGCGCAACCGCATGCTGATCGTCGCGCGCGGCGATTCCTGCACCGAGACGATGCTGAACAGCATGCGGGAACTGCGGGACGCGGTCGCATCGGTGCTGATGATGCCGCGCTGCCCCGTTGAGGACGCGGTTGCGATCCTCGAACGGCTGACCGGCCAGGCCTTCTTCGGCGCCGAGCATTGGGCGGACAGCCTGGACGACTGAGTGGGTGGCCGTCGCCCATTCCGAGTTAGGATCCTGCGCGGATTTCCTGGAGGCCTGATGAGCGCGAACGCTGTTCTGCCCGTGTTGATGACCGGACTCTTGGCGCTCGGGGCGGGGCCGCTCATGCGGCCCCAGGAGGCGCCGGCCCCGGCGGCGGATGCGCTCGTCGCAAAGGCGCGCGCGATCCACGAGCGCGTCATCGCGCTCGACACGCACAACGACATCTCGCTCGACGACTTCACGGCCGCGCGCAACTACACGCAGCGGCTGCCCAACCAGGTGAATCTCCCGAAGATGAAAGAAGGGGGCCTCGACGCGTCCTTCTTCATCGTCTACACCGGACAGGGCCCGCTGAACGCGGAAGGTTACGCAAGGGCGTACAAGGAGGCCTTCGCGAAGTTCGACGCCATTCACCGCCTCACGAGGGAGATCGCACCGAGCCAGATCGAGCTGGCGCTGACAGCGGCAGACGTGCGGCGCATCGCGGCCGCCGGCCGGAAGGTCGCGCTCATCGGCGTCGAGAACGGTTATTCGATTGGCGAGGACCTCGCGCGGGTGGCCGAGTTCTACAACCGTGGCGCGCGCTACCTCTCCCTGGCGCACAACGGCCACAGCCAGCTCGCGGACTCCAACACGGGCGAGCGCGACGGCACGTGGCTGCACAACGGCCTCAGCGCGCTCGGCCGTCAGGTGATCCAGGAACTCAACCGGCTCGGGATCATGGTGGACGTGTCGCACACGTCGAAGCAAGCGACCCTGCAGGCGATCGCGCTGTCGAAGGCCCCGGTCATCGCCTCGCATTCGGCGGTCCGCGCGCTCTGCGATGTCAGCCGGAACCTCGACGACGCGCAGCTGCTGGCGCTGAAGAAGAACGGCGGCGTCATTCAGATGGTTGCGTTCAGCAGCTACGTCAAGCCGCGCGCGCCCGATTCCCCCGAACGCGCCGCGGCGATCGCCGCGCTCCGGAAGGAGTTCGGTCTGCCGCCGGGCCCTGGCGGCACACGCGGCGCGACGGCACAACTCTCCGAGGAGCGGCGCGCGGAGTTCCGCCGCCGCCTGGCGGACCTCGAGGCGAAGTTCCCCGGCCCGCCGCGCGCGACCGTCGCCGAGTTCGTCAATCACATCGACTACGCGGTGAAACTGATCGGCATCGACCACGTGGGAATTTCGTCGGACTTCGACGGCGGCGGGGGCGTGACCGGCTGGAACGACGCCAGCGAAACGTTCAACGTCACGCTGGAACTCGTGCGCCGGGGCTATTCCGAGGAGCAGATCGGGAAACTCTGGAGCGGCAACCTGCTGCGGGTCATGCAGCAGGTCGAGGCGCACGCCGCGCGGCGCTGATTTTCGGCTATCATCGTCTGCATCCCGCGTCAGCACTCCCTTTCATCTTCGCGTCACTGGAGGACCGTCCGTGAGACGTATTGCCATCGTTCTGGCCCTGGCGGCAGGCGCCGTCATGGGTACCGGCGCAGCCGGCCAGCAACCGCCGGACAAGACCCTCGATAACCCGGCGGCGGCAGCCGTCGACAAACCGGAACAGAAGCCGGCGCAGAAACCCGCGGCCAAGCCCGCGCAGACACCCGCGGCGAAACCCGCCCAGAAACCGCCGGCGAAACAGGGCCAGAAGGCGGAACAGAGACCCGATCAGAAGGCGGACGAGAAGAAGGATCCGCTCTCGACCGCCACGTTCAACGGCCTGCGCTTCCGCGGCATCGGCCCCGCGGTCGCTTCGGGCCGCATCGCGGACATCGCGGTCGATCCGCGCGGCAAGGGAACGCCCTCCGTGTACTACGTCGCGGTCGCCTCCGGGGGCCTGTGGAAGACGATCACCGCCGGCACGGTGTGGACGCCGATCTTCGACAGCCAGGGCTCGTACTCGATCGGGTGCGTGACGCTCGACCCCAAGGATCCGATGACGGTCTGGGTCGGCACCGGCGAGAACAACAGCCAGCGCAGCGTCTCGTACGGCGACGGCGTCTACAAGTCCACCGACGGCGGGCGCACCTGGCAGAACATGGGCCTGAAGAACTCGATGCACATCGGCCGCATCATCGTCGATCCGCGGGACTCGAACGTCGTGTACGTCGCCGCGATGGGCAATCTCTGGATGGACTCCGAGGAGCGCGGCATCTACAAGAGCACCGACGGCGGGCGCACGTGGAAGCAGGCGCTGAAGATCAGCGAGCGCACCGGGGTGAACGAAGTCCATTTCGATCCGCGGGACCCGGACGTGATCTACGCCACGGCGTATCAGCGCCGCCGCCACGTCTGGACGCTGATCAACGGCGGCCCCGAGTCCGCCCTCTACAAGTCAACGGACGCGGGCGCCACGTGGAAGAAGGTCGAGAACGGGATGCCCAAGGAAGACATCGGCCGTATCGGCCTGGCGATCTCGCCGGCCAATCCGGACATCGTGTACGCCATCGTCGAAGCGGCGAACCGCGCGGGGGGCGTGTTCCGCTCGACCGACCGCGGCGCGAACTGGGAGCGCCGCGGCGAGTACATGAGCTCGAGTCCGCAGTACTACAACGAGCTGGTGGCCGACCCGAAGAACCCGGACCGCGTGTACTCGCTCGACACGTACCTCATGGTCAGCGATGACGGCGGGCGGACGTTTCGGCGCGCGGGCGAGCGGTTCAAGCACGTGGACAACCACGCGCTCTGGATCGATCCGGACAACCCGGACTACCTGTTGAACGGCAACGACGGCGGCGTGTACGAGAGCTGGGACCGCGGCGCGAACTGGCACTTCAAGTCCAACCTGCCCGTGACGCAGTTCTATCGCGTGGCGGTGGACGACTCGAAGCCGTTCTACACGGTGTGCGGCGGCACGCAGGACAACATGACGCTGTGCGGCCCGTCGCGCACGAATACCGACCACGGGATTACCAACGACCTCTGGGTCGTCGCGACCGGCGGCGACGGCTTCCAGCCGCGGATCGATCCGAAGGACCCGAACATCATCTACGCGGAGTCGCAGCACGGCGGGCTCGTCCGCTACGACCGCCGCACCGGCGAGCAGATCGACATCCAGCCGCAGCCCGGCGCCGGCGAGGACGAGCTGCGGTGGAACTGGGACTCCCCGCTGATCATCAGCCCGCACGCCGGCACGCGCCTGTACTTCGCCGCGCAGCGTGTCTTCCGCAGCGACGACCGCGGCAATACGTGGAAGCCGATCAGCGGGGACCTGACGCGCCGGATCGATCGAAACACGCTGAAAGTGATGGGACGCGTGTGGAGCATCGACTCGGTGTCGAAGAACGCGTCCACGTCGTTCTACGGCAACATCGTGGCGCTCGCCGAGTCCCCGCTGAAGGAAGGCCTGCTCTTCGCCGGCACCGACGACGGGCTCGTGCAGGTCACCGCCGACGCGGGCGCGGCGTGGCAGAAGATCGAGAAGTTCCCGGGTGTGCCGGAGAACACGTACGTCTCGCGGCTCGAGCCCTCGCAGCACAACGCGGACGTCGTGTACGCCGCGTTCGACAACCACAAGATGGGGGACCTCAAGCCGTACCTCCTCAAGAGCACGGACCGCGGCAAGAGCTGGACGTCAATCGCAGGCAACCTGCCCGAGCGAGGCACGGTGTACGTGGTCGTCGAGGATCACGTGAAACCCGACCTACTGTTCGCGGGGACCGAGTTCGGCGCGTTCTTCACGACCGACGGCGGGAAGAAGTGGGTGCAGCTCAAGGGGGGCCTGCCGACCATCGCCGTACGCGATCTCGCGATCCAGAAACGGGAGAACGACCTCGTGGCGGCGACGTTCGGTCGCGGGTTCTACATCCTGGACGACTACTCGCCGCTCCGGCAGGTCACGCTCGAGATGCTCGATCAGAAAGCGGTGCTCCACGCGCCGCGTCCGGCGGCGATGTACGTGCCGGCGCAGCCGCTCGGGCTGCGCGGCAAGGCGTTCCTTGGCGAGTCGCTATACGCCGCGCCAAACCCGGCGTTCGGTGCCACCTTCACGTATTACCTGAAGGACGAACTCCGCTCGCAGCGCAAGGAACGGCAGGAAGCCGAGAAGAACGCCGCGAAGGAGGGCAAGGATGTCGCGTACCCCTCCTGGGACGCGCTCCGGGCGGAAGATCGCGAGGAGGCGCCCGCCGTCGTGCTCACGGTCACCGACGAGGACGGCAACGTCGTGCGCCGGCTGACCGGGCCGGTCACGGCCGGATTCCACCGCCTCTCGTGGGATCTCCGCTATCCGGCGGCGAACCCGGTGCCGACCTCTCCACCGCCGTCGCTCGAGGAAAACCCGTTCGCGACGCCGCCGCAGGGACCGCTCGCCGCGCCCGGCAAGTACACGGTGTCGCTCGCGCTCCGGCAGGCGGGGACGCTCACGCCTATCGGCAGCCCGCAGGCGCTCACGACCGTTCCCGTCGGCACGGCGTCGCTGCCGCTCACGGACAAGGAGCGGACGGAGTTGCTGGATTTCCAGAAGAGGACTGCGCGCCTGCAGCGCGCGGTGCTCGGCGCGGTGCAGGTGGCGCGCGAGCAGCGGCAACGCGTCGATCTGATCAAGCGCGCGCTGATGGACACGCCCGGCGCCGACCCGAAGACATTCGACGAGGTCCGCGCGATCGAAGACCGGCTGCGCGACGTGCAAACGGCGCTCAGCGGCGACACCGTCGTGCGGCGCCACAACGAGCCGTCGAAGCCCTCGATCGCGGAGCGGGTGCAGGGCGTGGTGTTCGGCCACTGGACCTCTACGTCAGCGGCGACCGCCACGCACCGCGAGGGTTACCGGCTCGCTGCTGAAGCGTTCGCGCCGATACTCGACCGGTTGCGCGCGATCGTCGAGGTGGATATGAAGGCGCTGGACGATCGGCTCGAAGCGCTCGGCGCGCCGTACACGCCGGGGCGGGTGCCGAAATGGAAACCTGAATAACAGAATGAGGATGGGGCACGTCCCCGATCGTGGAGTTACGGGCGACCGTGTCAGTGGAGTGACGCTGAAGAAACGGAGACCGTCCCCCGTTTTCCGTGGGCCCTCCGCGGGAAAACGGGGACTGTCCCCTTCTGGAAAACGACCCCATCCTTGGCGCGCGGCTTGCTCCGGCCAGCTTCCATGCTGGCCCGCGCGCTTCGGCGTATCGGCTTCCGGCTGCCCTTCCGGGGCGTTATCTGCCCTGAACTGACCAAGACGGTCTATATCGAGAGCGACTGGCGCGCGCGCATGATCACGCGTCGGACGCTGGTGTTCACATCTCTCCCGCGCCCGGGCGATCTCAGCGACCTCTTCGCTGTCGACCCTGGGACGCCGCCCGAGGTCCTCTTCTACGATTCGCCGGACGCTGTGGAAGTCGGACGGCGGCGGCGCGACGCGCACACGCTGCTCATCGAGTGGATGCCGCGACAGACGGTGACGCGCTACGCGCTGTACCGTCACGAAGACACCTGGATCGCCCCCGACACGCAGAAGAAATCCGCGGTGAGCGCGCAGTTCACGTGCGACATGAAGACTGGCGCGTTCCTCGTCGAGTTCATCACGCCCGGTCAGTTCGAGGACGGGGTCGCATTCCGCGCGCCGAAGTGGCGGCGCTTTCGGAGCGAGCGCAGCCTCATGAAGCGTGCGCTGGCGTCGCTGCACGACCCGAAAGCGGGCAAAGCCCGCGTGGACGACGGGGGCAAGCGCGCGACCTGGGAGTTCGACGGCCCACGCGTCGGGGATCGCTTCATCTTCGTCGTGTTCCACGAGCACGGCATGGCCGACTGGGAGCGTCGTGTCGAGGAGTCCTCGCTGGCGGGCCGTGTCCGCCGGCTCCTCGGCAGCGCCGCACACGTGATGGGCCGGTAGGGGCACCGCCTCCGGCCCGAACGAAACCCTGAACCATGAACCCTGATCTGGACCACTTCTAGCTACCTCTCCGCTCCGGCCCCTCCGAACTGTGCAAAACCGTGAGCGGTGAGGGGATTCGATTACGAATCTGGCGCGCGAGGTGGCAGAAATGCGATATCCGGAGCCCGACGTGGCCGTGTTGGCCGCGCCTGCGGCGAGCCGGGCGGCGGAACGCTCGCGCGCGCTCGGCGCGGTGGTCCTGTTCACGGCCACGCTGTTCCTGAGCGCGTCGCTGCTGTTCCTGATCGAGCCCATGGTCGGCAAGATGGTGCTGCCGTTGCTCGGCGGCGCCCCCGGCGTCTGGAACACCTGCATGGTCTTCTTCCAGGCGATGCTCCTCGCCGGCTACGCGTACGCGCACGGATCAACCGCCTGGCTCGGCGTCCGCCGCCACTCCCTCGCGCATGCGCTCCTCGTGCTGGTCCCGCTGTTCCTGCTCCCCGTCACGATCGGCGAAGCGGCGCCTGTCTCGGGCAACCCCATCGTCGCGCTGCTCTCGATCCTGTTTGTCGCGGTCGGCCTGCCGTTCTTCGTGCTGTCCACAACGGCGGCGGTGTTGCAGAAATGGTTCTCGACGACGGACCATCCGTCCGCGCACGATCCGTACTTCCTCTACGTCGCGAGCAACCTCGGAAGCCTGCTCGCGCTCGTCGCGTATCCCGTCGTGGTGGAACCGGTGCTCGCGGTCCGCAACCAGACACGGCTCTGGGCGATCGGGTATGCCGTCTATGCGGTGCTTGGCGTGGCGTGCGCGGCGGTCGTCTGGCGACAGCGCCCGGCGGTCGGCGCCGCCGCGGCTCGAACGGCGACGGCGGACTCCGACGCCGAGGCGGTGCCCGTTGGATGGCTGGCGCGGGGTCGCTGGCTGGTTCTCTCGTGTGTGCCGTCGAGCCTCATGCTCGCGGTCACGACCTTTATGTCCACGGACGTGGCGGCCGTGCCGCTGCTGTGGATCGTGCCGCTGTCGCTGTACCTGCTCACGTTCGTGCTCGCATTCAGCCGCGCGTTGGAGATCTCGACCAGGATTGCCGACCGCGCGCTGCCGCTGCTGATCGTGCCGCTCACGCTGATCCTCGTCGGCCGTCTCGGCGGACCGTTGCTGCTCATGGTGCCGCTCCACCTGCTCACGTTCGTCGCCGCGGCGCTCGTCTGCCACGGGGCGCTGGCGCGCAGCCGCCCGCATACACGGCACCTGACGGAGTTCTACCTGTGGATCGCGATCGGCGGCATGCTGGGCGGCGTGTTCAACACGCTCGTGGCGCCCGTGATCTTCACCAGCATCGCGGAGTACCCGATCGCGCTCGTGCTCGCGTGCCTGCTGCGGCCGCGGCGAGCAACGGGGCCAGGCACCAATCGTCCTCAGACGCGGACAATTGGTGCCTGGCCCCATCTCGTCCCCGCCGCAGCCGGTGTGCTGACGCTCGGCGTGATCCTCTGGGCGAACCAGTCCGCCCCGAGCGCCCGCGCGTTCGTCGCGGCGCTCGGCGTCCCCGCGGCACTGGCCTTCACCCAGCGCCGGCGCCCGCTCGCGTTCGGCGCCGCCATCGGTTTGATGCTGCTCGCCGGCATCCCGGCGCAGGACGGATACGGGACCGTCCAACACGCCGAGCGGACGTTCTTCGGCGTCTACCGCGTGCGTCTGGACGAGGCTGGCGGCTTCCGCTTCATCCTCCACGGAACGACGCTGCACGGCATGCAGCGGCTCGACCCGGAGCGCCAGCAGGAGCCGCTCGCGTACTTCCACCGGAAGGGGCCGTTCGGACAGGCGTTTGCCGCCCTGCCGGCGGCGGCGCGCCCGCGCGTCGCGGTCGTGGGCCTCGGGGCGGGAGCGCTCGCCAGCTACGCCAGGCCGGCGCAGCACTGGACCTTCTTCGAGATCGATCCGGCTGTCGAGCGGATCGCGCGAAACCCGGACTACTTCACCTACTTGCGCGCGTGCGGGTCCCGCTGCGCGGTGGTCATCGGCGACGCGAGGCTGCAGCTCGCAAGGATGCCGGAGCAATCGTACGACCTGATCGTGCTCGACGCGTTCAGCTCGGACGCGATCCCGATGCACCTGGTCACGAGCGAGGCGATGGGACTCTACCGGTCGCGGCTCGCCGATCGCGGCGCGATCGTGTTCCACATCTCGAACCGCCACCTCAAGCTGGCGCCGGTGGTCGCCCGGATCGCCGCCGCGCACGGCCTGGTGGCGCTCGAGCAGGAGGAACCGACCGCCGTCGTGTCGGCGGGAGACGGCAAGATCCCGTCGCAGTGGATGGCGATGGCGGCCACCGCCGAGGACCTGGGCGCCCTGACACACGACACGCGATGGGTGACGCCGGCGATCCCCGAGGGCACGCCGTTGTGGACCGACGACTTCACGAACATCTTCAGCGTGCTGCGTTGACGGACATCCGGCAGGCGCGTGCGGAAACCGCGCCAAACCGAGGGGTGCGCGGTTTGCTAGCGATCAACGTATGTCTCCGCGCGAACCAGCACGTCCCGGCTGCCCGTGTCGCGCCTGCGGCCGCGGTCACCTGCGGCTGGTGGGCATCACCCCAGAGGGCACCTGGTGCCAATGCCCCGCGTGCCGCCGCGTGTGGCGGTGTGAGAAGTGCGAACAGTTCGCCCCGCACCGCAGCGCCGCCCCGACGGGGCACAGGCGGCAATCATAATCAAAAGGCCTTCTGGATCTGGCTCACCTCAACAACGACCCTCCACGCTCCTGCGCCGTCGCGCGACCACACGCGCAGGTAATGGCCGGTCTCGGCGGGCGCGGACGCGCTCTCGGGGGATCGGTAGTCCCCCCACGTGTAGCCAAGATCGCCGGCGCGCGAGGCCTCGGCGAACCGCGGCGTTCCCGCAGTCCAGGAAGGGCGGCCTCGCAGCCAATCCACGATGGCGCTCGCGCCGGTGAGCGGCATCAACTCCGGCCGGTGCATCCGCGCGGGCGCCGCCAGCGCGGCGCGGTAGGCGTCCGCGATCTGCTTCGTCGCCCGCTCGGTCAGTTCCCGGTCGGCTCGCTGGAGGCTGTCGCGACCCGCGTCCGCACCGGACGCGCCGGTGTACCGGCTGCCCAGCGGCACGCGCGTGACGCCGGGCGGAAACGGGGCAGCTTCGGGCACGTCCACGCCCACGTCCACGATCACCTTGAACGTGCCGTCCGCCTGGCGTTTCCAGATTGAGGTGTAGCAGCTGTACGACGGCCGTCCCTCGTTCACCGCAGGCGCTCGTCGTCGCACCGGTCCCGTCAGCCATCCCAGCTCGCCGCTCGCCGCGATGTCTCCGTAGCGCGGCTCCCACCAGAACTCCAGGTCCTTCGGCGGATCGGGGCGCGCCCGCAGTCCCGCCTTGATGTCCTCGCCTTCGAAGTTGCGGATCCCGTCGGCGAAGTACTCGAGGAACGCCTGCTTCCAGCCTTTCACCTGCGCGAGCTGCGCGAAGGCGCGCTCCGTGTCCACCATCTCGCGCAGCGCAGCGTCGGCGGGGTGGCCCGTCGGCGCCTGTCCACGCAACGCGGTCGCGAAAAACAGGGCGATTGCGGTGATTACCGTCATGAGGAGGCGCATGGCCCGCATGGTATCAGGGTGCGGACCGGCCTCGTCCATTCCGATGGCAGTCCGTTTGCGTCTGGGGGACGCGTGCGCGCGAGGCTCATTGCGAACCCGGTGGCCGGAACCGACGAAGCGCCGTCCCGCCTCCGCGAGATCAATGAGCGACTGCGGCCGCGCTTCGGTCAGCTCGATATCGTGCTGACGACCGGACCGGGAGATTCGCGGGAGGCGGCGCGCGATGCCGCGTCGCGCGGGTACGATCACCTCTTCGTCGCGGGAGGCGACGGCACCCTGAACGAGGCGATCAACGGCCTCGCCGCCGTGGATTCCGCCCTCGACGGCATGACGCTGGCGATCCTGCCGCTCGGCACCGGCAATGATTTCGCTGCGGCGCTCGGCCTGCCCGATGACCCGGACGCGGCGCTCGACGCCATCATCCGGGGAACGTCGCGCCGTGTGGATCTCGGGCGCGTCAACGGGCGCTTCTTCGTCAACGTCTCGGCGGGCGGGTTCATCGCGGACGTGTCCGGGAGCCTCGAGCCAGGCCTGAAGACGCTCACCGGACGCCTGGCGTTTCTCATCGGCGGCGCGAAGGTGCTGCTCCGCACCGAGCCGTTCGAGTGCCGGCTGGACGGCCGCGCTCACTCCTGCCTCATGTTCGCGATTTGCAACGCGCCGATGATCGGAGGCGGACGCCTGATCGCCCCGGGCGCGCGCCCGGACGACGGGATCCTCGACGCGTGCCTGATCGCCGCGATGGACCTGCTGGAGTTCGTGGCGCTGCTGCGGCGCGTCGCGGAGGGTACGCACGTCACCGACGAGCGGGTGACCTACTTCCAGACGCGCGGCATCACGCTGGAGTTCGACCGCGTGCTGAATGTGAATACCGACGGCGAGGTGTTCGAGGCGCAGCGCTGCGAATACGAGGTGCTCCCGGCTGCCACGACGTTCCTGGGCGCGCCCTGATCGCCGGTCCAGTGGTGGTATCCTCCATTCCTCAATGTCGCCGGTCGTCTTCATTACTGGCGCCTCGTCCGGCATCGGCGAGGCGCTCGCGCTGGACTACGCCAGGCGCGGCAGCGATGTCGCGCTGCTCGCGCGCCGCGCGGCCCGCCTCGCGACAGTGGCTGCCGCCGTAGCCGAGACCGGCCGTCGCGCGCTCACGATCACCGGCGACGTCACCGCCGATGGCGACGTGCAGCGCGCCGTCGATCGCGCGCTCCAGGAGTTCGGGACGATCGACATCGCGATCGCGAATGCCGGGTTCGGCATCGCCGGCTGGTTCGAGTCCCTCTCGCTGGACGACTACCGCCGGCAGTTCGAGACCAACGTGTTCGGCGTCATCCGCACAATCCGCGCGACCCTCGACCCGCTGAAGCGTTCGCGCGGCCGCCTCGCGATCCTGGGCAGCATCGCCGGATACGTCGCGTCCCCCGGCATGTCCCCGTACGCGATGAGCAAGTTCGCCGTTCGCGCGCTCGCCGATTCGCTCCGCGAGGAGCTGCGGCGCTCCGGCGTCACCGTCACGCTTCTGTGCCCCGGCTTCATCGACAGCGAAATCCGACGCGTGGGGCGCGACGGGATCTTCCGAGAGGAGACCCCCGAACCCGTGCCCGCCTGGCTGCGTGTACGCACGGACGTCGCCGCGCGGCAGATCGCGCGCGCGATCGACCATCGGCGCGCGGAAGCGGTGATCACCGGACACGGCAAGCTGATGGTTCAGCTCGCGCGGCACGCCCCATGGACGACGAGGACGCTGACACGTATGCTGGCCTCCAGGATCAGGAAGGTCTGACCATGATGAGGATTGTCTCGCTCGCGGTGCTGCTCGCGCTCTCCGCTTTCGCCGATACGCCGTCTCCAAGGCCAGGCGTCCGGGCCGCCGCGCCGCCAGCGGCGCAAACCGCCGCCCAGCCAGCTGCGCGGCCAGCCGTTCAGGCCGGCTTCACGCTCGAGCAGGTGATGGGGTACGCATTCCCATCCGATCTGGTCGCCTCACCGAACGGGGACTGGATCGCGTGGAGCTCCGTGCAGCGCGGCGTGCGCAACATCTGGATCGCGCAGGGGCCGGAGTTCCGTGCGCGCATGATCACCGGCGAACGGGAGGAAACAGGTCAGGAACTGGCGAACCTCGCGTTCTCCGACGATGGTCGATACCTGGTGTGGACGCGCGGCGGCGATCACGGGGCGAACTGGCCGGCGGAAGGCAACCTCGCGCCCAACCCGACGGGCAGCCCGGAGCAGCCGAAGGTGGAAATCTGGGCGGCCGCGGTGGACGGCGAACCGAAGCGGCTCGCCGAAGGGGACGCGCCCGTCCCCTCCCCCACGGGGGACGTCGTTGCGTTCGAGCGCGGCCGCGAGATCTGGAGCGTGCCGATCGACGGCAGCCGGCCCGCGGCGCGCCTGTTCTTCGCCCGCGGCGACAGCGAGTCCCCGGCGTGGTCACCCGACGGGCGAAAGCTCGCGTTCGTCAGCAGCCGCGGCGCCCATAGCTACATCGCGATCTTCACGTCGGCTGCCGAACCGATCCAGTATGTCGCGCCCTCGACGTCGCAGGACTCGCTCCCGCGCTGGTCGCCAGACGGGACGAAGATGGCGTTCGTCAGGCGCCCCGGCCGTGGCGGCGCCGCGCAGCCACCGCTCGTCGCGCGCGCGCAGCCCTGGTCGATCTGGGTCGCGGACGTGAGCACCGGAAACGCGAAGGCGATCTGGCACAGCCCGGGCACGCTGCGCGGCTCGTACCCGCGTACGCTGGGCGGCGCGAACATCCACTGGATGGCCGGCGATCGGCTCGCGTTCCTCTCGTACCAGGACGGCTGGCCGCACCTGTATTCCGTGCCCGCCGCCGGCGGGGACCCGAAGCTGCTCACACCCGGCGCATTCATGGTGGAGTACGTGACGCCGACGCCGGACCGGCGCTTCCTCGTGTACAACGCGAACGCCGGCGGCGCGCCGGATGACATCGAGCGGCGGCATCTGTTCCGGGTAGCGGCCGACGGCACGGCACAGGGCGGCCTTACCTCTGGCGAAGGGATCGAGTGGGCACCCGTCGTGACGTCGAGCGGCGCGCTCGCGTATCTCTCGTCGGACGCGCGGCGCCCCCCGATGGTCACCGTGCGCGAGCGGCTCGACGGCGGGCGAACGATTCCCGTCGATCGGGATCTCCTTCCGTCGGATTTCCCGTCGGCGCAGCTCGTCGTGCCGCAGCACGTCACCTTCGCCGCGCCGGATGGCGCGACCGTGCACGCGCAGCTCTTCGCACCGCCCGGTGGCGCCGCAAGACCAGCCGGCGACGCGCCGACGCGCCACCCCGCGATCCTGTTCGTGCACGGCGGCCCGCCGCGGCAGATGCTCCTCGGCTGGCATTACATGTTCTATTACGCGAACTCGTACGCGGTGAACCAGTACCTCGCCAGCCGCGGGTTCGTCGTCCTGTCTGTCAACTACCGCCTCGGCATCGGGTACGGCTACGAGTTCCACCAGCCGCCGGACGGCGGCGCGCGCGGCGCGTCGGAATACCAGGACGTGCTCGCCGGCGCGAAGTATCTCCAGGCGCGCCCGGACGTCGATCCGTCGCGCGTGGGCATCTGGGGCGGATCGTACGGCGGCTATCTTACGGCGCTCGCGCTCGGCCGCAACTCTGACGTCTTCGCGGCGGGCGTGGACATCCACGGTGTCCACAGCCGCGTCCAGCTCCCGCCCGAGCCGCTCGAGACGGCCGCGCTCGTGAACGACGGAGTGTCGCCGGAGGATCTCGAGCGAGCGGCAAAGGTGGCCTGGCAATCCTCGCCGAGCGCGCACGTGCAGACCTGGCGGTCGCCGGTGCTCTTCATCCACGGCGACGATGACCGGAACGTGCGCGTGGATCAGACCGTCGATCTCGTCCAGCGGCTGCGCGCGCAAGGGGTGAAGTACGAGGAGATCATCATCCCGGACGAGATCCACGACTTCCTGCTGTACCGGAGCTGGCTGCGGATAAACAGGGCCACGGCGGAGTTCTTCGAACGGATGTTCCAGCCAAAGACGTAGCCACGACCGACTCTGTAGCTGTCGCGCGCGTCGGTCTTCCGCGCTCCCTGCGCCCTCGGCGGTTTCCCTCTTCTGGTCCTCCAGCACAAGGCGCGCCGCTGAGCCGCCGCCGCGCCGGATGTCGCATTCATGGTTGAGGGAGCATCACCGATGACGCCCACCCGTATTACGGCAGTGCTCGTCGCGGCCACGCTGGTTCACGGCGTTCTCGCGCCGGCCGCCGCAGCCTCGACGACGGACTACGGCCGCATCCGCGCGAAGCTCGCCGCCGCGCGGGCGCCCGAACTGGTGGTCTCGCCCGGCACGCTGCGCGGCGTCACGCTGGCCCCGGCACGACGCGATGAGCGGAGGGACTCGGTGTGGAACGGCCTGTTGATCGGCGCCGGCATCGGCCTCGGCGCGGGGCTGCTGTGGGGCAAGTCGCTGTGTCCGAACGACGACGAGTGCCTTGCGATCACGATGCCGGTGGGCGGCCTGGCGGGTCTCGGGATTGGCGCCGCGGCCGGCGCGATCGTCGACGCGCTCAGTCACTGACTGACTACGGGCGCTCCTCGCGCTTCTTCTGCTCCTCGAGGAAGCGGCGCAGCTCTTCCTTCACCTGCCGGCGGATCGCTTCCTGCCGAGCGCGCCGGATGTCTTCGCGGATTCCCCCCACGAGTGCCTGAGCGATGCCGGACACGCTCATACCTGGATACAGGGCGCCGGCCCGGAACTCTTCGGGCGTGACCATCTGGAGGAACTCGTGGTGGTAGAGCGGGCGCGCGGACCTGACGTAGTCGGGTACCACGCCCGCCGGATCCCACGCCGGGCTCACCAGCAGCGGGCGCAGCCCCTCCACAGTCACGCGAAATCTCACCTGGTCCGTCAGGTCTGGAATCTCGAGCACCGGCGGATGCCGGAGTCCCTCGCGAATTCTTGCGAGTGACGAGCCCGCAGCCGGGTCGGGCCGCGGCGGCTCCGGGACTGGCGCCTGCTGCAGCGCGATCGCGACCGCCGTCACGACCGACCAGGCGCACGCCGTCATGTCTCTTCAGACGCCGTGGATCGCTCCGCGGCCTTGTATGATTCACCCATGCTGGCCGTCCTGCTCGCCGCCATGATCCCTCTGCAGAATGCCGCGCCGCCGTCCGATCCGGAGCCCGGGATTGCGCTTGCGCTCGCGGAACATCGCGCGAACACCATACGGAACCTCCGCTACGACCTGACGTTCGAGATTCCGGCCGCGCACACCGAACCGGTCCGCGGGCGCGAACGGCTGCGGTTCGTATTGCCGGCGGCGCAGGCGGTCGTGCTCGACTTCGCAGTGTCGCCCGACCGCCTGCGCTCCGTGTCGATCGATCGCCGCGCCGTCACGCCACGCCACGTGAACGGGCACATCGTCCTCAGGGCAGAGTGGATGAAGGCTGGCGAGAACGAGGTCGAGATCGACTTTCTCGCCGGCGACGCGCCGCTGAACCGGTCCGCCGAGTTCCTCTACACGCTGTTCGTGCCCGCGCGCGCGTCGCAGGCGTTTCCGTGCTTCGACCAGCCGGACATGAAAGCGCGGTTCACGCTTGCGCTCACCGCGCCGGCGGGCTGGCAGGTGGCCGCCAACGGGGCGGAGACGGAACGCGACGAGGAAGGAGCGCGGTTTCGCGTGCGCTTCGCGGAAACCCCGCCGCTGCCCACGTACCTGTTCGCGTTCGCCGCAGGCAAGTTCTCGATCGAGAAGGCGGAGCGCAACGGCCGCACGTTCCGGATGTTCCATCGTGAGACCGACGCCGCGAAGGTTGTGCGCAATCGCGACGCCGTGTTCGACCTGCACGCCGCCGCGATCGCGTGGCTCGAGCAGTACACGGGGATCCCCTATCCGTTCGGTAAGTTCGACTTCGTGCTGATCCCGTCGTTCCAGTTCGGGGGGATGGAGCACGCGGGCGCGATTCTGTACAACGCGTCCGGCCTGCTGCTCGACGAGACCGCTACGCAGAACCAGAAGCTCGGGCGCGCGAGCGTCATCGCGCACGAGACCGCGCACATGTGGTTCGGCGACCTGGTCACGATGCGCTGGTTCAACGACGTCTGGATGAAGGAGGTCTTCGCCAACTTCATGGCGGCGAAGATCGTCAACCCCTCGTTCCCGGAGATCAACCACGAGCTGCGGTTCCTCCTGTCCCACTATCCCGCGGCGTACGAGATCGATCGAACGGACGGCACGAACGCCATCCGCCAGGAGCTCGCGAACCTCAATGAGGCCGGCTCGCTCTACGGCGCCATCATCTATCAGAAGGCGCCAACGGTGATGCGGCAGCTCGAGGAGCGCGTCGGCGAGGACGCCCTCCGCGACGGGCTCCGCGAGTACCTGCGCCGGCACTCGTTCGGCAACGCGTCGTGGCCCGACCTCATCGCGCTGCTCGACGCCAGGACGCCAGAGGATCTCGCGCGCTGGAGCGTGGCGTGGGTGAGCGAGGAAGGGCGCCCCATCGTCCCAACGGACCTGCACGTCGAGGCTGGCCGAGTCGCCCGCCTGGCGTTCTCGCAGGCGGACCCGTACGCACGCCGCGGACTCACCTGGCCCCAGCGCCTGCACGTGACGCTCGGCTATGCGGACGGCGAGCGCACGCTCCCCGTCGATCTCGACGGCACCACGGCCGTCGTCTCGCAGGCCGAGGGGCTCGAGGCGCCATTGTTCGTGCTGCCAAACGGCCGCGGACGCGGCTACGGCCGGTTCGTGCTGGACGCGGCGAGCCTCGCGTACCTGTCCTCGCATGTCGAAGACATCCGGGACGCGGTGACGCGCGGCAGCGCCTGGGTGGCGCTGTGGGACGCGATGCTCGATCGACAGGTCGGCGCCACGGCGCTGGCAGACACCGCGCTGCGCGCCCTGCCGACGGAACGCGACGAACTGCTCACGCAGCGCATCCTCGGGTATCTCGGAGAGACCTACTGGAAGTTCCTCTCGCACGCGCAGCGGCTCGCGCTCGCCCCTCAGCTCGAGCGAACGCTCCGCGACGGCCTGGCGCGCGCCGGCAGCACCAGCCTGCGATCCGCCTGGTTCTCGGCGTTCCGCGACATGGCGCTGACGTCGGACGGGACCGCGTGGCTGGAACGCGTCTGGCGGAAGACCGAAGCGGTGCCCGGATTGACGTTCTCCGAGACCGACGAGATCGAGATGGCGCAGGCGCTCGCGCTGCGCGAAGTCCCGGCGTGGCGCGAGATCTTGGAAGAACAGTTGAAGCGCATCACGAACCCCGACCGCCGCGCGCGGTTCGCGTTCGTGATCCCCGCGCTGTCGGCGGACGTCGCGGAGCGCGACCGTTTCGTGGAACGGCTCGCCGACCCGGCCAATCGCAGGCGGGAACCGTGGGTGACCGATGGGCTGCGCTTCGTCCACCATACCCTCCGCGCTGCGGAAGCCGAGAAGCACGTGCTGCCCGCCCTGCGGATGGTGCGCGAGATCCAGCGGACCGGGGACATCTTCTTCCCGAAGCGGTGGACCGACGCGGTGCTGAGCGGCCACGCCTCGCCCGCCGTCGCCAGGACGGTGCGGCGCTTCGTGGAGACGCTGCCGGCCGACTACCCGCCGCGCCTGCGAAAGGTGATCCTCTCGTCGGCGGATGACCTGTTTCGGGCGGCGGCCGGGAGCTGAGTCTGCGCGGAGGCGTACGGGCGGACACGCCGTGCGTCATGCCATGCCTCAGCCGCTGCATACGCGCACGGGGGTCGAGCCGCTCGCTCAGCTTCTCGAGCTTCCGGTCGAGCGACTTCCGCGTGTGGGCAATCCTCGACTCGATCTCCTCCGGCGCGCGCTCCGACAGGTTCTCCGCATAGCTCATCGGAAGTTCTCCTTCAGCGAGTCCATGGTGCGTGGGAGGGGCTGGACACGGCGCGCCGCCGCGCGGGCGCCGACAAACAGGGCGAGCGCGGCAATCCCCAGCAGCACGGCGACGATGCCGGCGCCTGCCCAGGCGGGCCAATCGAACGCAACCGAGATGCCCAGCGCGACCGCGCCGAGCAGGAACATCAGCGCGAACCAGCCGGCGATGGCCGCGGCCCCGAACTGCGCCGCTGCCGCGCCAGCCTTGCTCAGCTCGTGCCGCGCCTCCGACTTCGCGAGGGCGATTTCCTCCCGGATCAGCTCCCGCGTATCGTCCATGACGCCGCGGACGAGGCCGGTGATCGAGGTATCTGTCTCATGGGCCATAGTGCCCATGGACGCTGCAACGCGCGATCACTCGACCGTTGCCGCCCCCTTCGCCAGGATCTTCTCCATCTCGTCCATCACCCGGTTCATCTTCCTCATCGTCAGCTCGAGCGGCTCGTCCGTGGTCATATCCACGCCCGCGTCGCGGAGCAGATCGATTGGGTACTTGGAGCCGCCGGCGGACAGGAACGCGAGATAGCGCTTAGTGGCCTCCTTGTCTCCTGCCAGCACCTTTTCAGACAGCGCGGCGGACGCAGTGAACGAGGTCGCGTACTGGAACACGTAGTAGTCGCGATAGAAGTGCGGCACCAGCGCCCACTCGTGGGCGATGTACTCGTCGACCACGCAGACGCCCTTCTCGTGGCCGTAGTACTTCCTGGTGATGTCGGCGTAGAGTTTCGCGAGCAGCTCGCCAGTGAGCGGCTGCCCTTTCTCCGCCATCTCGTGCATCCGCAACTCGAACTCGGCGAACTGCGCCTGCCGGAAGACCGTCCCCTTGATGTTCTCCAGATAGTTGCCGAGCACCGTCAGCCTGGTTTTGTCGTCGGCGATCGTCTCGAGGAGGTGATCGATCAGCAGCGCCTCGTTGAACGTGGAGGCCACTTCGGCCACGAACGTCGGATACGAGGCGAGCGGGTACGGCTGCGCGCGGTTCGAGTAGTAGCTGTGCATCGTGTGTCCGAGTTCGTGGGCCAGCGTGCTCATGTCGTCGTAGCGCCCGTTGTAGTTCAGCAGCATGTACGGGTGCACGTCGTACGCGCCGCCGTTCGAGTAGGCGCCCGAGCGCTTGCCCTCGGTCGGATACAGATCGATCCAGCGCTCGCTGAACGCCCGGCCGAGCACCGCGGCGTAGTTTTCGCCCAACGGCTTCAGCGCCGCGAGGATCTGCGCCTGCGCCTCCTCGACCGGGTACTTGAGATCGACCGAGCCGACGAGCGGCGCGTACAGGTCGTAGTAGTGCAGCTCGTCCAGGCCCATCATCTTCTTCCGCAGCGTGAGATAGCGGTGGAAGGTGGGCAGGTGACGGTTCACGCCCTCGACCAGCCGCGAGTAGACGGACAGCGGAATGTTCGGGCCGTCCAGCGCGGCGCTCAGCGTGTCCGGGTACTTCCGAGCGCGGGCGTAGAAGATGTCCGCCTGTACCTTGCTGTTCATCGTCGTGCCGAACGTCCCCTTGTACGCGCCGAGGGCCGTGAAGAACGTGGACATGACGTTCTGGCGGTCTCGACGTTCCGGCACCGTTCGGTACAGGTTGAACGCCGACTTATCGAGCCTGACGCTCTTGCCGTCGCTGAGCGTCACCGAGGGATACGGGAATTCTGCGTCGGAGAAGATGCCGTATGTCGTGGACGGGCCGCTCGCGATCAGCTGGGAGTCGGCGAGCAGCTTCTCCTCGGCGGGCGTGAGCGTGTGCTCGGCCCGGCGGAGAATGTCGTGCAGGTACACCTTATACACGGAGAGGCGCGGCTCCTGCCCGACGAACTGGTCCACCTTCTCGCGGCCGATCGACAGGATCTCGGGCTCGAAGAACGCCGCCTCGGCGCTGAACCGCGAGTAGAGCTGGAGCATCTCCTGCCGCATACCCTGGTACCGGCTGACGCGCGTGTCCTGGTCGGACATCATGCTGGCGTACACGTAAGCGCGCACCAGTTCCTTCGTCACGCGCGTCCCCATCTCCAGGGCATCGGCGAGCCGCTGCGGCGAGGATCCAAGCGTTCCCTTGAATGCGGCGGCCTTAGGCACCTCCGCGGCGACCTTCTCTTTCGCCGCGCGCCACTCGTCCTCCGTCTTGTAGATCTGCGCCAGGTTCCACTTGTACTTGTCCGGGATCTTCGCGCGGTCCCGTTCCTGCGCGACGAGCGCGGCGGCGGCGCACGCGATCACGATCGCGCACGCAGAGGCGCGCGACCAGCGTGAGGTCAGCATCATCAGGCTCTCCTTTGGCATCGGTATTATCACCCGCTGCCGGCGACGCCGGCCGCGGCGATCATGGGGGCGGACGGTGTGACGAGCGTCAGGGCGCGGTGCGGAACCGGCCGATGGTGGCGGCCGACAGGCGGCCGAGCCAAGCCGCGGCCCGGTCGCTCACGATCTTCTGCTCCATCTCGTCGAAGAGCACGTACGCGACTGGCACGAGGAGCAGCGTCAGGAAGAGGCACAGGGACTGGCCGCCGATGATCGTCACGGCGATCGCCGACCGCTGCGCGCCGCCGATGCCGAGCCCGATGGCGGTCGGCACGAGCCCGGCGAGAATCGCCGCGGTCGTCATCAGGATGGGGCGGAGGCGGGTCCGGCAGGCCTCGACGACCGCCTGATCGCGCGGGACCCCCCGCGCGCGCAGCACGTTCGTGTAGTCGATCTGCAGGATCGCGTTCTTCTTGACGATGCCGAGCAGCAGCAGCACGCCGAGGGCGCTCCAGAGGTTCAGGGTCCGCTGCGTGCCCCAGAGCGTCAGCAGCGCGAAGGGCACCGACAGCGGCAGCGCCATCATGATGATGATCGGCTGGAGGAAGCTCTCGAACTGCGCGGCAAGGACCATGTACATGAAGATGCTCGCGAGCCCAATCGCGAGGATCAGGTTCTGCGTGGTCTCATCGAGGATCCGCGTCTGGCCGGCGAACCTGACGCTATAGCCCGGCGGCAGGTTCAACTCGGTCACCGCCGCGCGCACGTCGTTCGACGCCTGGTCGAGGGCGTAGCCCGGCGCGAGATCCGCCATGAACATGATCTGGAACTGGCGGTTGAAGCGCTGGATGATCGTCGGGCCAAGCCCGCGCTCCAGCCGCGCGATGTTGTCGATGCGCACCGGCCCGCGGGCGGACGGCACGGTGAGCTTGCCCACCGTTTCCATGTCGCGGCGCTGGCTCTCCAGCACGCGCATCTTGACCGGATACTGCTCGCCCCCCTCGCGGTACCACGAGATCTCGTCGTCGCCGCTCACCATCAGGCGAAGCGCGCGCGCCACGGTGGAGATCCGCACGCCGAGGTCTGCCGCGCGCTGGCGGTCGACGTCCACGCGGATCTCCGGGTTGCTCACGTTGACCGTGACCTTCTTGTCCGAAAGGCTCTCGAGCGACTGCGACGCCTCGAACAGCCGCATGGTGTAGTCGGCGAGCGTTGGCAGGTCCGGGCCCAGCAGGTTTGCGTTGATCGGGTACGCGCCCGTTTCACCGCCGCCGAGGGCACTCTTCTCGATCACGATCGGCTTCAACGACGGCCGGAGGCTGAGCAACTCGCGGACTTCCGCCACCACCTCCGACTGCGAGCGGCCGCGCTCCGCGATCGGCACGAGCTGGATCTGCATGTGCGAGTGGTTCGGGCGCTCCAGGATGGTCGGCGACACGTGCGCGACGCCTTCCATGGCCCCGATCGCCTGGCTGAGATCCAGCACGATATCGGTCATCCCGTCGAGCGACATTCCCTCGGGCCCGTCAACGGTTACCGTGAACTCCGACTGGTCCTCGTTCGGGATGAACGATCGCCCGACCAGCGCGTTCAGCGGAAAAGTCGTGGCGAACACGACGATCGCCGTCAGCACGATCACGCGCGGGTGCGCGAGCGCCCACTTGAGCCAATGCTCGTAGTGCGTGTCGACCCACCCGAAGAAGCGGCTGTCCTTCGTCTTGTGGCTCCCCCCGCTCCCGAGCGCCAGGAACCTCGACGACAGCATGGGCGTCAGCGTGAAGCTGACGAGCAGCGACACCATGATGGCGAAGGCCATCGTCCAGCCGAACGGGTTGATGAAGCGCTTCGCGTACCCGCTCATGAACGCGATCGGCAGAAAGATGACGACGAGCGATAGCGTCGTCGCCATCACGGGAAGGGCGACCTCGCGCGTGCCCTCGATGGCCGCTTTGAAGGGGCTGCTCCCTTTCTCTTCGATGTGCCGGAAGATGTTCTCGAGCACGACGATCGCATCGTCGATGACGATCCCGACCGCCAGCGTGATCGCGAGCAGCGTCATGTTGTTCAGCGTGAAGCCCATCACGTTCATCAGCGTGAACGACGAGATGATGGAGGCCGGGATCGCCAGCGCGGCGATGAGGACGGCCCGGATGTTGCGGATGAACACCATGACGATGACGGCGGCGAAGAGGCTGCCGAACAGCAGGTGCTCCTCG
>DATHTE010000104.1:0-23524 GCA_035463475.1 Vicinamibacterales bacterium
TTCTGACTTGTTACTTCTAACTTCTAACTTTCCTAACTTCCGCCAACCACCGAGACGCCGCCGCGCTGCCCGAGAATCGCCAGCACCAGCGCGCCGATCAGGAACAGCGCGCCCAGGATCGTCGACGCGCGCGTGAGCACCGTGCCGGCGCTGCGTGCGCCGAACGCCGCCTGCGTGCTGCCGCCGCCGCCGAACGCGCTCGCGATGTCCCCACCCTTGCCCTGCTGCAGCAGGACGACGAGCAGCAGGAGGAAGCACACGAGGACGTACAGGGAGACGAGCAGGTAGTAAAGCATAGCCTGTAATTATAACGCGGCCTTCCGCGTCCGTGCCACTATGTCGAAGAAACCGCGCACGTCCAGGCTCGCGCCGCCCACGAGCGCGCCGTCCACGTCCGGCAGCGAGGCGAGCTCGGCGATATTGTCCGGTTTCACGCTCCCGCCGTAGATCACGTGGCACTGGTCCGCCGCCTGGCCGCCAAACCACTGTCGCAGCCTCGATCGAATGTGCGCGTGCGCCTCGTTGGCCTGCTCCGGCGTAGCGTTCCGGCCCGTCCCGATCGCCCACACGGGCTCGTACGCGATCACCAGCGACGCGACCTGCTCGCCCGTGAGGCCGTCGAATCCTTCCTTGATCTGCCGATCGAGCACGGTCATGGTCTGCTGCTGCTCGCGTTCCTCGAGCGTCTCGCCGATGCAGACGATGGGGAGCAGCCCGGCGCCCAGAGCCGCCACCGCCTTGCGGTTGACGGTCGCGTCGGTCTCGTGGAACAGCCGGCGCCGCTCGGAGTGGCCGACGATGACGTACTCCGCGCCCGCTTCCTTGATCATCGCCGCGCCCACCTCGCCGGTGAACGCCCCATCGCGCTCCCAGTAGAGGTCCTGGCCCGCGACGCCGATCTTCGTGTTCCGCGCGGCCTCCGCCGCCGCGTGGATCGCGGTGAACGGCGGCGCGACGACGATTTCCACGTCGTCGATGTCCTTGACCATGCTGCGGAATTCCTTGATGTACACGACGGCGTCGTGGACCGTCTTGTACATCTTCCAGTTGGCGGCGATGAACGGCATCCGCATGGGATGGTCCTCTCAGCGGTCCGGCAGGACCGCGACGCCCGGGAGCGTCCGCCCGCCGAGGAACTCGAGCGACGCCCCGCCTCCGGTCGAGATGTGCGAGATCCGGTCGGCGACACCGACCTTCTTCACGGCGGCAATCGAATCGCCGCCGCCCACGATCGTCGTCCCCTTCACGTCGGCGACCGCCTTGGCGACCTCGGAGGTGCCGCGAGCGAACGCGTCGATCTCGAACACGCCCATCGGGCCGTTCCAGACGACGGTCTTCGCCGACGCGATCCGGCCGCGGTAACGGCCCGCCGTCTTCGGTCCGATGTCAACCCCCATCCGGTTGCCGATCGACGCGTCGCCGACATCGATCGTCTCGTGCGCGGCCGACGCGTCGATCCGGTCCGCGACGACGTGGTCGAGCGGCAGCTCGAAGTCGAGCGCGCGCTCGCTGGCGCGGAACTCGATGTCACGCGCGGCCTCGACCAGGTCGCGCTCGACCAGCGAGTTGCCGACCGGCGCCCCTCGCGCGAGCAGGAAGGTATACGCCATCGCGCCGCCGATGACCAGCGCGTCCACGCGCGCGAGCAGGTTCTGAATGACCTCGAGCTTGTCCGATACCTTCGCGCCGCCGAGCACCGCCACAAACGGCCGCTCGGGATTGCCCAGCGCGCGCCCGAGGTACTCGAGCTCGGCCGCCATGAGCAGGCCCGCGGCCGCGGTCTTCACGTGTTGAACGATGCCTTCGGTCGAGGCGTGAGCACGGTGCGCCGAACCGAACGCGTCGTTCACGTAGACGTCCGCCAGCGACGCCAGCTCGCCCGCGAACCCGGCGTCGTTCTTCTCCTCTTCCGGATGAAACCGGAGGTTCTCCAGCAGGACGACGCCGTTCTTGCCGGCGCGGGAGACGGCGCTCCGCGCGGCGTCTCCGACGCAGTCTTCGGCGAACTCCACAGGGCGGCCGATCAACTCGCACAGCCGCGGCGCGACCGGGCGGAGGCTCATCTCGGGGTTCGGCTTCCCCTTGGGACGCCCCAGGTGGGACGCGCAGATCACCGTCGCGCCCTGCTCGAGCGCGTACGTGATCGTGGGCAGCGAGGCCACGATGCGCGTCTCGTCGCCGATTCGTCCGCCCTTGATCGGCACGTTGAAGTCGACGCGCAGGAAGATGCGCCGGCCGCGCACGTCGATGTCGCGGATCGTCTTTTTCGACACGGGCGCTAGAGCCCTTTCTTCACCAGGGCGCGCACGAGGTCAACGCAGCGGCTCGAGTAGCCCCACTCGTTGTCGTACCACGCGAGGACCTTGACCAGGTCGCCATCCAGCACCTTCGTGTACGGTGCGTCGAGGATGGCGGAGTGCGGGTTGCCGCGGAAGTCGATCGAGACGAGCGGCTCCTCCGTGTACTGCAGGATGCCCTTCAGCGCGCCGCCGGCGGCCTCGCGGAACGCGCCGTTCACCTCCTCGGCCGTGACCTTCTTCTCGAGCAGGCACGCGAGATCGACGAGCGACACGTTCGGCGTGGGCACGCGCAGCGAGATGCCGTCCAGCTTGCCCTTGAGCGCCGGCATCACCTCGCCCATCGCCACCGCCGCGCCCGTGGTGGTCGGGATGATGGAGAGCGCCGCCGCGCGCGCGCGGCGCAGGTCCTTGTGCGGCAGATCGAGGAGCTGCTGGTCGTTGGTGTACGAGTGGACGGTCGTCATCCAGCCTTTGCGGATGCCGAAGCGGTCCTGCAGCACTTTCGCGACCGGCGCAAGACAGTTCGTCGTGCACGAGGCGTTCGAGATGATCTTGTGCCTGGCCGGGTCGTACATGTCGCCGTTGACGCCGAGGACGAGCGTGACGTCCGGTCCCTTCGCCGGCGCGGTGATGATCACCCGCCTGGCGCCCGCCGCGAGGTGCTTCGCCGCGTCGTCGCGCTTCGTGAACAGGCCGGTGGACTCGAAGACGAGGTCCACGCCCAGGTCCTTCCAGGGGAGCTGCGCGGGATCCTTCACCGAGAGCACCTTGAAGCTCTCGTTGTTCACCTTGATGGTGTCGCCCGAGGCCTCGATCGTCGCGTTCAGGTTGCCGAGAATCGAATCGTACTTGAGCAGGTGCGCGAGCGTCGCGGCGCTGGTCAGGTCGTTGACGGCGACAAAGTCGATGTCGCTCGAGCCCATCGCGGCACGCATGATGTTCCGGCCGATACGGCCGAACCCGTTGATCCCGACCTTGACTGCCATCAGCTACCCTCCTGCGGGCGAACGAGAAGTCCTGAAACTTTCTCATCCTATCCGCGGCTTGCCGGGGGGTCAAACGGCGATAAAATGCGGTAAATCCGCAGTGTATCTCCTCTACAGCACGGTCTCGATCCTCTTCGTCCTCGCCGTTTCGCCGTACTTTCTGTACCAGGCGATCCGCTACCGGAAGTACGTCGGCAGTTTGCGGCAACGGCTCGGCTATCTTCCCGTGTCGTTCAACCTCGATGGCGACGCGTCCATCTGGATCCACGCGGTGTCGGTGGGCGAGGCGCTGACCGCGCGGGCGATCATCGAGCAGTTGCGCGATCAGTACCCGCGCCTGCGCATCTTCGTCTCCACGACGACGATGACGGGGCAGCAGGTGGCGAAGACGCACCTTCGGGGCGTTGACGGCGTGTTCTTCTTCCCCTTCGACCTCGGGTTCGTCGTCCGGCGCACGCTGCGGATCGTCCGGCCGACGTTGTTCATCAGCATGGAAACGGAGATCTGGCCGCACCTCTTGCGGGAGTGCCGGCGTCATGGGGTGCGGACGCTCCTCGTGAACGGTCGTATCTCCGGACGGTCCTATCCGCGGTACCGGCTCGCGCGCCCGTTCTTCCGCCGCGTGCTGGCGGATCTGGATCGCGCCTGCATGCAGAGCGAGGAGTCCGCGCGCCGGCTCATCGACATCGGCATCGACCCGCGCAACGTGACGGTCACGGGCAGCCTGAAGTTCGACTCGCTCGAGGTGCCGGGCCATGGCGAATCGGCCGCGACGGCGCGCGGCCGCTACCGCGTGCTGCGGTACTTCCGCGTGCCCGACGATCGGCCGGTGGTGATTGCGGCGAGCACGCTGAAGGGGGAGGAGGAGCCCGTGCTGCGCGCGTTCGCGCGGATCCGGGACGAGCTGCCGCGCGCGCTGCTGGTGATCGCGCCGCGCAAGCCGGAGCGGTTCGCCGAGGCGGAAGCGCTGGCGCTCGACTCGGGCTTCAGCGTCGCGCGCCGATCGGAGCTGCCGGTGGACGCCGAGCCGCGCACCGACATCGTCATCCTGGACACGATCGGCGAGCTGGCGCAGCTCTATCACATCGCCACGGCGGTGTTCGTCGGCGGCAGCCTCGTGGACGCGGGCGGGCACAACATCCTGGAGCCGGCCGCGCACGGCAAGCCGATCGTGGTCGGGCCGCACATGTCCAACTTCGCGGAGATCACGCGCACGTTCCTGGAGAACGGTGCGGTGGAACAGGTGGCGGACGAGGCGGGCCTGGAAGAGGCGCTGCTCGGGCTGCTGCACGATCCGGTGCGACGCGCCCGCCTCGGGGCCGCCGCGCGCGCCCTGGTCGAGGCGAACCGCGGCGCTCGATCCCGCACGATGGCAGCCATCGCGGAGCTGCTGCCCCCCGGGCACCGCGGCCAGGCCGTCATCCGCCCCTTCCGGCGGGTGCATTGATTTCCACCGTCGCTGCCGCCGTCGCGCGTCGCCGCCGCGCCGCCGTTGTTGCCGCGCCGGAGCGCCGGCGGGTGCTCTCGCGGCCGGTCGTCAGCATCGGCAATCTGTCGATGGGCGGAACCGGAAAGACGCCGCTCGCCGGGCACGTCGCGCGACTGCTGCGGTCCTTCGGTCACAAGCCGGCGATCCTCAGCCGCGGCTATGCCCGCCCGAGCCTGCTCGAGGGAGCGGTGGTCGTGAGCGACGGCGATCGCGTGCTCGCCGACTACGCCACGGCCGGCGACGAGCCGCTGATGCTCGCCCGGCAGCTCGCGGGCTGCGCCGTCGTGGTGGCTGCCGACCGCTACCTCGCCGGCGCGATCGCCGAACGGCGACTCGGGTGCACCGTCCACGTCCTGGACGACGGGTTCCAGCACCTGCGGCTCGCGCGGACGCTGGATCTGGTCGTGCTGAGCGCCCGCGATCTGGACGACGCCGTCCTGCCGTTCGGCCGGTTGCGCGAGCCGCTCGACGCGGTGGGCGAGGCGGACGGGGTGGTCGTGCACGCGGAGGAAGGGATCGAGGCGGCGGCCCGCGCAGCCGGCGCGAGGCGTGTCTTCTCGATGTACCGCCGCCTTGGTGGGGCGTGCCGCGACGCGCCGGCGCTCGCGTTTGCCGGGATCGCACTTCCCGCGGCGTTCTTCGATTCTCTGGCGCGCGACGGGTGGACGATCGCCGCGCGCGTGCCCTTCGCCGATCATCATCGGTACTCCGCGGCAGACCTCGCGCGGCTCGCCGAGCGCGCGAAAACCGCGGGCGCCGCGCTTCTCGTGACGACCGAGAAGGACGCCGCCAGGCTGGCGGTGCGGGAGATCGCCGGTCTGCCGCTCGTCGTCGCCCCGCTCGAGATCGCGGTGGAGCCGGCCGCGGAGTTCGCGTCCCTGCTGCGCGCATCGTGTCCGCCGCCTTCCGGAGGCGCGGCATCATGGTGAAGCTCCGGTATCTCATGGAGTACGCGACGGTCATGGTCATCCGCGCCATGGTGCGTCTGCTGCCGTTCGGTCTCGTGCCGATGGTCGGGACCACGATCGGGCTCGTGTTCTACGGGATCGATCGCGGCCACCGTCGGCTCGCGATCGCGAACCTGCGCGCCGCGTTCCCTCATCGCAGCCCGGCGGAGTGCCGCGCGCTGGCGCGCCGCACGTTCCGCCATTTCGGGCGGCTGCTCACGGCGTTGCTGAAGTTCAGCACGATGACGCCGGACGAGATGCGCACCCGCGTGGAGTTTGCCGGGGCTGAGCGCGTCGAGGACGCCCACGCGCTGGGACGCGGGGTGCTGCTCTTCACCGGGCACTTCGGGTACTGGGAGCTGAACGCGCTCGTCCACGCCCTGCGGCTGCCGCCGCTCGCCGTCCTCGCGCGCGCGCTCGACAACCCGCACCTGCACGCGCTGCTCGAGCGCGTGCGAACCAGGACGGGGAACTCCGTGATCTACCGCCGCGGCGCCGTCCGGCGCGTGCTGCGCGTGCTCGGCGCGAACGGGACGGTGGCGATGCTGATCGATCAACACATCCAGAGCGCCGACGCGATCGTCGTCGAGTTCTTCGATCGCCCTGCCGCGACGACCTCGGCGCTCGCCGCGATCGCGGCGCGCACCGGCGCGCCGGTGATCCCCGTCTTCGCGCTGCCGCTCTCCGGTGGGCGCTACCGGATGGTGTACGAGCATCCGGTCCCGCCCCCCGCGTCGGACGACCCCGCCGCGCTTCGCGATTTCATGCAGCGGTGCACGGACGTGCTCGAGATGTACGTGCGCCGCTACCCGGACCTGTGGCTGTGGATGCACCGCCGGTGGCGGGACCTGCACCCCGCCATCGACGGCGTCCCCGGCATGTTTCCCGCCGCGAGCCGCAACGGCACGATCGAGCATTGATGGCGTCCTTCATTCCTGCCCGGATGGTCATACGCGCCCCCAACTGGCTTGGGGACCTCGTGATGGCGCTGCCCGCGATGGCGATGGCGCGGCGCGCCTATCCGGAGGCGGAGCTGACGATCGCGGCGCCCCCTGCGTTTGCGCCGGTGTTCGAGCAGGAGACCGGCGTCGGGACGGTAGAGGTGATCGCGCCGGAGGCCATCCGCTCCGGCCGCTTCGACACCATCATGCTGATGACCAACTCGTTCGGGTCCGCCTGGCGTGCGAAACGGGCGGGGATCGACGAGCGGTGGGGATTTGCCGGCGCCGCGCGCAGCTGGCTGCTGACGCGCGCCATACGCCGGCCACGCGGCCGCGTGCACCAGGTGGATTACTACCTCGCGCTCACGCGCGGGCTCGGTCTGGCCAACGGCGACGAACTGCCGCGAATCCGCCCGAACGCGCGCGCGACCGAGCTGGCGTCCGCCGTCGAGATCGACACCCGGATCGCCGGGCACCGGATCGTCGGGTTTGCACCCGGGGCGGCGTACGGCCACGCGAAGCGCTGGCCGCCGAAGTACGCCGCGGAGGTGATCGCGGCGCTCGCGACCGCGCACGGGATCGGCTGCGTGCTGGTCGGGACCTCCGGCGATGTGGACGCGGGGCGTGAGATAGAATCGGCCCTCGGATCGCGCCCACTGGCGCCGGGCCGGCTGGTGAACCTGATCGGCCGGACGGACCTGCGGCTGCTCATCGGGCTGCTGGCGCGGTGTGAGGCGTTCGTGACCAACGATTCCGGATCGATGCACCTCGCGGCGGCGCTCGGGACGCCGGTGGTCGCGATGTTCGGGCCCACGGACGAACGCGTGACCGCACCACGCGCCGAGGCCGCCGACGTGCTGCGGGCCGACGTGTTCTGCCGCCCCTGCATGCTGCGCGACTGCCCGATCGATCACCGGTGCATGAAGCGGATTGCCCCCGAGCGTGCGCTCGCCGCGGTGGTGTCGCGGCTGTCATGAGCCCGCGCCCGGCGGTGTTCCTCGACCGCGACGGCACGATCGTCGAAGAAGCGGGCTACATCGACCGCCTCGAGCGATTGAAGCTGTTCCCGTGGAGCCTCGACGCGGTGCGCCTCCTCAATCGCGGCGGGTTCCGCGTCGTCGTCGTCACCAACCAGGCGGGTGTCGCGTACGGGTATTTCGATGAGGCCTTCGTCCGCGGCGTGCACGACCACCTCGACGCGCAGTTGCGCGCCTCCGGCGCCGAGGTGGACGGCTTCTACTACTGCCCTCATCATCCGGAAGCGCCGCTGCCCGAGTACCGGCAGCCCTGCGACTGCCGCAAGCCGGCGCCGGGCCTCTTCCTGCGCGCGGCACGCGAGCACGACCTCGATCTGGCGCGCTCCTACGCGGTCGGCGACCGCTGGCGGGACGTCGAGGCGGCGCGCAATGCGGGCGTGATACCGGTGCTCGTGCGTTCCGGGTACGGCGCGAGCGAGGCGGCGGCAGGTCGCTCCGCGCCCGTTCCCGCGCACGTCGCGGACAACCTGATCGGCGCAACGACGTGGATACTTCGACAGCGCGGCTGCTGACCCTCATCGAACGCTTCCGCGGGCGGACGATCGCCGTCGTCGGCGATCTGATCGCCGACGAGTTCATCTACGGCCGCGTCGCGCGCGTGTCGCGCGAGGCGCCGGTCCTGATCCTCAACTACGACGCGACCGAGATCCTGCCTGGAGGTGCCGGCAACGCCGCGCGGAACGTCGCGGCGCTTGGCGGCGCCGCCCAGACCGTGGGGCTGGCAGGCCGCGACGAGGCGGGGCGCCGGATGCTCGACGCGCTCCGCGCGAGCGTGGACGTAACAGGCGTGGTGCGGCCGCAGGAGTGGCGCACGCCGACCAAGACGCGGATCCTCGCCGGAGGGATTCACTCCGCCAAACAGCAGGTGGTGCGGATCGACCGCGCTGCCGAGCAGCGCCACGGCCGCGAGGCGCGCGAGGCCGTGCACGCACGGCTGACCCGTGCGCTTCGGAAGTGCGACGCCGTGCTGCTGTCCGATTACGGCAGCGGCCTGGTGACCCCGGCGCTCGCTGCCGCGATTCGGCGCGAGGTGGGCCCCGATCGGCCCGTCTTCGTGGATTCGCGCTATCAGCTCGCAAAGTACCGCGGCATCACCGCGTGCACCCCCAACGAGTCCGAGGTCGAGCACCTCTTCGGGATCGTCATCGGCGACGACCGCCGCGTGCTGGAGCGCGCCGGGCGCGCGCTGCTCGCCCGGCTTCGGGCGCGCGCCGTCCTCGTGACGCGCGGCAGCCGCGGGATGGCGCTGTTCGAGCCAGACAAGCCGACGGAACACATCAGCATCTTTGGCAGCGACGAGATCGCGGACGTCACCGGAGCGGGGGACACGGTGATCGCCACCGTCGCGCTCGCGGTCGCGGCCGGCGCAACCTTCCCTGAGGCGGCCCGGCTGGCCAACTATGCCGGCGGCATCGTCGTGATGAAGCGGGGCACGGCCACCGTGTCGGGCGCGGAGCTGCGCGCGGCCGTCGCGGCGGACCGCGGAAAGGCATGAGCGCGCCGCGGATCGTGTCGCTCGACGAACTGCACGACGCGGTCGCCCGCGAGCGGGACGCGGGCAGATCGATCGCGCTCGCCAACGGCTGTTTCGATCTCCTGCACGTCGGCCACGTCCGCTACCTGCAGGGAGCCGCGGACCAGGCAGACGTCCTCGTCGTCGCGATCAATGACGATGAGTCGGTGCGGCAGCTGAAAGGGGAGGGGCGGCCGATCTTCGCCGCCCGCGAGCGGGCGGAGCTCGTGTCCGGCCTGCGCGGCGTCGATTACGTCGTGATCTTCCCGGGGCCGACCGTCGCGACGGTCATCGCAGCAATCCGCCCGGACGTGCACTGCAAGGGGACCGACTACACGGCCGAGACTGTACCGGAGCGCGACGTGGTCCGCGCGTACGGCGGGCGGGTCGCGATCGTGGGCGATCCGAAGGACCATTCCACCCGCGAGATGGTGTCGCGTCTGCGCGACGCCGAGCGGTCATGACCCCGAAGCTGCTCTTCGTCCGGCTCGGCTCGCTCGGCGACATCATCCACACGGTTCCCGCGGTCGCCGCCGTGCGCGGGGCCATGCCGCGCGCGGAGATCCACTGGCTGGTGGACGCGCGCCACATCGAGGTCCTCGAGCTGGTCGAAGGGATCGACCGCATCCATCCGATCAAGCCGACGGCGCCGGGCTGGGTGTCGGCGATCGGCGCGCTGCGGCGGGAGCAGTTCGACGCGGCGCTCGATTTCCAGGGGCTGGTCAAGTCCGCGACGCTCGCACGGCTCTCGGGCTCGAGGCGCGCCGTCGGCTTTGCGAGAGCGTCCTTGCGCGAGCCGGCAGCGGCGGCGCTCTACCACGAGACCGTCACACCGGGCGCCGACGGCCATGTGATCGGAAAGAACCTGTCTCTCTTGCGGGCGCTGGACATCCAGGCGCCCGCGGCGCCGTCCTTTCCGTTCGCGCGCCGCCCGTCGGCGGCACTGCAGCAGGTGCGCACGCAGGCGGGAGAGCGCTTCGCGATCATCAACCCTGGCGCTGCGTGGCCGAACAAGCGCTGGCCTCCCGAGCGGTTCGGCGCGCTGGCCGGGCAGCTGCGCGAGCGTCACGCGCTTCCTTCGATCGCGATCTGGGGGCCCGGCGAGCTCGAGATCGCCGAGACGCTCGTTCGCGAATCAGGTGGCGCCGCCGCGCTCGCGCCCCTGACGTCGATCGCGGACCTGTTCGCGCTCGCGGGCGCCGCGTCGCTCATGGTGTCGGGCGACACCGGTCCTCTGCACATCGCGGCGGCGGCCGGCACGCCGATCGTGGGCATCTACGGCCCGACCGATCCGGCCCGCAACGGGCCGTGGTCGCCGCACGACGTGTGCGTCTCGCGTTTCGCCGCGTGCGGCTGCCACCATCTTCGCCGGTGCGTGCAGGCGCGTTGGTGCCTCGACGATGTGGCGCTCGAGGAGGTGGCGCAGGCCGTGGATCGCCGGCTCGCCGGGGTGGCGGCGCGATGAGAATGACGGCATTCCTCGCGCGATGGCGAGTGCCGCTGGGGTTCGCGTGCGGGGTCGTGGCGATCGTCTTCGCGCGTCCGTCGCGTGCGTCGCTGCTCGCCGGCGCGCCTATCGCGCTCGCCGGAGAGGCGCTGCGGATCTGGGCCGCCGGGCACCTGGAGAAGGGCAGGGAGGTGACCTCGTCGGGGCCGTACCGGTGGACGCGTCACCCGCTGTACATCGGGTCGGCGCTGCTCGGCGCCGGCCTGGCCGTGGCGGCCAACCACGTCGTGGTGGCGGCGGTGGCGGCGGCGTACGTCGCGCTGGCGCTGCCCGCGGCCGCGCGCGCGGAGGAGCGGCACCTCTCGGCGCGGTTCGGCGACGCGTACGAGCGGTACCGGACTGGCGCATCGGCCGAGGTGTCGCGACGCTTCAGCCTCGCGCGCGCGAGGCGAAACCGCGAGCATCGAACGCTCGCGGGCGTGGCGCTCGTACTTGCGTATCTCGCTGCGATCCATACATAATGGATTGTTTCCGGGGTTGCGGCCGAGCGCGCCGGGCGGTTAGCTCAGTGGTAGAGCACCGGCCTTACACGCCGGCTGCCACAGGTTCGAATCCTGTACCGCCCACCAGGATTACCAAGTGTCAGAATGACCTTGCGGGGTCGTAGTTCAGTTGGTTAGAACGCCGGCCTGTCACGCCGGAGGTCGCGAGTTCGAGTCTCGTCGGCCCCGCCAATTACCTGTCATTCAGCTACTTACGTTGTTCAGGTAGCGATTCGACCTACGGCGAAAAGGCCGTAGGTCAATGATTTGCAGCTCCCTGGTCACGCCCGATTCCGGGCATTCCGTAAACCGTTACGATCGCGCCGGCGGACACCTGGGTTCGCTTGCGCCCGAGAAACGGGGAGTTCAGGCCGGAAGGGTTGCCACAGGCTTGCCAACGCCAGGTCGGGGATGGCGCACCCCGGCGTCCCCGGCCGGCCATCAGCGCTTTGTCCTCGGCGACGGGGTCGTTTGCGTCGCGCCCGCCTCGTGCTGACGATCCCACGGCGTGTCTTCCCAGCCGTGGATCCAGCCGTTGTCACCGCAGAGCGGACAATGCCACACGATGTACCCAGACGTGCCGTCCAGTTCAGCGATGATCTCGCCGCGGCAGCGACGACGGCCTGGACTCCGCCGACATGGCACGTTCGTGTGTTCGTCACCCTCCGGCAGGTGGTCGGTGACCCAGGCCACGATGGCGCCAAAGAAGATGGCGAGACTCAGACGCGTTCAGGGACGTCCTCCGGCAGGTCACCGATGTCCTCGTCGATGTAATGCCGCATGTCGACGACCCAACCGGTTGGCTTCACCATCGGCTCACGCGATGATCGTGTACGCACCGCCGAGGCAGTCGCTCGTGTGATGGACCGCGGAGGAGACCAACGCGCCTCGCCAGTTCCCGATTCGCGCGGCAATGGCGTGCGACCCAAGCCTCAATGCCGAGGAATTGGGCTCAGACGCTCTTCGGAACGGGATCTGGAGGCGCGAGGGGATCTCTGGGACTGCCGGCACGTTGACGGTATATACAAAAACTTGCATAGTGAGTCGTGTCGGACAAGCCGCTCGCCTGGCTTGGGAGCGCACGGCGCGACATCCGGGCGTTTCCGGCGGATGCACGCATTCGAGAAGCGGACGCGGAAGACGCCGCAGCATGACGTGAACTTAGCACGAGATCGCTATTGTGCCTTGGTCAAGGAGGCGAGCCGAAGATGCCAAGAAGAAGTAACGTCAAAGTGACGCCCTCCACTGGCAACGTCTTTCGAGATCTCGGTTTCCCCGCGGACGAAGCCGAGCACCTGCTGGTGCGTGCCGACCTGCTGATCAAGGTCCAGAAGGCCCTCGCCTCGCGTGGGCTCACGCAGGCCAGGGCTGCCAAGCTCCTGCGCGTGACGCAGCCTCGTGTCAGCGATCTCCTGCGAGGACGGATCGATCTCTTCAGCACGGACAGCCTGATAGACATGTTGGCGCGCCTCGGCGTACACGTGCGTTTTGTCCTGAAGCCTGTGCGTCGGCGCGTGGTCTAATTCGGCTTGCCGATTTTTGCGACTGTATGAGGCACGAAAACGAGTGTCGTGGCACTTGCCCGCGACACGTCGCGACGCGTGTCGACTTGGAGATTGAGTCGTCGAAAGCTTGCCACCAGCTTGTCACCGGGGACTCGGCCAACGACTGCTCGAGGATGACGGCCGCCGCGCCACTGCCTCAGAACGCGGTCGACGTCCGGCCGCACGCGATCGCGGGCGTCCCGTCGTTCGATGCCGCGCGCCAGGAGCTCGTCGTAGCCGGCTTCCGTGTGGCGGACGTGCGCGGCGACCGCGAGCTGCACCGCGTCCTCATCCAGGCGTTTGGCGGCGGCCGAGCGCCCGACGCGTCCGCGATATTTGTCGCGTGAGCGCACGGTGATCGAGCTGCCCGGCAGAAGCTTGCGTTGAGGCGCGGCGGAACGCAGCCCGCCTCAGCGCACACCTCGAACCTCGCGGAGGACCTTCGTTCCCACGTCCTGTGCCGCGAGGGACTCGACGTCCGTGCTGTATTGACCACCGACGCCGATTCGTCGGTACAAAAGCAGAAGACTGGCCTGATCCCTCACCTCCGGTGCCCACGCCACTTCAAGAGCGTGCCAGAGCTCGTGGGCAAGCCACGCAATGAGTTCGGCGTCCAGCCTGGTACGCGAATCGAAACGCGAACGTGACGGCAAACCGCGGTCGCGGTCAGAAACTGCAACCGGCCGGGAACCTTCATCGGGACGGTTTCCCTCCTCGCGACGGGAGCCGCCCGGAGCAGCACCCGATCAACAGCGACGGCGAACAGAATTGTGCACGGCGCCACCGCGCCACCCCACGAAATCGCGTGATGGGCCAATCTGAGTGTCGCGGCGGGCTGTCTCAATGACGGGGAGGTCGCGCCTGCGTACTCTGAAGATGACTTGAGATGTGTTGACGGAACAGCGGCTTACGATTACGGATGACATGTGGATCCCGTGTAACGCGACGAAGCCGTGTGGATTGGAGTGGTGAACATTTTCGACTGTTTGCGCGATTCAGCTTCGCCTGGCTGAACGGGCGTGAGCTGGGTGGAGGCGCTTCGCCAGGCCAGGGCCGAGGCGTCTGGAGAGGCTGCCTGAAGGCCCACCGGGACGGGAATATTCGGGATCGGAATCGCGATTAAAGGATTGACGATTTCATGAGCGACCGTGATCGCGAATCGCGAGAAGCCTTCGTCGAGGCGGCGATCCCCCACCTGCGCGGCCTCCTCCGCTCGGCGGCACGGCTGCTCGGGGACGCCGCGGCTGCCGAAGACGCGATCCAGGAAACGTTTCTGCGCGCCTGGAAGTCGTTCCACCGGTTCGAGCGCGGCACGAACTGCCGCGCCTGGCTCTATCGAATCCTGTTCATCGTGCTGGCCCAGCGGCGCCGCTCGCTCGCGCGTCAGCCGAAAGTGGTGGAGCTCGAGACCCACGCCGGGGCGGTGGCTCGGGAGGACGCCCCCGTTCCCGACGTCTTCACCGCGACGCAGGTGGCAGCGGCATTCGAGCGGCTGCCGCAGGTCTACCGAGACGTCGTGCTCCTCGCAGACGTCGAGGAGCTGACCTACCGCGAGATCGCGGACGCGCTCGCCATCCCGCTGGGGACCGTCATGTCGCGCCTCAATCGCGGGCGCCGGCTGTTGAGAACCGAGCTGCGCGCGATCGCAGAGGCGTACGGGCTCTGTGAAGTGCAGAACTGCAAGAGGATGGGGTCATGAAGGGGTCGGGATGCGCAGACGTGCGGGAGCTGCTCGATTCCTACTTGAGCAACGAGCTGCTGGTGGAGACGAACCATCGGGTGATCGCACACCTGGAGGCGTGCCCGGCGTGCGCGGAGGAACTGTCGCGCCGGCGGCGGCTGCGGGAGATCCTCCGGCAGGCGCTTTTGCCGGGGCCGGATCCGTCAGCGGTGGAGCGCCGCGTCCTTGCACAGGTGTCGCGGCGCCCCGCCAGGACATCATGGCTCGCCGTTCGCCGATTCGGCTGGATTGCCGCCGCGGCCCTCGTTGCCGCCGCGTCGGCGGCGTGGTGGTTGTCTGGATTGGCCGGCACCAGACCCGACAGATCGCGAACGCCGGCGGGGATCCTGCCGGTCGCGTACCAGGACAGCATCGACAATCACAAGGAATGCGCGCTGACGCTCCCGGCGACGCTGCGGCTCGATCCCGATCGGGTCGCCGTTCGCTTCGACGCCGCGTACCGCGGCGTCATGAATGCCGTGGCGGAATCGGCCGCCCCCTATGAGCTTGCCGACGCGCACGATTGCAGGCACCACGACTCGTACTTCAGGCACCTCGTGCTTCGGGGGAACGGCCACACGATCTCCGTGATGGCCCTGCGGACATCTTCGCCACCCTTGCCGCCACCGGGAGCGAAGCGCCTCGAGGCACGCGGGACATCGCGGAGCATGTGGCAGTTTCGCGAGGGACCCTACGAGGCCGCCGCAATGGAGAGCGCGGGACACCTCGCCATGATGGTCTCGGACCTCGGTGACGACGCTCACGCGCGGCTGGCGGGCCGCGTGCTCCCCAGCATGGCTCGCGCGCTCGAGGAAGTGCGCGCACGATGAGCGCGCGATCCGCCACGGTGGCCGTCCTCCGGGAGTTCAAGGACAGCATCCGGATCCTGTTGAAGGACGGCACCGTCACCTTCATGACGGTGCTGACGCTTGCCGTCGGCATCGGCGCCGCGACGGCGATCTTCACCGTCGTCAACGCCGTCCTGCTGAAACCGCTGCCGTTCCCGTCGCCGGAACGGCTCGTGCGCATCACCAGCGATTTCCAGGGGCGCGGAACCAGAGACGTCGGCGTGTCCGTGGCGGAGTATCTCGATTACCGCGACCGTCTGGGCATCTTCGAGCATGTCTCCGGTCTGTTTGCGATCGACGCCAACCTGACCGGAGCGGATCGGCCCGAACGCCTCGAGGTCCAGCTTGTCAGCGCGAATTTCTTCCAGGTGCTCGGCGTGGACGCGGCCGTCGGCCGCGTGTTCGGGCCGCAGGACTACACGCCCGGAAACGGCCCGCTGGCCGTCATCAGCGATGGCCTCTGGAGACGCCGCTTCGGCGGCACCCCCGACGCGATCGGGCGCGCGCTTCGGCTCGACACCGATCTCTACACGATCGTGGGCGTCATGCCGCCGACCTTCGACCATCCGGGATCAGGCATCCGCGGCGGTACGGAGTTGTGGATCCATTCGGGCTACGTGGATTCCCCGTTTCCCACAACTCCGGTGCGCGACGCCTACGTGCTTGGCGGGGCGCTCGGCCGTCTCCGGCCGGGCGTCACGCTCACCGAGGCGCGGGCGCGGCTGGACGCGTTCGCAGATCGGATTCGCTCGGAACAGGCGCAAGCCTATCCGAGGAGTGCCGGTTGGGCCCCTCGCATGATCCCGTTGTCGGAGGACGTCGTCGGGAACGTCCGGCCGGCCATCCTCATCCTGATGGTGTCGGTCGCCCTGCTGCTGCTCATCGCCTGTGCAAACATCGCGAACCTGATGATGCTGCGAGCCACCCGGCGACAGGTCGAGATCCTGATCCGTCGCGCGATGGGCGCGGGCGATGCGCACCTGGTTCGCCTGGTCCTGATCGAAACGGGGCTGCTCGCCGCCTGCGGCGGCGGCCTCGGGCTCCTGGCGGCCGTCTGGGGGAAGTCCGCGCTCGTCAGCCTGGCTCCTCCCGGGGTACCTCGCCTCGACGACGTGTCGCTCGACGGGCACGTGCTGCTGTTCACGGTGGCAGTCACGCTGGTGTCCGCGCTGGTTATCGGCGTTTTTCCGACCCTTGAAACGGTCCGGCGCGGTCCGCACGTGCTGCGGGAGGGCAACCGCGCGACCCGCGCGGCCGGCGTGCGGCTGCAAAATGGGCTGGTGGCGGTGCAGATCGGCATGTCGCTCGTGCTGCTCGTGGGTGCCGCGCTCCTGTCGCGGAGTCTCGGCGAGATCCTGCGACTGGACCCCGGTTTTCGGCCGGCGAACGTCCTGACCGCCGCTCTGTGGCTGCCGCTTCCGAACGACCCGTCGACCGGGCCGTACGCCACTCCGGAGCGCCGGGTTCAGCTGTACAAACGGGTGCTCGAACGACTCTCGGCGCTTCCGGGCGTCCAGGCGGTAGGCGCCGTCAGTCATCTTCCCCTGGCGGTTCCTCGCGCCCCGGCCGGAATGGAGATCGACGGGATGGCATCCGAGCGCACCGCCGGCACGTACGCGCAGGTGTTCGATGCGTCACCGGGGTATCTCGAGGCAATGGGAGTTGAGCGGGTGCGGGGCCGCGACTTCTCGGCTGCCGACACGTCGAGGACGCCGGGTGTCGTTCTCGTCAGCGAGTCGTTCGCCCGCAGCTTCCTGGCGGGTCGCGAAGCGCTCGGGCAACGCATTCGCCCGACCGGCCGCGGGCCAGGGCCGCCGGGCGCCAATCCAACGCCGTGGTTGACCGTCGTCGCCGTGGTGCGCGACGTCAAGCACGACGGGCTCCACGCCGCGAGCCTGCCGCAGGTCTACCGGTGCCTCTGGCAAAGCCCGGGGTTCGGAATCTCGTTCATCCTCAGAACCACAACGGCGCCCGGCTCTCTGGCCGAATTCGTCGGAAAGGAGGTTCTGTCGGTCGATCCGGATCTTCCGGCCTTCGACGTTCGCACAATGGAGGACGTCATCGCGCGGACCGTCGAGCTGCGCCGGCTCCTGCTGGCGTTGGTCGGAGCGCATGCGATTGCGGCTCTCCTGCTGGCCATCATGGGCACCTACGGCGTGATGGCCTACACAGTGCGGCAGCGGACCCGCGAGTTCGGCGTCCGGCTCGCGGTTGGAGCCGCCGGTCGGGACATCATGCTGTCGGTGCTCTGGCAATGCGCCCGTCTGGCGTGTGCAGGCGTCACGCTTGGCGTGGCGTGCGCGCTGGTGCTGACGCGGCTGCTCACGGCCTTTCTCTTCGGCGTAACGCCCACGGATGCGCGCACGTATGCCGGGGTTGCGCTCGCCCTGGGCGCGATGGCGCTCCTGGCCTCGTGGGCGCCGGCATGGCGGGCCGCTCGCGTCGATCCGATCGTCGTCATTCGCTCGGAATAGAGGCCGTGCTACGGACGATTCAGGCATCGGGACTCGCGCCGAACGCAACCGGAGACGCCGCGGCTGTCGTCGGTGCTCCGAGCGGCGGACACGGGTACCATGGTCTTCAGCAGCACCGGGTGTGACGGTCTGTCCGGAGCAGGCGCGGGCCTTCGGCCGGTCCTGGTTGCGCTCGCCGCGGCGGGCACGCTCGTCCTGGGCGCGTGCGGCGACCCGGCGGGGCCGTCAGCATCCGACGTTCTGAGCGAAACCACGTCCACGACCCACTTCGAGTTTCACTACTCGCCCGGCGATGCCGTCGATGCGCCGCGGCAGGAGGCGTATCACGACTGGGTCCTGCCGTATCTCGATGTGGCCGTGTCCAGGAAACTGCAGTACTTCAAGTACCGCGACCGCGCGCACCTGCACCGCGTGACCCGCAAGGCCACCAACGGCTGGGCCGACCCGCCGGCGTTTGCCGTGCACGCCATCTGGCCCTGGGACGCGCACGAGGCCGTGCACATATACACGGCGCTGTTCGGCCGGCCGTCCGATTTCTTCAACGAAGGCATCGCTGTCGCCCTGTCGTACGACCCTCTCGGCGGCCGGTTCGTCTCGCTGTGGAACAACCAGGCGATTCACGACATCGCGAGCAACCTGTTGCGGACCCGCGCGCTGCCTTCCATTCCGTCCATCGCGGAAGCCGACACGTTCCGCCGTCAAAACGATCAGGTCGCCTACCCGGTGGCGGGCTCCTTCGTCAGCTTCGTGCTGGATCAACGTGGAGTGCCGGCTATGAAGGCGTTCTTCGGCGCCAGTTCGCAGGACGATCGCCTCGGCGTGATCGAATCCAGGTTCTCTGCCAGCTTCGGCTGGTCCTTGGCCGAAGCCGAAGCCCGCTGGCACGAGTTCCTGCAATGAGCCGCCGCAGCGTGCCGGCCCCCGATCATGCCATTCGATTTGCACGAGCGCGCCACAACCGCGACGCGCGAGGTCCGCGCGGGAGTCACGACGTTCCTGACGAGGGCGCACATCCTGTTCGTCGACCCGTCGATCCTCTTCGTCTTCAGCCCAGTCGATCACCCGGTCACTGCCCGGAACCACGAGAGGATCTCCCGGACGGCTGGCTCTTCGTTGACCTTTCCTCCAGACCCTTTGACAGCCTCCTCACGCGTTGCGTATCGCGTGAAGTGATGGTCGGTCGCCGGAATCGTGATGAACCGCGCACGGCCAGGAGCATTGCGGTTGACGAGACGCGCGATGAGTTGCGCACTGCCGGGATCTTCGTACCAGTCGTACTCTCCCAGGAGCACGAGGACGGGACTCCGGACCTGGCTCCAGGCCCTCGCCCAGTCCTGATGATGCGCCTGCTGGTGAAATGACGTCGGCCGGCCGTAGTGCAGATCGCCCTCGGTGCCGACGAGCGTCTGCCAGACGGTTGCGAGCGCCGGCGTATCTGCCGCGATCTGCCTCGGGTTCCTCCGTTTCTGCAAGTACTCAGAGAGGAACGCCGACACACGTTTCAGGTCCTCTGTCAGCGTCTCACCTGGGCCTGACAATTCCCGGAAATTCCGCTCGAACGCCAGCATTCGCTCGAACCAGCTTCGGGCGCCGGCGCCCCAAACCACGACGCCCGCAATCTCTTCGCCTCGAACGACAAGCGGGGCGTACGTCCCGCCGATACTGGCGCCAAAGACGACGATCCGCCGTGGATCGACCAAAGGCGACGACTTCAGCGCGCGAAGCGCCTCTCGGTGATCAGCCAGCTCTGTCTCGTAGTCGAGCGCCGAGCACGGCCCGCCTTCGCTGTCGCCGACGCCCCGTTTTTCGACCCTCATCATCACCGCACGAGATTCGGACGCAACACGGCGCATCATCCGGCTCCAGCCTCCCTGGGCGGATGCCGGCAGCTCGATCGAATCGCATGACAACCACTGTACGAACAAGATCGCGGGGAGCGGTCCGGTCGCGCCCACGGGTTTCGTGAGAATCGTGCGTAGGCGCACGCCGTCACGAGTCGTGAGTACGTCGTACAGAATCTCGAGTCCGGGAATGGCTTCGAGCGGCCTGTTGCCCGCACGCGGGAGGCCGCCTAGCGCGGGCTGTCCTGGTGAGAGCGCTTCAGGGGTCTGAGCCGTTGCCAGAATCCCCGTGGCGACGGCGAATCCGATCACGAACAGGGTACGCATGGCGGCAAGTCCGGTCAGCGAACGTACCTCGCGCGCACCTCGAGTGCGCGCTCGAGCGCGGTCCACGCCAGGAGCGGTCCGTGTACGGAAATGACCCGATCCACGCGAAGTGCGCGGTCGTGGACGGCCCTGGCGAGCAGAATGGCGTCGGGCCCGGCCGGGTTCAGGGTCCTCGACACGGGATCCCAAAGATCCGCCTGAAACAGGACCCGTGCCTTCGGCAGGTAGCCGACGATGATATGGCCGGCGTGATCGATCGGACCGATGTCGTAGAGCTCCAAACGGTTGGTTTCGTCCTCGAAGAGGCGAGAGCCGTCTATTGCCTCGATACGAGGTCGCCGCGGAGTCCGCGCCAGCGCATCGGGATACATCGTGCGTGTGCTGGCTGCAAGGCGCTCGATCGTTTCACGCGCGTCCGGAGTCGTGACGATCGGAATGTCACGGGCGATGAACGGCCGGAGGCCGGCAACATGGTCGTAGTGATAATGTGTCGCGACGACCCGCCGCACCGGCTTGCCAGGTACCGTCTCGTTGATGAGCGCCAGACAGTCTTCAGCGTAGCGGCTGTCCAACGGCGCTTCGATCACAATCACGTGATCCTGGAACTCCGCGAAGGCGACGTTGTAGGGGCCATGAATCAGATAGAGGCCATCGGACACCCTCTCCACCGATGTCCCCGACGGAGTCGGCTCCATAGGCACGACGTTGCCGGACACTGGAAGCCCGTCAGCCGGAAGCGGTACGCGCGTGTCGATCGCGGTCGCGCGCAGGTCCTCGACGGGCACGCCGGCGATCCGCTCGAGATAGTGAAAGGGCAGCCGCAGCGTTTCCACCTGGCGATAATCGAGGTAAATGGTTTCGGCCGTGGTATCACCAGCGATGGGATGCTCGCGAAGCGTCTCGGACTTCGAGAGCAGACGTGTGTGCGCGTCGAAGTAGAGCCGGACCCGGGTTCCCAGGCGGTCCGAGAAGGCGATGACGTCATGCGGCCTCCCGAACTCCTGAACACTCCCCAGCCATTCGAGCGTTTCGGCTCTGTCAAGCGCCATCAGCAGCGCGCCTTCCGGATACCGGCGCCGCTTGCGCACGTCGAGCGAGCGCGCTTCGTCTGGCGTGAAGCGGCGGACCAGAAGCGGCTCGCGATAGTAGGCAAGGGCCTCAGATCCCGTATTGCCGTCAACAGTCGTCACTCTGGTGACCGAGTTCCCTTTGCCGTCCGACTCGACGCTCTCCTCTACCCAGCGGGAGGTCTCGTGCGAACGGGTCGTCTGATAGGCGATCGCACTGACAACATCGGTCTTGCCATTTGAGGGCGGCGGAGTGAGCGTGGGACCTTCCAAAGCCCGTGGCCGGGGGTGCTGACCGCTGCCGATCCAGTCACCCGTCAGGCGGCGCCGGATCGCCCCAGCCGCGCGAATCGCTTCGACGCCGCCAACGGCCGCGAGGCCCGCCTCGAGTGTGGCCCGCGCGCGTGCATACGACTCGAGCGCGCTCGTGTGCCGTGACAGCTGATGACCATCGCTCGGCTCCTCTCGAGTGGGCCTGTCGATCTTGAGCATCTGCCGCTCGACGCTGCCGTCTGGCAGCGTCTCAAGAGACTCTTCACACGGCTGAGGGCGGCGGAGTTGCGACACATCGACGCTCGGGCGAACCTCTCCTCCCCGCGCCAATGCGGCCAGCGCGAAAACGACGACAATACAGGGAGCTTGCGCGGACCGATTCCGAAGCATGAGAGAGACTTCGATCGAGTTGAATGCGTGTCGCTGTGATTTCTCACTTCTTGAATCGGTCAGGTTTGACCTTTTATTCCACCGGCGCCGTGCACGTCGCTGCGGGCGTCGCGCCGCGCGCGGCAAGGCAGGCGCCTTTGGCGCCGGTGGCCGGGGCGCTCGAGCCATCTCGTCCGCCGAATTCCCCAATCACGAGCGATTGATGCGTCAGGCGATGCGCAGCAGCGGAGCGCGAACGAAACGCGCCGTGGTGGAGGAAGCGCTGCGGCTGTTGATTCGGACGCGCGGTCAGAAGAGCATCCGCCGCCTGCGCGGCAAGGTGGCCTGGCAAGGGGATCTCGACGCGTCGCGTCTCGGACGCGTGGCGAAGTAGCTGCGTGGTGATCGTCGACACCACCGTCTGGGTCGATTACTTTCAAGGCGTCTCGAATCCACAAACGGATTGGCTCCATCTCGAGGGCGAACGACAGCGTCTTGGGCTCACGGATGTGATCCTCTGGGAAGTCCTCCAGTCCCTCGACTATCGCCGGTCGTAGCGCCCCAATTACCGTGGTAATATGGCCTCATGTCTATCGCACGATCGAGGCTCACCTCTCAGGGACAGGTGTCGGTTCCCGCCGAAGTGCGTCGAAGGCTTGGTGTGACGGCCGGGTCGGTACTGGAATGGGATGAGGACGGCGGTCAAATCGTGGTGCGGCGCGCCGGACAGTACACGTCCGAAGAGATCCATCGCACCTTGTTTCCGGAAGGGTCGCCGAAACCTCGGACCCTGGAACAACTGAAGGACGGTATCCGGCAATACATCCGAAAGAAACATGCGCGCCGTTGATACGAACGTCCTGGTGCGCATTCTAACCCGCGACGATCCCAAGCAGGTTCGGGTAGCCGATGACTTCGTGGCAGCGGGCGCGTGGGTTCCGCTCCTCGCGCTGGCCGAGACGATGTGGGTGTTGACCACGGTCTACGAGCGTGATGCCGCCGAGGTCGGCGCGTCGGTTGGGCAGCTCCTCGATCACAAGGAACTGATCCTTCAGGACCGTGAAGTGGTGGCAGCAGCGCTCGCGATCTTCCGGTCGCGCCCAGCGCTTGGCTTCACTGATTGCCTCCTGCTCGAAGTCGCCCGACGGGCCGGTCATCTGCCGCTCGGCACGTTCGACCGCAATCTGGGCAGGATCGACGGCGCGCAAAAACTATAGGCGCGCTCCGACGTTCGCGTGCCCGGCGCATCCGGCCGAAGAACGCAGCCGCTCGCGCGCGCTCCGCGTCCACATTGTCAAGACCGGTTGGCTTCACCACCGGCTCACGCGATGATCGTGTACGCACCGCTGGGGCAGTCGCTCGTGTGACGGACCGCGGAGGAGACCAACGCGCCTCGCCAGTTCCCGATTCGCGCGGCAATGGCGTGCGACCCAAGCCTCAATGCCGAGGAATTGGGCTCAGACGCTCTTCGGAACGGGATCTGGAGGCACGAGGGGATCTCAGGGACTGCCGGCACGTTGACGGTATATACAAAAACTTGCATAGTGAGTCGTGTCGGACAAGCCGCTCGCCTGGCTGGGAGCGCACGGCGCAACATCCGGGCTTTTCCGGCGGACGCGCGTCGCCGCGACACCTGAAGCCCCGTTGGCCTCTGCGGTTCTATCGACTCTCAGAGGCTGATCATCACCCGTCCAGCAGGCACCGGTGATCGGTCAACCCTTGGCGACTACTCGTCACCTCACGAACTGCTTATGACTCACGAGCGCCGTGCCGTCGCAGCGCCTCTTGCACAGCGTCATTCCCGTCGGCCATGGCGAGCAGCGACCTGTTCTCCCGGTTCCCAGGTGCGGTGATGTCTG
>DATHTE010000105.1:0-2810 GCA_035463475.1 Vicinamibacterales bacterium
CGTGGTGGGCGATCATGGGGTCGATCGTCGCCACCGAGACGAGCACCGTCACCTTCATCAGCGTCCCCGGCTACGCGTACACCACGAACTTCACCTTCCTGCAGCTGGTCATGGGCTACATGATCGGCCGCCTCGCGGTGAGCGTGCTCTTCATCCCCGCCTACTTCCGCGGCGAGATCATCACCGTGTACCAGTTGCTCGGGACGCGCTTCGGCACGCCGGTCAAGCGGCTCGCGTCGTCGCTGTTCCTCGCGACGCGCACGCTCGCGGACGGGTTCCGGCTCTTCGCGACGGGCCTCGTGCTCGCGGCGCTGCTCCGCGCCACGCCGGGCCTGGCGGGCTACTCCACCAACACGATCCTCGTCGCGTCAGTGCTGATCATGGGCGTCGCCACCATCATCTACACGTACGAGGGGGGGATGACCGCGGTGATCTGGACGGACGTCATCCAGCTGGTCATCTACCTGATCGGCGCGCTCCTCGCCGCGTGGATCCTGGTCGAGCGCGTGTCCGGGGGCTGGCCTGAGATCGCGGCGGCCGCGACGGCGGCAGGCAAGTTCCGCACGTTCGACTTCACGTTCGATCTCACGCGCAGCTACACATTCTGGTCCGGCGTGGTGGGCGGCGCGTTCCTGACAACGGCGACGCACGGCACGGACCAGTTGATGGTGCAGCGCTACTTCTGCGCGAAGTCCCCCGGCGATGCGCGAAAGGCGCTGCTGTGGAGCGGGGTGGTCGTCTTCGCGCAGTTCGCGCTGTTTCTCCTCATCGGCGCGATGCTCTACGTCTTCTACACCGGTCAGGCCCCGCAGGAGATCGCCTCGTTCACGCGCGACGGCCGCGTCATGAGCGATCGCATCTTCCCGAACTTCATCGTCCAGCACCTCCCCACCGGGGCGGTGGGGCTGGTGCTCGCCGCGATCTTCGCGGCGGCGATGTCGACCCTCGCCTCGTCGTTGAACTCCTCGTCGGCCGCGAGCATGACCGACTTCTACATCCCGGCCACCGGCGGGCGCCGGAGCGAAGCGCACTACCTGCGTGTCTCGCGCGTCATGACCGCTGTCTGGGGAGGGCTGCAGATCATCGTGGCGATCGTGGCGATCAAGCTCTCGAGCCGGGTCGTCGACGAAGTGCTCGGCATCGCTTCGTTCACAAATGGCATCATCCTCGGAATGTTCCTGCTCGGCACGTTGACGCGGCGCGTCGGCCAGACGGCGGCGTTCGTCGGAATCATCGTCGGGGCGGCCGTGATGCTCTGGCTTAAGCTGTTCACGGCGGTCTCGTGGCAGTGGTACGTCCTCGCCGGATCGATGACGACGTTCTTCATGGGCACGCTGGCGAGCCTCGCGGTGAAAAGCGAGGGGCCCGCGCCGCCGGCGCGATGACCGGCTTCCCGACTGCCGCGGCGCTGCTCGCCGATGCGGTCGCGGAGCGCGCGACGCCGGCCGTCGTCGTCGAGACAGGCCGGGCCGCCGGGGTCCTGTGGCGGGAGGCGTTCGGCCGCCTGACGTACGACGCCGACGCGCCACCAGCCACTACTGACACCATCTTCGACCTCGCGTCCCTCACGAAGGTGCTGGGCACCGCCACCCTCGCCATGCGCGCCGTCGATGAGAATCGCCTGCGGCTCGAGGACCCGGTGCGCGGCCATCTGTCGCAGTGGCGCGGCGCCGACCGAGAACGCGTGACCATCCGCGATCTGCTGGCGCACTGCTCCGGACTCACGACGTACCTGCCGTTCTACCGCGACCATGAAGGGCGCGTGGAGTTCGAGCGATCGATCTGCACGATGCCGCTCGAGTACGCCCCGCGGACGCGCGCGCTCTACAGCGATCTCGGCTTCATCCTCCTCGGCTTCATCCTCGAGGACGCGCTCGGCGCGCGCCTGGCGGACGCCTTCGAAGCGGTGAGGCCCGGGCTGACGACGGGCCCGCTCTGCTTCAACCCTGCCGCTCCGCTCAAGGCGCGCGCAGCGCCGACAGAGGTGGACGCCTGGCGGGGGCGGCTGCTCAAGGGGGAGGTCCACGACGAGAACGCCTGGGCGCTCGGCGGCGCCGCGGGCCACGCCGGGCTGTTCGGGACAGCCGCGGCCGTCGGCGACTTCGCGCGGCTGCTCCTGGCGACGTTCGACGCGGACACGGCGCTCGCCCGGCGCGCCACGCTGCGCGCGTTCACCGCAAAGACGACCGATGTGCCCGGCAGCTCCCGCGCGCTCGGCTGGGACACGATGGTGCCGACGTCCTCCTCCGGCGCCCGCCTCTCGCGCCGCGCGATCGGTCACACCGGCTTCACGGGCACGTCGCTCTGGATCGATCCCGAGCTGGATCTCTACGTCGTGCTGCTCACGAACACGATCCATCCCACGCGCGAGGACAACCGCTTCAAGCCGCTGCGAGGACGGATACACGACGCCATCGTCGGGGACCTCGCGTAGCGGCGCCGTGCACGAGGGTCCGTTGTCGGCAGAGATCCACCAAGGCACGGTGCAGACTGAGATCCCGTTGCTCCACCTGGGCGTCCCGGGCCAGACACGCGACCGGGTCGCGTGGCGCACGCGCGAGGCACTGCCGGCTCACGCGAACGTGTGGAGCGCGCGAGCACGCCGCGAAGCCGGACCGCGCCGCGTAGGCGCCAGAGTCCGGCGTGGGGTACTCGGGGGCCCCACGCCTGCTGTAGACAAGTCGCCGGAGCAAGCGGTCACGCGCGCGGAACCCGTTCGAGGGAGCCGCAGTGACTCGCGCGCATGCGGCGCTCGTGCCGGTGCCGTGTTGCGGCCGAGCGGCCCTTGCGGAGGCGCCGAGCGCCAGGCG
>DATHTE010000106.1:0-1700 GCA_035463475.1 Vicinamibacterales bacterium
CCGCATCAACGAGGCCCTGCGGGCCCGACCGAGAATCGCGGTCGATCCGGTAAAGTAGTCCGGAGCGAAACGTGACCAACGTGGCCGGCGCGGATCGGTCCGCGGCCGGCCACGTTCATGTAGAGGGAGACTTGACGATGAAACGCCCGTTGATCACCTCAATCGTCATGGCCGTCGCGATCGCGGCGGTGTTCTCGACGGATCCCAGCGGGCAGTCGCGCTTCGGGGATCTCGCCGCCGGTCCGTACGACCGCCTCGTGATCAGAAACGCCATGGTCATTCCCGGCCACGGCGGCCCGCCGGCCGGGCCTTACGACATCGTCATCAGCAAGAACGTGATCACCGGGATGACGCCGTTCGACCCGGTGGCGTCGGCGCGCCGCGGCCGGACCGAGCGTCCAACCGGAGATCGCGTGATTGACGCCACCGGCATGTACGTCATGCCCGGCATGACCGACCTGCACATGCACCTGCGCACCGAGCCGATGGAGCTCGAGTACGTCTACTACCTCAAGCTCGCGCACGGGGTCACGAGCCTCGTGCCGGCCGCGGATCGCGGGCTCAAGTCCGGTATGGAGCAGGCCGCGCTGAGCGCACGCAACGAGGTTCTGGCGCCGCGGCTGTACCCGATCTGGGGCTGGGGGGCGGAAACCGGCCTCTCGCGAGAGGTCATCGAGAACCCGGCGGAGGCGCCGCGCGTCGCCAAGATCATGGTGGAGAAGGGGGCCCACGTGGTGAGCGTGGGCAATCTGGGCTGGAGCGCGGAACTCTTCGGCGCGGCGTGCAAGGCGGTCTGGGCCGCCGGCGGCATCACGACCGTCCACCTGCCTCCCTCGACCAACGCGGTGGTGAATGCCGCCGACGCGGCGCGACTCGGCGTGACGATGATCGAGCACCATTACGGGTACGCCGAATCCTCGCTGCCGCGCCGCACGCAGGATTATCCGCGCGACTACAACTTCGACAACGAGAACCACCGATTCCGCGAGGCGGGACGCGTCTGGCTGGAGGCGGATCGGCAGAAGCTGCTCACGGACGTCGCCCAGGCGCTGGTGGACTCCGGCGTGACGATGCTGCCCACGCGGGTCGTGTACGAGGCCAACCGCGACATCCTGCGCGCGGAGAGCCTGCCGTGGCACGAGCAGTACACGCACCAGGCGCTGATCGACTGGAACCTGCCGAACCCGTCGCACCATGGAGCCTTCCATTACGACTGGACGTCGGACGACGAGTACGCGTGGCAGTACGCGTTCAATCTCTGGTCGCAGCTGATCTTCGAATTCAACCGCCGCGGCGGACGCGTCGCGTACGGCACCGATGACAACTACATCTGGGCGACGCCGGGCTTCTCCAACATCCGCGAGCTGCAGTTGCTGCGCGAATCGGGCATGCACAACCTCGAGGTGCTGAAAGCGGCGACCCTGAACAGCGCGCTGACGCTTCGTCAGCCGAAGCTGGGGCTCGTGCGGCCAGGCTACCTGGCGGACCTGGTGATCGTCGATGGGAACCCGGCTGAAAACCTGCGCTACATGTACTCCTTCGGCGCCGTGCGGATGAAACCTGACCGGCAGATGTACAGCACTCGGGGCATCGTCCACACCATCAAGGACGGGATCGTCGCCAACAACGCGCGGCTGATGGAGGAGGTCGCCAGGATGGTGGCGAAATCGAAGAGGGCGGGGAGTACGAAGACGCACTGA
>DATHTE010000107.1:0-23422 GCA_035463475.1 Vicinamibacterales bacterium
GCGAGGACCGCGATCGAGTCGATCGCGGCGGCCAGGTACGAAGAACTCGACGCCCTTCCCGCTGGAGATCAGCTCGCGGGCGATCGTGCTCGGCATCATGTGCATCGTGGCCGCGGTCGCGCTGACCACGGCACGCCAACCGTCGCGCGGCGCGGATGCCGCGCGCGTGGAAGTGGAGACGGCGCCGGAAGCACGCGGTCCGGTCGAGCGCGCAACCGCGACGCCGCGACTCGAGGCCGTGCCGACCGTCGCCTCGAAGCCGCGTCCGAAGGCAGCCGCCTCCGAAACACCTGCGCCTGTCTCGACGAAGAAGGCGCCCACCGTCGAACCGGTGGAGGCACCGTCGCCGGCACCGGTGAAACCCTTGGGCTCAGCACCCGTCACGCAAACGGCGGCAGCCACGAAGGCTCCGCTGGCATTGGCGCCAACCACGGCGCCCCCTGGATCGAAGACGGAATCGGACGATGATCCTGACGCGGCCCCTGTGACCATCACGGGGTGCCTCGAGCGCGACGAGAGCGCCTTCTGGCTCAAGAAGACATCCGGCACGGACGCGCCGAAGTCACGGAGCTGGAAGTTCGGGTTTCTGAAGAAGCGCTCGGCGCCCATCGAGCTCGTCGATCCGCACGACACGCTGAGACTGACGAACTACGTCGGGCGGCGCATCGCGGCAACGGGCACGCTCGTAGACCGCGAGCTGCGGACGCGTTCGATCCGGCAGGTCAAGGCCGTCTGCAACTGAACGTCGTCAGGCTGCCGCCGCGTGGCGCGGGTGCCGGGTGGACCGGAGCACGCGCCACGCGGAGTACGCCGTGCCCGCGAGCGCCACGGCGACGAACCCGCCGGTCATCAGCTCGAACGCGTCGCTCTCCATCCAGCGGACGATCTGCTGGCCGTAAAGCACCCCGAGCGCGCTCACGACCCCCCCGCGGAGCAGGCGCGCGCCGGCGAACGTCACGATGAAATGACGGAAGCTGACGTCGAACGCGCCGCTCGCCAGAATGAACACGGTGAACGGGAACGGGGGCGGCAACAGCGCGAGGATGCCCGTCGAGACGGCCGCCTTCTTGCCGATCCGGCGCTTCACCCGATCGAGCCGCCGGGCGTCCGCGAAGCGCTCGACGCCGTGCTCTCCGATCTTCCGGCCGAGCCAGAATGTGAGTCCTGCTCCTCCCACCGATCCCGCGGTGGCCAGCAGGGGATACAGCCAGGCGCGCGAGGGTTCCCTCGCGGACATCAACGCCAGGACCAGGTCGAGACCAAACGGAAAGAAGACGAGGACCGTGGAGTCCAGGGCGGCGAGCACCGGGAGACCCACGGGCGACAGAAACAGGCGAAAAAGCGGCGCGAAGAACCCCATCCCGGCAGCGCCTGGAAGCTGCAAGAACAGGACCGGGCCCGAGATCCTTCAGTCCGTCAGCGCGATGAGCCCACCCAGTCGGCAATGAAGACGTTCGTCTCCCCTTCCCTCTTGGCCTGCCGGTTGGACGCAAAGACGAGCTTCGCTCCATCTGGCGAGAACATGGGGAAGCCGTCGAACGTGTCGTTGAACGTGATCTGCTCGAGGCCCGTGCCGTCGATGTTGATCATGAAGATGTCGAAGTTCCGGCCGCGCGGGTTGTGGTGGTTCGACGCGAAGACCAGGCGCTTGCCGTCGGGCGTCCACGACGGAGCGAAGTTCGCGCCTCCGAGCTTCGTCACCTGGCGCGTGTTGCGCCCGTCGCGATCCATCACGAAGATCTCGAGCTGGGTCGGGCGCCACAGGCCGTCCTTCAGGAGCGTGAGGTAATCGTCGAGCTCCGGTCCCGGCTGCAGCTCGCGGCCGCGGAACGCGATCCGCGCTCCGTCGAACGAGAAGAACGGTCCGCCGTCGGGGCCGCGCCGGTGCGTGAGCCGCTTGACGCCCGAACCGTCCGAGCCCATCGTGTAGATTTCCATGTCCCCGTCGCGCGTGCTCGTGAAGGTGATCAGTCCGTCCGGCGCGATCGTCGCTTCGGCGTCGTAGCCGGGCGTGCTCGTGACGCGAGTCAACCCGCTGCCATCGCCCTTCACGCGCACGATGTCGTAGCTCGCGTAAATCGGCCACACGTAGCCGCGCTCGTAGCCCGGCTTGGGCGGACATTCTGCGCCGGCCAGGTGTGTGGACGCGAAGATGATCGTGTCGCCGGGCGGGTCGAAGTAGCCGCATGTGGTCCGACCCGAACCGGTGGAGACGCGGCGCCGATCGCTGCCGTCGAGCGCCATCGTGTAGATCTGATCGCACCCCCCCGACGCGGCGGTTGACTGGAACACGAGCCGCCGGCCGTCGTGAGAGAAGTAAGCTTCCGCGTTCTCGCCTCCCGAGGTGAGCGCGGTCACATTGCGCAGATGCGTCTCGCGCGCCTGCCAGTCGGCGGCCGGCTGCTGCTGCTCCCCGCGCGCGGGGAGGATGGCGAGCGATACGGCGCAGAGCAGCGCGGCGCCGCGGGGGACGGAAAATTGATGCATCCGGAGATGATACTTTAGGTGACATGCTTCTGCTGCCGGCCGTGCTGCTCCTCGTTACCCTGCAGGCCGTTCCGGCTCCCATGACCGACATTGCGGAACGATACGTGAAGCTCGTGCTCGCCCTCGGGGAGCACGACCGGGACTACGTGGACGCGTATTACGGCCCCCCGGAGTGGCGCGAGCAGGTCAAGACGCGCACGCCTGGCCTCCGCGAGATCGACGAGCAGGCGGGCGCGCTCCTCCAGCGCCTCCGCGCGAACCCGCCGGGGAGCGCGGCCGACGAACCGGCGCGCCTGCGACACGCGTACCTCGTCAAGCAGCTCGAGTCGCTGCGCGCCCGGGTCGCCATGCTCGGCGGCCGGCGGTTCTCGTTCGACGAGGAGTCGCGCGCGCTCTACGACGCGGTCGCGCCGACGCACCCCGAAGAGCACTTCGCCGAACTCCTGCGCGCGCTCGACACGCGGTTCCCCGGCGATGGACCGCTGATCCGGAGGTTCGAGGACTGGCGGCGGCAGTTCGTGATCCCCCCTGGGAAGCTCGACGCGGTGTTCACGGCGGCAATCGCCGAATGCCGTGCCCGGACACAGCGGCACATCAAGCTGCCGCCCGGCGAATCGTTCAAGGTGGAGTACGTCACCGGAAAGTCGTGGAGCGCGTACAACTGGTACCAGGGGAAATTCCGGAGCCTCATCCAGGTCAACACCGATCTCCCCGTCTACATCGACCGCGCGATCGATCTCGCCTGCCATGAGGGCTACCCGGGGCACCACGTCTACAACGCGCTGCTCGAAAAAGCGCTCGTCACCGACCGTGGCTGGCCGGAGTTCAGCGTCTACGCGCTGTTCTCGCCGCAGTCGCTGATTGCCGAGGGCACCGCGAACTTCGGCATCGAGGTGGCGTTCCCCGGCAATGAGCGCGTCGAGTACGAGCGACGGGTGCTCTTTCCGCTGGCCGGGCTGGATCCCGCGACGGCGGCCGAGTACTACGAGGTCTACGCGCTCGTCGATCGGCTCGCGTACGCGGGAAACGAGGCGGCGCGCCGCTATCTGAACGGTGAGATTGACGCGAACGCGGCCGCCGACTGGCTCGAACGGTTCGCGCTCATGCCGCGCCCGCGCGCCGAACAGCGCGTCCGGTTCTTCGACCAGTACCGCAGCTACGTGATCAACTACAACCTCGGAAAGGACCTCGTGCGCGACTACATCGAGAAGCGCGCGGCCGCCGCGCGGGAAGCCGACGCCCACTGGCGCGAGTTCGAGCGGCTCCTTTCCTCGCCGAGACTGCCGACGGGGCTTCGATGATCATCGATAACTGATAATCGGGTTATCGGGTAATGGCACGATCGGGGAATCGGCAATCGGGTCATCGGGTAGATGGATCGGGCAATCGGGGACATCGCCGATGTCCGATGAGCGACGACTCGATCTGATGGCCCGATCACCCGATGAGCGATGACCCGATCAAACTACCCGATGACCCGATGACCCGATTGCCGATCGTGCCATTTACCCGATCACGCGATTATCAATTGCCGATCGACACGAAGTGCCCGCGTACCGGTTGCCGATTGACATGAAGTGCATCGCAATCTCCCATCCCGGCGGCCCCGAGGTCCTTCGCCTCGTCGAGCGGCCCGATCCCGTTCCGGCGCACGGCGAGGTGCTCGTGCGCGTGCGCGCCGCCGGCGTCAATCGGCCGGACGCCATGCAGCGCCTCGGCAAGTACCCGCCGCCCGCCGGCACGACCGACATCCCCGGCCTCGAGATTGCCGGCACGGTTGCCTCGGCGCCCGGCGGTTCGCGCTGGAAGGCAGGCGACGAAGTCTGCGCGCTCGTCGCCGGCGGCGGCTACGCCGAGCTGTGTGTCGCACCGGAGCCACAGTGCCTGCCAATCCCCGGCGGGCTGTCGATGACCGAAGCAGCCGCGGTCCCGGAGACCTTCTTCACCGTGTGGAGCAACGTGTTCGAGCGGGGCCGCCTCGGTCGGGGCGAAACGCTGCTCGTCCACGGCGGCACCAGCGGCATCGGCACGACCGCCATACAGCTCGCCCGTTCATTCGGGGCGAGAGCGATTGCCACGGCGGGATCGGACGAGAAGTGCGCGGCGTGCGTTCGCATCGGCGCCGAAGGCGCCATCAACTACCGGACGGAGGACTTCGTGGAGCGCGTGCGCGAGCTCACCAGTGGGCGCGGCGCGGACGTCATCCTGGACATCGTCGGCGGCGAGTACTTTGGGCGCAACATCGAGGCGCTGGCGCTCGAAGGGCGGCTGGTGCTCATCGGCCTGATGGGGGGAGCCAGAGCGGAGGTGAATCTCGTGCCGGTGCTGCAGCGCCGGCTGACGATCACCGGCTCGACCCTCAGGGCCCGCCGCGTTGAAGAGAAAGGACGGCTGGCGCGCGAAGTGGAGCAGCACGTGTGGCCGCTGCTCGCATCCGGCGCCGTCAAACCCGTCGTCCACGCGACCTTCCCGCTCGAGGCCGCCGCCGAGGCGCACCGGCTGCTCGAGTCCAGCGCACATGTCGGGAAGCTAGTGTTGGTGGTTTAGACGTCGAGCTCTTCCGCCTCGTCGGCCCGGTCCATGATGAACTTGAACCGCGCCGAGGCGTCCTTTCCCATCAGCTCGTTGATGACGCGATCGGTCTGGATCTGATCGGCGATGTCGACGCGCAGCAGCCGACGCGTCTTTGGGTTCAGCGTCGTCTCCCAGAGCACCTTGGGCATCATCTCGCCGAGCCCTTTGAAGCGCGTGATCTCCGGCGTCCCGCGGCCGTTGCCGTGCAGCTTCAGGATCCGCTCGCGATGTCGCTCGTCGAGCGCCCAGTAGGTGTCCTTGCCGATGTCGATCCGGTAGAGCGGCGGCTGCGCCAGGTACACCCGGCCGGCGGTGATGAGCTGCGGCATGTGTCGGTAGATGAACGTGAGGAGCAGGGTGGCGATGTGGTGGCCGTCCGAGTCGGCGTCCGCGAGGATGATGATCCGGCCGTAGCGAAGCCTGGTGAGGTCGAACGTCTTCCCGAGCCCGCACCCCAGCGCCGTCACCATGTCGGAGAGCTCTTTGTTCTCCAGGACCTTCGCAATCGAGACGCTCTCGGTGTTCAGCACCTTGCCGCGAAGCGGCAGGATCGCCTGGCGCGCGCGATCGCGACCCTGCTTGGCCGACCCGCCCGCGGAGTCTCCTTCGACGATGAAGATCTCGCTGTCGTCGCGCCCGGGTGACGTGCAGTCGCTCAGCTTGCCCGGGAGCGTCAGGCGGTTGGACGTGGCGCTCTTGCGCGCGACTTCCTGCTGCGCCGCCCGGCTCGCCTCGCGCGCGCGCGCCGCGAGGATGATGCGCGCCACGATCGATTCCGCGACGCTGATGTTCTGATTGAGCCAGGCCTCCAGCGCCGGCCGGACCGCCGAGTCGATCGCCGACGTCACCTCCGGATTATTCAGGCGATCCTTCGTCTGCCCCTGGAACTGCGGCTCCTCGAGGAAGACGCTGAGCACGCCGACCAGCCCCTCGCGAATGTCCTCGGTCGTGAGCGTCACCCCTTTGGGCGTCAGATTGTGCGTCTCGATGAAGTTCCGCACCGCCTTCCCGAGCCCGGCGCGGAAACCGTTCTCGTGCGTGCCCCCTGAACCGGTGGGAATCCCGTTGACGAAGCTGCGGAGGCACTCGTCGGTAGACTGCGTCCACTGCAGCACGAGTTCCATGCGGACGCCGACGTCCTCGCCGTCGCGCGAGAGCGTGAACGGCGCCTCGTGAACGATCGCGGCGTGGCGTTCCGACACGATCTTCCTGAGGAACGCGACGATCCCCTCCGTGTGCTCGAACGTTTCTTTCGCGTCGTCCACCTCGTTGTCGAAGACGAAGCGGACGCCTTTGTGGAGGTAGCTCGCCACGTCGAGCCGCTCGCGGATCGTGGCCGCGTCGAACTCGACCTTCGGGAAGATCGTCGGGTCAGGCCGGAAGAACACGGTCGTCCCCGTGCCCCGCGCCGGACCGACTTTCTTCACCGCCCCGGCCGGCTGTCCGACCTTGTATCGCTGCTCCCAGAGCGCGCCATCGCGCTTGACCGTCGCGATCAGCTCCTTCGACAGGGCATTGACGACGCTGGCGCCGACGCCGTGGAGGCCGCCCGCGGTCTTGTAGCTGCCGTGCTCGAACTTGCCTCCCGCGTGGAGCCTCGTGAAGATCACCTCCATCGCGCTCTTCTTCGTCGCGGGATGTTTGTCCACGGGGATGCCGCGGCCATCGTCGGAGATGGTGACCGACGAGCCGTCCTCGTGGAGCGTGAGGACGATGTTCGAGGCGTAGCCGTTCATCGCCTCGTCGATCGCGTTGTCGAGGATCTCCCAGACCAGGTGGTGGAGGCCGGCGGCGCCAACGCCGCCGATGTACATCCCCGGCCGTTTGCGGACCGGTTCGAGCCCTTCGAGAACGGTGATGTCTTTGGCGGTGTAGGTGCCCAAGTTAGGCGTCAGGCTTCAGGGTTCAGGCTTCAGGAACGGTCTCAGTCTAACAAACTGAACCCTAAACCCTGAACCCTAAACCCTGAACCCACCCTGAAGCCTGACACCTGAAGCCCGAAGCCTTTCAGGCGCCCTTCTTCAGCAGTGAGATCTGTCCGGCGTGATACGCGTCGTGCTGGGCGATCCCGTGCAGCGTCACCGCGTGCGACTCGCCCGTGCCGAGCGGGCGGTTGCGCGGGTCGTTCACCGGCGCGTGCAGGCGATCGGGAGGCAACCCGCGCACGGTGTCGACGAGCTCGCGGTGCGCGGCGGCGAGCGCCTGGAGCGCGGCGCGCCACGCCTGCTCGCTTGCCGCGGCGCCGGTCGGGGCCGCGGGCCAGTCCCCCTCAGCGGGATCGGAGGCCGGCTTTCCGCGCATCCGGGCCGCCACCTCGCGCTTCCAGCCGGCCATGTGGAGCACGAGTTCCCAAATCGAATGCGCGTGAGGGAGCGGGCGCCTCGCGGCCATGTCCGCCGTGACGCCGTCCAGGATCTTCGTCACGGGATCGCCATGCCACGCATCCCCGGCGTACCCGCGCTCGAGCTCATCGACGATCAGCGCAACTTCGCTCATGCTAGGACTCCAACAGCAGCGTCCCCGGATCCTCCGACAGCTCCTTCACCCGGACGAGGAATCGCACCGCTTCGGCGCCGTCCACGATCCGATGGTCGTAGGTGAGCGCGATGTACATCATCGGCCGCACCTCCACGCTCCGGCCGACCGCCACGGGGCGGTCCTGGATCTTGTGAAGTCCCAGGATGCCGACCTGCGGCGGGTTGATGATCGGCGTGCTGACGAGCGAGCCGAACACGCCGCCGTTGGTAATCGTGAACGTGCCTCCGCGGAGATCGTCGAGCGTCAGGGTGCCATCGGCTGCCTTCTTCGCGTACTCGCGGATCTTCAACTCGATCTCGGCAAACGACATCCGGTCCACGTCGCGGAGCACCGGTACGACGAGCCCTTCCTCCGCTCCCACCGCCACGCCGATGTCGTAGTAGTGCTTCAGGACCATCACGTCGCCCTGGATCTCCGCGTTGATGCGCGGAAACTCGCGGAGGGGGCCGACGGCCGCCTTGACGAAGAACGACGCGATGCCGAGCGACACGCCGTGTTTCTCCTTGAACGCCTGCTTCCGGCGCTCGCGGAGGGTCATGATGCCCGTCATGTCGACCTCGTTGAAGGTCGTCAGCATCGCGGCGTCGCGCTGCGCTTCGACGAGCCGCCGCGCGACCGTCGCGCGCCGCTTCGACATGCGGACCCGCTCTTCGCGGCGCTCTCCCGCCGCCGGACGCGGCCGCGCCGCCGCGGGGGCTTCGGGCCACGGCGCCTGCGCAACGGCGGGCTGGGCCGTCCGGGCCGCGGTGGGCACGCCAGCCAGGGGCTGCCGCGCGGCATCCTCGCCACCGCGCCCCGCCGCGATGTACGTCTCCACGTCCCTGCGCGTGACACGACCCGCTTCGCCCGTCCCCTTCAGCGCGCTGATCTCGACTTCGTGCTGGTCCGCCAGGCGTCGCGCCGACGGGGTCGCCCGCGTTTTCTCGTCCTCCTGCGCCGCAGCCGAGGGCGCCCCTTGGCTCGCCGGAGCCGGAGGCGAAGGCGGGTGGCTCGCCGGAGCCGACGCGTCGATCACGCCGATCACCTCGCCGATCTTCACGTCCTCGCCGGGCCCCCGCGTGATCTGCTGCAGGACGCCTCCCTGTGGGGCGCTGACCTCCACGTCGATCTTGTCCGTCTCCAGTTCAACGAGCGCTTCCCCGGCCGAGACGGGCTCTCCCTCGCGCTTCAGCCACTTAGCCACCCGCGCGTCGACGATCGACTCGCCCATCTCGGGCACCACGATGTTGGCTGGCATAGTCACATGCTACTTTCGACTTCCGACCGCGACCGGGCGGGCCGGCGACTCGAGCACGCTGAGATCGAACGCGCGGTCGACGAGCTGCTGCTGCATCCGGGCGTGCCGCGCGGCCGATCCTTCCGCCGGGCTCGAGCTTCTCGGACGGGCGACCAGGCGCAGCGAGAGCCGGGGACCGAGCATCGAGCGCAGGTACGGCGCCGCGTAATGCCACGCCCCCATGTTCTCCGGTTCCTCCTGCACCCAGACGAGGTCCTGGAGCGCCGGATATCGTCCGATGGCCTCCTCGATCTCCGGCGTCGGCAGCGGGTACAGCTGCTCGACGCGGCAGATGGCAATGGTGTCGGCGGACGTGTATCGCTCGCTGGTCATCAGGTCGATCGCCATCTTGCCGCTCACCAGGATCAACCGCCGGACGGCGCCGCGGCGCGCGCTGTCCGCCGCGAACCGCGCGTCGTCGATGAAGGGCTGAAAGTGTCCTTCGGCCAGCTCGCGCGGCGTCGAGGCGATCGCGGGATGTCGCAGCAGGCTCTTCGGCGTCAGCACGATCAGCGGCAGCGGGTCCTTTTCGAGCAGCAGCGCCTGCCGGCGCAGCAGGTGGAAGAACTGCGCGGCGGTCGTGCAGTTGGCGAGGCGCATGTTGGTGTCGGCCGCCAGCTGCAGGAAGCGCTCGGGGCGGGCGCTCGCGTGATCCGGGCCCTGGCCTTCGTATGCGTGCGGCAGCAGCAGCACGAGCGAGGGCTCGAACGTCCACTTCGCGCGCGCCGACACGATGAACTCGTCGATGATCACCTGGGCGCCGTTGACGAAGTCGCCGTACTGCGCTTCCCAGATCACCAGGCGCGAGGGCGTCTGGATGTTGTAGCCGTACTCGAACCCGAGGACGGCGTTCTCGCTGAGCGGGGTGTTGTGGATCTCGAACGAGGCCTTCGCCTGCGGCAGCGCCTGCAGCGGCACGAAGCGTCGCCCGCTCTTCGCGTCGTGCAGGACCGCGTGGCGCTGGCTGAAGGTGCCGCGCTCGACGTCCTCACCCGTCATGCGGATCGGCGTGCCGCCGGCGAGGATCGTCGCGAGCGCCAGCTCCTCGGCCGCGGCCCAGTCAATCGTGCGCTCATCGGCGTTCGCGAACATCTGCCGGCGCCGCTCCCGCGCGCGTTCCAGCTTGCGGTGCGGCGTGAACCCCGGCGGGAGAGCAAGAAGGCCGTTGTTGATCGCCTGCAGCTCCGCGAGCGGATATGACGTCGACGTGCGGCGGGCCGTGCCGGGGGGCGCGACCTCCGGCAGCGGCTCTGCGATCGCTTCCTCCGGCTTGAGGGACTGGAGCAGCTGCTGCAGCTCGCCCATGCGCCGCTGCACGAGCGCGTCCGGGCGCCCGGCCTCCAAGACGCCGCGCTCGACGAGCGTCTTCGCCCAGATTTCGCGCACGGTCGGGTGTGCGGCGATCCGCTCGTACATAACCGGCTGCGTGAACGCGGGCTCGTCCCCCTCGTTGTGCCCGTGCCGCCGATAGCCGACGAGATCGATCAGAAAGTCGAGATGGAACCTCGCCCGGTACGCGAACGCCAGCCGCGCCACCTCGACGCACGCCTCCGGGTCGTCCGCGTTGACGTGGACGATCGGAATCTTGAACCCGCGCGCCAGCCCGCTCGCGTACGACGTGCTGTAGGACTCCTCGGGCGTCGCGGTGAACCCCAGCTGGTTGTTCGCGATGATATGGATCGTGCCCCCCACGTGATAGCCGTTCAGCCGGCAGAAGTTCAGCGTCTCGGCGACGATGCCCTGGCCGGGAAACGCGGCGTCACCGTGGATGAGGATGGCAAGCACGCTCTTCGGATCGAACGTCGGCGCGCCCGGGTCGCTCGCCCGCGTGCCGGCCGCCCGCGCCATTCCGGTGACGACGGGATCGATCGCTTCAAGGTGGCTCGGGTTGGCCGGCATCGAAATGTGGAGGCTGACTTCCTCGCCGTCCTTGAGCGCGCGGTGCGCGCCCATGTGGTACTTCACGTCCCCGGTCCACGCCATGTCTTCCTGGAAGCTCCTGGAGTGGAGCGGGTCCTTGAATTCCGCCAGGATCTGCACGTCAGGCTTGTTCAGCACGTGCGCCATCACGTTCAAGCGCCCGCGGTGCGCCATGCCGATGATGATGTGGCAGATGCCGGCCTCAGCCGCCTCGGCGATCACCTCGTCGAGGACGGGAACGAGCATGTCGAGCCCCTCGATTGAGAAGCGCGTCTTTCCAGGGAAGGACCGGTGCAGGAACCGTTCGAACGCCTCTACCGCGGTGAGCCGTTCGAGCAGCGCGACCGGATCGATCGGATCCTTCGGCGATCGGAAACGCCCCTCTTCGATCGCGTCGCGCAGCCAGGAGCGCTCTTCCGGCACGAAGATGTGCGACAGATCGTAGCCGGTGGTCGAACAGTAGATCCGGCGCAGCTTGCTGACCACGTCGAGCGCGGTGCGGCAACCCTCGGCCGCCGCACCCTTGATCAGGCTCGCGGGCAACCGGCCCAGGTCCTCGTCGTTCACGTTGTGGGTGGCGGGGTCGAGCGAGGGATCGCCGTCCGGCTTCTCGCCGAGGGGATCGAGCTGCGCCGCGAGATGACCGTAGCGGCGGATGGACTGCGCGAGGTTCACGGCGCCGACGATAGTGAAAAACTGGTCGGGCCCTTCCGCGGCCGACGGCCCGCGCGCGACGAGGGGCCCGGCCGCGTTGCCCGCGGGAGGCGGCCCGGATCGCTCGAACATCGCGCGCGTTTCCGGATCCACGGACGAAGGATCGCGCTGGTACCGCTCGTACAGCTCGGCTACATATCCTTCGTTGACCCCCTGGAACTCTTCCCAGCCCGCCATAGCCTACTAATCCTACAGGAGGTAGGAGGTAGGAGGTAGGAGGTAGGAGGTAGAAGGTAGAAGGTAGAAGGTAGAAGGTAGAAGGTAGAAGGTAGAAGGTAGAAGGTAGAAGTCAGAAGGTAGAAGGCAGAAGGTAGAAGTCAGAAGGTGGCCCCGCGCGGGATCTCCGTCTTCTGCCTTTTGCCTTCTGCCTTTTGCCTTTTGCCTTCTGCCTTCTGCCTTTTGCCTTCTGCCTTTTGCCTTCTGCCTTCTGCCTTCTGCCTTTTGCCTTCTGCCTTCTGCCTTCTGCCTTCTGCCTTCTGCCTTCTATCGTCTTCTCGGCAGACTGAGCGACTCCCAGTCATCGGCGTGGAAGTGACGCGCCAGGAAGACGATCTGCCCCACGTGGTAGGCGGTGTGCTGCAGGGAACGGTTCGCCGCCTGGATCACCGAGTGACGTTCGCCTCTGATGAACACGTCGCGGATCAGGTCGGCGGGTGTCAGCGCGCGCACCTCGGACTGCAGGATGCGCCAGCCGGTTTCCCATTTCTCGGTGGCCTGCGCGCGGGTAGCGCCCGGCGCCGCTTCGAATTCCGCGTCGCGGTTTCGATCCGGCTTCTCGCCGTCCGCGGTGAGGAAATTCAGCCATCGCGAGCGCAGGTTGCCGCCGACGTGCTGCATGATGATCGCGATGCTGTTCGACGTGCGGTCGATCTCGCGGAACAGCTCATCGTCGCTGACACGCGCGATCGCCTTGTCAGCGAGGGCCTTCAGCTTCCCGAACTGCTCCGCCAGATCCCGGATGTACTCAGCGCCTGCGTCCATTCGCCACCACCTCGAACGTGAACGTTGAGAGGTCGCGCCGGCGGCCGTCCGTCCCGATGCCGCTCAGCGCGAGCTCGTACGAGCCGGGCGCGAGCACCTCGCCCGGCACCGGCACGATCAGCCGGCGCGCGTCCCCCTCGGGGTGCAACCGGCCGTGCACCCAGAGGTCGTCGCCGCCGGTGAACGGGCGAAGAGCGGCGCGGTAGTGCTCATACCGCTGCGGCGGCAGCGGCAGCACGAGCGGCACGCGGCGCGCGTCCGGAGGCACCCGCAACTGCTGCGTCGGCAGCCCCGACGGCGAGAGCCCGGGCTCGAGGGCGATCCCCGGCAGGCCGCCTGCGCCGCGCTCCTGCTCCAGGCTGATCTGGAACGACTCACGCGCTGCGCGCTCGCGCTGGACCTGCAGCTCGAGCTCCGCTTGATGGCGCACGGCCTGGTCGAGTTCCTGTCGCAGCCCGCCGACCACTGCTTCCGACGCGCGCTGTCTCCGCACCACCAGCGCGGCCAGGACGATGATGAGGACCGAGAGCGCGAGGAGCAGCCACTGCACGACTGGGCGCTCGACGCCGGGAACTCCGCGAATCGTCATCTGCGCGCGGCACCTCTCTCCGAAACGCGCGAGATGATATCAGGAGCCGGCACCGCGCGCGGCCGCGCTGGAGCGCGGGGTATACTGCGGTGTTTCGGGGGCATCGTTGGCCAAACGCAGGAAGGAACCTTCCCTCTTCGATCGCATGGACGAAGGCGACACCGCCGTGCAGGCGCGTCCCGCCGGCGCGGGTGGTGACGGGCCCGAAGCGGTCGCGCTGCACGAGGCCGCGCAGACGCGCTACCTCAATTACGCGTTGTCGGTCATCACGTCGCGCGCGCTGCCGGACGTGCGCGACGGGCTCAAGCCGGTGCAGCGCCGCATCCTCTTCACGATGTGGCAGCAGAACCTCACCGCCGACGCCAAGTTCCGCAAGTGCGCGAAGGTCGTCGGCGACGTGATGGGCAACTACCACCCGCACGGCGACATGGCCATCTACGACACGCTCGTGCGCATGGCGCAGGCCTTCTCGCTCCGCTACCCGCTCGTGGACGGCTCGGGCAACTTCGGATCGCTCGATGGCGACAGCGCCGCGGCGATGCGGTACACCGAGTGCCGGCTGGCGCGGTTGTCCGATGAAATGCTCGCCGAGATCGACCAGCACACCGTCCATTTCCGCCCGAACTACGACGGCACGAAGACCGAGCCGGTGGTGCTGCCCGCGCGGATTCCGAACCTGCTCGTGAACGGCGCGACCGGGATCGCCGTCGGGATGGCGACCAGCATTCCGCCGCACAACCTCGGCGAGGTCTGCACGGCGCTCGTCAAGCTGCTCGGCAACCCGGAGCTGTCGAGCGTGCAGCTCTGTCGCTACATCAAGGGGCCCGACTTTCCGACCGGCGGCCAGATCCTGAACACGCCCGAGGAGCTGAAGGAGATCTACAAGAGCGGCAGCGGCGCCATCCGCGTCCGCGGCACCTGGGAATCGGGACCGGTCGCCCGCAGCGGACGCACCATCTACATCACGAGCATCCCCTACACGGTGAACAAGGCCGCGCTCGTCGAGCGGATCGCCGAGGTCGCGCTCAGCCGCAAGCTCCCGCCCCTCGTGGACGTGAAGGACCTCTCGACCGAGGACGTCCGCATCGCCCTCGAGCTGAAAGGGGACGCCGACGTGAGGCTCGCCATGGCGTACCTGTTCAAGCACACGCCGCTGCAGGCGAACTTCGCCGTCAACCTCACGTGCCTCGTGCCGACGGAAACGAACCCGGAGGTCGGGCGTCCCGAGCGCCTCGGCCTCCACGAGATCCTCTGGCACTTCCTCCATTTCCGCCTCGAGGTGGTCACCAGGAGGCTGGAGCACGAGCTGGAGGCGCTCAAGCGGCGCATCCACGTCCTCGAAGGCTTCGAAAAGGTCTTCGACGCGCTCGACGAGATCCTCAAGATCGTCCGGAAGTCGGACGGCAAGGCGGACGCCGCCGAGAGGATCATGAAGCGGTTCGGCCTGGACGCCGAACAGACCGACGCGATCCTCGAGCTGAAAATCTACCGCCTCGCGCGCCTGGAGATTCTCGTCGTCCAGAAAGAGCTCGAAGAGAAGCGCCGGCGCGCGCGGCAGATCAATTCGTTGCTCCGGAGCGAGGACTCGCGGTGGCGCCTCGTGCGAGAGGAGATCGAGGAGATCCAGAAGCGCTACGGCGACCCGCGGCGGTCGAAGATCGAGAGCGTCGAAGAAGTCGAGTACACCCCGGACGACTTCATCGTCGAGGAGGACGCGGTCGTCATCGTGTCGCGCGACGGCTGGGTGAAGCGGCAGAAGGAAGTGCGCGATTTGTCCTCCACCCGCCTGCGCGAGGGAGACGAGGTGCTCGCCGTGTTGCCCGGGAGCACGCGCGCCACGGCGGTGTTCTTCACGAACTTCGGCGTGGCGTACACGTGCCGGCTCGCCGACGTGCCCGCCTCAACCGGCTACGGCGATCCGATCCAGCGGCTGTTCAAGTTCAGGGACGGCGAGCGCGTGGTCGCGGCCTACAGCCTCGATTCGCGGGTGTCTCCGAAGATCCACGCGACCAAGGAGGGGCAGCCGCCGCCGATGCACGGGCTCGCCGTCACGAGCGACGGCTTCGCGCTCCGCTTCAGCCTCGAGCCGTTCGTCGAACCGAGCACGCGGGCGGGGCGCCGCTTCGCGCGGCCGGCCCAGGGGCACGAGGTCGTCGGCGTCGCGAAGACCGACGGGAGCGAAACGATCATCGCCGCCACTCGGCAGGCCCGCGCCATGCTCTGCCCGGCCGACGAGATCAACTTCCTCTCCGGGCCGGGCAAGGGGGTGACGCTCATCAAGCTGCAGAAACGCAAACGCGGCAGCGAAGAGGACAGCCAGGCCGACGACCGCGTCCTGGGCTTCGTCGCGTCGACGGGCGACCGCGATCTGCTGACGGTGGAGACGAGCCGCGGCGGCACCCAGACCATCAGCACGGCGAAATACGAGGTGACCGGCCGCGGCGGCAAGGGGCGAGAGCTGCTCCAGCGCGGCCAGTTCACGAGGGTGATTCCGGCTGCGCCCGAACTCACGCAGCTGGGCACCGCTGAATCCTGAACCCTGAACCCTGAATCCTGGTATGCGTCAGTACCGTTACCTGCATTTGGACGTTTTCACGGACCGCCCGTTCGAAGGGAACCAGCTCGCGGTATTTCCGCAGGCGCAGGGGCTCGAGCCGGCGGTGATGCTTCAGATCGCGCGCGAGATGAACTTCTCGGAGAGCACGTTCATCCTGCCGCCGGAGCACAAGGGCGACGTCCGCATGCGGATTTTCACCCCGGGCGAAGAATTGCCGATGGCGGGCCACCCGACCATCGGCAGCACGTTCGCGCTCGCGCATGAGAAGGTCATCGAGCCCGGGCGGCCGCTGTTCACCTTCGAGCTTCCCGTCGGCCCGACGCCCGTCGAGCTGGAGTGGGACGGCGACCAGCTCTCTTTCGCGTGGATGACGCAGCAGCGCCCGAAGTACGGCGCCGTCGCGACCGACGCGCGCGCGCTCGCGGAGGCGGTGCACGTTGACGCCGCCGAGGTCATGGACGTGCCGCTCGAGGAAGTCTCGTGCGGTCTGCCGTTCTTTTTCCTCGCCTTGAAGTCGCGGAAGGCCGTGGACCAGGCGGAGTCAGACAGGCTCGGGATAGGCCGGTTCTTCGAGAAGCAGAAGCTGCCGCTGCGCGCGGTCTTCTTGTTCACGCTCGCCGGCGGCGCCGACGAAGCCACCGCATACAGCCGGATGTTCGCCCCCGGCCTGGGCATCGCCGAAGACCCCGCGACCGGCGCGGCAAGCGGACCGCTCGGGTGCTACCTGGTCAAGCACGGCCTGGTGGATCCCGAGCGTGCCGCGCATTTCGTCAGCCTGCAGGGCATGAAGATGCAGCGCCCCAGCCGCATCCACGTGTCGATCGACGCAAGGGGAGGCGAGATCACCCGGGTGAGGGTCGGCGGACGCGCGGTGCTCGTCGGCGAAGGGACCCTGGCGATCGGCAATTGATAATCGGGAAATCGGGTCATCGCACGATTGGCAATCGGGAATCTGGTAATCGGGTAGTTGGATTGGAGAATCGGGGATCGTTTCATCGGGCGATCGGGTAATCCGCAATCGGCCCCAACCAGCCGGCGTCGCGCCGTGCGGTCGTTTGCCGATTCTAGATTCCCCGATCAACGACCCGATGGCCCGATGACCCGATGACCCGATTGCCGATCGCGCCATTACCCGATCACCCGATTATCAATCACCGATTCCCTGTCATTCCTGGCGCAACGCGACCGTCGGGTGCACGCGGATGGCGCGCCAGGCCGGCGCCAGCATCGCGGTGAACGCCGCGGCGACAAGCACCAGCGACTGGACGCCGAACGCGAGCGGGTCCAGCCCCTTAATGCCATAGAGATAGCTCGAGATCGGCTGCGCGGCGAACGCCGCGAGCAGCAGCCCCGCCGCGACACCCACGCACACGAGCAGCATGCCATCGCGCATGACCACGCGAAGGACATCGCCGGGCGTGGCGCCGAGCGCCATCCTGATGCCGATCTCGCGCGTCCGCTGCGACACCGCGGACGCGATCACGCCGTACAGCCCCATCGCGGCGAGCAGCAGCCCCAGCGCGCCGAAGATCCCGAGCATCCACGCGCCGGCGCGCGGCAGGTAGAGCATCAGCCCCAGGTGCTCGGGCATGGTTTGCAGCGCCAGGATCGGCATGTCCGCGTCGAAGGCCTGGATCTCGCGGCGGATCGCCGGGATGAGCGTCGCCGGATCGCCCGCCGTGCGCAGCACGATCTGCTTGGAATCGGGGTGCTGCAGGTACGACAGGTACACGTAGGGCCTCGGTTCCTCGCCGAGCGTGCGGACCCTGGTGTCCCGCGCGACGCCGACGACTTCGATGGCCGTGCGCGTCGAATCCCCGAACCGGAAGCGGCGGCCCACCGCGTCCTGCCCCGGCCAGAATCGCTTCGCCAGCGCCTCGCTGACGATCGCCACCCGCGCGGAATCGCGATCGTCGTGAGTGGTGAACCCGCGACCGCGCAGAATCGGGATGCCGAACGTCCGGAAGTACTGGGCGTCCACGTCGGTCACGTCCACTTCGGGCGTGCGCCGCTCGTCGTAGGTCTCGCCGTCAGGGACGAACGGACGCGTGGAGAAGCTCGCCTCGAGCGGTACGCGATCGGTAAGGGCGACGGCGGTGACGCCGGGCAGCACGGCGAGACGATCTCGCAGCGCGTCCTGCCTCGTCACGACTTCAGCCGGCGACGCCGGCGTGAACACCAGGCCCGGCATGACGATCACGAGCCGCTCGCGCTCGAACCCGAGCGGCACGTCCTTCGCCTGCTGGAGGCTCCTGGCGAAGAGCCCGGCGGCCACCAGCAAGACGAGCGACACGGCCACCTGGGACACGACAAGCACGCTCCGGAGCCCAAAGCGCCGCGACGCGCGCAGCAGCGGCGTCGCTTCCCCCTTCAGCGCCGGCACCAGGTCCGGGCGCGAGGCCTGGAACGCGGGCGCGAGGCCGAAGGCGAGCGCAGCGATCATGGCGGCGGCCGCGTTGAACGTCAGCACGCGCGCGTCGAGCGGCAGATCGATCGGAATGGGCACGGGCATCGGCGGCGCGATGTTCACGAGGGCCCGTAATGCGAGCCACGCGAACGCGAAGCCGGCCGCGCCGCCCGCGAACGCGAGCACGATGCTCTCCGTCAGCAGCTGTCGCACCAGCCGGGCGCGGCTCGCGCCGATGGCCAGGCGGATGGCGACCTCGCGCCGCCTGGCACTTGCACGCGAGAGGAGCAGGCCCGCGACGTTCGCGCACACCACCAGCAGCACCAGCATCGGGAAGGCGAGCACCAGCGCGGCGAACGGCTTCACGACCTTGTCGATCTCCGGGTGCAGGCGCACGTCACTCGTGGGGCGCACGGTGATGGCCCGGTCCTTGTTCGTGACGGGAAAGGCCGCGCCCAGGCGGGCCGCGACGACCGCCATGCGCGCGTTGGCCTGCTCGGGCGTGACGCCACGCGCGAGTCTCGCCTTGATGAAGAGCGACCGGTTGCCCCTGCCCTCGAGCCGTGTCCCGCCGCCGCCAATCCGCACATCGGACGAACCGGACGAGGGGCGCGTGCTCGCGGCGTCGGACGCTGCCGCGGGCGCCGCGCGCGGCATCAGTTGCTCCTCGGTCGAGAGCGGCAACCAGAATTCCGCCGCGAGGCCGAAGAGAAGCCCGCGGAAGCTGCCGGGCGCGACACCGACCACGGTGACGCGCCTGCCGTTGAAGCTGAGTGTCCGCCCGATGACGTCCTCGGCGCCGCCAAGCTGCTTCTGCCAGAACGCGTGGCTCACGACGGCGGCCATCGGGCCGCCACGCGCGGCTTCTTCAGCCGTGAACGCGCGGCCGCGCACCAGGCGAATGCCGAGCGCCTGGAAATAGTCGCCGCTGACCGCCTCGCCGTAGAGCATCCGCGTCCGCGCGTCCGCGGTCATGCTCACGACGGTTGGCGAGTATGCGAGGACGGCGGCAAACGTCGCGCGCTCCGCGCGGATGTCTTCGAGGTCCGGGTACGACGAGGTGGCCGGCGTGCCCCCGGCGTCGGCCGTGTAGATCTCCACCAGCTCCGAGGGGCGCTCCACCTGCAACGGCCGGAACAGGACGGCGTTGACCGCGCTGAACAGCGCCGTGTTCACGCCGACGCCGACCGCAATCATCGCGACGGTGAGGAGCGTGAAGCCGGGAGACTTGATCAAGCGCCGGATGGCGTAGCGGACGTCCTGGAGCGCGCGTTCCATGAAAGGATCGGACGAAAAGTGGAGGCGTTCCGTTCCCTTGCGAACAAAAAGGCCACCAGGGTCGGACCCCGGTGGCCTTCGTGGTGCCGTCGTTCCGGTCGTTCTCCTACTTGATGAACAGCATCTCGCGGTACGTCGGAAGCGGCCAGAGCGTGTGCGGAGTGACCGTTTCCAGCGTGTCGCCGGTCTCCCGCAGCGCGTTCATGGCGGGGATCACCCGGTCGCGCATGTAGCGCGCGTGCGCGTCGGCGGCGCCGTTGCTCTCGTGCTCGCACGCGGTCGCGAGCGCGTCGGTCCGCCGGCGAAACTCGCTCACCAGCGCCGCGATCCGCGCCAGCATCTTCCCTGTCTCGCCGGGGTCCACGCCGGCCGACTTGGTGGCGTTCACCGCGTTGGCGATCTGAGTCATGTAGTCGAGCGCGGCCGGCAGGATGTACCGGTTCGCCATGAGCACCATGAGCTGCGCTTCGACGTTGACGGTCTTGCAGTACGCCTCCACGTTCACGTCGTAGCGCGCGTGCAGTTCGCGCTCGCTCAGGACGCGGTACTTCTCGAACGCCTGCACGGCCTCCGGCTTGACCATCTCGCCGAAGGCGTCGACCGACGTCTTCAGGTTCAGCAGCCCGCGCCGCTCCGCCTCGGCGTGCCACTCGGGCGAGTAGCCGTTGCCGTTGAAGATGACCCGCTTGTTCTCCTTGACGAGCGTGACCAGCAGATCCTTGACGGCGTCTTCCAGCTTGCGCCCCGCGCTCACCGCCTCCTCGAGGTGCGTCGCCACGTAATCGAGCGACTCGGTGGCCGCCACGTTCAGGCAAATCGACGGGAACGCGATGTTCTGGCTCGACGCGACCGCGCGGAACTCGAACTTGTTCCCGGTGAACGCGAACGGGCTGGTGCGGTTGCGATCGCCGGCGTCGCGCGGCAGCTTCGGCAGCACCGTCACGCCCGTCTCAAGGATGCCGCCGCTCTTGGTCGCCTTCGCCCCGCCGTTCTCGATCTGGTGGAAGATGTCGGTCAGCATGTCGCCCAGGAAGACCGAGATGATCGCGGGCGGCGCCTCGTTCGCGCCGAGCCGATGATCGTTCCCGGCGCTCGCCACGCTGGCGCGGATCAGCCCCTGGAACCGGTTTACCGACCGGACGATGGCGGCGCAGAACACCATGAACTGGATGTTCTCGTGCGGCGTCTCCCCGGGGTTCAGCAGGTTGTTGCCCAGGTCGTCGCTGATGCTCCAGTTCAGGTGCTTACCCGATCCGTTGATGCCGGCGAACGGCTTCTCGTGCACGAGGCAGGCGAGCCCGTACTTCGGCGCGACCCGCTTGAGCGTCTCCATCGTCATCATCTGGTGATCGGTGGAGACGTTGGCGTTCTCGAAGATCGGAGCGATCTCGTACTGGCTCGGGGCCACCTCGTTGTGCCGGGTCTTCACCGGCACGCCGATCTTGTACAGCTCCTTCTCCGCGTCCATCATGCAGGCCAGCACGCGATCGGGAATCGACCCGAAATACTGGTCCTCCATCTCCTGCCCCTTCGGCGGCCGCGCGCCGAAGAGCGTCCGGCCAGCGTTGATCAGGTCCGGACGGTTGAAATAGAAGTTGCGATCGATCAGGAAGTACTCCTGCTCGGCGCCGCACGTGATGATGACGCGCTGCGCGCGTGAGCCGAACAGCTTCAGGATCCGCACGGCCTGTTTCGACAGCGCCTCCATCGACCGGAGCAGCGGCGTCTTCTTGTCGAGCGCCTCCCCCGTCCAGCTCAGAAACGCGCTCGGAATGACCAGCGTCGTCCCGTTCGAGCTCACGAGGAGCCACGGCGGGCTCGTCGGGTCCCACGCCGTGTAGCCCCGCGCCTCGAAGGTGGAGCGCATGCCGCCCGACGGGAAGCTCGAGGCGTCCGGCTCTCCCTTGATCAGTTCCTTCCCACCGAATTCCGCGATCGCGCGGCCGTCGGCCGTCGGCACGAGAAACGAGTCGTGCTTTTCGGCGGTGATGCCGGACATGGGCTGGAACCAGTGCGTGTAGTGGGTCGCGCCGTGCTCGACCGCCCAGTCCTTCATCGCCGACGCGATGATGTCTGCGATCGTGTGATCGAGCGGCTCGCCGAGCGTCACCGTGCGGCGAAGCGCGCGATACACTTCCTTGGGCAGCCGAGAGCGCTGCACGTCATCATTGAACGTGAGAATGCCGAACAACTCCGTCGCGTGCGCCACCTGGTCCTCAGCCCGCGCCCCGTTGGTCTCGGGCGGAAGCACTCGGCCTCCGTTGATGCCCCACTCGGTAATACTCCTGATCGCTTCCCCCAGTGCTGCGGATCCCATTGGCGCGTCCTTCCTTGTCCGTCCGGTGTGCTGGTCGTGGCTGGGACGGGAGCGTCCCCTGGCTCTCGTCTGAATGATGGACCGGCATTATGCCGCACCCCCCATTCTCGCGCAACTGATGAGGTTGCGCCTTCTGGACTGCAGCAATGTTGCTGCCAGCCGCAGAAACCGGGGACAGTCCCCGTTTTGCCCAGATCTGGGAAAACGGTGACTGTCCCCGTTTTCTTTCTTCCTCTGACAAGATGTTTATAGGTCACTTCGCAGTCGCCTTCGCCGCCAAGCGAGTCGCGCCGCGCGCGTCGCTCGGCACGCTGATGCTGGCCACCTCGCTCGTCGATCTGGTCTGGCCGATCCTTCTGATCCTGGGGCTCGAACACGTCCGAATCGAGCCGGGGAACACCGCGTTCACCCCGCTGCGGTTCACCGACTACCCCATTACCCACAGCATCCCCGGCGCGCTGTTCTGGGCGGCGTTTCTCGCCGGCGCGTGGTACTGGCGACACCGGCTGCCCAGGCCGGCGCTCGTGATTGGCGCGGCCGTGCTCAGTCACTGGGTGCTCGATGCGGTGAGCCATGGGCCGGACGTCCCAGTCCTGCCTGGGGGTCCTTATGTCGGCCTCGGGCTCTGGAACTCGGTCGCGGCGACCCTGATTGTTGAGGGGCTGATATTCGCGGCAGCGGTGGCCTGGTACGCCCGGACGACACGGGCGCGCGACCGTGTCGGCACATGGTCGCTGGCGGGCCTGGTCGTGTTCCTGACCGTCGTGTACTTGCTGAACGTGTTCGCGCCTCCGCCGCCCAACGAACGCCTGCTCGCCTACGGCGCGCTGGTGGCGTGGCTGCTGGTGCCCTGGCCGTACTGGATCGACCGCCACCGGGAGGTGGCGGACTCGTCGTCATCCAGGTAGTTGCGCTCGCGGCGCCGGATCGCCTTGTAGCGCGCGAAGGCGAGCCGCTCGTCCTCGAGGCCGAGGAGCGTGCGCAACCGGCATCCGCGGAACGTATGCGCGAACATCCTGCGCCCGTGCCGGAGCACGAAACCGGGATCGTGCCGCAGCACGGTCGGAAAATAGCGCGACTTCATCCACCGCTCCGCGCGCCAGCGCATGAACTCGATCTCGTCCGGCTGGAGGTGTTTCGTCCGGACCACGGCGGTGGTGCCGTCGTACTCCGCGACGTCTTCGCTCGCGATCAACCCCGCCGCCCGGAAGTCCTTCGTCATCGGCGTGCCGGGATACGGCGTGGGGTGCTGGATGTATGGCCAGTCAACGTAGCGACGCGCGAACGCCAGGTTCGCCTCGATCGACTCCCGTGTATCGTCCGGGTTCCCGACAATCAGCCCGCCGACGACCGACATGCCGTTGCGCCGGATGTACTCGCACGCGCGGGCGCTGGCGTTTCCCACCGCGCGGCCGTTGCTTCTTTCGGTGTTCTTCGCGGTCGCTTTCAGGAACGCCAGGTCGCCCGCCACGACGTTCTCGATGCCGAGGAACACGTAGCGGAAGCCGGCGCGGCGCATCAGCGGCGCGAGCGTCTCGCCGTGCATCGCGATCGACGAGGTCATCGCCTGCACCAGGTACTCGATGTCGTTCAGGCCCGCATCGACGATGCCGCGGCACAGCGCCTCGAACCGGCGCACGTTCAGGGTGATGTTGTCATCGACGATGAAAACGACCCGCGCGCCGCGGCGCCGCGCGTCTGCGATGTCGGCCAGCACGCGGTCGATCCCCCACGTCTCGAAGTTGCGCCCGCGCATCTCGACGATCGAGCAGAAGCTGCAGTCG
>DATHTE010000108.1:0-31901 GCA_035463475.1 Vicinamibacterales bacterium
ACTCACGCCGGCGGTTCGTGACGACGATGGCCGGCGCCGGCGTCGCGCTGACGATCGTGCCGCGTCACGTGCTGGGCCGCGGGCTGACGCCGCCGAGCGACCTGCTGAACGTCGCCGGCGTCGGCGTCGGCGGGATGGGACGCATCAACCTCCGCAACATCGCCAGCGAGAACATCGTCGCGATGTGTGACGTGGACTGGAGCTACGCCGAGAGAACGTTCTCGCGGCTCGAGGAGGAGTTCACGCGCGAGCACACGCGCCTGGCCAACGCGCCGACGCCGAAGGACCGCGATCAGATCGCGGCGACCATCGAACGGATGCGGCGGTTCAAGGACGTCCACGTCCCCAAGGCGGCGAGGTATCGCGATTACCGCGAGATGCTCGAGAAGCAGAAAGACATCGACGCGGTGCTCATTGCCACCCCCGATCACACGCACGCGGTGATCGCGTCGGCGGCAATGGACCTCGGGAAGCACGTCTACGTCCAGAAGCCGCTCACCGCAACCGTCCGCGAAGCGCGCGTGCTGGCGGAGAAGGCGCGCCAGTCCAAGGTCGTCACGCAGATGGGCAACCAGGGGCACTCCTGGGACGACGGACGGCTCGCCGTGGAGCACGTGCGCGCCGGCACGATCGGGCGCGTGCGCGAGGTGCACGTCTGGACGAACCGCCCGCTTGCGTACTGGCCGCAGGGCATTCCGCGGCCCACTCCGGTGGCGCCGGTGCCGAACCTCGACGGAAATCCCGAGTGGAACATGCCGGCGGTGATGCATCGCCTCGCGAACGCGATGGGGGTGCACCCGCCGCCTCAGGCCCTGGAGTGGGACCTGTTTCTCGGGCCGGCGCCGTTTGTCGAGTACCACCCCGTCTACCATCCGTTCAACTGGCGCGGGTGGGTCGAGTGGGGGAACGGCGCGATCGGCGACATGGGCGCGCACCTGATCGATCACGCGTTCTGGGCGCTGGACCTCGGATACCCCACGTCGATCGAGACGGTTTCAACCCCCTTTAACGGCGCGTCCTATCCGATGGCGACCACGACCTACTTCGAGTTCCCCGCGCGCGGCGCGCGGCCCGCGGTGAAGTTGACGTGGTACGACGGCGGGCTCACGCCGCCGAAGCCGCCTGAGCTCGAAGACGAAGCGCTGAACCCCACCGGCGGCGCGCTGTTCGTCGGCACGCGCGGGAAGCTGTTACACGACACCTACGGCCTGAACCCGAGGCTGCTGCCCGCGACGCTCCAGAGGTCAGCGCCGCAGCCGCCGCGGATCTTCCGGCGCATTCCGGTCAGCCACGAGATGAACTGGGTGAATGCGGCGAAAGGGCTCGAGAAGGCCTCGACGCCGTTCGAGTACGCGGCGCAGCTCACCGAGGTGATGCTCCTCGGGATCGCCTCGCTGCGCGCGAAGTCGAAGCTCCATTACGACGGCGAGGCGATGCGCGTCACCAACGTTCCGGACGCGAACCATTACCTTCACCGCGAGTATCGGCAGGGATGGTCGCTGTGAGCGACGGCCCCGGCACGCCGGCGCCCTCATGAGTGAAGTTCGAGCGCCGTTAGAGTTCTTTGACCAGCTGTTTGATGGCGGTGAGCCTGGCCTGCAACTGCGCGCGCCCGCCGGCCGCTTCCAGCTTCTGCGCCATGGCGGCCGGCAGGAACTGGCGATCCGTGCACTCGAGAACCGCCGCCGTCTCCTGCAGCTCGCGCTCGAGCCCCTGCGTTGACGGCATGAACTGCGCGACGACGCCGGCGAGCGCCTCGCGCGTCACGCGATCGTGACCTCCCAGCAGCGAGGTCCGCCACGCCCGGCCGACGATCCCTTCGATGTCCGCGCCGGACAGGTGGCCCCGCTGCGGAATCTCCGGGACGTCTTCAGGCGCCAGGCGCGAGCCGAGCTTCCTGGCCATGATGACGAACATGTCGCGGATTTCCTTCTCGTCGGTCGGATAGAACAGCGGAATGTGAACCTCGGCCCGGCCCTGGCGCTTCAGATCGATCGGCAAGAGGTCGGGGCGCGCGGTCAGCAGCATCCAGATGATCCGCCCGCGATACCTGGTATCTCCCATCTGCGCGGCGATCATCCCGAACACGCGGCTGGAGGTTCCCGAATCTCCCTCCTGCTCGCGGCTGCCGAGCGCGGCATCGGCCTCGTCCACGATCACGATCACCGGGCCCATGGCGCGGAGCACCGACAGCACGCGCTCGAGGTTGCCTTCCGTTTCGCCCACGTATTTCGAGCGGAAGTTCTTCAGGACGAGGCTCGGCACGCCGATCTCTCCGCTCACGCACTGGGCGAGGAACGTCTTCCCCGTGCCAACGGGCCCGCACAGCAGGTACCCCATCGGCAGCGCGTCCAGCGCGCCACGTTTGAGCAGCGCCGCGTCTTCGCGCAGACGCGCCTTCGCGGCGTCATGGCCGACCACCGTGTCCAGCGTCCATTTCGGCTCGACGAATTCGAGCAGACCGGCCCCCTGCCGTTCGAGCAGCCGCTTCTTCAGCGACTTGAACGTCCCCTCGTCCAGGCGTTTGTCGCGTTCGCGCGCGGACTGCAGGAGCACGTTCAGATCCGTCAGCGAGATGCCGGCCGTGAGCCTGGCGAGGCTGGCGGCGTCGAAATCGGAAAAGTCGCCGATCCGCTCGCCCGTCGTGACGTGGATGAAGGTCTTGCGTTCCGCTTCGTCTGGCAGCGGCACCTCGATCGCGGCGACGTGCGGGTTTCGGGTCAGCCGATCGCTGAGGTCCGCGAGCTTCTCGTCGATGACGACGAACGCGATGTTCAACCGCTTCACGTGCGGACTCATCGCCCAGTTCAACATCGTGACGAGCTGCGAGGAGGCCTGCTGGCTGAGCCGGCCCGGTTCGGCTGACGGAAACACATAGGAGGCCTGATCGAGAATCAGCGCGAGGCTCAGGCGGTCTTCTTCTGGCGCGAGGATGTTGTGCTGGACGAAGCGATCCAGGAGCGCGAACATCGCCCCGGGGTCCTTTGGAAGCGCGCTCAGGTCGCCGACCTTCCGGTTCGCGAGCGCCACCATCTCTTTCAGCCGCCGTTCGTGGCGCCCCGCCAGCGCGCGCAGCCCGCGCCCGAGATCGTAGTGGAGGACCAGCGACCAGCGCCCGAACAGCTGTTCCGCCAGGAACTCCGCCAGCACGCCGTACCGCAGCGCGTCGCCGTCGCCGATCCGAAACAGGTCGTGTGTATTCCCGTGGAGAACGAAGGCGGCCGTCGTGCCCGAGAAATACAGATCCGCGAGCTCGGTCGCCCAGCCTGAAAACCAGGGGGGCACGTCCGCGGGACGCCGGGGGTCAGGCGTCACGTCGCAGAACCTCGCGCAGGTCGGTTTCGAGAATCGGCGGTGGCTCCTCGAGCTGGTCCGCCAGGCCCGTGAGGTGCTGCAGCTCGCTCACCGCCTTCTCGGTCTGCCGCATGCTCTCGGCGGCCGAGTCGACCTGGCTGGCCAGGAAGTCCGGGTCCTGCCGGTTGACCGACAGCTCGGCAAGCGCCTGAATCTTGCCTTCGATCCGATCGAGTTCGATCGAGACGAAGTCGGCGTTCTTCTTCGCGCGTGTGAAGTTGTCAAGACGCAGTTCCGCCATGGCCACGCTGTCCTGAAGCGACCGCACGACGCGCTCGTCGCCCCCCTTCGCATTCGAGAGGTTCTCGCGCAGCTTCTCCAGCTGCCGTTTGACTTCCTGTTCGCTCATGGACTGCAGGAACCGATCGAGGGCGGCTTTCGACAGGAGCAGGCGAAGAAAGAGCCACAGCAGACGATCGAGACCGGGCGTCCGGATTTCGTCGGCCGTGGCGCTCTCGCTGTGGGCTGCCCCGCCGACGCCGGCGGCAATGGCGCGCATCTCGACGCAGCGCGCGTGCAGCCGCTCGAAGCGTCCCCGCGCGTCGGCGGGCAAACCCGCCAGCATGTTCACGAGCGATGGAGCGGGCCCCTTCGCCACGGTGCGCCCGCCCGCCCGTCCGCCCCCGGAATGGACCTTCGCGTCGATCGCAGCGCGAAATCTGGGCACTGAAATCAGGGTAGCGAGATACGTCAGCTCGCCCGCCGCGACGAGCGGCAGCAGCACCGCGGCAGCCGGCGTCATCGCGGCTGCCGCCGCGCCGCCGAGCAAGAACAACAGGTTCCACCGGAACAGGAAGGCTTCCCGCAGGTAGTTGGTCAGTCCCGCGCCCGTGGGGGGGGTGGCCGAGTCGTCGCGGGTCGGAATTGGCATTTGAAGGCGACGTCTGACGGGGTCGGCGATCAGTCGTCCCCCGCACGCGTCGACGATTCGAGCTTCTCAATCGTATCGCGAATGTCGAACACCGTGTCCACGAACGCCCGCTCCCGCTGCATCTCCTTTGGCGGCCGATCGGGATGGGGCAGTTTCACCTCCCGCAGAATCCTGCCCGGCGAGGAGGAGAAGATGTAGACACGGTCGCCGAGGTACACGGCTTCTTCGATGGAATGGGTGACGAAGAACACGGTCGCCTGCGCCTCTCGCCAGAGATCGATGAGCAGCGCCTGCATGTTCAATCTAGTCGCCGGGTCGAGCGCGCCGAACGGCTCATCCATGAGGATGATGCGGGGGGACAGGATCAACGTCCGGGCTATGGCGACTCGCTGCCGCATGCCGCCCGACAGCTCGCTTGGGTACTTGCGAGCATCGCGCTTGACGTGGAGCCCCACCTTCGCGATCCAGGCGTGTGCCTGCTCGCGGCGCTCGCTGGTCGGCACGCCACGGCACTCCAGACCGAACGCGACGTTGTCCTCCACCGTGCGGTTGTCGAAGGAGGTGTAGTCCTGGAAGACCATGCTCCGGTCCGCGCCGGGATTGGTCACGGGGTTGCCCGCAACCGAGACCGTCCCGGACGTCGCCGGGTGGTGGGGGCGCAATCCCGCAATCAGCCGCAGCACCGTCGATTTGCCGCAGCCAGACGGACCAAGAATGCCGACGAACTCGCCATGACCGGGACGATCCTCGACCGTGAACGTCACGTCGCGAATGACGGTGAGCTCGCCGAACCGCTTGGTCACCTGGCGAAACTCGACGACGGGCGCCTGCGATGGGGTGGACGCGGTATCGCTCACCATCACTCCTCGATCCGGCGATACGGGAAGAGCCCGCGCTGGAACCAGAACAGCACCCGATCGATGCCGTAGGCGAGCAGCCCGATGATGAGAAGGATCAGGATGATGTGCTCGGACATCCCGCGGCGCTGGCTGGTCATCAGCAGGTAGCCGAGGCCGTGCTGGGCGTTGATCAGCTCCGCCAGCATGATGTACCCGAACGCCAGCCCGAACAGATGACGGAGGCTGTTGTAGATATCAGGGAGTGCGAGCGCCAGCAGCACCTTCCGGACGATTTGCGGCGAGGAGGCGCCGAGCGTCTGGGCGGTCTCGACGTAACGGTCGGGCACGCCCGCAATGGCGGCGGCCACGTCCGAGTACACGAACGGGACGCACGCAATGAAGATGAACATCACCTTCTGCGTCTCGTCGATACCGAACCAGAGGATGGTCAGGGGGATGAGCGCGGCGACGGGCAGATTTCGGCCGAAGAGCGCGAGCGGGGCGCCGGCCGCTTCCACGACGCGCCAGGAACCGGCGACGACGCCGAGAGGCACCCCGACGAGCGCGGCGAGGCCGAAGCCGATCAGGACACGTTTCAGGGTCGCGGCGATGCTCGCGAGCAGCGCGCGTTCGGTCCAGAGACTCGGCGCGCTGCGCAGCACCTCGGCGGGGCTCGGCAGGATCACCGGCGAGATGAGGCGCTCTTCCGATCCGGCGCCGCTCGTGGCGAGCCACCACAGGAGGAGCACGACCAGCAGGCCGCCGAGACCAGCCAGCCGGCGGACCGCGCGGCGCGGCGGAATCCGGAGCGCCAGGAGCGATGGCGTCGGGTCTCCGCGCATCTACGGCGTCGTCGTCGCTTCGGCGGGGTACACCTTGATCTCGACGCGCCGGTTCTTCGCGTGGTTCTCCGCGTCAACCGCGTCCGCCGGACGATCCCAGCCGAGACCCGAGGTCGCGAACTGGTTGGGCTGCAGCGACGGGAATTTCCGGAGAATCCCCTCTTTGACCGCGTTCGCGCGGTTCAGCGACAGCTCCTGCACGAGGCTCTTGGGCACCTGTCCCTTCATCGAGCCATCCGTGTGCCCCTCGATGACGATCCGCGCGGCGCCGTATTGGCCGGCGAGTTTGCCGACCTCCTCGAGGACGAACGCGACGTTCGGGTCGTACAACTCCTCGACTTCCCTGCCGTCGGACACGCGAGTGACCTTCTTGTTCAGATCCCACGAGTTCGGGAAGAAGTGGATGACGATGGTCTTCGTCAGGATCTCATCCTTCTCCCCCTGAATCGTGCCGGCGGTCGCGGGCGCGAACTGGATGTTGTACTCGTTCTTCTGACTCGCGTACTTCGGCTCGGCGCCGAGCTTCTGGATGATCGAGAAGTCCATCACCTGATCGAACGGCGTCTGCTGCGACACCGCGTTGATCTTTTTGTACAGGAAATACGCGGTGTTCCAGGTGCGCTCGAAGTTGGTGGGGTTGTTCTGGTTGAGGAAGAAATCGCGGTTCTCGGCGTAGTTCGTCGAGTGCGCGTCGCCGAGCATGCCGAGCGCGTCCCCCTCCGGGATCGAGTAGCCCGCGGCCATCAGCTTCGCGACCTTCTGCTTGGCCTCCTGCGCCTTGAGCTCCTCCATCGCGTCGAAGATCCCGCGCACCAGTCCTTCCATGATGTCGGGATTGTCCTTGGCGAAGTCGGCGCGGGCGAACCAGACGTCCGCGATCAGCTTGTTCGCCGTCGCGGTCGTCACGATGAGACGATTCCCTTTGACCTTTTCGAGGTTGTAGATGTCGGGCGCCCAGCTCACAGCGCCCGCCAGGTTCCGGTCGGCGTTGTAGGCCGCGGCAGCCTGAAAGGCGTCCTGCGTAAACTTGAACTGGACCTCCGCCGGCTGCACGCCGGCGTTGATGAGGGCGTTCAACGCGAAGTAATGCGACGGGGAGTTCTGCGCGAGCACGATGCTCTTCCCGCGCAAATCGGCCATCGTCTTGATGGTGTCGCGCACCACGATGCCGTCGCCGCCGTTCGACCAGTCGACCTGCTGGTACACGCGCGGCATCACGCGCGAGTCCTTGCGCAGGCCTTCGAGGAAGAGCGGCAGCATGTCCAGCGTGGCCCAGCCGACGTGGATGTTGCCCGCGGCGAACGCGTCGCGCATCGCGACGGGATCGTCAATCAGCACCAACTCCAGGCGGAAGTCCTTGCCGCCCGGCGCTCGCCACGTTTTGCCCGGCCTGAAGCCGTTGTTGGCGTAGATGATCGGACCCCAGCCCGCCCACACGTTGATCGCGAGGCGCACGGTCCGGTTGGCCATGGGCGTGTAGCTCGAGATGCCCTTGACCTCCGGCAGGCGCGCCGTCGGAACGTAGTTGTATTCCTTGACGGTCGTGATCCCGGAGGAGTCGGGCGCTTCCGCGCCCCCTTTCATCTGCTGCAGCTCTTCATCCGAGATCCGGCCCGCTTGCCCGCCGCGCCCGGCGCCGCCGTACCGCCAGACCGCCAGGCCGACGAGGCCCAGGATGACGAGCAGCATCACGATGTAGAACGCCGGTTTCGGCTGTCCGTTGGCCATGGTGTGTGCGGGCTCCTTTTTCTAGATTCGGGGGCTTCGCCCCCGACCCCCCGCGCCGTCGCTCGCGGGGGCGGCATCGCTCAAGAGCTCGTGGGGCCCCACCCCCACGAGCGGCTACTCCTCGACTTCGCTCGTCGCAGCAGCCGCAGGCGCCGCCCCGCTCCGCTCCGGCGGGCGCGCCCGTGGCGCGCCGAGCCCGTTATGCGGCTCGCGACAACGGGGACAGAATTCTCGTTGCGCGCCGCATAACGGGCTAGTTCGTCTGCTTTTCCGCGGGTCCGAGGTCCTTCGCCGCCGGCGCGACAGGGGTGGTCTCGGGCGACTTCAGTCCAAGCTCGATCTCGAAGCCCGTGAGCGCCTGCTCGGCCAGTTCGGCCTGCATCCGCTCTTCCGCCCGGATCTCCGCGATGCCTTTCTCGGAGAGGTCCGCCGCGACGCGGACCCGACCGCGGTTCTGGTCGATCTTCTGCTGAATGACGCTCTCGATCTGCCCGAAATCGGTCGTCAGGTTCATGTCGAAGCTCTCGGCGAGCTTCGCGATCTCGGCCTCCGCCGCGCTCATCTTCAGCTCGGCGTCGTATCGCTGGATCTTCTCGCGCAGCTGGATCAGCTTTTCGTTCGCGTGCTTGATCTTCGTCAGGTTGTTGCCGTAGGCGGTTTCGTGCATCTGGAGCTGCTGGTCATTGGCGGCCAGCTCCCCCTTGGCCTTCTGCAGCTCCAGCGCGAACTTGGCCGCCGTGACGCGGTCGCCTGCTTTGAGGTAGGCCTTCGTCTCGGCTTCGAGCTTCTGCATGTGCGAGCGGTTGGCCGCGACCTGGCGCGACACGCGTTCGACGAGACCGCGGTACTGCTCGAGGCCGACCCGGCCGTCCTTCAGCTGCTCGACGGCGCGGTCGTACTCGTACCGCATCTGCGCCACGGGATCCGCTTCCCAGAAGATGTTGGCGATCTTGTTGATCTGCGCCACGAATGCCGACCAGAGTTTTCCAAGGATCACTGGATCTCCTCTGCACCACGCGACGTGGTTACCGCTTGACGGGTTCCCGCTCGCCCGCGTCGATCGCCTCCGCCAGGATCTTCCCCTGGTAGACCCCATCCAGCGCGGCCCGGAGCTCGTCCCCGGTGCCGGCGCCGAACACGTCTCCACCGACGTCCTTCAGAAACGCGAACTTCTGGGGGCTGGTGTCGAACGCGACGAAGTAGACCTGCACCGCCCCCTCGCTCTTGCGCCAGATGTCACGGGCCACCCGGTCCGGGCTGCGGCCGGTCGTGTTTTCGCCGTCGGTGACGACGAGCAAGTACTTGCGAAATACACCGGCGCGATAGAGGTCCGGCCTTGCCGCGCTCATCGCTTCGCCGATGGCGGTGCCGCCGCCCGGATACGGCACCATCTTGAGCGTGTCGCGGATCGCCTCGCGGTCGTACGGCTGGATCGGGCGAAGCGTGTACGGACTGCTCGAGAAGCTGTAGATGCCGATCTTGATTGGGAAGTCGGGCCGCTTGGCGACAAACGCGTCGGTGGCGTCGAGCATGTCTTCGAGCGCATCACGCGCAACGAGGTACTTTGGCCGAGAGTCGCCCGGCGCGTCCTCACCCATCGAGCCCGACGTGTCGATCAGGATCGCCACGGCCGCGCCGAGTCCTTCTTCGACCTCAGCCTGGTAAGGGGCGGCTGGCTCCTCGGCTGGGGCCGGCTGCGAATCGCGGCTCGCACGCCCCTGTGGCTCGCAGCCAGCCACCAGCAGAGGCACTGCGACGGCAGCGATCACCCAGAGACACGCGTTGCCGCGCGAGGTCCAGCAAGAAGTCACATGTGAGTCCCGGATGCGGTTATCGAGCCGGGCCAGCCGAACAGCCTGACCGGTCTGCGGCAGTGTAGCCCCCGTTTCCGCAGGGATCAAGAACTCGCTTTCGACTGCAATCGGCTCGGCCGGCAGGGGCGGCGGTCCGACGCGACAAACGGCCACAACAACGTTACCGCTGCGTCGAGAAATGCTCGCGCACAACGGTGGGCATCTCCACCACGCGGCGCTCGCGAATCGAGAGCGCGAGCCGGATGAACTGCGCGTTCGTCCATGCCAGCGGCGTGGCGGATCCAGTCCCCTCGCCAAACTGCAGGTGCGGGCGTGGCTGCTCTGGACGGTCCCACACCTGCTCCGGCAGCATGCGCCCTTCGTTGGCGAACTTCAGCAGCGCCTCGAGGAACGGCGTTGCATCCCGCCCGGCGGCGACTTCGTGCTCGCCGCGCTCCCCGGTGAGCAGCGGCCAGAGTCGCCCGACGCCGCCCGTGCCTGTCCATCCGTCGCCGTCCGGCTCCTCGCCGTACCCGTCGTGGTTGTAGCGATACCAGCCGGGCCCGTTCGGTGTCTCGACCCGGATCACGCGATCGATCACGCGGAGCGAATCAAGGATGAGGGGGTCGTCGAACCGGCGAATGCCCAGCCGGACGAGCTCCAGGAACCCGGCGTCCACGACCGCGCGCTCGTCCCACGCGCCGGCGCCGTTGTTCAACTCCAGCCGATCGCCCGAGTCAGGCCTGCCGTTCGCCGTGATGCGGACGAAGTAGCGCGGCGGCGCGTACGGGCCGTTCGACGTCACGGTCATGCGCTCGATGTCGGCGGCCCATCGATCCGCTGTCGTGCGATAGCGTGAGGCCGCGTCCGCGTCCGCGTTCTTCTCCGCGATCGCGGCCGCCGCGATCAGTCCCGCGATTTCCGCGGCGATCGTGGATGGCGAATACCCTCCTTCCTCTTCCCACCGCTCCTGCGGCGACGCCGGACCCTTCGAGACGATGAACTCCGCGGCGGGCCGGACGTGCGCCTTCCAGGTCGCGGCGTCGGTGCGCCCGAGGTCGTGCGCGAGCAGCAGCGGGTACGCGACCTCGTCGAGCTGCAGAGACGTCCAGAACGGCCGGCCGTCCAGCCAGGAATTCTGCGGGAAGGAGCCATCCGGCTTCTGCTGCACCGTGAACAGGTAGTCCAGCGCCCGCTCCGCGGCCGCGCGGTCTCCCATCGCGATGAACGCGGTGGCCACGTGGTACAGATCGCGCGACCACACCAGGTGATACCCGCCGACGTCTCCCTTCGACGCGTCCACGGCGTCCCCCCACGGGATCGTGAGGCTGGCGATCATCGCGCCGCGCCGCGTCTTGTCCTCGTGGCCGGCCAGGATCATCGCCGCCATGGCGTACTGATCCATGAACCGCTCGTCGACCTTCTGGAGCTTCGACACGTAGGCGCGCCAGCCGCGCGCGTACTCGTCGTAGGTCTTGTCGAGCGGCTGCGCGAGTGCGTCGCGCGCCGTCGCGCGGGCCGCCTCGGCGCTCGACCCGAAACCAATGACGACGTCGAACGCGAACGGCGACGCGTCGGCCGGACGCCTGATCTCGGCGAGGAGCGCCACGTTGCCGTCACCGGCGCGCGCGTGCGACGTCTCGAGCCGTCCGCGGCGGCGCACGGATTCCAGGCCGTCGCTCGTGGCGAAGTATCCCGCGGTCGCCTCGGCCCACCCGGTCGAGGACAGCACGGCCAGCGCCGTGTTCCCTTCGGACGCCAGCAACGCGTCGCCGTCAACCCTCGCCGCATCGGACAGGCCGCTGTTCTCGAGCGCGGGATCCACGAACGCGTAGATCTTGAGGCCCGCATCGCGCGGCTCGAACCTCGCGCGCACGACAATCGCATTTCGTGCCGGATCGGTGAAGATCGTCTTCGTGAGCCGGTACCGCCCGGACGCGCTCGTGTTGACCTGCCTGAACGCGAGGGCGTCGCGCGCAACCACCTCCACCCGATGGTTCGTGCCAGTGCTCTCGCGCTCGAAGAAGCCGCGCTCGTCGGTGACGACGAACTCGAGTGCGCGCAGCTGCGCCTTGTCCACCGCCGGGTAATACGCCTCGGTCAGAATCCCCGAACCCAGCGTGAACCAGACCTTCGAGTCGAGCGTGGCGGACGTCCCGACCCCCTGCTTGTTGCCGTTCGTCCACGTAGCTTTCTGCCCCGGCCCGCCGGGCGCCTCGCCGGGCACGGCCGGCGGGCGCGGTTGAGCGCTCACCACGACGAGTCCGAGGACGAAGGCGGCAATGGGGTCAGGTCTCACTCGGGTGATCCATGCGACACGATGGTCGCGGCTGTCCAAAGAGTCATCTAAAACGGTGATCCTAGACCTGACCCCTGCTAGACTCGGCACCTTTCGGAGCGAACAATGGTCAGGAGCGCACACCTACGGAAACAGTCGCTTGGCGCCGTTGCGGCGGCGCTGCTCGTCACCGTCGCCGCGCTGTCGGGGGCGGACCTGCCATCCGAGCGGCAGCTCGCGGCGCTGACGAAGTACATCAAGAACAACTGGGCGACGCTGACGCGCTCGAACAAGACGCTCCATCTCGCCGCGCCCGACCCGAAGATGCACCGACCCGCGGGGGAACCATCGCCCGTGTACGTGGCCCGGGACGAGAGCATCGAGAGGATCCGGACTGAGTTGCGCGCCGCGCTCACTCCCGCGGAGCTGCGCACGATCGACCTGCGCGTGCTGCCTGAGAAGGTCCAGCCCGATCAGCACGGGCTCCTCTACCTCCCGAAACCTTACGTCGTCCCGGGCGGGCGCTTCAACGAGATGTACGGCTGGGACAGCTACTTCATCCAGGTGGGCCTCCTCGCGGACGACGAGCTCCAGCTCGCGCGCGACATGGTCGAGAACTTTCTGTACGAGATCGAGCACTACGGCACGATCCTCAATGCGAACCGGACGTACTTCCTGTCGCGCTCGCAGCCGCCGTTCCTCACGCAGATGATCCTCGGCGTCTACGACCGCCTGCGCGACCGCGCATGGCTGCATCAGACGGTGCCCGCGATCGACCGGTACTACTCGTTCTGGACGAGGGAGCCGCACCTGGAGCCAGAGACAGGGCTGTCGCGCTACTACGACTTCGGCGAGGGGCCGGCGCCGGAGGTGATCTCCGACGAGCGCGACGCTGACGGGCGCACGCACTACGATCGGGTGCGCGAGTACTACCGGACGCACGACGTCAGCGACTACGACGAGAGCCTCTACTACGACTCGAAGGCGGATCGGCTCACCGATCTCTTCTACAAGGGTGACCGGTCGATGCGGGAGTCCGGCTTCGACCCGTCGAACCGCTTCGGGCCGTTCAGCGTGGACATCATCCACTACGTCCCCGTCTGCCTGAACTCGCTGCTCTACCAGATGGAAGTCGATGCGGCGCGGATCATGACCGAGCTGGGGGACGCGGCGGCCGCCGAGCGCTGGCGCACGCGCGCGGCGACGCGGAAAGACGCGGTGAACCGGCTCCTCTGGAACGCCGAGCGCGGCCTGTATTTCGACTACAACTTCAGAACGAAGAAACAGCGCGCCTACGAGTTCGCGACGACGTTCTACCCGCTGTGGACGGGGATCGCGACGAGGGAGCAGGCGGCCCGCGTGCGCGGGAACCTGTCGCTGTTCGAGGCGCCCGGCGGGCTGCTCACGAGCGTGCAGGTGACCGGCAACCAGTGGGACGCGCCGTTCGGCTGGGCGCCGCTGCAGCTGATCGCCGCTCAGGGGCTCCGCCGCTACGGCTTCGACGAAGACGCCGACCGGATCTCGGTGAAGTTCATCTCGATTGTGACCAAGGAGTTCGAGGAGCACGGCACCATCGTCGAGAAGTACGACGTCCGCCGGCGCGAGTCGGACGTGGAAGCCGGCATCAAGTTCGGCTACGCCGCGAACCAGGTCGGCTTCGGCTGGACGAACGCGGCGGTCGTGCGGATGCTGGCGGACATGCGAGTCGCAGCGGCACGGTAGGCTTCAGGCTTCAGGAAGATCTCCCTGAAGCCTGAACACTGAAGCCTGCCCGCCTCCGCCAAGGCTATGGCGGGTCCGCCGTAGCGCTTCGCGCGAAGGCGGAAACCCTGCTACGCGTCAGAACGTAAACCTCACGGCGAACTGGAAGTTCCGCATCGGGTCCGCGTTGCCGAAGGCGGTCGAGGTGATGCGACCGGCGTTCGGGTTTGAGGTGCCAGGTACACCGACCTCCGAGTCCGGCTGACCGAGATTCGCGTTGTTGAACAGGTTCACCGCCTCGATCCGAATCTCGAGATCACGCGTTCCGCCGAACGCGAAGTGCTTGAACAGCGAAGCGTCGGTCCGCCAGTAACCCGGCCCACGCAGCGCGTTGCGCTTCATGTTGCCGAAGGTGCCGCGCGCGGGACGGCCAAACGCGCTGCCTGTCGTGCCGATCGGTGTGGTGTTGAACCACTGGTCCTTTGTCTTCGGGCCCTCCGGATCTCCAACCAGATCGGGCCGGTTCGGCCCCGTGTCGCGGTCATTGGACGCGTCCCGGTAGCTGACGCTGAAGGGCATGCCGCTGTAGATGAACGTGTTGGTGTTGAACTGCCACCCGCCCACGACGTAGTCGAGCGGGCGCGAGATGTTCGACAGGAAGCGGCGTTCGCGCCCGATCGGCAGCTCGGCCACCAGCGCCAGGACGAGGTTATGGGTCCGGTCCCAGTCCGCAGGTCCCCAGTTCAGGTCGCGGTCGAAGAAGAAATAGTCGCCTGTTTCCTGCATGGCACGCTGCCAGGTGTAGTTGACCTGCGCCGAGTAGCCGTCGGAGTAGCGCTTGACGAACCGCGCCTGCAGCGAGTCGTACGCGTTCTTCGCACAGTTGCAGTAGAAGGCCAGGTCCTGCGTCCAGCCGAACGCGCCCGACATCTGCTCGAACGTGCGCGTGGTCACGGCGCCCGAGTAGAACGGACGACGCTCGTTCCGCGGCACGCCTTGGAGGAATCCGTCCAGCGTCGCCGCGTTCGGGTTGACGTCCGGGCCGTCGCCCGCGAACACGCGGCGACCGCGGTTGCCGACGTACCCCAGTTCGATCGCCAGGTCCGGCGTGAGCTGGCGCTGCACCGTGATATTGAACGCGTCTACTGCGGGCGGACGCTGCTTTTCGGGCAGTGCGCGAGCGAACACACCGTTCGGCAGCGGGAACGTCCCGTCGGCAGGGACCTCGGGGAACACCGGGTCTGGCGGCCCCGTCGCAAGATTGAAAACCGCAGCGAAGTCGTTCGGCGGGTTGTTCTCCTGCGCCAGGAGCACGGGCAGGTTCTGCGTCACCGTGTGACCGAAGAGCGAGCCGAACACGCCGATGTCGTAGCTGCGGCCGAAACCGCCGCGGATCACGGTCCGCTCGTCGAGCTGGTATGTCACACCGAGCCGGGGCGCCCAGTTGACGCTGTTCTCGATGTCGCCGTTCAGGCCGATGCCGCCGACGCCTGCGACCTTGATCTCACCTGTGTCCAGATCGAGGAACCCGCCGTTGCCCGCCTCGTTCAGCGTCTGCGGGTTGATGACGTCGAGGCGCAGACCGTAATTGAGCGTCAACTTGTCGGTGGCGCGCCACACGTCCTGGGCGTAGTAGAAGTGGCGCCACTGGCGCTCGCGCGCGTCGGTGCTCGAGCTGACATAGCGCGTGAAGCGGCTGACGTCGCCGAGCAGGAACGAGGCGAGCCCCAGCCCGCCGCCGACGAGCCCGCCGCCGATGGGACCGGCGGTGCGTGCGGGACGGAACGTCAGTTCGCCCGATCGATGCCGATCGCTTGGAACTCGGAGGTTGTACGCCCGCCGGATGTCCACGCCGAACTTCATCGAGTGGTTGCCGAAATACCGCGTCCAGTTCGTCACGAACTGGAACTGCTGCTCGTTCTCATCGAGCGGGCAGTTGCACCGGCCCACTTCGTCGCCCAGGCCCGACCCGAAATCGATGCGGCGGTCCCCTTCCATGAAGAACGCCGGCAGACCGGAAGAGAACGTCGAGTCGAGGTTGAGACCGGGGATCCCCGCGTCGCGCGCAGGCGTCCTCCCGAAGTCGGACGGGAGAACGTTGACGTGATAGCGGAACCAGCCAAAGCGGAAGTCCGCCATCCAGTTGTTCGAGACGACGTAGTCCACGCCGTACGCGAGGCTCTGGTTGCGCGCGTCGGACACGCCGCCGAGGCTCACCAGCTCGTCTCCGCCCCCCGCGCCGAACGCCTGCGGCCCTTCCCGGAAGAAGTCGCCCAGGCTGTACCGGCCGAACGTGTTGAGGCCGCTCGTGAGCCGGCCGTCGATGCGGACGTTGAACGAGTTCTCTTCAAACGTCTCCGACCCCGACGCGACGTAGTTGTTGCGCGTGCCGTTGTCGAGCCCTGGCGCGTTCGGCCGCGGGAGCAACTCGAGCAGCGCGAGCGCCTGCGTCGAGAGCCGGTTCAGCGGGATGACGCCGTTGGTGAACTCCGTCCGCTGATTGGGACTCGCGCTCGATTGCGGGTCGAAGATCCGGACACCGTAGGCGCTCAGGTCCCCGCGGCGCGCCGCTTCGGTGGGCACGGTGACGAGCTTCGACCCGCCGACCTTGCTGCGCGTTCCCTGGTAATCGCCGAAGAAGAACCAGCGGTCGCTCTGGATCGGGCCGCCGAGCGAACCGCCAAACTGGTTCCTGGTGGTTTCGGGGAGGAAGCGGTTCGTCAGCGGATCACGCTGGAACTGCGTGAACGGGTTGCGAGACTGCAGCTTGTCGCTCTGGTAGAACTCGAACGCGCTGCCGTGGAGCAGGTTCGTGCCGCTCTTCGTCTGAATCGACACCACGCCCGCGGTCGCCTGCCCGAACTCGGCGTCGTAGTTCTGCGAGGTGATCTTCGTCTCGGAAATCGACTCGAGCGTCGGGTTGATGACGATGATCCCGAGGATCGGATCGCGGTTCTCGGTGCCATCCAGCTGGTAGCCGGTGCCGCTGAAGTGCTGCCCGTTCAACTGGATCTGCGTTGACCCTTGAGGGTTCTCGCTGGCCGCGTGCTGCCACTGCAGCTGCTGCGTGCCGGGCGTGAGGAGAATGAACTTCGTGAAGTTGCGGTCGAGGACCGGGAGCTCGGTGATTTCTTCCGTCGAGAAACGGGTCGAGACGTCCGCGCGATCGACACGCAGCAGCGGGCTGCCTCCGGTGACTTCGACCGCTTCGGTGATCTCGCCGGGATCCATCACGAAGTCGATCGGGACGGTACTATCGACGCCCACGTCCACCTTGGGCACGACCGCGGTCTTGAAGCCGCTCAGTTCCGCCTTGACCTCGTAGCTGCCGGGCAGCAGCCGCTCTTTGAGATAGCGACCGCTCTCGTTGGTCACGACCGCATCGACCGTTTTTCGTTCTAGGCTGGTGATCGTCACGGTGACGCCCGGCACCACCGCGCCGGTCGAGTCCCTGACGATTCCACTGATGTTGCCGTACACCGCCTGTCCGGCGGCGGGAGCTGGCATCAACAACGCCAGTGCGACACAGAAACACACCCACGTACCCGGAACCAGCCTCATTGACCCTCCTCGCGGCTCAGAGGTGCTGCTTGCTCCGACTCGTCGCGCGATCGTATTGAGCCGCCCGGGGGAGATCAAGGCCCATCCCAAGCTCATCGGGGCTGGTTGCGGTATAACTCCCGTCCTGATGAGAGGTCCCTGCGGCACGAAACTCGCGTCCGCTGTCCTGTTCAGTTTGGTCGCGGTCGCTGGCCCGAGCACGGTCGCCCCCGCGCTGGACAAGTTCGTCCCTTCGTCCAGCGGGCTGTCACTGGCCCGGCCGATCACACCCGGCGCGTTCTTCGACGTCGTCGGGCGACGGGCCGCCGTGTTCGGCTACGAGGATCGGCCGTTCGAGGTGTGGGTGTATCCGCTCAAGATCCTGGATGACTTCTCGCTGGCGTTCGCGCTCGAGGGCTACCCGCTCGACATCGCCGGCCGCGACATCATCAGCGCCATCCAGGTACGCCCCGAGGCGACGGTCTTCACGTACTCGCACGCGGCCTTCACCGTGCGGCAGACGATCGTCGCCCCGCTCGACGAGCCGGGCGCGATCGTGCTGCTCGACATCGACACGACGCTGCCCATCCGCGTGACCGCGTCGTTCCGCCCGCGGCTGCGGCTGATGTGGCCGGCGGGATCGATGACGCCGAACGTCGGCTGGGACGTGGCAGCGCAGCGCTACACGCTCACCGAGGAAAGCGGGCGGTTCGCCGCGGTGGTCGGCTCCCCCGGCGCGCGGGACCTGACGCTGATGCCCTATCAGGAAGAGCCGCGCGATGTGCCGCTCCGCTTCGTCCGCGAGCTCTCCGCCGAAGACGCCGCGCACACGCTCGTGCCGATCGTGATCGCTGGCAGCGTCAAAGGGCGCCAGGACGCCGAGCAGGCGTATGAGCGGCTGCTCGGCGGCGTTCCGGCGCTCTACGAGCGCAACGTGACCGCCTATCGCGACCTGCTCGATCGCACCACGGACGTGGAGGTGCCGGACGCGCGGCTGACCGAAGCGTTTCGCTGGGCCAAGGTGGGGACCGACAAGGGCATGGCGACGAACCCGGCGCTCGGCACCGGTCTCGTGGCCGGGTTCCGGACGTCAGGGGAGAGCGAGCGCCCCGGCTTCGCCTGGTTCTTCGGCCGCGACGCACTCTGGACGACGCTCGCGCTCGACGCGTACGGCGACTTCGCGTCCACTCGCACGGCGCTCGAGTTCCTCGCGAAGCACCAGCGCGCGGACGGCAAAATCCCGCACGAAGTCTCGCAGAGCGCCGCATACATTCCGTGGTTCGACGCGTTTCCGTATGCCTGGGCGAGCGCGGACGCGACGCCGCTGTTCGTGGTGGCGCACGCGGAGCACTGGCGCGCGACGGGCGACCGCGCGTTTCTCGAGCGGTCGTGGAAATCGATTGCGAACGCCTACCGCTTCACCTCGCGGACCGACACCGACGGCAACGGGCTGGTGGAAAACACGACGTTCGGCCACGGGTGGGTGGAAGGCGGCGCGTTGTACCCGCCGCACGAGGAGATCTATCAGCAGGGCCTCTGGATGGCGGCGCTCGAGGGGATCGCCGAGATGGCCCAGGTGATGAAAGACGCGTCGCTCTCCGCCGAGGCGCGCGCGAGCGCGACAAAGACGCGAGAGGCGACCGAGGCGCGCTACTGGCTCCAGGAACGCGGCCATTACGCGTTTGCGACGAAGCTGCCGACCGAGCAGCCGCGCGAGGCAGAGCCGGGGCCGTCACGCGAGCGGCGACAGCAGCGGCTCAACGAGCTCCGCGGCGAGCGGCTGATCGACGAGGACACGGTGCTGCCCGCCGTGCCGTTATGGTGGGGCCTCCTCCAGGAGGACCGCGCGGACCGCCAGATCGATCGGCTCGGCAGCGGCGACCTCGCGACCGACTGGGGCGCGCGCATCCTCTCGCGTCGCAGCCGTCTGTACGACCCGCTCTCCTACCACTATGGATCGGTCTGGCCGCTGTTCACCGGCTGGGCCTCGATGGCCGCGTATCGCTATGGCCGCCCGCACGTGGGCTTCCAGGCGCTGATGGCGAACGCGCTGCTCACGGCGCCCGGCGCGCTGGGCTACGTCACGGAACTGCTCTCCGGGGACTACAACGCGCCGTTCGGGCGCTCGTCGCACCACCAGGTGTGGTCGGAAGCGATGGTCGTCACGCCGCTCGTGCGGGGCCTGCTGGGAATCGAGGTGCGCGACGGCGGCGCCACGCTGCGCATGCGTCCTCAGCTGCCCGCGGACTGGGACCGTGTGGTCGTACGACGCATCGCGGCAGGCGGGGCCAGCTTCGACGCGACGATCGTGCGCACCCCCGGCCGGGTGGTTGTGGAGGTGCAGAGATCGGTCAGGGAGCCGGGGTGGGCGGGAGGTCCGCAACAGGTCGAGATCGGGTTCGCGTTTCCACTCGACGCCGAGACTGGCGCGGTAACCGTGAACGGCCGCGGCGCTCGACCGTTGCTCAGCACTGCTGGCGACGTGCGGTTCGCCCAGGTGACGGCCGGCGCGTCGGACAGGACGATCGTCGAGTACCGGTTCACGGGCGGAAGCGACGTGTACGTTCGCCACGACGCGCCAGGACCGGGCGACACGTCGCGTGGCCTGCGCGTCCTGCGCTCGCGCGCGGGGCGCGACGGCCTCAGGCTGACCCTCGAAGGACGCGGCGGGCAGACCTACTCGCTCGGGCTGCGGACCACGCGAGCGCTGGACTCCCGCGCGGTGGAAGGCGTGAAGGTCGAGCGGCGTCCGGGGCAGGACCCGCGGCTGATGGTGACGTTCGACGGCCCCGCGGACGAGTACGCGCGGCGTGAGGTGCTGGTGCCCCTCAGCGCCCGCTAGAACGCCGCGCGCGGCAAGGCACTGGGTGATTTGGTGATTTGGTGATTTGGCAATCTGGCGATTTGGTGCTTTCGCAGCCGCTCGATCACCAAATCACCAAATTCAACAGTTGCCCAAGACCCAGTTCACTGCTTCGTGCCCGCCGCCCCGAAGACGTCCTCGCGCTTCTGGAACCCGTCGCTGATCACCGTGTACTCGATGTTGCTCTTGTTGACGACGATCGGCTCGAGCAGCATCGCGGGGACGTCCTTCATGCCGTTGTTCACCGTCGTCGCCGTGTAGACCTCCTCCCCTTCGGCCAGCCGCACGGCGTTGCGCGCCGCGAGGTTCGCGAGCGATCGGATCGGCTTGTAGACGGTCATGGTCTGGGTCCCGGCGACGATGCGCTTGAGAGCGTCGAGCTCGGCGTCCTGGCCGGTCACGAGCACCTTGCCAGCCAGGCCGCGGGCCTCCAGGGCGGCGATGACCCCGCCGGCCGTGCCGTCGTTCGACGCGAGCACGGCGGTGACGCGCCCGCGCGTGCGCTTCAGCGCCTCCTCCGTGTGCTGCCGCGCCGCCTCCGCCTGCCAGTCGTCGGCCCAGGGGTCGCCGATGATGCGCACCTCGCCGCGCTTGACCGCGGGCTCGAGCACCTTCATCTGTCCTTCGCGGATCAGCTGCGCGTTGTTGTCGGTCGGCGAGCCGCCGATCAGCAGATACGAACCCTTGGGCGCCTGCGCGAGCGCATAGGTGGCCTGCATTTCGCCGACCTTCGCGTTGTCGAACGACGCGTACAGATCGATGTCGGCGTTGCGGATCAGGCGGTCGTAGCTCACCACCGGCACGTTCCGCTGCTTCGCCGCCTGGACAATCTCCACCGCCCTCGCCATGTCGTGCGGGACGACGACCAGCGCCTTGACGCCGGCATCGAGCAGTTCGTTGGCCTGCTTGACCTGCAGCTCGTGATTGCCCTCGGCCGCGCGGACCTCGACCTCCGCCCCCATTTCCTTCGCGCGCGCGATGAACAGCTCCCGGTCTTTCTCCCACCGCTCGTGGATATCGTCGAGCAGGAGGCCGATGCGGAGGACCTGTCGCTGTTGCTGACCCGGGGCGCTGCCGCCGCCGCCGCACGCGACGAGCGTTCCAAGGAAGGCGACCGCCAAGAAGCGAAGAAGTCTGGCGCACATTGGCTTGCTCCTGGAGAGCGCGAGTATAGCGCCGGAAGGCGCCCGCGGCCTACTGCAGCCCGAATCCTTCTTTAATTCGGATCAGACGGCGGGCCGGAAGGCCGGTGAGCTTCTCGCTGCGGCCACTGGGCCACCGTACTTCGATCGTGTCCACGCCGCTGGCGGCGCCCAGGCCGAAGTGCAGCCGGAGATCGTCGTGCGAGTAATAGCTGGACTGGCTCAGCACCGCGCGCGCCTGCGTGCGCCCACCGGCGGCCACCAGCACCGTCGCGCCGAGCGCGGCGCGATTGGACCGCGTGCCCTCGAGCGCCACCGCGGTCCACGCGTGCCCGCCGCCGTAGTCGTTTCGCAGGAGCGACGGCGGCTCGTTCATGTTCATGACGAGCACGTCCGCGTCGCCGTCGTTGTCGAAGTCACCGAACGACGCGCCGCGGCTCGAGTGCGGCGCGACGGCCCCCGGACCGCTCGACCCGGTGACGTCGTCGAACCGCGATCCCGCGAGGTTGCGAAACACCAGCCGCGGGCCGCGGTGAGGGTACTGCGGAAAACGGCGCTCGACTTCCGGGTACACGCTGCCGGTGACGTACACAAGGTCTGGAAACCCATCGTTGTCGAGGTCCGGCATCCCGGCGCCCCACTGCACGTGACGGTTCTGCACGGCCAGTCCTGCGGCCGTGGCGACATCCTCGAACAGCATGCGTCCAAGCCCGCGGTACAAGGCAGGCACGTCGTCCGCAAAGTGCGTCTTGAACAGGTCGAAGACTCCGTCGGCGTTGTAGTCTCCGAGGGCGACCCCCATTCCTGCCTGCGGGTTGCCATCCTCGCTGTAGGCGGCGCCGCTTTCGACGGCGACATCCGTGAACGTGCCGTCGCGGTTGTTGCGGTACAAGATCGCGGCGGTGGAATCGGCGGCGACGTAGATGTCCGTCCAGCCGTCGGCGTCCAGGTCCGCGGCGACCGCAGTCATCGAGTAGCGGCCGGTCACGCGCGAGATCCCTGACGCATCGCTCACGTCGGTGAAGGTCCCGTCGCCGTTGTTGCGATAGAAGAGGTTCGTGTCGAACGGCAGACCCTTCGGCCCGCAGTTGACGGCGACCCCTTTCCACATGCAGTTCGCGCCCTGTCCGGGCTCGGCGGTAGTAGCGAGGTCGAGTTTCAGGTAATTGGCGACGAACAGATCCAGGTCGCCGTCGCGATCGTGGTCGATGAAGGTGCAGCCCGCTCCCCAGCGCGTGCCGGGCGCCAGGAACCCCGCCTTTGCGGTGACGTCCTCGAACCGGCCTTCGCGATTGCGCAGCAGCAGGTTCCGGCCGTAGTACGTCACGAAGAGATCGAGCCAGCCGTCATTGTCGTAGTCGCCCGCGCACACGCTCGAGGCCCAGCCGACTTTCTCGAGCCCCGCCTTCGCCGTCACGTCCTCGAACGTGCCATCGTGCCGGTTGCGATACAGCCGGCTGAGCGGGCGTTCCGCGGCGGGGAACGCGGCGTCCTCGCGCGCGCCGTCCTTCAGCCTCGTTCCGCTCAGGACCAGAGCGTCGAGCCAGCCGTCACGGTCGTAATCGATGAAGGCGGTGCCGCACCCGTTCGTCTCGAGGATGAAGCGCTTCGACTCGGGCGCGCCGTAGATCGAAGGTCGGTGCAGGCCCGCGCGCGCCGCGACGTCCACCAGCGAGACCTGCCACGGGCGCGCTGCCGTGGGCGGACCCTGCGCGGTCAGCGCCGTCAGGGAGAGGGCCAGGAGACCGGGCGCGATCGGGTCGACGCGCCTCATCTCGCTCCAGGGGCCTGCAGGCGCTCGGCAATCGCGAACTCCCGCTTCGCTTCCTCGGGACGTCCCGTCTGCTGGAGGAGCTGGCCGAGCAGGTAATGCGCCGTGCGGTTGTTCGGATCGTACTCAATCGCGCGCCGCAGCATTCCCTCGGCCGTGGCGGGCTGCGCCTTGCGCATGTACGCCTTGCCCAGAAGGATGTAGGGACCGCTGTAGAACGGGTTGAGCCACAACGAACGCTGCAGCGCTGCGATCGCGGCGTCCCAGTTCGACTGGCGGACGTAGACGTCGCCGAGCTGGTAGAACGCCATCGCGTCTCCGGGGCTGATCGCGATCTCCTTCTGTGTGAGCGCCGCGCTTTCGTCGAGGCGCCCGCGGAACAGCGCGATCTGGCCGAGAAGGAAATGCGCGCGCGGCAGGTCCGGCTGCAGCTCGATGGCGCGCTTCAGCTCCGCCTCGGCAAGCGGCTCGTGCTGCAGGCGGATCATCGTCTGCGCCGCGAACAGGTGCGCCGCGGCCGTCGCGGGGGGAACGCCGAAGACGGACGCCAGCGCCTCGCGCGCGCGGTCCGCCTGGCCCGTCTGGATGTAGGCCTGCCCCAGCACGTAGCCGAGTTCCATGTTGTTGCTGGCCCAGCGACGGGTCGCCTCGAGGTGCGGCAGCGCGTCCGCGAACCGGCCGGCGAGGAAGAGGGACAACCCGAGCACCTGCGCCGCCTCGCGGCGTTCGAGCGAGTCGGCCGGCAGCTTGTCGATGACGCCGGTCAGCGTGGCGATGGCGCGCTGGTGATCGTCGGCGTGGTACGCCGCCACGCCGATCAGGTGCGCGACCTCTGGCGTCCGGGCGGCGTCGCCAAGCGCGTCGAGCATCGCGATCGCCTCGCGCGGCCTGCCCTCGTTGATGGCGCGCCGTGCCCTGGCCAGGGCGTCTGCGGCGTGCGCGGCGCGATCCGCCGCCGCGCGCGCACCGGCGGGCTTGGCAGGCTGCGGTTGCTGGCCCGCGACAGGCGTCCCACCCGCGCACAGCGCCACGAGGATGCCGAGGCGAGCGAGTTCTGCCGGGTTCAAGGCTTGTCGGTCGCGGCCGCCTGGCCGCTCCCCTCCTTGAGCGTGACGATGCGGTCGGCGGCGAGCCCTGTCCAGGTTTCCGTCGAGCCGCTCGGCCACCGCACCTCCACGCGATCGATCGAGGAGGCGTCGCCGAGGCCGAAATGGACGCGGAGGTCGTTCTGCGAGTAGTAGCTGCCGCCGCCGCGCACTTCTTCGATCTGGGTCGCGCCGGCGGTCCTCAGCGTCACGCGCGCGCCGATCGCGCTGCGGTTCGACCGCGTCCCCACCAGCTTGAGCAGCGACCAGTGACGGCCGCCGCGGGAGTCCAGCCGAAACAGGTCCGGCGCATCGTGGACGTTGTTGATCACGATGTCGATGTCGCCGTCGTTGTCGAGGTCGCCGAACGCGGCCCCGCGCCCCGCCTTCGGCGTCGTCGCGGGTGGACCGAGCCGCTCGGTGATGTCCTCGAAGCGCCCGTTCCGCAGGTTGCGGTACACGACCTTGCGCTGCTTGTAGCCTGCCTCGGTGCGCAGCTGCTCGACCTCCGGATACACGTGGCCGTTCACCAGGAACAGGTCGCGCCAGCCGTCGTGATCGAGATCGACGAACCCGACGCCCCAACCGAGCCACCGCGTGTTGATCCCGATGCCCGAGGCGAACGTCCGATCGTCGCAGAAGCCGTCGCCGGTGTTCGCGTACAACGTCGAGGTGTCTCCCGCGAAGTTGGTCTTGAAGATGTCGAACGTGCCATTGCGGTCGAAGTCGGCCACCGCGACGCCCATGCCCGCCTGCGGCTTGCCGTCCTGGCTGTACGCGCAACCGGATCGCACGCCGATGTCGGTGAACGTCCCGTCCCGGTTGTTGCGATAGAGCGCGCTCGGGTTCGAATCGTTCGCGACGTACAAGTCCACCCAGCCGTCGTTGTCGAAGTCGAGGGTGCTCACGCCCAGCCCGTACGTGCCGGTCGCGCGAGAGATCCCCGACGGGTCGGAGACATCCACGAACCGACCATTCCCTTCGTTGTGGTACAGCGCGTTCTTTCCACCGTGCAGGCCCGGCGGTCCGCACGCCACCTTCACGCCCTTGTACAAGCACAGGCCGGACTCGGGCACGGGCGCGGTGCGCAGGTCGAGATCGATGTAGTTGGCCACGAACAGGTCGAGCCGGCCGTCGCGGTCGTAGTCGAGGAATGCGCAGCCGGCGCCCCAGCGGTCGCGAGCGTCGAGCACGCCGGCGCTCTTCGTCACGTCGGCGAACGTGCCGTCCCCGTTGTTGCGATACAGGCGGTTGCGTCCCCAGTAGCTGACGAAGAGGTCGTCGTCTCCGTCGTTGTCGTAGTCCCCGGCGCACGCGCCCTGCCCCCAGCCGCTCGACGCGAGGCCGGCGCGCGCGGTGGCGTCCTCGAACGTGCCGTCCCGGCGATTGCGATAGAGATGGTTGGTCGGTTCCTGTCCTTTCGGGAAGCCTTCGAGCGTGGTGCCGTTGACGAGAAAGACGTCGAGCCAGCCGTCGCCGTCGTAGTCGAGCAGGGCGACGCCGCAGCCGGTGGTTTCGAGCAAGTACTTGTTCGTCTGCCGGCCGCCGTACACCGTGACCGCCGTCAGCCCGGCCTGTTGGGCGACGTTCGCGAACGCGAAGCCGAACTCGGACGATTGCGCGCCGCCCGCGCCAAGCGAGATCGTGAGGGCCACAGGCACGATGGCCGGCCGGATCCAGGCAGGGCGCATTGCCATCACGCGGGCCACCGCCTCATCGCCTCGCCCGCAGCCGCGGGTTCAGCCTGCGCGCTTCGGCGAGGTGCTGCTCGGCCTCGGAGTGCGCGCCGGCCTTCTCGAGCGCGATGCCGAGATGGTGATGCGCCTCCGGGTAATCGGGCGCGAGCCGCACGGCTGCGCGAAACTGCTCGATGGCGCTGGCGAGATCGTTAGCCCGGAGACGCTCGATGCCCACGCTGACCGCAAACGTGGCCGCCTGCGCATCCGCCTTGCGCTTGTTCAGCCGCTCCGCCTCGGCGAACGCGGCGGCGGCCGCTTCATCGCCGCGGCGCTGCAGCATCTGGCCCAGGCTCAGATGGGCTTCCGCGGACGTGGGCTGAAGCGAGATGGTGGCGCGGAACTCCGCGAGCGCATCATCCTCTCGACCGAGCTGCCGCAGGACGGTGCCGAGCATGTAGTGCGCGTCGGCGTAGTCCGCGCGTGCCGCGAGCGCGCGGCGGAAACTCTCGCCCGCATCCTCCGTCCGGCCCGTCTGCCACAGCACGACGCCGAGCGTGTAGTGCGCCTCGGGGAGCGACGGATCGAGGGCGGTCGCTTTCCGCAGTTCGGTTTCCGCCGCCGCGAAATCGTCCTTCTGTTTCAATGCGACGCCGAGGTTGTAGTGGGCCTCCGCCCCGCCGCCTCCGTGCTCCACCAACTCGCGATACACCGCGACCGCGGCGTCGAGATCCCCCTTCTGCATGAGCGTGCTGCCCAGGTTGAGCCGCGCCGTGGCGTAGCCGGGATGTTCCGCGACGAGCGATCGCAGCACTTGGATCGCTTCCTCCGCGTGGCCGCGTTGGCTGAGCGCCAGACCGAGATTGTTACGGGTCTCGATCGACGCGGGCTCGAGACGCGCGGCCTCTCGCAGCTCCGTGATAGCGCCATCGAGGTCGCCCGCCTCGCGCAGCGCGATCCCGAGCTGCATGCGCGCGGCCGCGAAGTGCGGCGAGCCTTTGACGACCTGCTCGAGCTGCGTGATCGCGCCGTCCACGTCGCCCGTCTGCTTGAGGCAGAGCGCCAGGTAATAGCGCGCCTCGGGATGATCGGGACGAAGACGAAGGGCGTTTGCCAGCGCCGGTCGCGCCTCGCCGGGCTGCTTCGTCCACCAGAGCGTCGCGCCAAGGTGATAGTGGGCGTCGAAAAATGAAGGATCCAGCGCTGCCGCGCGGCGGAACGCCTCGATGGCGCCGGCCCGGTTCCCTTGCTGGCCGAGCACGAAGCCGAGACGATCGTGCGCCGGAGCCAACGAGGGTGCGTCACGCACGGCGCTCCTGTAGGCTTCGGCAGCAGCGGCGAGGTTCCCCGCCCGCTCGTGGACGAGGCCGATGCCGTAGTGCGCCTGACCGGAGGCAGGATCCACGGCGAGCGCGCGCTCGAACTGCTCGAGCGCTCCCTTCGCATCACCGGCCTCGAGCAGCCTTCGTCCTTGGGCCAGCAGCGCGGCGGAGGCCTGCTGCGCCGGCTGTTGCGCAGCGGGCGCAGGGCCCGCGAGCCACACCAGCAACACGACCCCAGCCGCACGGCCCGGCGAAGCCATGGGCCGAATATTACTATCAGCGCCAGAGGCTGCGACCGGGCAGCCGCAGCCCCTGGTTCAGGGCCCTACCGCGGTGGACTTTCGCGACGTCCTTGTCCTTCCCGACGCCGTGGCAGTTGGCCACTTCTCCTTCACCGCGCCGGTGTCGATCAGGTAGTGGGGCTCGGCGAACGACGCGCCCTGCGAGACCACTGCCGGACCTCCGCCGATTCGATAGGACAGGACATGACGATGTTCGCGGGAGAACCGTCCTCCGTCACGGCGAGGGATCGAGCACGGACGCATCAGGGTTCGTCACAGAAAGGACACTGAGTCGAGGAGCAGCGTCACTGCGCGCTCTTCACGGCCAGCTGCAGCGTGATCGATCGCCCCCACCCGCGAGCGAGCTGGTTCCGCTGCGCGCGCACGCCGACGCCGACCGACGCCTGGTTGGTCAGTCGCGCGGCGAGTTCCAGCTTTCCGGCGACGAGCCGCTCCGCAAACGGCTGGTCGACCCGCAGCCGCTCGCCAATCGCCGACGCCACCAGCCATTCGCGCACCGCCCAGAACACCTGCGCGTAGCTGGCCTGCTGTTGGAAGGAGCCTGCCGCCAGCGGCGAGTCGCGGCTGCGATCGGTGACGTCGTGTTCCAGGAGGATGCCCCACGGGCCGAACCCGAGCCGCGTGTACCCGCCGATCATTCGCCGGTCACCCTCGGCGGCCGCGCCGCGCAACAGCGATACTCCGACGACGGTCGTCCCCTTGCCGGACAGCTCGAACTCGGCAAGCGTGCCGGCACCCGACTCGCGCTCGCCCCCCGGTTCGTTCCCGCCGGGCGCATACACGAAGGGCATGATCTGGAAGCGCTTCCCTCCCCAGAACGCCTTCAGCTGCGCGGGGGAGTCGTAGAAGCCGGATCGGTTGCGCGACCTGACGAACGCAGCGAGATCCGGAATCTCCACGCCGGTCGGGAGCCGGTCTTTGCCCGCTGCGAACTCCAGCGATTTGGACGCGCGGTAATGGACCAGCGCGGTGTTGACAGCCACCTTCGAAGTGCTGGCGGGCGGATCGTAAGGCAGCGGCGGGCGTGGCGCGAACTCCGTCTCGCCGGTGACGATTCCGGCTAGCCGAAATCCCTTCCCCAGCTCGGTGACGTTCCGGTACATCAGCCGCGGCCGGAACGTATTCGTCCCGGCCTGCCGGGTCGTCCACGACCCCTGCTCGGTGAAGACGGCGCGGAAATCCTGAACGATGCGGCCGCGCGCGCTCAACGCCTTCACGATCGGGTTCTCCGATGGGCGGTATTCCGCCGACCGGAGACTTTGCGCCTCGTCGATGCCACGGCCGTACGCGTTCAGCGGGCCGCCTCCCTGCGGCGAGATGTGGCATGCGGCGCAGTTGCTGTAACCAAGCCGGATCATCGTCGGCAACGCGAATGCCGCCGATGACGATCCGAGCACGACGGCGCTCAGCGCGACCGCGAGTCGCGCGGCGCGTCCGACACGGCTCATCGCTCTCCTCCGCGGCGCGCTGCCGTCTGGTTGCCCGAGGGCTTGGCAGTGAACTCCAGATGCAGCTTCACCTCGTCCTCCGTCGTCACGCCGAACTGCGACGGCTGCGCAATGCCGTAGGTGCTCAGCTTCACCGTCCCGTCGCCCGCCGCGCGATATCCCTCGCCGGCCCGGTTGACTTTGAGCGTCATCGCGAACGGACGCGGGGTGCCGCGAATCGCGAGCTGACCGGACACCTTGCAGGTCGACTCGCCTCCGGCCGCTCGAGCGCAATCGGCCTGATCCGCGACGAACTTCAGGTCGGGCGTCTGCCCCTCGCCGGTCGTGAAGACATACTTGCGCATGTGCTCGTCTCTCAACCCGAGCCCGGTGCTGAGGGTCTTCACCGGCAGGGTCGCCTCCATCTTCTCGATCGTGATCGCCTCTTCGTCCTCGCGAATCTGCGCGCGCGCGCGGAGGTTAGCCGACTTGCCATGGACGCCGACCGCCGGGATGTTCGTGCCGACGTCGAATGTTGCCGTGCCGCCGAGCACTTCGACAACCGTGGCGGGGAATCCCGGTTGCGGGGAAACCGGCTGCGAAGGGCCAACGGGCGTGGCGGCCGACGCTTGCGTGCCGGTGGTGGGTGTCTGCGCGCCTGCGGCGCCAACGGCCGCGGACGGCCCGGCGAGGGCCGCGGCGAACAGAACAGTTCCGAGATAGCGCTTCATCTGAACTCCTCCTTCAGAGTCGAGGCGGAGCGCGCACGTACAGGCATCGCGGCCTGGCGGCGGGGCTCCGCGGTTGTCGCGTCAGAGGCGTCAGAGCGTCAGCGACGTGAGGGCGTCAGCGGCGAGAAGCGCGTGAGGGGCGTGAACGGCGTAAGGCGCGTGAATGCGGTCCGGCGGTATCAGCGTGAACGCGGCGCGGCGTCAGCGGCGCCGCACACCACGTACGTCTCTCCGTCGAGGCCCACGCGGTCGGCGAGCCGGGCGAGGAGAATAGCGACGCGGTCTTCGAGATCCTGCATTGGGATGCTCGGATCGAACTGCCGGAACAGCGCGTGGGCGAGCGCGGTGTGGTCGCGCAGCGTCACGTCGCCAAGCCGGCGCAGCACAAACTCCAGGAGAAACGCCTCACTCCGATCGACGTAGTCCTCCTGCAGGGAACCCACAGCGGCGGCATGCGCGGTGACATCGAAGGGAATCGGCTGCCCGTCGGGGTCGAGCAGCGACCCCGAGCAGAGCAGGGCCTTCACCACGGCCTTGGCGGCGTTGTCCCAATTGGCGAACTCATATCCGGCGCGCTCCCCCTCGAGCCGCGCCAGGCGCGTGCCCTCACGCGTCAGCCGCGCCACGATCAGGGGCTCGTCTGGACGCTGCGACAGTAACTCCTCAATCGACGCGAAAAGGATGTCGCGCGCACGTTTTTCAGAGTAGAGCAGCTCGTCCCTAAGACAGTTCACCATCTGGCCGGAGCGCGCGAAGCGGGGGGACGCGGGTTCGCGCCGCGCGCGCGCGCCGACAGGCACATCTGATTTCTGCGATAGTGGCATTCATCTCCTTCCATGACCGACGCACGTTCTTTTGGTGCAAGGTGTGACTATGCAGCGGACATGCCACCGCTCGCCGGTGGACCTCGTGCGAAGGCGCTCCAGGACGCTCAACTGCGCGGACAGTCCGTCACGGAGCTGATAGCTGACGAAGAGCCGAGCTCGCGGCGCGCGGAATTGTTGTCTGGTGATACACACCGCAGGAATTTTTACCGGCGACCCCGCGCCGCCGGGCGCGCGCCGCTAGCCGGCGTGCGCGGGGACGGGGAACCAGTGGTAGCTCCGCACGAACACCATCGCCGTGCACGGCGCAGCCGCGAGGATGATGGCGCCGGCATTGACACAGTGGTGGGATGTGAGAGGCAGACACTGCGCCAGCGCGGACCAGAACTGTAAAAGGCTGGGTCAATTGCACATCTGCCCACGCTGCGGACGATTGTCGCCGCGGCATGCACGCTCCGTGCTACTCTAATAGCAGCTTTCCTGACGCTTCACTGCCCTTCCTGCGGGCGGCCCAGTCTCATCAAAGCCCGATACCGCGAACGCTTCCAGCAGGCTGAACGGAGAGGTCCATGTTACCGACCGGTCTCTTCTGGCTCGGCGCGGTGGTGGCTTTGATCATCACGGTTGCCGTCCTCATCGCGCGAAGCGCGCGTCCCTCGACATCTGTCGCGAAGGTGCTCTACGACGTCGAGAACCCGGGGAAAGCGCAGTGAGAAATCTGCGATCCGGGGCATTCGATCACCATGAGGCGGCGGCGCCCGAGGCGACTCGGCCCGCTGCCTGCCCCGCGTGCGGGTCGAAGAACCTGACGACCACGAGCAAGGCGATCACGGTCGCGAGCTACTGGCGCTGCGTGGCGTGCGGAGAGATCTGGAACGCCGAGCGGCTCGGGTCCGGGGGACGCGGCTGGCGACCGTATCGCTGAGCGCCCGTCGCCCGCGCCCGATCGCGTACAATCCCCGCGGATGCGCGTGCTCGTGTTCGCCGGCGCCCTGCGCGGCGGATCGCTGAATCGCCGCCTTGCGAAGCTCGCGGCCGATCGGCTGGCGGCGCACGGCGTCGACGTGGACCACGCCGACTTCCGCGAGTTCGAGATGCCGGTCTACGACGGCGACGTGGAGTCCGCTACCGGGCTGCCGGAAGGAGCCCGCGAGCTGAACCGGCGCGTCAAAGCCGCCGACGCGTTCGCGATTTCGACCCCCGAATACAACTTCTCCATGCCCGGCGCGTTGAAGAACGCTCTCGACTGGTCCTCCCGGGAGCGCCCGATCGTCTGGAAGGGAAAGCCGGGCCTGCTGCTCGGCGCCTCGCCGTCGCGCGTCGGCGCGCAACGCAGTCTCTGGGCGCTTCGGGTGCCGCTCGAATCGCTCGGCGCATGCCTGTATCCGGACATGTACTCTCTCGCGCAGGCCGACCGGAACCTGAACGCCGACGGACAGCTCACCGATCAGCAACTGGCGAAGCGGCTCGACGACCTCGTCACGGCGTTCGTCGCGTTCTCCCGCGCGCTTACCCGTTGATCCCCGCGCTCTCGACGGCCTGCTCGCGCAGGCGATGCGGAACGGACGCCGAGCCGGCGATCGGTGGGGTGTCGCGGACGCGCGCGCTCGCTGCGCCGAGAGCACGCAGTCACTCCTTGAGCGCAACCGGCTCGTCGCCGGCGTCGAGCGTGGTCATCTCGGCCCCGATCATCTGCTCGCCGGCGCCCGCGATCACCTCGGCTGTCCCTTCCTGCGCGGGGAGCGCCAGCGCCAGCAGGAACGCGATCCCGCTCACGAGCGCCCCGCTCGCGAAGACGCGACGCAAAGCGGC
>DATHTE010000109.1:0-126439 GCA_035463475.1 Vicinamibacterales bacterium
GGCGCCGGCGCGGCTGGCGCGGGCGTCGGCGCTGGGGCCGGCTTGGGGGCCGGCGCGGGCGCGGCGGGCACGTTCGCCGCCGCCAGCTTCAGCGCGGCCGTCGGATCGATCGCGCCGGTCCCGGCCGTGGCCGTGAGATCGGAGAGGATCGGGAGAATCTCGCCGGTCTCCGCGTCCCTCGGCAAGAGCGCCTCGTCCTCTCCGGTCGAAGCGGAGGGGCCTGATGGCGCCGCGGTACCTGGTGTAGCCCCCACCACCACGGCCAGTCCGTCGCCGCGCTGCTCGACCTGGAACGGCGTGCGCTGCTCGAGATCGATGACGACACGCGTGATGGGGGGCGTGCGCTGGTTCATCCCGACGCGAACGCGCCGCACGGGCCCGCCGCTCACGCGCGTCTGCGCCGGCGCCGTGAACGTCAGGCCGGGAAAGTCCACGACGAGGCGCGGCGGCATGTCCTCCGCCTCACGAACCTCGCCGGCCGAGAGCGCGCCGTTGCCGTGCAGCAGAACCGTCGTCACGCCGTTCGCGGTTGTCGCGCGGACCGTTTGCAGGACCGTCGCACGTCCCGCGGCTGCGGGCGCCACGCCGCTCGTGCCGCTCGCGACGGGGTCGCTGTCCGCCCGCTCTCCGTGCGGCGCGGCCTCGAGGTCGACCCGGATAATCCCCCGATCGCTGCGGACCTTGTGCGTGGCCGGTCTCGTGAGCGCGAGCCTCACCCGCCCGACGGCGTTGCCGTCGAGCGCGATCGCGTCTTCGAACTCGACGCCGCGCACGAGCTCCGCGTCATCGAGCCGGCTGGCGGCCCCTTCGACGCGCACGTTCCGCATCTCGACGAGCACGGTCTGCGGGTCGGGGCGGCTCACCGAGTAGGCGACAGGTTCGGAGGCTTCGATGAGAACGGCATCGCCCGCCGCGCCCGCGGCCGGCGTCACGGCCGACACGCTCACGAGGCGGGCGGACGAATCGCCTGCAGCAAGAACGAGGCTGCCGAGCCCCGCCACGAAAACCGCGGGGAGCAGGCGGGCTGAGAGGCCGGCGAGCCGCATTACTTTCCCTCCTCCGGCACGCGGAGCGTCTTCCGCACCTCGCGCTGCTTGACGAGGGAGAGCGGGTCGTTCACGTCCTGCGCGAACACGATCGCGTCAGCTGTGATCGCCTTCACCACGCCGTCCAGCAGCTTGTCGCCGGGATGAATGATGTAGCTCTTGTTGTCGGGGCCCTGCACCATCGCCACCATCGTGTTGCGGGTGCGGACGATTCCACGCACGGAGAGTTCGCCGATCATCAGTCCTTCGCGCCCGTCCGGCCGATCCTCGCGGCTGATGTTCAGCTCGCTGCCGCGCACGAGCAGGCTCACGAACGGGTCGCGCCGCCCTTCGGGGTTGTACGAGTAGGACTCGGCGGGCGGCGCCGGGGTGGACGGCTGCGGAGGCGCGGCCGGCTGCGCGGCTGCGGGCGCCTGTGGCGCCGCAGGCCGCTGCTGTGCGGACACGCCCGCCGTGGCGGTCACCGCGAGCAGCCAGGCGGCGAAGGGCGTCAGGTTACGCATGCATCCACACTCCACATCCGCTCCGCGGCAACACCGTCACGGTCCGCTTCGCGCCGGCGGCGCCGGGGTCGCGGGCGCTGTGGCGCCCGGCCGCCCGGGACCCGCGCCGGCGCCCGGCCGTGTGACCCGTCCGCCGGCGGCGGCCGGCCGCTGCTCCATCAGCACGAACGTCGTCGCGGTGCAGTCGGCCAGGATCGTCGAGTTCTGACCGGGCTTGTCATTCGCTTTGATCTTGAGATCCGTCACGTTGATGATGCGGGGGAACTTGCCGATGCGATCGAAGAAGAGTCCGAGGTTGTGATACGTGCCTTCGATCGAGAGCCCGATCGGCCATTCGGCGTGCATCTGCTTCTGCGCGATGGCGCGCGGCGTGAACCCGCGGATCGTCAGGTTCGACTGCGTGGCGAGCGTCTGGATGCGGCGCAGCAGGTCGCCGACGTCCTTCTGCTCCGGCAGCACCGCCTTCAGCGAGTCGAGGCGTCGCTCGAGGTCCGCGACCTGGGCACGGAACTCCGGCAGCCGCTTCGCGGTGCCGAGCCCGCGCGCGATGTCTGCGCGCAGCTGCGTGAGACGATCCTGCCGCTGCCGAATCTCCGCCGTCATGTCGCTGATGTAGTAGGTCTCGACGGCGTAGAAGCCGCCGACGGCCAGCAGCACGAACGCCAGGATCTGACCCCACCACGGAAGCCGGCTGAGACTGATTTGCTGCATGGGTCTGCCCTGAACCTATCGGTGCCCCCAACCCCCTGCTTTAACGCGGCGGGGCCGCGGCAGCGGGCGGCGTCGTGGCCGCCGCTGGCGTCACCGCGGGCCCGCCCGGCATCTGCAACCCCGCCTTCACCGTGAACTTCACCAGGTCGCCTCCCTGCTGGGTGGTCTCGACCTGGCTCTGGACGATCTCGACGGGTTTCACGAAATACCCCGACGCCTCGAGATTGCCCACGAAGTCCGAGAGCGACGTGAGCGAGGTGCTCACGCCTACCATCGTCACATCGTTAACGTTCGTCTTCGGATCCGTTTTCTGCTCCAATTGCGTCAGCCACAGCCGGTCGGGGAGCGCGCGGCTGATCGAATCGAGCATGCGCACGGGCCCGCTCTGCCCCTTGCGCAGTTCCTCGATGAGCGCGACGCGCTGCTGCAGCTGCGCCCTCCGCGCCTCGAACTTCTGCACGTCGGCGAGGACCGTCCGCAGCCGCCGCGTCTCCGCTTCGGCGGCGGTGATCTCCGCGTCGAGACGCCCCTGCAACTGCCACACGGACCAGACGCGCCACCCGAGCCCCAGCAGCGTCAGAAGCAGGATGAGGCTCGCGGCGATCGCCACCTTCTGCCCGGGCTGCAGCCCGGCTCGCCGCTTCGTGCGCTCGCGCTCGACGGCGAGCAGGTTGATGGCCTTTTCTCCCGCGCGGCGCAGCGCGAGGCCAACGGCCACGGCGGCAGTCGGCCCCGCCTCGGCCGGGTCGCCGAACTTCCTCGCGTCGAACGCGATGCTCTTGAAGGGATCGAACGCCTCGATCGGCGCCTCGAACCGTTCGCGCAACTGGTCGAAGAACCCCTCGACGCGCGAACCGCCGCCGCTCACCACGATCCGGTCGATGCGATCGTTCGCCGTGGTCGCCTTGAAGAAGTCGAACGTCTTCTGGATCTCCAGCATGACGTTGTCGGTGACCGCGCGCAGGACCGGGCGCGCCTCGTCGTACTGCACTCCTTCGACCGGCCCGCCGCGCTTGAGCGCGTCCGCCGCGTCGAACGGGAGGTTCAACTCCTTCTGGAGCGCCTCCGTGTAGGCGTTGCCGCCGATCGAAATGTCGCGCGTGAAGACCGACTGATCGCCGGAGATGATGTTGATGTTGGTGGCACTCGCCCCGACGTTCAGCAGCACCACGACCTGGCCCGGCTCCACGCCGTAATTGACCTGGTAGGCGTTCTGCAGGGCGAACGCGTCCACGTCCACCGCGACCGCGGTCCGCCCGGCCTGGGCGATGACGCCGGTGTAGTCCGCGATCTTCTCTTTCTTCGCCGCGACCAGCAGGACGTCCATCGTCCCTTTCTGCTCGCCGGCGCTTTCGAGAATCTTGTAATCGAGGTTGACGTCCTGGATGTCGAACGGGATGTACTGCTCGGCCTCCCAGTAGATGGATTCGGCGAGCTCCGCCTCGGTCATCTGCGGCAGCGTGATCTTCTTGACGATGACCGCGTTGCCGGAGAGCGACGCGACCACCTCTTTCGTGCGGATCTTGCGGCTGTCGAACAGGCGCCGGATCGCGTCGGCGACGCTGGTGCCGTCGATGATGGCGCCTTCGACAATGCTGTCCGGCGGGATCGGCTCGCTGCCAAAGGCGACGACCTTGTAGGCCTTCCCAGCCTGCTTCAACTCGACCGCCTTGACGGCGCTCGAGCCAATGTCTAAACCGACCAGAGACTTCGCTCGTTTGAGCAACACGGTACGTTCCCTGTTGCGAGGCCGGAAATTATTGTTGCGGTGGCGCTTATCGTAACGCCCGACCTCGGGTGTTTCACTCGCATTCACACCCGGCCGGTCTGCGCCGGACACCTCATGCGCGCAAGCAGGGTGCCAGCTGAGCTCCCAACGAGAAAACCGTTAGGCCTACGCCATATTCCGCAATTTCTGATATCGGCCGGTCTGCGGTCGAGCTTTGATGTGCGCCAAAACTGAAACGCGCTTACAGAAGCGTCAGTGCAGAATTTGAGGTGCGCCGATCCGAGCCGAACGCGGCCGCAGCGGACTGGCGCGCCGCACGCGCGCGAGCCGGTCGCAGACGGCGCGAAACACGCGAGCGCACGCGCCTCCGTTTCGTTGACGACGACCGCAATTTCCTGTATCCTTTTGGTTTGCCGTCCTTTGAATACTGCTGACCGCTCGAGCGGCTCTCGCGGTCGGCGCAGCGAACGACAGGCCGAAAGGGAAGAGATGCGAACGGGTATTCCTGCCGCTGCCAGTGTGGAGAAGCGGTGGCACGTGATTGACGCCGACGGCAAGGTTCTGGGGCGTGTGGCGACGGCGGCCGCCCGCCTGCTGATGGGCAAGCACAAGCCGGCCTATACGCCATTCCTGGACTTCGGCGATCACGTCATCATCATCAACGCGGCGCGCGTCAGGCTGACCGGCCGCAAGGAAGAACAGAAGGTCTACCGGTATCACAGCGGGTACGAAGGCGGGCTGCGCGAGGAGCGCGCGAAAGACGTCAAGCAGAAGGACCCCGTGCGGATGGTCGAGGAAGCCGTCAAGGGGATGCTGCCGAAGACGAAGCTTGGCAACGCTATGGGGCGCAAGCTGAAGGTCTATCGCGACGAGAAGCACCCGCACGTGGCGCAGAAACCGTCGAAGCTCGAGGTCGCGTAACTTGGCAGTCATTCAGTACTACGGCACCGGCCGTCGGAAGACCTCCACGGCGCGCGTTTTCCTGAGGCCCGGTAAGGGCACGATCACCATCAACGACGGCAGCTTCGAGGGGGCCTTCCCCACCGAGGCGCTCCGCAGCCAGAGTCGCCAGCCGCTGCTCGTGACGGAAACTGCCGATAAGTTCGACGTGCTGGCCACGCTGGACGGCGGCGGCGTCGCCGGCCAGGCCGGGGCGCTGCGGCTCGGGATCGCCCGCGCGCTCGTCGAGTACAACATGGAGCTGCGCAGCCGGCTGAAGCAGGCCGGATTCCTCACGCGCGACGCGCGCATGAAGGAACGCAAGAAGTACGGACAGAAGGGAGCGCGCAAGCGCTTCCAGTTCAGCAAACGGTAATGGAGGGAGCTTGACCGCGATCGCTGTTAAGGAACTGCTCGAAGCCGGCGTGCACTTCGGGCACCAGACGAAACGCTGGAACCCGAAGATGAAGCCGTACATCTTCGGCGAGCGCAACGGCATCTACATCCTCGACCTGGCGAAGACCGCCCGGGCGTTCCGCGATGCCGAGCAGTTCGTCACCCAGCTCGCCTCCGAGGGCAAGACCCTGCTGTTCGTCGGCACCAAGCGCCAGGCGCAGGACGCGATCGCCGAAGAGGCGCAGCGCTGCGGCATGTTCCACGTCAACCAGCGGTGGCTGGGGGGCCTCCTGACCAACTTCACGACCATTCAGCGCTCGCTCGCGCGGCTGCGCGAGCTCGAAGCGATGGCCACCGACGGACGGTACGAGACGCTTTCGAAGAAAGAGATCGCCGGGATCGAGAAGGAGAAGAAGAAGCTCCAGAAGAACCTGGATGGCATCCGCGGCATGTCGCGCCTGCCCGACGCGGTCTTCGTGGTGGACACGCGCAAGGAGAAGATCGCGGTTGACGAGGCCCGCAAGCTGAAGATCCCGGTCATCGGCGTGGTGGACACCAACTGCGACCCGGACGAAGTAGATTACGTCATCCCGGGCAATGACGATGCGCTGCGCGCGATCCGGCTGTTCGCGTCGCGCGTGGCCGACGCGGTGCTGAGCGGGCGGGGGCTGCGCGAGGCACAGCAGGCGGAGGATGCCGCCGACGCGGCGGATCAGGAGCAGGCGCGCCGCCAGGCGCGCGCGCGCGCTACCCGGCCGGAACAGGCGACCTCGCCGGCGTCGGTGTAGGAAAAAAGGGGTCTGACCCCATTTTTACGTTTTCCGTAAGCGCCACCCCGGTTCACTCGCGCTTACGAAAAGCGGAAAAACAGGGTCAGACCCCATTTCATTGTACGGAGCGACACGTGGCAGCACCAGCAATTACAGCGGACTTGGTGAAACAGCTGCGCGACCGAACGGGCGCCGGCATGATGGACTGCAAGGCGGCGTTGTCCGAGGCGGGCGGCGACATGGAGAAGGCGGTGGACGTCCTCCGCAAGCGCGGGCTCGCGTCGGCGGCGAAGAAGTCCGGGCGCGCCACCAGCGAAGGGGTCGTGGGCAGCTACATCCACATGGGGGGCAAGATCGGCGTCCTCGTGGAGGTCAACTGCGAGTCCGATTTCGTCGCGCGCACGGCGGATTTCCAGAACCTGGTGAAGGAGCTCGGCCTCCAGATCGCGGCGGCCGCGCCGCTTTACGTCTCGCGCGACGAGATTCCGGCCGACGTGCTCGAGCGCGAGCGGGGCATCTACCGAGAGCAGGCGACCACCGCGGGCAAGCCGGCCAGCGTCATCGACAAGATCGTCGAGGGGAAGCTCGCCAGCTTCTACGAGCACGTGTGCCTGCTCGACCAGCCCTCCATCCGCGACCCGAAGATGAAGATCAAGGTCAGCGAGATGATCCAGGCGCTGATCGGGAAGCTGGGAGAGAACATCGCCGTCGCGCGCTTCGCGCGGTTCAAGGTGGGCGAGCGCGGCTGACGGCTGGCGCAGTCGGGCAGTCAGACAATCGCGCACTCAGGCAGTCGGACAGTCAACAGTCTCGAACATTGTTGACTGTCCCCCTGTTCACATCACCAAATCGCCAAACTACCAAATCGCCAAATCACCAAATTCCCAAATCCCCAGATCACCAAATATAATGCGCGCTTGATGTCTGCGCCCGTCTTCAAGCGCGTTCTCCTCAAGCTCTCCGGCGAGGCCCTGATGGGGGATGCGCCCTTCGGCATCGACCCGGCCGTCACCACCCAGATCGCGCACGAGATCGGCGAAATCCAGCAGCTTGGCGTCCAGACCGGCATCGTCATCGGCGGCGGAAACCTGTTCCGCGGGCTGGCGGCGAGCGCGAGCGGCATGGACCGCGCGACCGGCGATTACATGGGGATGCTCGCGACGGTCATCAACGCGCTGGCCCTCCAGGATGCGCTCGAGCACCAGAACGTCATCACCCGCGTGGCGACCGCCATCGAGATGCGCGCCGTCGCGGAGCCGTTCATCCGCCGCCGCGCCGTTCGCCACCTCGAGAAGGGACGCGTCGTCATCTTTGCCGCGGGGACGGGCAACCCGTATTTCACGACCGATACCGCCGCGGCGCTCCGCGCGATGGAGATGAAGGCGGACGTGTTGCTGAAGGCGACCAAGGTGGACGGCATCTACACCGCCGACCCGATGACCGACCCGGACGCCGAGCGGTACGATCGGATCTCCTACCTGCAGGTCCTCGAGCGCGGCCTGAAGGTGATGGACGCCACAGCCATCTCTCTCTGCATGGACAACAAGCTGCCCATCGTCGTCTTCAACCTGCGCGAGCCCGGCAACATGCGGCGCGTGATCATGGGCGAAGGCGTGGGCACGACAGTCGGCGCATGACGGAGCTTCTATGGATGTGACTGACGTGAAAGGGCTGCAAGGCGAAGTCAAGAAGAAGATGGACACCGTCATCGATCACGTCCGCCGCGAGCTGGCCGGCGTGCGGACGGGACGCGCGTCGGTCAACCTGCTCGATCCGGTGCACGTGGAGGCGTACGGCAGCCATATGCCGATCAACCAGGTGGCCACGCTGTCAATTCCGGACCCGACGACGATCGCCGCGACGCCGTTCGACCCGTCGCTGCTCGGCGCGGTCGAGAAGGCCATCCGCAACGCGAACCTGGGCTTGAACCCGACGAACGACGGCAAAGTCGTCCGCATCCCCATCCCCCCACTCACCGACGAGCGGCGCAAGGAGCTCTCGAAGCTGGTGCACAAGTACGCGGAGGACGGACGCAACAGCGTGCGCCAGATCCGCCGTGAGGCGAACGAGAAGCTGAAGAAGCTCCTGAAGGACCACAAAATCTCCGAAGACGACGAGCGTCGGGCGATCGACGACGTGCAGAAGATCACGGACCAGCACATCGCAGGGATCGACGACCTGCAGAAGAAGAAGGACGCCGAGCTGCTGGGGAAATAGGCTTCGGGCTTCAGGCCTCAGGATTCCGTGCCCGAAGGCTGAGCCCTAAACCCTGAACCTGGAGCCTGAACGCGCTCAAGCCTGAACCCTGAAGCTGACCCATGTCATCGTTCACCCACCTGGAGTGCTCGGTCCCCTGCGGCGCCGCGGCGCGCGACCCGCGCGAGATCCACCATCTCTGCGAATGCGGCGCGCCGCTGCTCGTGCGCTACGACCTCGACGCGGTCGCGAGGACCTGGGACAAGGCGTCTCTCGCCGGCCGCGAGCGGAGCATGTGGCGCTACCGAGAGGTGATGCCGCTCCTCGACGGCGAGGAACCGGTCACTCTCGGCGAGGGTTGGACGCCGCTCATTCACTCGCCGCGGCTCGGGCGGGCGCTCGATTTTCCCAACCTCTACATCAAGGACGAGTCGCTCAACCCGACGAACTCGTTCAAGGCGCGAGGCCTCGCCGCCGCCGTTACACGCGCGTTTCGCCTCGGCGCGAAGACGCTGTCGATCCCGACGGCCGGGAACGCCGGCAACGCGATGGCGGCGTACGCCGCCGCGTGCGGCCTCGAGGCGCACGTGTTCATGCCGAGGGACGTGAAGGTCCCGTTCCGGCTGGAGTGCGAGCTGTACGGCGCGCACGTCGAACTGGTGGACGGCCTCATCACGGACGCCGGCCGCGTCGCCGCCGAACGCGGCGGGCCACTGGGATGGTACGACGTCTCGACCCTGAAGGAGCCCTATCGGATCGAAGGCAAGAAGACGATGGGCTACGAGATCGTCGAGCAGCTCGGGTGGAAGTACCCGGATTGGATCATCTATCCGACGGGTGGCGGGACCGGCATGGTCGGCATGTGGAAGGCGTTCGACGAACTCGAGCGCCTGGGGTGGATGCCGCGCGGGAAGCGGCCGAAGATGGTGACCGTGCAGGCGGCCACCTGCGCGCCGATCGTCCGCGCGTTCCACGAAGGGGCCGAGAAATCCGAGATGTGGCAGAACGCCACGACGATCGCCGACGGCCTGCGCGTGCCAAAGGCGATCGGCGACTTCCTCGTGCTCCGCGCCGTGCGCGAGAGCGGCGGCGCCGCCGTCGCGGTCAGCGATGCCGACATGGTGGCCGCGATGAAAGAGATGGGCGCGCTGCAAGGGATCAGCGCGGCGCCCGAAGGCGGGGCCGCGCTCCACGCGCTGAAGGTTCTGCTCCAGCAGGGACGCGTGCGGCAGAGCGACACGGTGGTGGTGTTCAACACCGGCGGCGCGTTGAAGTACCTGGACGTCCTCGCCTGAACCTGTCCGAGGCCGCACACTCCGCTGACCGGTTCCGTACAGGGTTCAGGATTCCGGTCAGGCAAGTGCCTGGTCTGAACCCTGAAAACTGAGCCCTGAACCCTGATGCGACGCTGGCATCGCATTCGCTACGGCGGCGGCGATGGCTCAGATGCTGCGCCAGGCTTCCCGCGTCCTGTTCAAGTCTCCAGGCCCGTCGGTGGCCGCGATCGCTTCGCTGGCGCTCGCGATCGGCGCGAACGCCACGATCCTCACCTTGATCGACGCCGTCGTCCTGCGGCCGCTGCCGGTGGCCGCGCCTGCGCGGCTCGTGGCGGTGACCGCCGGTCGGCAGGTCACGATGTCCTACCCCGCGTACCGCGATTTCGAGCAGACGAGCCGTTCGTTCTCCGGGCTCGCGGCGCACGCGCGCCGGCAGGGCGCGGTAACAATGGGAAGCCTCGTGAGCGTCGGCGAGGTCCAGGTCGTATCCGGGAACTACTTCTCCGTCCTCGGCGTGCCTGCAACGCACGGACGCGTTCTCGCCGCATCCGACGACGTTGCGGGGGCGGATCCCGCCGTGGTGTTGTCCGCCGCGTTCTGGCAGCAGGCCTTCGGCGGAGCACCCGTGACGGGACGATCGCTGCAGATCAACGGCGCGACATTCACCATTGTCGGCGTCGCACCCCCCGGCTTTCGAGGCCTTGACCTCGGCGCGAACCCGCTCGGGTGGATCGCGGTCCATGCGTTTCCCCGAATGGCCACGGGAAACTACCTGCTGCGGAGCATCGATCAACGCGGGTGGGGATGGCTGCGGCTGGCGGGCCGCCTCCGCGACGGCGCGACGCCCGAACAGGCTCGCCGGGAGCTCACGCAGCTTGCGGCCCGGCAGGAGAAGGAACATCCGCGGTACACGCCCTCTCCGTTCGAGATCGCGGTCACGCCGATGATCGCGGCCGCCACCGGCCTGCGCACGCGAGCGGATCTCGTGAGGTTCATCGCGCTGCTCGCTGCCGTCGTGCTCGCGGTGCTCGGGATCGCATGCGCGAACGTGACCGGGCTGCTGCTGGCACGCGCCGTGTCCCGCCGGCGCGAGATTGCCGTGCGGATCGCGCTCGGGGCGGCGCGACGCCGACTCGTCATCGAATTGATGATCGAGAGCGTCCTGCTCGCCGTCGCGGGAGGGGCACTCGGGCTTCTGGCGGTCCTCTGGGCGATCGACCTTCTGGGCGCGGTGCAACTCCCGGGCGGGGTCGACATGTCGAGCGTTGACGCCCGTATCAGCGGGTTCACGATCATTGCCACCGCCGCACTCGCGTTGCTCGCGGCGGTAACGGCGGGTATTGTCCCGGCGGTGCAGAGTACGCGCGCGGACGTCGTCAGCGGGCTCAAGGACCATTCCGTCGCCGGGCGCGCGGGACGCCAGCGGCTGCGCGCGACGCTGGTGGCGACCCAGGTCACGCTGTCGCTGGTGCTCCTCGTCGGCACAGGCCTCTTCGCGCGAACCTTGCAGGCCACGCTCGCCGGCGACCTTGGCTTCGATCCGCGTCACGTCGCGTATGCGGCAACGAACGTGGGCCTCCAGCGCTACGACGCGGACCGGGCTGCGACCTTCTTCGAAGAGGTGTTTGTGCACCTCCGATCGATCCCGGAGCTCCGCGCGGCGGCCTGGACCGTGCTGATCCCGAGCAGCAATCGCGACACCGAGAGCATCCGGGTTCCAGGTTATGTCTCACCCACGGGCAGGAACCCTTTCGTCGGCGTGAACGTCGTGACCTCGGGGTACTTCGAGACGATGGCCATCCCACTGGTGCGCGGCCGCGGCTTCAGCGACGCGGATACGCGCGACGCCCCTCCTGTTGTCGTCGTCAACGAAGCAGCTGCCGCGCGGTTCTGGAACGGTGACGCGCTTGGGCGGCGCTTCTCGATCAACCGCGCCGAGGTCACGATCGTCGGCGTGGCGCGCAACGTGGCACCCGAGCCTGGAGCCACGCCGGAGCCGTTCGTATACGGTTGTCTCACCCAGTTGCCGGCCGCGGGTCTCGGCGTCGTGCACCTGGTGGCGCGAGCGCACGGCGATGCCGCCTCGCTCGTGCCGCGGCTGCGCGACGCGATTCGCGCGGCGGGACCGACAGCGCCGGTCCTGGAGGCACGGACGCTCGACGAGCAATTGCGGGATCTGCTCGGAGCGCAACGTTCGGTCGCCGTGCTGATGGGTCTGTTGAGTGTGGTCGCTGTCGCCCTCTCCGTTGGCGGGATCTACGCGATGGTGTCGTTCTGGGTGACGGAGCGCACGCGCGAGTTCGGCGTCCGGATGGCCCTCGGCGCCAGCCGCGGCACGATTCGAAGACTGGCGTTGAGGCACGCGGCGACGGCGGTCGGAGCAGGCATCGCGGCCGGCCTCCCGATCGCGATCGTGCTAGGCCGCGCGTCGCGTCGCATGTTGTTCGACTTGAGCCCGATGGATCCCGTCGCCTTCGGCGGCGCGATCCTGTTGATTGTGGCCGCCGCGTTCGCAGCAAGCCTGATCCCGGCGCACCGTGCCGCGGCGACCACCCCGCTGCAGGCGCTGCGGGCAGGGAATGAGTAGCAGGGTTCAGGGGTTCAGTCGCCGAGCGTAATGCCCACGGCACGCGCGGTGCGGACGACGTCGGAGTCCAGCGGCACGTATTTCGTCCGGTGGACGACGTTCGCGAGCGGAACGGCGGTGATGTCGGGCGGCTTGGACGCGACCATGTGACCGAACTGCCTGTCGAGGACCAGGTCCACGGCGCGTGTGCCGAGCCGCGTGGCGAGCACGCGATCGTAACTGCTCGGAGATCCGCCGCGCTGCAGGTGCCCGAGGACCGTCGTTCTCGCTTCCTTGCCCGTGAGGTCCTCGAGCGCGTCGGCCACCCGCTGCCCCGCCCCCCCGAGCCGCTCGACGCGTCCGGGACGCGCCTCCTCCACCACCGCGGTGGTGCCTCCCTTCGGTTTCGCCCCTTCCGCCACGACGACGATGTGAAAACGGGCGCCCCACCGTTCCCGCGCGGCAATGCGTGCAGCAACCCTTTCGAGATCGTACGGAATCTCCGGAATCAGAATGACGTCCGCGCCCCCGGCGATCCCGGCGTGGAGCGCGATCCACCCGGCGTAGCGGCCCATCACCTCGACGCACATGATGCGGTGGTGCGCCTCGGCGGTGACGTGCAGCCGGTCGATCGCTTCGGTCGCGAAGTCCACGGCGCTTGAGAAGCCGAACGTGTTGACCGTCTCGACGATGTCGTTGTCGATCGTCTTCGGCACACCGACGATGGGGATGCCTTTCTGGGAGAACTCGTATGCAATCGCCAGCGTGCCGTCGCCGCCGATGACGACGAGCGCCTGCAGTCCGAGCTTATGGAACATCTCGATGCAGCGCTCGGAGTAGTCGACCGTGCCGCCCGAGGTCTCCACGGGGTACGCGAAGGGGTTGCCGCGGTTGGTCGTGCCAAGGATGGTGCCGCCGAGCCGGAGGATGCCGGTGACGTCCTTCGGCGTCAGCACGCGGTGGCGGTCGGGCTCGATGAGTCCGTCGAAGCTGTCCTCGAGGCCGATCGTCTCGCAACCGCGGTTGGCGGCCGCCTTGACGACGGCCCGGATGACCGCGTTGAGGCCCGGCGCGTCCCCGCCGCCGGTCAGGACGCCTATGCGGCGCACGTGTGATGAAGGCATCCGGGGGAGTATAGCAGCGGGTATGGCCGCGGTTGCGGCGCGCCGGAACCGCGTGTTACCATTGCTGGTTCGTGACGCTGCCGCGCAAGCGACAGGGTCCCCTGCAGCCTCAAAGCGGTCGCCGGCATCCAGGCCGGTACAACCTGTCGCGTAGTCCGTTGCCGCTCGTTGCGCGAAGCGCGTGGCGTCGCGGTGCGTTTGTATCTGTGGGCGGCTAGCTCAGTTGGGAGAGCGCCGCGTTCGCAACGCGGAGGTCGGGAGTTCGAGCCTCCTGCCGTCCACCAAAATTGCTCAGGAAAAAGTCGTCTTCGGACGGCTTTTTTCTTTGTACGGCCTCGTCGTGAAGTTCTTGTGGCCAATTTGTGGCCAGCGAGTCGAACGTTTCGAGCGCCGCCCGCTTCCGCTCGACCGTCGGATGGGTGTAACGCTCGAGCATTCGCGTCGAGGAGTGCCCAACGAGATCGACATCACGGTGTGGTCATCCAGACCGTGCTCGATCATGCGCGACAGCGCCGTGTGGCGCAGCGTGTGGACAGTGACGTTGCCGGTCGTGATCTTCGCCCGCCGAAGCGCGCGCTCGAACACTTTGCGGATCGTCGTGTAGGGCCTCTCAGTCTTCGTGTTCGTAAACACCCATGGGTAATTCGAGGCCTGGACGCCAGCAGGGCCGCGATTGTGCTGGTGATAGGGATGCCCTCACTCTCCCATTCTTCGTGTCCCAGAACGTCAGATAACCGTCCTGGCAATCCTCCCAAGGCAGCGCTAGGAGCTCGCCAATGCGAGCGCCCGTGATGAGCGCGAGCTTGAGCAGCGCCTGGAGCTTCGGCATTCTCACGCACGCGTCCAGGAGCCGGCGCCGCTCCTCCGGCGAGAGAATCCGTGTCCGCCTGTCCTGCAGCCTGAACCGTTTCACTCCCCTGGCCGGCGAATCGACGAGGTACTTTCATTCGACAGCTTTGGAGAGGATCGAGTTGAGCGTGTCGAGCTCGCGATTCACCGTTCCCGGTTTGACTGGATTGGCGGATGACTTCTGTTTGAACGCGCCAGGTTCCGTTGAGCCAATCGCGCCTGAATTGCTCGATGCGGTGCGACGAGATTTCGTGGAGAATCGCCGACCCAAAGAAGCGGTTCAGCGTCATCAGGATTTCGCGATCTGGCTACTGCTGACCCGGTATCGACGTCCGTTGAGGCGGCCCGAATTGACCAACCACTTGGCTTCGCGCTCGAACGTAAACCACAGAAACCTTCGTATCGACGTTCTGCAATCCAGCGTCGTCGTCGAACAACGCTCTGGCGGTGGCCGCAGCGAGGTCAGCGACGTCCGCAGGCAAGAATATCGTTTCCTCAAATCAAATCTCGCTATGCGGCACCGCGCTTCTTGCCGTGCAGAGCTTCGGCGACGGCCTTCGGGTTCCTGGCGGCAACGCGAAGGAGCGCAAGAGCGGGGCCGTCGGGCGTTCGGCGACCCTGCTCCCAGTTCTGCAGTGTGGCCACACTCACGCCGATCATGAGCGCAAACTCGCTTTGAGACGCGCCGAGACTGGCCCGAACCGCCTTGACGTCCTCCGGCTTGAACACCGTCGTCCGGCCAGGTTTCAGCGTTCCGCGGCGAATCCGACCTGCCTGTCGGACGTCGTGATCGCCTCCAGCGGCGGCTGATCCGTTCCGCAGCAGCTCTTCCAGTCGCAGGCTTCTTCCATGTAAACCGTCGTCGTGGGGAGGAACGACGATGGTATCGACCTCAGCCGGATCAAGCGGGTGTTGACCTCCGAGGACTAAGGTCTGACAAGTGGAATGACTACCGCTTCCGCAGCTGCCTGCGCCACGGTCTTGGTCGGGTGGGCTTCACAATACTGTCTCATGGCGCTCCGCATCGCAGCGCCATCACTCGGGCGCAGCAGAGAGTCGACAGGCATCCGCCGCCCGGGCTTGTTCTCCCTCTCTGCCTCGCGGCCCAATATCAGCGTTGCTATCAACGGATCGTCTGCTGCCGTCACATAGCCTGAAAGCCATGCACGACGCCGGTACGCGTCCATGAGCAATGTCGAGTCATCAGGCGAGTTGCCTTTTTGTGCCGCCTCAATGGCGCGCTCACCAGTCAGCCATTTGTCGCAAGAGTCCCCCCCCTCACCATAAACGATTTGAGTGAGCGTCTCGTCCGCACGGGCGGCCTCACGCTGCCCCACCGAAGCCCCGGCGGTAAGAAGTGCCGCTGCTGCTGCGATCAGAGCGAGACCTGTCATGTTCTCTCCTGTCCATCGCCAACAAAGTCTTCCTACGAGCTGCGCCCTGCCGTGGCTGCTTCCCCGCCGTTCTGGTCACTATCGCCTCTAAACGCCTCGTTTGCCGGCATTTCGTGCAGCGTGTGCGCCTACCCTCCAAAATACCCGTTTCGTGCCCTGACGATGGCACGGCGACCTTTGACTGAAATCTCCAGCCGGCGCCATCCATGCGCGTTGTTCGCTTCAATCGCAAGCACGTACTGCTGGCGAAGATCTCCAATGAGTTTCAAGGCCGCCGCTGCGGTTTCGGCAAACGTGCCGGCAAAGAGTAGCTGGCCGCCGGTCCAGTCGGCGAGATCCCGAAGGTCCGCGGTCTGCGATCCCAACTCTGTCCCTGCCCTTTCCATTAGGTATCGCCGATCGATGGACGTGGCGGTCGAGATGACGAACACGGGCACGTCGATGGAGCTCGCCAGGCCGGACACTTGCGCGGCCGTCAGCTTGCTGCTGGTGTCGATCCCGTCCGTCAGAACGATGACGGCCTTGTGGCTGGAGGAGCGGGCCGCCAGGTGGCGCGCCGTGGCGGCCGTCGCGTCGTACAACGAGGTCGTCCCATACGGCCGCCATTGCGGCAGCGCCCCTCTGAGCGGTCCCAGCCGTTTCGTGAAATCGTGCACCGTCTGAACGTTCGAATCGAACATGAACAGCGCCATTTCGTCCCGGCCGTCCTGAAGCTGCGACAGCAGGACCTCGTACGCCTGGCGGGCCATGGCGACATTCGCGCCCAGGCGCATGCTGCCGCTCGTGTCGATCAGGACAGCTACGCTCACTGGCGAGTGCCGGTCGGACCGGAACGAGAGAACCGGGCGCGCCTGTCCGTTATCGCGGACGTCGAAATCATCCGCGGTCAAACCGTTCACCAATCGCCCGCGCGAATCGCGCACCGTCGCCTGGATGGCGACGAGGTCGGCGGAACTCCGAAACGTGTATGCCGCCCGTTCCGTGTTGGGTGGCTTCTGGGCCCCGAGGATCGCGGGTGTGGCAAGCACGTACATAGCGGCGACGAGTCGCCGGAGCGTTGCGTTCATGGCTGGATTTGTCGGGGAACGTGTAATGATAGCACGTGCCGACCGCAACCGGATGATCTCCGGGCGATGGGTGGTCGGCTGCAGGTTACGCGAGCCTCGATCGCTTCCTGCAGCGGAAAACGACCGCCATGCGGTGACCAGCGCGCGTGGAAGCGGTTCAACCGTCCGATCGCACGCGGCAGCGGTGACGCACACAGCCAGCAGGATTGCGGTGCGTCTGGCATCCATGCTGCCCCGTCTGGTTGGACACCGCGTATCTGACGGTGACGCGTGTTGCGCCTGCCGGCCGCGGGTCCCTCAGCGATTACTCGCGCCGTCCCGCTGCAGCTCCATCAGGACGCGCACGCCGTTGTAGAACATCTCCTTCTCGTACGCGATCTCCCAACTCTTGAGGGCGGCAATCAACTCCCGCTCGGCGGTCTTGATGGTGGCGGTCGCGTGCGGGCGGGTAACCCGAAGCTTGTACAGCTTCTTCATGGCCCTGACGACCGCTGGCTCCCGGTTCTTGCGCGACGCCCGCGCGCGTTTGATCCAGGCGGGCGGCACGTTCGCCACACCCTTGCGGAACGCCCGGGACGGCAGCCCTCTGGACACTTCGAAGAGCTTCGCCTCTCTTGGCACTTCGACCTCCCTGGGAGGATTCTGGAGGGGGAGCAGGCGAAGTATAGCAGCGAAAGAACCACCGCACCGCTGGTCTGCCCGCCGGGGCTGCCGCCCACGACGAGCGGCGCGACCCCCTCTCCTTCCAGCTCCGTGAGCTGGCTGTCGCCCAGAGTCTTCTCGCGCGGTCAGGCGATGCGTGTCGGCCTGACCTCCGCAGGGCTTCGCGTTACAGCCACGTCAACACAACTGCCGTCCGGTGTAAGACGCGGCGCGTCGGCACGCACCGGTCATGAGGGCACGGCTAAGCGCAAACCGCTCAGAAGCTTCGACGGCTACAAATATTTAACATCACGCTTCGATCTGCCTCATGTCGCACGCGCTCCCAGGGGCGTAAGATCGTCCGAGGAGGTGCTGCATGCATTCCACCCGCAGCGTCGTCCCTCCGGCGATCATCCTCAGCGTGGTTCTCGTTTCGGCGTGCGATCGCGGCGGCCCCTCTGCTCCATCAGCGACTCCGTCAGCAGGTCCCGCGCCCGCTCCGGTGTCGCAGGTCACCAGCGTGTGGAACGTCACCACCCGGCTGACCGACGCGCGCGGCGAGGAGTGCGCGCGACTCGCGGCGCAATCCCAGTTGGCCGCGCCAAAGAGCTACGTGCTCGTCGTGACGCAGACGGGGGCGAGCGCAGTGGTGACGCTCAAAAGCGCGTCGGGGGACTACAACTGTACGTTCAACGGAGGAACCGCGGACAGCACTGGCTTCGTGTTCGGCGCGGTCGGGACGTACACGTGCGAGCCCGGCCGTGAGGCTGTGATCAAGGGCTTCCGCTGTGCCAACGGGACGCAACTCGACCTGTTCGCCTTCGGCCAGAACCTCTCGGGCAGAATCTCGGGGAGTGAGATCAGCGGCACATGGGACGTTGACTGGGTGGACGGGTACTTCGGGCCAACGCCGCTGGAGACGAAGACAGAGTTCACGGGCACGCGGCAGTAGAACTCAGGGCCGCCACCGCCCCGGCGCCGAGAGCTTTACCTGTCTACCCGGGGTACGCGCTTCGCTGGGACGTCCGATCGCGCGCGGGTGACGACGACGTCGCGGCTGCGGCGAGAGCCCTCGTACGGCAGAGGCGAGCCCGTGCTTCGGACGTTCACCTGGAAGCGGTGCGTCCCGATATCTTCAGCGCCTGGCCACCAAACGGCGGAGTCCTCTGCGCCGTAGTCCTGCAGAGCCGTCCTCCTCCGGCGCGTGTGACAGGAATTCTACCGCTCGTAACGGCGCGTGAGCACCCGGTGGTGAGGGGGTCAGACGAGCTCGGTCTCCGCGCGCCGCATGAGCTACGCGGATGGGCCGCGCCGGGTCTGGAAGTAACCAACCGCCACGAGCAGGCTCGTGGCCACCATCTCGCCGCCGTCGTCGACGAGACCCGTGAGGTAGCGAAACGAGTGCGCGCGCGAGAGGCTGTGAACGAAGTCCGCGCCGGCGGCAAACACGCCGAGCAGTGCGAGCGGAGGCGCCAGGGCGAGCGTCAGCGCGCATGACGCGGGATCTCCGCGCCAGAGAACGAGCCCCAGCGGGACCAGGATGGCGACGGTCGCGCCGGCAAACACGATCAGCTCGCCGAAGTCCACGGGGCGCAGCGGTCCGATCGCGGGAAGCGCCAGCCGGCTCGCCAGCGCCAGACCGAGCCGCTCGTGCAGGGCATTGGAGTCGTCCAGCAGGAGCACCGCAAACACGAGCGCCCAGAGCGGCGCCACGCGCGGGCGGGATGCCGCCGTGAGGAGCAGGAAGATGAGGCCTGCGAACTTTGCGTACTGCAGCAACTCCCCGAAGCCGCGCTCCCGGGTGATCGCAAACCGGACGTCATCCAGGACGCCGCGGTGGCGAAACACGTCCGCGGCGATCAGGAGGACGTCCAGCGCCAGTAACAGTGCGAGCAGTGTGACCGCCTGCCGTCGCACGAGGGTGGCTTCGCCGGCGTGGACGGACCATCGCGGAAACGCGCCCGCGCGCGGCGCGCGGGCACGTGCCGGAACGCTCATGTCCGCGGCGCTCCCGGCTGATATCGAATGGGCACGTCGAGCGCGCGCATGCAGAGCGGCGCGACGTCGAGTGAACGCATCGCCCGCGGAAGCACCGGTGGCCCGACAGGTCCCGCGGCGATCACCGGGCTGAGCGAGTCGAGTGCGTGGAGCGCGCCGTGCGACCCGCCGCCGGGGTGGAAACTGTCGCCGGGAGCCTCGAATTCGCAGCCCGGGACCGCCGTGACCCAGACCTCCCCCGCCTGCCGGCCGAACAACGCCCCCGCAATCCGTTCGAGCGGGTTGGGGTAATCGCGCGACTCGGCGTCACGGCCGTCGAGCTCAAGGCCGAGCGCCTCGAGATTGCCGCGGCAGTCCCAGTGCCCCCCGAACGCGTCGCGCAACGTGTGACCGTTCTCCGAGACGCGCCTGAACTGCAGCTTGCCCCGCGGCGAGGCCACCGCGCACCCGTCCGGCTCCCCGCGCGTCAGCCCGGATCGCCAGATGATCTGATCGATCCGCGGCTCGCAGGCGAGCGCGTCGATGAGGCGGTGCACCCTGACCGGCGTCGGCTCGCGAACGTAGATCTGCGCGGCCCGCATGTTCGGGCAGATCATGATCTCGTCCCGGTCGCGCCAACGCCCGCCCAGCGTGGCCTGCCTGAACTCCTCCAGCACCTTATTCAACGGCACGCCGGCACGTTGCCGGTCCGCCAGGACCTCGCAGTGGCCGTGGTCGGACGTGACGAGGACGAACGTGTCCTGCAGCACGCGGTCCAGCCCTCCGCCGGCCTCGAATGCGTCCCCGAGCATCGCATCCACGCGCTCCACGGTGCCGAGGGCGTTGTGCGGGCCCACTTCGTGGCTGCGGTAGTCGTTATCGGCGAAGTACGCAACGGTGAGGTCCGGCGTCGCGCGCGCCGCCATCAAATCGCAGAGGAAGGCGCCGCTCGAGCGATCGTCCATGCCGAAGCGGTGTCGCAGGCCGTGCTTCCCTTTCAACTTTCGGCCGCGCGTCGGCACGGACGGAGACACGAAATCCCCGAGACAGAGCATCGTCGGCCCGTGCACCGTCTCCGTAAATGGCACACCGGGAAACGCGGCGAGCGTCCACGGCACGGTCACCTTGTGCCGGTCGCGTCCGCGGAAGACCAGGTAGTTCACCGACGCCGCCTTGCGGCCCACGCCCTCGACCAGCTCGAACATGGTCGGCGACTTCAGGCGGTCGCCGTTGAGACGCAAAAGGAAGTCGCGCACGAAGGCGCCGAAACCCTTGCGGGCGACCACCCAGAAGTCATCGCCGTAGTAGGCGACCTCATTCCTGGTTTCGTCGAACCACGAGGCGCCGATGATGCCGTGCTCGTTGGGATAGGCGCCGGTGATGATGGACGTGGTCGCCGCGGGGGTAATGGAAGGGAAAATCGTGACCGACGCGTCGTGCATTGCGCCGGCGAGCGCGAGACGCTGCAGCGTCGGGAGGCGGCCGGTCTGGATCGCCGGGCACACGACTCGCGGGCTCGCGGCGTCAATGACAACGAGCAGCGCCTTCACGTGGCGGGATCACAGCAGCATGCGTGCCAGCAGATGGACCGCGGATGCCTGCGCGGTGCGATTGATGAGTTCGTCAGGTTGCGCTTTCACCGGCCGAGTCGGTGAGCTGCAGTTCCGATTTCGGCGCGACGCCGCCGGGCGTGAAGAGCCGGTGCAGCAAGCCGCTGAACGCCGCGGCGGCGATCGCGTGCGCCGTCGCCGCGCGGATGAGATCCGACGGCGGCTGCCCGGCTGATGCGGCATCCACCGCGGCCTGCATCTGCTGCAACTTCGCAGCGCTCTCGGTGACGCCTCGGAACGCCGCCTTCAGGGCCTCAAGATCGTTCTTGTCCATCGCCGCCATTCTACTTGGGGCGGGGCTCGGCTAGAATGAACCCATGCCCATCTTCGAGTACGTCTGCCGCGACTGCGGTCACGCGTTCGAGACGATCGTGAACGGCTCGCGCGAGCCGCAGTGCCCCTCGTGCAACGGGCAGGCGCTCGACAAACAGCTCTCGGTGTTCGCCGTCTCCTCCGCGCCGCAAGCCCGCGAGACGCAAAGGACCGCGCCAGGCGGCTGCGGCCGCTGCGGCGATCCGCACGGCCCCTGCGCAATGAACTGAGGGCGAACAGGCAATCGCCCTACGCTTTTGTAAGCGTCTGTCCAGTTCCTTCATTGCACATGACGGCGCTTGGCCGGCCCCGCGGGCGCCGTAATACGAAAGCTTCGCTGATTCGCTCGCAATTGCACAATCGTAGTGCATCGACGCCTCTGGCACTCCGATTGCCTCTGCTCCGGGTGCTCTCATACGAGTTCGCCAGGGAGATACGGCCATGTGGAGCTTCATCAGCTGTTATCTGGTTGGACACGATTACAGCATCTGCTGCGAGGCAGGAGCCATCTTCCTGCGGTGCGCGAACTGCGGGCGGCGATCGCAGGGCTGGGACCTTCACCAGCAGCACGATCACCTGCCGCACGAGCAGCACTTGAACAGCCAGGGCACCGCGCTCTCACCGCGCGCGCACTAGCCTTGGGGCGCCGCGCCGCCGGCGGCACCTGCGATAGAATGGCCTTCCCATGGCGGTCCCGCGCATCACGCGCGAGGAGCTGAAGGCCAGGCTCGACAGCCCCGACTCCTCCTCGCATCCAATCATCGTGGACGTCCGGTTGAAGTATCCGTACGAACACAGCACGGTCACGTTGCCAGGCGCGCAGCGCATCCTGCCAGACGCGGTCTCATCCGCCACGCTGCCGCGCGACCGCGACATCGTGTTCTACGACTCGGACCCGCAGGACATCGTCAGCTCCACGGCGGCCGCGGAACTGCTGCGCCGCGGGTACCGCGCCTTCGTCCTCCAGGGTGGCGTCAGCGAGTGGATGAACGCAAAGCTCCCGGTCGCCACGAAGAGCGCGCCGCAGCCGGCGGCGCCGGCCGCGAAGGCGGCGCCGGCGGCGGGGGCCGCACCGGCGGCCAAGCCGACGCCCGGTGCCACGACGGCCCCGAAACCCGCAGCGTCGAGCGCGGCGGCGGCGCCCAAGCCGACGGGACCCGCTTCCGTCGAGGGGCCCGCAACTCCGGCAACGGAGTCGAAGGAGTGAGCCCCACGGCGTTGTGATCGACCAGTTCACGCGGCTCGCCGATCTCCTCGAGCTCAGAGGCGACGTCTCTGAGGCGGCTGTGCTGCGCCGCGCGTCCGTGCGTCTGGCGGAGGACGCGACCGGCGGCGCGCGGCAACTGGGCGGCTTCGACGCGCGGACCCGATGGCGCGCGGAGGAAATCCTGCAGGGGCGCGCCTCGCCGCTCCTGGCCGCCGCCGCGCGGGACCTGCCTCGCGATTTCCGCCGGCTGCTCGGCACTGGCCTCCTCACCGCATCCGACCTCGTCACGCTCAAGCGGCAGCTCGGCGTGTTGACCACCGGCGATCTGGCGCTTGCGCTCGAGGGTCATGTGCTGGCGCATCGCGGCGTGCCGGAGGACCTCGCGTTGCGCGCCAGGCATGCGCTGGAGGCCACCGGCGCCGACGCGAGGCTGACACTGGGACGCGCGCTCGACGCGGTCGAGCCGCTGCTGGCGCTCCTGTCAGCGCTCCCGTTCGTCTCGAGCGCGTCAATCGCCGGAAGCTTGCGGAGGATCGAGCCGACGGTTCGCGATCTCAAGATCGTGGCGGCCACACCCGCGCCCGAGCAGGTGTGGCGCGCGCTCGAGGCAGCGTCCGAGACCACCTCGGTGCGCTTCCATGGCGCCGCCGGCCTGACCGCCCAATCCGGGTCGCACGAAGTCAACGTCAGGCTGGCGTCGCCGGACCGGTACGGCGCCGCGCTGCTGTTCCATACCGGGTCCCGCGAGCACCTCGCGCTGCTCCGGCGACGGTCGGCCGCCGCGCGACTGCGTCTCGCGGGAGACGGACTCGTCGGAGACTCGGGACCTGTTCCCACCGAGACCGAGGAGGCGGCGTATGCGCGGCTGGCCTTGCCGTTCATCGCGCCCGAACTGCGGCTGGGCACCGACGAGGTGCAGGACGCGGCCGCAGGGACGCTTCCCCGCCTCCTGGAACGATCGGACATCCGCGGCGACCTTCACGTGCACACCAGCTACAGCGACGGCCGCGATCCGCTCGATGCGATGGTGGCCGCGGCCGCCGATCTCGGTTACGAGTACGTCGCGATTACCGATCATTCACAGAGCGCTGCCGCGTCGCGGACGGTCTCGGAAGACGACCTGCGGCGGCAGTGGGATCACATCGACCAGGTGCAGGAACGCTATCCGCGCATGCGGATCCTGAAAGGCGTGGAAGCCGACATCCTCCCGGACGGCAGGCTGGACTTTCCGGACGCCGTGCTCGAGCGGCTCGACATCGTGCTCGCGTCGCTGCACGACCCGGCAGGGCACTCGCCGGAGCGGCTGCTGAAACGGTACCAAGCGGCGGCCCGCCATCCATTGGTCGCCATTCTCACGCACCCCGCCAACCGGCTGGTCGGACGCTATGACGGGTACGATCTCGACCTCGACGCGCTATTCGAGACAGCCGCCGCAACCGGCACGGTACTGGAGATCGACGGCGCGCCCAGCCATCTGGACCTGGACGGATCGCTCGCCCGCCGTGCGGCGGAATCAGGGGTCGCGCTCTCCATCGACAGCGACTGCCACCAGGCGCGGTTGCTCGCTCGACAGATCAACCTGGGCGTCGGGACGGCGCGGCGCGGCCGGGTCCAGGCCGCGCAGGCAATCAACACGCGGTCCCTGGACGCGCTCTTGTCGAGGCTCGCGTTGAAACGGCGCGGCGTCAGCGCTTGATCTTCAGCTCGTTCCGCACCTTCTTGACGCCGGGCACTTCCATCGCGAGCTTCTCGGCTCGCGCGCGCTCAAGCGCGCTGCTGACCCCCCGGTGAGCCTCACGATCCCGTCCTCCACGTCCACGTCGATGCCGAGAGCGCTCACTTCGGGGTCAACCGCGAATTTCGCGTTCACCTGGGGGAGAATCACGGGGTCACTCTGCGTGACCCGTTGTATCTCGTCAGCGCCCGGGATCCGCTGTGCGGAACGGGCCCGGTGGGTTCCGAGGTGCCCGTCGCCTCGGGCTCTCCTCGAATGCTGAGCCCGATCGACGACACGGCGGACACCGTCGACCCTCGCGGCGATATCGATCGCACGCTGGCGTTCAGCGGCTGATTGGACGGCGCCCGTCGCCTGGATCTGCGTCGTCGTCCAGTCGTCGCCGCGACTGGCCAGTGTGGAGCGGTCCGGCTGAAGCGGACCGGCCAGCGTGACTGGCGCAGCGAGGAACACACAGACGAACACGAGTGGAATGCGCCTGAGCAGCGTGTGCATGGCTGACCTCCGCCGTTCGACGATCGATTTTGCCAAAAGAAAACCGGCCGCCGTGCTGGCCGCGGTCGGTGCGGCGGCCGCGGCCGGATTCATGTACGGGCGAACGCTGCTGCCCGGGTTGGACCTGGGCGATACGGCGTCGTTTCAGACCATCGTCACGTTGCCGCTGGTGGTCCCACGGCATGCCTACCCGTTGTATGTCGCGCTCGGAAAACTGTCGGTGCTGGCGCTCGGCGGCGACCCAGCGCACGCGCTCAACGTGCTCTCCGCCGTCGCGGCCACGGGCGCGGTCGCGGCGTACGCGTGGCTCGCCTGGGAGTTGACGGCGGACGCGTTCGCCTCGTTATGGGGCTCGCTCCTCTTCGCGGCCTCGTACACGTTCTGGTCACAGGCGGTCATCGCCGAGGTGTACACGCTGCAGGCGCTGTTCATCGCGGTCGTGCTCGCGTGCGCCGTTCGATGGTGGCGCGAGCCAAGCCGCGCCCGGCTCGCTGCCCTGTATGCCGTCTACGCGCTCAGCTTCGGCAATCACCTGTCGATGATCCTTCTCGCGCCGGCGCTCGTCTGGCTGCTCTGGACCGGCCGCGTCAAAGCCACCGACAGCCCCTTCGCAGCCGCCGGCATCGCGCTGGCGCTCGCGATCGCGGCGGCCGGGGCGCTTCAGTACGGATGGAACCTGTACGGCCTCCGTGCGTTGACGGCGCCGTCGCGCAGCGCTGCCGAGCTTCTCGCGACCTTCTGGTTCGATGTCACCAAGGCAGATTGGCGCGAGTCGCTCGTGGGAACGGTCCGGGTCGACCAGTGGGGGCAGCGCGCCGCGATGTACTGGTGGGACGCACGCCAACAGTTCGGCGTGGCGGGCCTCGCGGTCGCCCTGGCTGGCGCCGTCGCCCTGCTGCGCGCATCGCGCGCGACCGGTGTCGCGCTGCTGGCCGCCTATCTCACGACCTTCATCTTCGGGTTCTTCTACAACGTTGGCGATACGCACGTGTTCCTGCTGCCGTCGCACCAGATCGTCGCGACCTTTGCCGCGGTCGGTGCAGCCGTCGTGACGCGCGCGGCCTCGGCGCTCCGCCCAGGCTGGTGCGCGGCCGCTCTCGCGTTGTTCTTCGCGCTCCCGGCCTGGAGAATCGCGGACACTTGGCCAGCCGTCGATCGAAGCGACGACCGCCGCGCGGAGCAGTATGTGGCCGCGGCCCTGGCGGGTCTGACGCCGCACGCGACCGTGTACCTGGGAGATGAGAACTGGCAGACGCAGAACGCGGTCGACTACGAGCTGGTCGTCCGGCGGCCGGAGCTGCCTCGCGCGCTCAGCTCGGCCGTCATGTGGCATCTTCCGGAGTTCGTCGAGCGCAACGCCCAGCTCGGCCGGGACGTTGTCCTCACCGCGGCCGCCGCGCAGAACATCCGGGCGGTGTACGCCTCGACATTTCCTATTAAACCCGACGAAGCAGCGCCGGTCTCGACCTTAGAGGGGGCGCTGGGCACCAAGCCGGGCACGCCGTACGTCCTCGCGGTGCTGACGCCGCTTTCTTCGTTTCTGTTCGACGCGGCGATGCTGCAACGTGTCGCGCGGGCGGTTGGCGGGATTGACCTCCCACGTGGCAGGTACGTGGTCATGGCGGGGGTCGCCGGCTCGGCGCCGACGCTCCTCCGGGCCGCCGACCGGCCGTTCCGCGAGACCACGAGGCTGCCCTGCGGGCGCGTCGAGATCCGCATCGAAGCATGGCTGCCGTTCGACACGATGCGCCGCGCCGGGTTCGGACACGTCTTCGTCAACGGGCAAAAGGCCCTGACCCTGGAACGGGGCGCGGCCTTCGCCGCGTTGGCGGCGGACGGGCGGCCGCTCGCGACGGCTTACCAGGGCGGCAGCTTCTCGCTGCAGCCCCGGTATCGGATTCCGGTGCTAAGATAACGTATCCTCATGCGTTTATTGCCTTTTACGGCAGTCGGCGCGGTCGTCCTCGGCGTCGTGCTTGCCGCGCAGTCGCCGGCGCCGGCGCCCGCGCCGGAGGTGGCGCGCGCCGTCCAGCAGCGGTACGACACCATCCGTGATTTCTCCGCGGCGTTCGTGCACGTCTACGAAGGGGGCGTCCTGCGCAAGAAAGTCACGGAACGCGGTACCGTTCAGATCAAGAAGCCAGGACGGATGCGGTGGGAATACACGGCGCCGGAGAAGAAGGTGTTCGTCGCTGATGGAACGCAGATCTACTCCTACATTCCCGAAGATCGCCAGGTGATCGTCCGCCCGATGCCGACCACCGATGAAGCAACGACCGCCACGCTGTTCCTGACCGGCAAAGGCAACCTGACGCGGGACTTCGCCGTCAGCTTCGGGGAGCTGCCAGGCGCCCCCGCCGGGACGCTGGTGTTGAAGCTCGTCCCGAAACAGACCGAACGCGACTACGATACGCTCTTCCTGGCGGTCGAGCGGGACACCTACCAGATTCGCGTCCTCTCGGCGGCGGATCGGCAGGGTGGACGGTCCACCTTTACGTTCACGGGAATCAAGGAAAACACCGGAATCGCCGATAAGACGTTCACCTTCAGGATTCCGCGCGGGGCGGACGTGGTGAGATGACGTGCAAGGACGCCTGAACGTCCGTAGCCTCCTGCTCGCGCTGGCGATCGCGGCAGCCGCGGCGCCCCTTGCCTCCTGCGCCTCCGCGGCCCTCCGGAACGGCCGGCAGGCCGAACAGCTCCAGGACTTCGACCGGGCGGTTGTCGAATACACGAAGGCGGCGCGCGAGCAGCCCGGCAACAAGGAGGCCCGCGCCGCGCTGGAGCGCGTGCGGCTGCTCTCCTCGCGGGAGCACTTCACGCGGGGCCGCCGGCTGGCGGCCGCCGGCAAGACGGAACAGGCGGTCCTCGAACTCCAGATTGCGTCGGACCTGAACCCGACCGACGGCGACATCGAGCGGGAGCTGAAGCTCGCGCGCAACCAGATGCGCGCGCGCATCGCGGTTGACCGCGAGGGCAAGACCGAGCTGGAGACCTTGATCGAGCGGACGCGCAACCTGCCGCCCCCCGGGCTCGACCTGCCCGCGGACGTGAAACTGCCGGCGTCGCTCGTGTTCGGCGACGCGTCCGCGCGGGTGATCTTCACCGCGATCGCGAAGTTCTCCGGGCTCAATATCGTCTTCGATCCCGCCTTCCGTGACGCGACGCTGTCAATCGATCTGCGGAACAGCACGCTCGAGGACGCACTCACGTCGGTGGCCGCGAGCACGCGCAACTTCTACCGCGTGACGGCGCCGAGGACGGTGACGGTCATCCCCGATACTGCTGCCAAGCGCCGCGAGTACGAGGAGGAGGTCGTCAGGACGTTCTACGTCAGCAACGCGGACCTGAAGGAGGTCATCGACCTGCTCCGCATCGTGGTGGACGCGCGGAAGATCGCGCCGATCAACGCGACCAACGCGCTGACAATCAAGGACACGCCGGAGCGCATCGCCGCGGCGGCGCGCGTGCTGAGCGCGATCGACAAGGCGCGGCCCGAGGTCGTCATCGACGTCGAACTGCTCGAAGTTGACCGCACGCGGCTGAAGGAGTACGGGCTGCAGGTGGCGTCCCCCGGGGCGGCGGGCGTCTCGGGTACCGCCGACCTGAACCGCGAAGGGGGCATCACGCTGCGCGACCTGCGCAACCTGACGCAGGCCGACGTCCTGCTGTTCAACCTGCCTGCGTTGTATTACCGGCTACTGAAGACCGACACGAGCACGCGAACGCTGGCCAGCCCGCGGTTGCGCACGTCGGAAGGCATCGCGGCGCAGGCACGGTTCGGCGAGCGTGTGCCCGTTCCAGTCACCACCTTCGCGCCGATCGCAACCGGCGGCATCAACCAGCAGCCGATCACGTCTTACATCTACGAGAACGTCGGCGTGGGTCTCGACATCACGCCGCGCACGCACCACGATGACGAGGTGTCGCTGAACATCAAGGTGGACGTGAGCAGCATCTCGGGAACGGGGTTCGCGGGGCTGCCGACGTTTGGCAACCGCGCGATCACCACCACCATCCGCTTGCGCGACGGGGAAACGAACATGCTCGCGGGCCTGATCCGCGACGACGAGCGCACGGTGCTGTCGGGGGTCCCTGGGCTCAGCGACATCCCGGTCATCGGACGCCTCTTCGCGCACAACCGCCGCGAAACCCAGGAAACCGACATCATCCTCACGCTGACGCCCCACATCGTGCGCGTCCTGGACCTGACAGAGGCCGACCTGAGACCCTTCAAGGTCGGACGCGACCTGGGGCTGCCCGTCGTGGATCTGCCGGCGCCGATGGTGCCACCGGGTGAGGACCAGCCGCCCGCGGCCAAACCGGGCGAAGTGATCGACCCGAAGAAGCCGCAGCCGATCAAACCGCCGGACCCGAAGAAACCGATCCCCATACCGATACCAATCCCCGGGTAGGTTTCACCGCAGAGAACGCGCGGCTTGTGTCTTCGCCCATTTAGCCGCCCGTTCGCGCTCCCGGGCGCCGCTTCGCGGCGGCGGCCAGGCGATGGCGTTTCCCTCTGCCTCCTCTGCGTCCTCCGCGGTTATGAACCGTTCTTCTCCACTTGTGCTCCGAGCGACCGAAGCCGCTCGACGACGGAGGCATAGCCGCGCTCGACGGTTTCGAGCGGCGCGAGCTCGCTCTCCCCTTCAGCGGCGAGCGCGGCGGCAATGAGCGCCATCCCCGACCGGAGATCGCGGCTGTCGAGCGGGCGCCCGCGAAGGCTGGTCGGGCCGGTCACGATGATCCGGTGCGGATCGCACAAGAACAGGTCCGCGCGCATCGCGCTGAGCTGCTCCAGCGCGAACAATCGCAGCTCGTACATCCAGTCGTGCACGAGCGTCCGTCCGCGGGCTTGCGTGGCAAGGACCGTGACGAGGCTGACCATGTCGCTCGGAAAACCGGGCCACAAGCCGGTGGTGATTCGCCTGATCGCCGGCGGCTCCCTGAGCCCTTCCGTCGTGAAGCGATCGTCGTCGAAGGTGCACGGCACGCCCAGACCGCGGATCACGGTGGCGATGGGCTCCATGTCCTCGGCGCGCGCGCCCGTGACCTCCACCTCGCCGCCCGTCACCGCCGCGATGACGCCCCAGCTCCCCGCCTCGATGTAATCACCGCGGAGGCGGTGATGGGCGCCGCGCAGGCGGGCGCCACCTTCGACGACCAGCGTGTGCCCGCCGGCGCCGCTCACCAGCGCACCCATCTTCGTCAGGAACTCGCAGAGCTCCCCGACATGCGGCTCGCCCGCCGCGTGGCGAATCGTCGTGCGGCCGCTCGCGACGGCCGCCCCCAAAAGCGCCGTCTCCGTTCCGGTCACCGACGCCTCGCCGAGGTACATCGACGCGCCCTTCAGGCCTTCCGGCGCTTCCAGCACCGTTCCGGGCTCCTGCCGCACGCGCGCGCCGAGCTTGACGAGCGCTTCCACGTGGGTGCCGATCGTGCGGCGCGCCGGGAAGTCCCCCCCGGGCTGCGCGAGATGCGCGGATCCACGGCGGCCGAGCAGCGGACCGAGCAGCAGCACCGATCCGCGGAGCTTCCCGACGAGCTCCGCGTCCGGGGCGTCGCTGTTCAACTCCGAGCACCTGATGCGCAGCGTGGGCGTCCCCAGGCCGTCGACCGAGGCGCCGAGACCGGTCAGCAACCGCGCGAGCACTTCGACGTCGCGGATGCGCGGCACGTTCTCGAGCACGCACTCGTCGGTAGTCAGGAGGCAGGCGGCCATCAATGGGAGGGCCGCGTTCTTGTTTCCCTCGACCGCGACTCTCCCCGAGAGCCGGGTGCCGCCGCGGATGCGCAATGAAGACATGTCAGAACTCGCCGAGATAGACGATCTCTTCCTTCAGGTCGACGCCGAACTCGCGGCGGACGACGCGCTTGCACTCCTCGACGAGCTGCCTGATGTCGGCGGCGGTCGCGCCCCTGTCGTTGACGATGAAGTTCCCGTGCGTGGGCGACACACGCGCGCCGCCGACGCGATGTCCCTTGAGCCCGGCGCGGTCGATGAGCGCGCCGGCCGACGCGGGCACGCCGGCGGGCAGGAGATCCTTCGCGGGATCGGGATTCTGGAAGATGCAGCCGGCGCTCGGCACGTTCAGCGGCTGGGTGACTTTCCGGTACGCGAGTGACTCGCGTGCGATTCTTCTAAGCGCGTCCGGATCGCCCGCTGCGACGCGGAATTCCGCCCAGAGCAGGATCTCTCGCGTGCGCTGCAATCGGCTGGTGTCGTACCCGAACTCCATGTCATCGTGCGACAGCTCGCTGACGCTGCCATCCGGCGCCACGACGGCCGCGCACGCGACGAGGTCGCCAATGAGCTGTCCCTTGAAGTGCGCGTTCCCGTAAACAGCGCCGCCGACGGTCCCCGGCGTGCCCGCCCACAGTTCCAGGCCGGCGAGCGCGTGCGACACGGTCCACCGCACGAGTCCATTGATCGTCACGGCCGCGGCGGCTCGCACGCGGTCGGGGGCCACGAGGACAATTTCGCCGCCGCGCGGGCGGAGCACGATGCCGCGCACGCCGTTGTCGGCCACGACGAGGTTCGAGCCGCCGCCGATCACCGTCACTGGCAGCCGCTCGCGACGAGCGATTGCGAGCACTTCGCGAATCTCGCCGGCACTGCGCGGCTCCACGAGCCAGTCCGCAGGCCCGCCAACCTTGAACGTCGTCATCGACGCGAGCTCCAGGTCCTGCCACACGCGGTCGGCACCCACGGCGCGTTCGAGCGCCGAGCGCAGGTCGCCGCTCATCGCGACTCCGCCAGGGCGGCAAGCCACGCCTGCTCCTCGCGCAACGCCCGCGTCGCCTCGTCCATGTCGCACGGGACGAACCGGACCTGGTCCGCTGGCGCGAGCTGGCCGGCGACGCGGAAGTCCGCAGTGATCACCGAGCCGATGCGCGGGTACCCGCCCGTGGTCTGCCGGTCGGCCATCAACACGATCGGCTGCCCGGATGGCGGAACCTGGATCGTGCCCATCGGGGTCGCCTCGGACAGCAAGGTGCCGGCGCGCGCGACGCCGATCGAGGGCCCCTCGAGGCGATACCCCATGCGATTGGACTGGGTGGACAGAAAGTACACGGCGTGCAGGAAGTTCTCCGCCTCGGTGTCGGCGAGAAGCTCTCGGTCGGGGCCCCACACGAACCGCAGCGCCGCCGGGGCCTCGCGCGTGGTCTCCTTCAGGGCTGGGCCGCCCGTCTTCGGCGCGCTCACGGCGCGGTCTCCGATTGCCAGCGCATCGCCGGTCCGCAGCGGCCGCCCGGCCAGGCCGGGCAGGCCGGCCTGGAGCGAGGTCGCGCGGCTGCCGAGCACAACCGGCACGTCAACACCGCCCCTCACGGCGATATACGCGCGTGACAGGGATCTCTTCTCGCCGAAGCGCAGCACCGCCCCGCGTGCCAGCTCGATCGCGCGAGCGAGCGGAACGGCGACCGGCCCCGCTCCTTGTCTGACAGTCGCGGAGAGATCGGCGCCCGTTATGGCGACGACAGTGTCCTGCTCGAAAAGCAATTCCGGGCCGAGTAGCGTCGCTTCGATCGCCGCCTCGCCCGCAGCGTTCCCCACGAGCAGGTTCGCCCACGCCATCGAGAACGGGTCCATCGGGCCGGCCACCGGTACTCCGAGGTGCTGCAGTCCCCACCGCCCGCCGTCCTGGACCGTGGTGAGGAGACCCGCCCGGATCACCGCAATGCCTCTCATGATCTGACGAACCTCACCAGGTCTCCCGCCTGGAGGAATGCCGGCGTCTCGCGCGAAGCGTCGAACATGACGGTGTCCGTGCGGCCGATCAGACGCCAGCCGCCTGGGCTCTTCAGCGGATAGACCCCGGTCTGGCGTCCGGCGACGCCGACCGATCCGGCGGGGACCACCAGCCGAGGGGCGTCGCGCCTCGGCATCGCGATCCGCTCGTCCACCAGTCCCATGTACGGAAACCCTGGCAAGAAGCCGAGCATGAAGACGCGGTACTCGCGGCCGGCATGGAGCGCGACCGCCGCATCTTCGGACAGATTGGCGAAGCGCGCCACCTCGGGGAGATCTGGACCGGCGTCGCCGCCGTAGGTCACCGGGATCGTGACGCGCCGCGGCGTGACGCGCGTATCGCCCCCCGCCTCGCGCTCCGCGCGCCGGAGGATCTGCTCGACCTCGCCGCGTTCTGCCTGCAGCGGATCGAAGAAGACGGTCACCGACGCGTAGCCGACGACCACGTCGCGGACCCCCGCGGGCCCGCGCTCGCGTACGAGCGCCGCGATCCGGAGCGCGCGTGCGTTGATCGCGGGATCGATCGTGTCGCCGAGGCGCAGGAGCGCCGCGGAGTCGCCGGCGGCGACAAGTGACGGCGCGGTCATACGGCGAGCGAGGCGAGCAGCCGCTGGTGGATGTTGTCGAACCCGCCGTTCGACATCACGATGACGAGGTCGCCGGAGCGCGCCTCGCGGGTCACCGTGGTGACGATATCGTCCACGCTGTGGATGTGACGGGCCTTGCGTCCGGCGCGCCGCATGTCCGCCACGAGCTCCTCGCCCGACAGCCGCTCTGCGTCGGGAAGATTCGCGCGAAAGACGGCGGCGATGACCGTCTCGTCGGCTGCGTCGAACGCGCTTGCGAACTCGTGCTGGAACACCTTGCGGCAGGACGTAGCGGACCTCGGCTCGAAGATCGCCCAGATGCGCCGGTCCGGAAAAGCCGAGCGCACACCGGACAGGGTCTCGGCGATCGCGGTGGGATGGTGCGCGAAGTCGTCGTAGACGGCCACGTCTCGCGCAATCCCGCGCAGCTGCAGCCGCCGGCGGACACCCTTGAACGACTTGAGCGCCTCGGCCAGGGCGGTGGCTGAGAGCCCGGTCGCGTGCCCGACGGCGATCGCCGCGAGCGCGTTTCGCACGTTGTACGCGCCGAGCAGGGCCACCTCGAACAAGCCGAACGGCGAGCCGCTGTGGCGCACGGCGAACGTCATGCCTGCGGGATGCGCTTTCAGGTCGTGCGCCTGCCAGTCCGCGCCGTCGCCAAGGCCGAACGTCTCCACGCGGCACCTGGCGTCCGGGCGGAGCGACGGGGCGTGTCGGTCGTCGGCCCCCAGCAGCAACAGGCCCCGCCGGGGGATCAGCGTGACGAACCGCCGGAAGGCCAGCAGGATCGCCTCCAGGTCCGGGTAGATGTCCGCGTGGTCGTACTCGATGTTGGCCACCACGGCGAGGTCCGGGAGGTATTTCAGGAACTTGGCCGTCTTGTCGAAGAAGGCGCTGTCGTATTCGTCCCCTTCGATGACGAAGTCGCGGCCGCCGCCGATGCGGTAGCTCGAATCGAAGTTCTCCGAGATCCCGCCGATGAGCACGCTGGGGTCCGCGCCCGCGTGCGTCAGCATCCACCCGGCGAGCGACGTTGTCGTCGTCTTGCCATGAGTGCCCGCGATCACGATTGAGCGGGCGCCCCAGAGAAAGTGATCGCGGATCGCTTCCGGCAGAGAGCAGTAGCGGATCTTGCGGTCCAGCACTTCTTCGAGCTCCGGGTTGCCGCGGGAAATCGCGTTGCCGACCACGACGAGATCCAGTTCCGGAGAAATGTTCCTGGCGTCGTACCCCTCGAGCAGGGTTATGCCCTGCGCGCGGAGGAAGTCGCTCATCGGCGGGTACACGCTGTGATCGGACCCGCGGACGTCGAACCCTTTTTCCCTGAGCATCGCGGCCAGCGTGCCCATGGCGGTGCCGCAAATGCCGATCAGGTGCACGCGCGGGTGCTTCATGTCGTCACCGCCGCTTCCTCGATGGACAGGGCGACCCGATCGCCCGCGATGACCCGCGTCCGCACGCCGAACGGCAGGGTGAGGCTCGGCCCGGTTGTGTGGCCCGACGGGAACCCGAACAGCACCGGTCCGGGGAAGTCGCCGAACAGGTCGGCGATCACGTCACGCGCCGTCGGTTTCCCGGACTCTTCGTCGCACCCCGCCATCTCTCCCCAGACGACCGCGGCGGCGCGATCGAGGACGCCGGCAAGCCGCAACTGCGTCACCATGCGGTCGATCCGGTAGGGACGCTCTCTCACGTCCTCCAGGAACAGCACGCTGCCCGCCGGCGGATCGAACGCGTACGGCGTCCCGAGCGATGCAACGAGCTGCGACAGGTTCCCGCCGGTAATCGTCCCGATCGCCTCGCCGGAGCGCAGCGCCTGCAGTCCCGGCGGCGACAGCTCCCCAACCGGCTTGCCGCTGGTGACGCATGCCATGAACGAGGCCCGATCGTAGCCCCCCGCGCCGCGGGCGAGCCGTCCTTCCACCATGGGGCCGTGCACCGCGACGATCCCGCACTGCTGCGTCAGGAACAGGAGGAGCGCGGTGGCGTCGCTGTAGCCGATGAAGAGCTTCGGCCGCGCGCGCAGCCGCTCCGGCGAGAGGCGCGGGAGCATCTGGACGCTGCCGTAGCCGCCGCGCACCGCGATGAGCGCCGCGATGCGGTCGTCGCACCACGCGTCCTCGAACGCGCGGGCGCGATCCTCCGGGTCGCCGGCCAGGTAGCCGCGCCGCGCGAAGACGCGGTCGTCGTAGGCCGGCTCGAACCCGAGCGCCGCCAGTTCGGCAACCCCGCGGTCGAAGTCCGCACGATCGAACGGGCTCGCTGGCGCGACGAGCGCGATCCGATCGCCCGGGCGCAGCGCTCTCGGCCGGAGCATCAGGCGAAGCGCGCCATTTCTTCGGCGACGGCCCGGTGCTCGCCGCGCCCGAGCACATCGCGGAGGCGTCGAGGGTCGAGCCGTGCCGGCTCCGCGACGAGGAACCGCTCCTTGACGCGGCGCTGGCGCGCGAGCGCGTCCTCGACGCGCGAGAGCGGCAGGTCCCCGCGTTCGACCGCGCGGATGATCCCCTCGATCGCCGCGACGTGCGTGTCAGGATCTGGCCCGCAGACGAGGACGGCGTCGCAGCCGGCCGCGAGCGCTTTCGCTGCCGCCTCCGCCGGCCCGTAACGCGCGCCGACCGCTTTCATCTCGAGGTCGTCGCTCAACACGACGCCGTCGAACCCCAGCTCGCGCTTCAGGATGGCATCCACGATCGCGGGGGACAGCGTCGCGGGCAGCGTCTCGTCGAGCGACGGCACGAGCACGTGGGCGGTCATGATCGAGGCCACCCGCGCGCCGACCGCCGCGCGGAACGGCGCGAACTCCACTTCGCGCAACCGTTCCGGCGGGTGCTCGACGATCGGCAACTCGTGATGAGAGTCGGCGCTCGTGTCGCCGTGCCCCGGGAAATGCTTGCCGCAGGCGGCGATCCCTTCCCCCTGGAGCGTCTCGATGATCGCCCGGCCGAGCGCCGCGACGGTCTCCGGCTGCTCTCCGAGCGCGCGATCGCCGATGACCTGGTTCCCGGGGTTCGTGTGAATGTCGAGCACCGGCGCGTAGTCCAGGTTGATGCCCACCGCCGTGAGCTCCGCCGCCAGGGCCTTCGCGAACCGCCGCGCGAGCGCTTCGCGGTCCCCTTCCGGCGCCCGGCCAAGGGTCATCATCGGCGGCCACACGGTGAACGGGTCCCTCAGCCGCGCGACGCGGCCCCCCTCCTGGTCGACGCTGACCCACAGCGGCAGCTCGCGCCGCAACTCGCGCGCCTGCCAGGAGACCTCGAGCACCTGCGCGGGCTCGACGACGTTCCGGGCGAAGAGGATGACGCCGCCGAGATCGAACTCGCGGGCGATCGTCCTGAGATCGGCGGGGATTTCGTGTCCGGCAAAACCGAGGATGGCCAGCTGTCCCGCGTGGCGGCGGATCTCGCGCAACGACATGCTCGGCTGGCCATTATAATGCGCGGGTGCGCATCGTTTCTTCCGCTCCTACCCGTATTGATCTTGCCGGCGGCACGATGGACATCTGGCCGCTGTACCTCTTTCACGAGCAGGCGCAGACCGTCAACGCCGCGATCAGCCTGCGCGCCCGCTGCGCGCTGGAGCCGGAGGGGGGCGGGCGGATCGTCATCCACTCGGCCGACACCGGCCACACCGTCGAGGTCGGCCACTGGTCGGAACTGCGCGACAACCACGAGTTGAAACTGCTGGGCCGCCTGCTTCACCACTTCCAGGTCGCCGGACTGCGGCTGACGACGCGGTGCGAGTCGCCGGTCGGCGCCGGCATCGGAGGCTCTTCGGCGCTGAACATCGCGGTGTGCGGCGCGCTGGCCGCATGGACGGGCCGCGAGCTGGCGGCCGAGGCGCTGCTGCAGATCGCGCAGAACGTCGAGGCGCAGGCAATCGACGTCCCCACCGGCTCGCAGGACTACCGCCCCGCGTACTACGGCGGCGTGTCGGCCGTGGAGCTGGGCGCCGAGGGGGTGCGCCGCGTCGGCCTGCGCGTCGATCCCGCGGACCTGCAGGCGCGGCTGGTCCTGGCGTACACCGGCGCGTCGCGCAACTCCGGCATCAACAACTGGGAGATGTTCAAGCGGCACATCGAGCGGGACGCGGAGGTGTTCGACCGCTTCGAGCGCATTCGCGACGTCACCGTCGCCCTGCGCGCCGCGCTGGAGCGGGCGGACTGGGACGAGGTGGGACGGCAGATCGCCGCCGAATGGGAGACGCGCAAGGGGCTCGCGTCCGGCGTGACCACGCCGGAGATCGATCGCATGATGGCGGCCGCGCGCGACGCCGGCGCGACCGGCACCAAGATCTGCGGCGCCGGCGGCGGCGGCTGCATGATCGCGTTCGCCCCGCAAGCGCGCGTGCCGGCGGTCCGGGACGCGCTCGCCGCCGGCGGGGCGCGCGTGCTGGACTACCACATCGAGAGCGAGGGCCTGCAGGTGGAGCGCGTGCCGATGCCCGTCGCGTGATGGACAACTTCACGATCGCCCGGATCTTCCGCGAGATCGCCGACCTGCTCGAAATCAAGGGAGAGAACCCGTTCAAGATCCGCGCGTATCGCGGCGCCGCCGACAGCGTCGCCGACTGCCCCGAGAGCGTCGCCCGTCTCTCGCCAGAGGAACGCCGGCGCCTGCCCGGCATCGGCAAGGACCTCGCGCTCAAGCTGACCGAGCTCGTGGACACCGGCGAGCTCACCTACCACCGCGAGCTGCTCGCGGAGTTCCCTCCGTCGATCCTCGACATTCTCAGGCTCCAGGGAGTCGGCCCGAAGACCGTCGCGCTCCTGTATCGCGAGTTGAACGTCCGCACGCTCGACGACCTCGAGTCGGCGGCGCGCGCCGGCAGGCTTCGCGGGATCAAAGGGATGGGCGCGAAAAAGGAGACGCTCATCCTCAAGGCGATTGACGAGCAGAGGCAATCGCAGGGCCGGCGCCTCACCGCCGAAGCGCACGACGTGGCGGCGATCCTCGTCGCGCACCTGCGCGCGCTGGCGCCTGACGCGCTGATCCTGCCGGTGGGCAGCCTGCGTCGCGGCTGCGAGACGTGCGGCGACCTCGACATCCTCGCGGCCGGCGGCGACCCGCCGCTCATGGACGCGTTCGCCGGCCACGCGCTGGTCGAGCGCGTGCTCGGACGCGGCGACACCAAGTCGAGCGTCCTCCTGCGCGGCGGGTTCCAGGCGGACCTTCGCGTGGTTCCTTCCGACAGCGCGGGTGCGGCGATGCAGTACTTCACCGGGTCCAAGGCGCACAACATCGCGCTGCGCGACCGGGCGATCCAGCGCGGGTACAAGCTGAACGAGTACGGCCTGTTCGACAACGCGACGGGTGCGCGCGTCGCGGGCGAGAACGAGGAAGGGATCTATGCCGCGCTCGACCTGGCCCTTGTGCCGCCAGAGCTCCGCGAAAACCGCGGCGAGATCCCGGCCGCCGAGCGCCGCGAGCTGCCGCGGCTCATCGAGGAAGCGGACATCCGCGGCGATCTGCACATGCACACCACGCGGACCGATGGCCGGGCTGACGCGGAAACGATGGCCAGGGCGGCGAAGGAGCTCGGGCGCGAGTACATCGCCATCACCGAGCACAGCCGGTCGCTCGCGATGGCGAGCGGTCTCGACGAGACTGCGGCGCTCGAGCACGCCGCGCGTGTCCGCGCGCTCAACGGCCGCATCGAGGGGCTGCGCGTGCTCGCCGGGATCGAGTGCGACATCCTGCCCGACGGGCGGCTCGACCTCGCCGACGACTGCCTCGCCGAGCTCGATTACGTCGTCGCGTCCGTGCACTCCGCGTTCAACCAGGGCGAGGCCCAGATGACCGATCGGGTCCTTCGCGCGCTCTCGTGCCCCTGGGTCGACGCGCTCGGCCACCCGACCGGACGGCTGCTGCTGCGCCGCGAGGGCTATCCGCTTCGGCTCGAGCAGGTTGCCACAGAGGCCGCGCGTCTCGGCGCGGCGCTCGAGATCAACTGCCTGCCGGACCGGCTCGATCTGAGCGACGTCAACGCGCGACTCGCCCGCGACCGCGGCGCGAAGATCGTCATCAGCACGGACGCGCACGCGCCGGTGGCGCTCGGCGGGATACGGTGGGGGGTCATCGTCGCGCGTCGCGGGTGGCTGCGGCAGGAGGACGTCCTCAACACGCTGCCGTTCGACGCCTTCCGCGCGTCGTTGCGGCGCGCCAGGAGCGGCGGATGACGAAGCTCGCCGAGATCCGGAAGCTCTATTACAGCGCGACGGCCGCGACCATCAAGCGTGACGTTGCACGCGCAATCGAGCTGTTGAAGTCGATGGAGACGGAAGAGGAACGCGAGAAAGCCGCCGTCTACATGGACGGACTATCGCAGATGCGCTCGGAATGGACGGCACAGGGACGGCGTGCACATCGAAAAAGGTAAAGGTAAGTCGAAAATCGCACGAAGTTCAAACGTGAAAGTCAGAAGCTCAGTTGGGCGCCTTTGTCGTTCGTGCGATCGTCGATTTGCCTTGTGCTCTCTGCCTTTTGACAAGTTTCACCGATCGAGCCCCTTGACGATGTACTTCCGCGCCGTCACGCGCAGGGCCTCGGGAACGTTACGATCGACGGAGAGCGCCTTGAGATCGCGATCATTCAGGCGATTGATGAACGACAAGGCGATGGCGGGCGGCGTCTTGGGGTTCCGGATCAGCGCCCAGATGATCGGGTAGTTCTTCGTCCACGTCCGGTTGTGCCCGATGATCCGGAGCACCTCCTCCGACACATTGCCCATCCTGGCGAACGCTTCGACTTCCGATTCGGACAGCTTGGGGCTGCTCAGGACCGCGACCGACACGAGCCTGTTGGAATCGCGAACGAGCACCGCCCGCTGCTCCCGGGTGCCCTTCATGGCGAGCTTCAGACGGTCCGTGACCGCGAGCGTCGAGAGCAGAGCCGCGGAATGCTGGTCGCCTTCCGGTTCCGGCAGCGGCTCGTCGCGATCGATCAGCGGCTCCACGGCATCGCCGGGCACCGGCGGCCCGGTCGGGATCCCGCGGTTCGCAAAGAACTCGCGCATCTCGGAGGGCACGTCAGTGCGGCCAAGAAAGGCGCTGACCGGCTCGGCGGGGAGCGCGGTAATCGTCGCACGCGCCGACGCCGCGACCTCGGGATCGGCATCGTCGTGCAGGAGCACCAGCAGGGCGAGCTGCTCGAGCGCCCGGGTGGCGAGCGCACCCTGGGCCGCGAGGAGCTTGGCGTCGCGCGCGACGTCGCCGCGCCGGAAGAAATCGACGAGCGGGGTCTTGATCCCAGGGTCCATGTGGCACCAGCCGCCAGCGGCGGCCTCAAGGCAGAAATGATCGGAAGTTGTCGCGCGTCAGGCGAATCTCGCGCACCTGGCCCTCGCGGCCCAGCGGCCGGGCCGCCTGCCCGTTGATCACCAGGCCGCACGCGGCTGCGTTTCCCACCACGAGGACGGCCGATTCCGTGAAGCGCGCAGAGGCCCTCTCCCCCGCGACGACGATGCGCGACAGCGCCAGCTGACCGTCGGCGGTGAGCTTCGCCCAGCAGTCGGCGGTCGGCACGATCTCCACGGTCACGGCTTGTTCGCTGGCCGCCATCCTGGCTGGCGTGGCGGCCGACTCGGTTGCGGACGCCGGCTGCGCTGGCGGCCCGGGTTCTGCCGGTGGCGGGCCCTGTTCAGGCGCCCGCTCGACCGGCTCCGTCGCCGGCTCCGTCGGCTCGCCCGGTGGCGCGCCGCCGGTGGCCGTCACGCGCGGAAGCGACTCGCCCGTGACCGGCGAGCCCGGGCGCGTGCTGAAATAGACGATCGCAATCGCGAGCGGCAGGCTGACGAGCACCAGCTTCAGCACCACACCCGCCATCCGCTGCTTGCTCTCGAAGTCCACTTCCTCGCTCATCTCCCCGCCCGCGGAGACGGCTCGCGGGACCTGGATCCCCGCGCGCTGCGCGTCCGCCGAGGCCACGCCTGCGGCGAGCGCTGGACCGACTGACGGATCGGCCGCGAACTCCTGGAGGAACTGCTTCACTGTTTCGTCAGGATCCAGACCGACCTCGACGGCGTAGGACCGCACGAACGCACGGCTGAAGATCCCGCCGGGGAGCTTGGAGACGTCGTTGCGCTCGAGGCGTTCCAGCGCGGCCACGGAAATCTTCGTCGCTGCGGCGATCTGCCGGAGAGAGATGCCCTTGCGCTCGCGCGCTTCGCGAAGCCGGGCCCCGAAATCTGCCATGGGTGTGTGTGGCGGCGAGCCGTCTTACGAGAAGAAATCTAGATGACCGGCTCGATGGTGTCAAACGCGGCGCGCGCGGCGCGCACCGCCTCCGCCATGCGGCGTCGATCCGTCGTCGCGAACCAGCCTATCGCCGCGACGCCGGAGCACCGCGCCGCGACCGCTCCGATCGTGCGTGCGTCGATGCCGCCAATGGCGAGCACCGGCACGGACACGGCGCCCGCGACCGCCGCGAGCGCGTCAGCGCCGGCCCACCGGTGATCGGGCGCTTTCGAAGACGTCTGAAACACGGTACCGAAAACCACGACGTCGGCGCCGCCGGCTTCGGCCGCAACCGCGCCCGGCCGATCGTGCGTTGAAACGCCGGTGAGAAACGCCGGCGGCGCGAGCCGGCGCACTTCGGCGGCCGGAAGCCCCGCGGAGCGCAGCTGCACGCCGTGCGCGCCGGCGGCGATCGCGATGTCGAGGCGATCGTTCACGAGCACACGCGTCATCGTCCCGGAAGCGGCCTCGACCGCCCGCTCCGAGAGCGACAGCAGGAGGCCGGCGGAGAGGTCGCGCTCGCGCACCTGAAAGAGGTCGGCACCGGCCGCTGCCGCGGCCGTCGCCTGCGCGATCACGGCGTCGAGCTGCGCCTCGAGCGAGGCGCCGGGCGCAAGCCGGGAGCGATCGCTGACCACACAGACGATGCCACGCCGGCGCGGGAGGGCCAAGAGTTAGCCGGCGGATCCGGCAGACTCCGGCGGGGTCGTCGTCCGGTGGATCATGATCGCGAACAGATCGACGAGGCCGGCGGCGAGCGTCGCGAGGCCGATGCCGGAGACCGCCCCGCGCAGCCAAGGGCTCAGCAGAACCACGCGCAGCGTCTGCTGCACGTTCATGAAGTAGTTCCGCTCCCAGAACGGCGTCCAGGGGACGACGGTCAGCACGAGACCGGCCTCGAGCATGTAGGCGATCACGAGCAGCCGCGTGAGCAGTGAGCTTTTCAGCTTCCGGTCTCCACGCGGGACAGCCGGTCGACGCGCGCCTGCACGTCACGGAACGTGCCGGCATCGGCCAGCAGCTCGAGAAACACGGCCAGCGCACGGGCCGTCTCGCCGGTCTGCTCCAGGATGACGCCGAGGTCGTACAGCAGGGAGCGCCCTTCCTCGGCCGACGGCGCGGGAGCCTCGGCCGCGCGCTCCATCCATTCGACAGCGAGCGCCGTTTCGTTCTTCTGCTGGTACAACCGGCCGAGCGCCGACGCCGCCTCGAAGCGGTGCCGCGGCGAGCGCGCTGCCAGTTCGAGCGCGCGCACCGCCTCTTCGACCATACCCATGCCGAGGCACGTTTTGCCCAGCTTCAACTGCTCGGCGGCCTCTTCGGCGCCCGGCTGGCGGCTGACCTGATCGCGGGCGTTCGCGAACACCTCGTCGAGCGATGCAGCCGGCCGGGGCGGCGTGACGATCGCGCCAGAGTCGAACGACAGCAGCGCCGACGTCAGGTCGACTTCGGATGCGCCGGACGCCGCGTCGCCGCCTTCCACCTCTCGCAGCATTGCGCGCAGCGCGTCCATGTCCACCTCCTCGCCCCCCTCGTCGTCGCCCCCCTCCTTCGACGGGCCGGCGGCCGGCGGCGTTGCAGGAGGAGCGGCGAGGGCACCGCCCGGCGGCACCTCGGTGACGGGCTCTTCCTCGTGTTGGGCAGTGGGTTCCTGCTCACTGGCGGACACCATCGTCTCGGCCGGCGTCGGCTCCCCGTCCATGAAATGATCCGTCGCGACGAAGGGCACCTGGCCGTTCAGCCGCTCGGCGATGACCGTGTCCGGATCGGACACGTGCAGCATGACGAGCGCCTGGCGGAACCGCTCGATGTGCGCGCCCTCCCACGGCTCGCGCGCCACGAGGTCCTCGGATATGACCCGGGCCTCGGACGCCCGTTCCGATGCGAGGTACGCGTCGCAGAGCTGCGCCTGCGTCTCGTACATGGTGGCTTCGAGGCCGCCGTCCACGCAGACCTCGACCAGTTTCAGCAGCGCCGGCACCTGCAGGGTCGCGCGCGCGATGTACTCCTGCAGCATCGACGCGGCGGTCTGAAAGTCCTTCTGAGCGATCGCGACATCAGACGCCTTGTCGACGCACAGAAACGCGCCCTCGGGATACGACTGGCAGAAGGACCAGCCGACGTTGATCACGTCGTTGACCTTGGACGGGTCGAGCTCGAGGACGCGCGCCACAATCGGGGCGGCCGCCTCGAGGCGTTGCTCCCGGAGCTCCATCTCCACCAGGGCGACCAGCAGGCCGGGGTCGTCCGCCGCGGTTTCCACGGTCAGGAACTCGCGGGCGCTCGCCACGTCCCCACGCCCCAGGTACGCTCGCGCGAGTTGCGTGCGGCCACCGACGTCGGCGGGATTGAGCCGTACCGCCTCGCGCAGCGCCGCGAGCGCGTCCTGCTCGCGGTTCTTCTCGAAGAGGTCCGCGGAGACTCCCCGGTAGCGTTCGGCGGCGATGGACGCGCTTCCTCCCTCCGCGAGCGCGCGGGCCGCATTCAGCCGCGCATCGATGTCGGACGGGTCGAGCGATCCGAGCCGCACGACGATCTCGGCGGCCCCCATCGTGTCGCCGCGCTGGCGCCGGCGTTCCGCAACCGCGGAGAACTGCGCCTTTGCGTCGGCGAGCAGTCCTTGCTTGGTCGAGACCTCGGCGAGTTCGAGCAGCACGCCTTCGTCGTCCGGCCGGAATTTCAGGATCTTCTTGTAGAGCGCGGCCGCCTTCGGGTAGAAGCCCTCGCGGCCGAAGTGGTCCGCGATGCGCCTGTACTGCTCGGCTGCCTTCTCCGCCTGCCCCGCGCGCACGTAGAGGTCGCCCAGCAAGTTCGTGGTGTTCCAGTCCTTCGGCTGCTCCTCGACCACGCGGACGTACTCCGTGATGGCCGCCTCGAGCCGCCCCTGGCGGAGCAGCTTCTCGGCCTTCTTGAGCGTCTCTTCGCGGTCGAAAGGCACCAGAGCTCCCGGAATGCTGGGTGAGGAATGGAGACTACACCATCCTATCAAACAGGGTGGGTGGCCGGAACGAGCGGCGGTGAACCTCCGAGTATCCGTGGCGAGCGACGGCGTCGAGGTGGTCCTTCGTGGCGTATCCCTTGTGGCGATCGAAGCCGTAGCGCGGGTCGCGCGCGTGGAGCTCCAGCATGTACCGGTCGCGGTTCACCTTGGCCACGATCGAGGCCGCGGCGATCGCGGTGCACCGCGCGTCGCCATGAATGACGGCGCGCTGCGCCATCATGAGCCCGGGCACGCGGAACGCGTCCACGAGCACCATGTCCGGCAGCGGCGCGATCGCGAGGATGGCGCGCTGCATCGCCCGCAGCGACGCTTGATGGATGTTCAGCAAGTCAATCTCGGCGGGATCGACGAACGCGACGCCCCACCCGAGGGCGCAGGAGAGGATCTTCTGGCACAGCTCGTCGCGTTCCAGCGCCGTGACGGTTTTCGAGTCGGTGATCCTGGGAATGTACCGGTCCGGGTCGAGTACGACAGCGGCAGCGACAACCGGACCGGCCAGGCAGCCGCGACCGACCTCGTCGACCCCCGCGACGCGCGTGAAACCCGCGCGCCGCAGGGTGTTCTCGAGCGTGCGAAACGCCCGATGACGGACCATGGGACCGACCTTAGGAGATCTTCTTCTTTTCCGTCATGCGCGCCGCCTTGCCCTTCAGCTCGCGCAGGAAGTACAGCTTGGCGCGGCGCACCTTCGCGGACCGGACGATGTCGATCCGATCGACGATCGGCGAGTGCAGCGGGAAGATGCGCTCCACGCCCTGTCCGAAGGACACCTTGCGGACCGTGAAGGTCGCCCGCGGCCCGCCGCGGCGGAGCCCGATGACCGTACCCTCGAAGATCTGAATCCGCTCCTTGTCCCCCTCGCGCACCTTCACGTGCACGCGCACGGTGTCGCCGGGGCGCATCTGTGGCCGCTCGAGGAGCTGCTGCTTCTCGACGGTGTCCATCACGTTCATGACTGGCTCTCCTGTCTCAGCTCGTCCAGCACGCGCCGGTCCTCGTCGCTGAGGTGCGCACGCTCGAGTAGTTCCGGACGCGTCCGCAACGTCCGCCGCAGCGCCTCGCGCCGCCGCCACCGCTCGATCTCCGCATGATGGCCGGAGAGCAGCACGGGCGGCACGTCCATCCCGCGGAACCCCGCGGGACGGGTGAACTGCGGATAATCCAGCAACCCGCGCGCGAACGAATCGCGCGCAACCGATTCCTCGTCGCCGACGACGCCCGGGCGAAGCCGCGCCACGGCGTCCACGATCACGAGCGCCGCCAGCTCGCCGCCGGTCAGCACGTAGTCGCCGATCGACAGCACCTCGGTGGCCAGCCCGCGACGCACGCGGTCGTCGACACCCTCGTACCGGCCGCACAGGATCACGATGCGCGACAACCGCGACAGCCGTTCCGCGGCCGCGTGGTCGAACAACGCGCCGTCCGGCGACGTGAGGATCACGGCATCTGCCGGTCCGCCGCGCTCGGCGGCGATCGTCTCCACCGCCCGGAAGAACGGCTCCGGCTTCATCACCATGCCGGGGCCACCGCCGTACGCCACGTCGTCCACCACGTGGTGCCGATCGTCGGTGAACGCGCGCAGGTCGTGCACCGCCACGTCGATCAGCCCGCCCTCGATAGCGCGGCCGATCACTCCTTCCCGGAGCGGCGGCGCCACCATCGCCGGGAAGATCGTGACGAGGTCGAACTTCACTCCCGCCAGCGCCCCTTCTCGTTCAGCTCGATCAGGCCTTCCGGCGGCTCGATCACGATCTCGCGACGGCGCGGATCGACCGTGACGCAGATTTCACTCGCCAGCGGGATGAGCACCTCGCCGCGCCGGCTCTCCACCACCAGCGTGCTGCCGTTCATGGGCCCTTCCACGGCCTTGACGGTGCCTATCACGCGGCCGTCCCGCTGCCGCACCTCGCACCCGACGAGGTCGTGATGATAATAGGTGCCGTCGGGCAGCGCGGCCAGCTCCGACTGCGGCACCCGCAACTCGGCCCCCGCGAGCGCCTCGGCTTCGTCCATCGTCGTGACGCCGTCGAACCCCAGGATCGGGCGTCCCCGGTGGAAGCGGACGTCGGCGATCGTCAGCCGGCGCAGCGACGGTCCGTCCGTGTACACGACCTGTCCGGCGCGGAAGCGCTCCTCGGGGAAATCGGTCTCCGGGTTGACGATCACCTGGCCCTTGTTGCCGTGGGCGCGCGCGACGCGCCCGACGAGGACCAGGTCCTCCCAGTCGTCGCCAGCCATGCCAGAACCCCGGCGTTCAGTCCCTGAATTCCACCGTCACGCGGCGGTCCTCGAGATCCGCCGCGGCGCCCGCGAGCGCCCGAATCGCCTGCGCCGTCCGCCCCTGCCGCCCGATGACGCGCCCGAGGTCGCCCGGGGCCATAAAGAGCTCCACGAGCAGCTGCCCGCGGTGCTCGGACTCGGTGACCTTGACGTCGGACGGATGATCCGCGAGCGTCCGCGCGACGACTTCAACCACGTCGCGCGCGCGGCTCACGACGCCGCCTGTCCCGCCGTCTCCGCCGCCGCGGGTGCCGCCTCGGCGGCCGGCGCCAGCGGCATCCTCGAGATCAGCGTGCGAATGCTGTCCGAGGCCTTCGCCCCCTGTTTCAGCCAGTACTCGAGGCGCTCCCGGTTGACGTGCATCGTCTCGGGCGTCGTGCGCGGGTTGTAGTCGCCGAGCAGCTCCACGAAGCTCCCGTCGCGCGGCCCGGACTTCTCGATGACCACCACGCGGAAAAACGGGCGCTTCTTCGAGCCCGCACGTCGCATACGAATGACCAGCATTCCCTTCAGCCTTTCATCATCGAACGGAGCGCGTTCAGGTTGGCGCGCCCCTTCTTCTTGCCGATTCCTGCCATGCCGCCCACCACCTTCAGCATCTTCTTCATCTGCACGAACTGCTTCAGGAGGCGGTTGACCTCCGCCACGCTCGTGCCGCTGCCGCGCGCGATCCGCTTGCGCCGGCTGCCGTTGATGATGTCGTGGCGCCGGCGCTCCTGCGCGGTCATCGAGTTGATGATTGCCTCGATGCGCAGGATCTGCCGGTCGTCAACTTCCTCGCGCGCCTTCGTCAGCTCCTTCAGGCTGCCCATCCCCGGCAACAGCCCGAGAATGTGCTCCAGCGGCCCCATCTTCCGGACCATGCGCAACTGGTCGCGGAAGTCCTCGAGCGTGAACTCGTTCAGGCGGAGCTGCCGTTCCAGCTTCTGCGCGTCCGCCTCGGTGACCGCCTGCTCCGCCTTCTCGATCAGCGTCAGCACGTCGCCCATGCCGAGCACGCGCGACACGACGCGATCCGGGTGGAACGGCTCCAGGTCCTGCAGCCGCTCGCCGCTGCCGACAAACGCGATCGGCACGCCGACGACGCCGACGACCGACAACGCGGCGCCGCCGCGCGCGTCGCCGTCCATCTTCGTCAGCACGACGCCGGTGACGCCCACGCGCCGGTGGAACTCGCCGGCGCTCTTGATCGCGTCCTGCCCCGTCATGGCGTCCGCGACGTAGAGCTGATCGACCGGATCAATGGCCGCCTGTATCCCCTCCAGCTCCGCCATCAACTCGTCGTCGATGTGGAGCCGCCCGGCAGAGTCCACGATTACCGCGTCGAAGCCGAGATTGCGGGCCTCCGTCAGCGCACCGGTCGCGCGCGCGACGGGATCCAGGTTGCCGGCCGGATCGTACACCCGTACCTGCGCCTGGTTGGCGAGCACCGACAACTGTTCGATCGCCGCCGGCCGCCGCACGTCCGTCGAGACGAGCAGCGGGTGCTTGCCGTTCTTCGCCAGCAGCCGTCCGAGCTTCGCTGCCGTTGTCGTCTTGCCGGAGCCCTGGAGCCCGAGCAGCAGGATGACCCTCGGCCGTGCGTTCGAGGGAGGCAGCCCGCCCTGCGTGTCGCCAAACAGGGCCAGCATCTCGTCGCGGACGATCCGGACGACCTGCTGGTCCGGCGTGAGGCTCTTCAGAACCTCCTCGCCGACCGCCTTGTCCCGGACACGGTCGATGAAAGCCTTGACGACCTTGAAGTTAACGTCCGCCTCGAGCAGCGCCATGCGGATTTCCCGCAGCGCCGCCTCGACAGACTCCTCCGTCAGCCGCCCCTCTCCTCGCAACGAGCGGAAGGCGCCCTGTAGCCTCTCGCTGAGCGTTTCAAACATGCTTCTGTCGCGCTAAGAGGTTCAAACGCAAACGGTTATCGTACAGCAGAGACGCCGGGAGTGTCAATGAACACGGCTCAGGATTCAGGGTTCAGAAACCTCCGCACCGAATCCTGAACCCTCTAAACCCTGAACCCTTACACGGAACTCAGCTTGTGTCCCAGCTTCTCCTTCTTGGTCTTCAGGTATCCCCGCGTGGTGTCGGACGCGGGGATTTCCAGCGGAACGGTGCTCGTGACCGACAGGCCGTAGCCTTCGAGGCCGACGAACTTGCGGGGGTTGTTCGTGAGGAGCCGCATCGATCGGACGCCAAGATCTCGCAGAATCTGGGCGCCGATACCGTAGTCGCGCTGGTCGGCTTTGAACCCGAGCCGCTCGTTCGCCTCGACCGTGTCGTAGCCCTGGTCCTGCAACTCGTACGCGCGAATCTTGTTCGCGAGCCCGATGCCGCGCCCTTCCTGATTCAGGTAAAGCAGCACGCCCCGGCCATCCTCGGCGATCCGCTGCATCGCGGTGTCGAGCTGCGGGCCGCAGTCGCAGCGCGCGGAGTGGAAGACGTCACCGGTGAGGCAGCGCGAGTGCACGCGGATCAAGACGTTCGCGCCGTCGCCGATCTCCCCCTTGACGAGGGCGACGTGCGTTTCCTGGTCGATGAGGCTCTGGTACGCGAAGACGCGGAACTCGCCGAACACGGTGGGCAGCTTCGCGGAGGCGACGCGCCGGACGAGGCTCTCCGTGCTCATGCGGTACTTGATCAGATCTGCGATCGTGATCATGGGCAGGCCGTGGCGGCGCGCGAACTTCGTCAGCTGGGGCACGCGAGCCATCGTCCCGTCTTCGTTCATGATTTCGCAGATGACGCCCGCCGGATACAGGCCGGCGATCCGCGCCAGGTCCACCGCGGCCTCCGTCTGGCCCGCGCGCACGAGCACGCCGCCGGCCCGGGCGCGCAGCGGGAACATGTGCCCCGGGCGCGAGAGATGGGCGGGCCGCGTTTCCGGATCGATGGCCGCGAGCACCGTCGCGGCGCGATCGGCGGCGGAGATGCCGGTGCTCGTCCGCCCCTTCGCCTCGATCGACACGCAAAACGCGGTGTCGAAGCGTGAGCTGTTCTGCTGGACCATCAGCGGGATGTCCAGCTCCTCGAGGCGTTCGGCCGTCATGGGCATGCAGATCAGCCCGCGGCCGTACCTCGCCATGAAGTTGATCGCCTCCGGCGTGATCTTCTCGGCTGCGATCGTCAGGTCCCCTTCGTTCTCGCGGTCCTCGTCGTCAACCACGATCACCATGCGCCCCTGACGGATGGCGTCGACGGCCTCCTCGACCGGCGCGAAGGGAGACCCCCTTTTGCGGCGGGCCCCTTTGGCGATCCTGAGCTTCGCTGTCATCCCCTTGTATTCCCCGTTCTCAGGCGCGCATCGGGCTCCAGCCCGTCAGCTCCGCCACGCGCGCCACGTACTTCCCGAGGATGTCGCACTCGATGTTCACCGGGTCGTGCGTCTTCGCCGCCTGCAGGTTCGTGTGCTCCCAGGTGAACGGCACGATCTGGACGTCGAAGACCCGATCGTCGAGACCGGCGACCGTCAGGCTGATGCCGTCCACCGCGATCGATCCCTTGCGCACGATGAACGGCGCGAGCGCCTCGGGGTATGCCACCGTGATCCAGTGCGATTCCCCCTGGTGCCGCAGCTCGTGGATCGTGCCCGTCGCATCCACGTGACCCTGGACGAAATGTCCGCCGAGACGCGCATCAGCCTTCAGCGGGCGCTCCAGGTTCACGAGCGCGCCGCGCTTCAGGCCGGCGATTGTGGTGACCCGCGCCGTCTCCGGCGAGATGTCGGCGTGGAACCCCGTGGCGTCCGCCGAAACGACGGTCAGGCACACGCCGCTGACCGCCACCGACTCTCCCGGCGTGAGCTCCGGCGCGAGGGCCGTGTTCGTCCGCAGCCGGAACCCCGCGGGGGTCGGTTTGATCTCGACGACCTGCCCGACCGATTCAATCAGTCCCGTGAACATCGACGTCTACTCGCACATCCGGCCCGAGGCATCGCGCCCGCGAGCGGCCGATCGGCAACCGCAGCTCGCCGGCGTCGAGCCAGCGCACGCCGCGCTCGCCCGCCGTCACAGGCGCAAGATAAAGCTGCAGCGCGTCGATCAGCCGCGACTGCCAGAACGCGCGGTGCAGGCCTGGTCCCCCTTCGACGAGAAGAGAGGTCACACCGCGATGGCCAAGCCGTTCGAGCCCCCCGGTCAGCTGGTCGCCTGGCATCGCCTCCACTTCGGCCCCGGCGCGCTCCAGTGCCCGGACGCGCTCGGGGCGGGCGGCAATATCGGCGGCAGTGCTCATAATTATGACCGGGCCGGCCGACGAGGTCGAGAAGAGCCGCGCCGATGGCGGCGTTCGGAGCGAGCGGTCGAACACCACCCGCACCAGGGGGCGCGCCCGCCAGGCGCCGCGGGCGGTGAGCAGCGGATCGTCCGCCAGCAGCGTTCCGGACCCGACAGCGATGGCGTCAAAGGCCGCGCGGTCCAGGTGAACGGCCCGGTTCGCCTCGGCCGAGGTGATCGGCGTCCGCTGTTCCTCGCCCGCCGCCACGCGGTTGTCGAGGGTGACGGCCACCTTCGCGGTCACCTGCGGCCGGCCCGTGCGCACCCACGTGAAGAACGCCGTGTTCAGCCGCACGGCGTCGGACGCGCACACCCCCTCGCGGACTTCGATGCCGTGCGCGCGCAGCTCGCGAAACCCTCCGCCCGCGACGCGCGGGTTCGGATCTCCCACCGCGGCCACGACGCGCGCGATGCCTGCCGCGCAAATCCGCGCGGTGCACGGACCGGTCCTCCCCAGATGGCAGCACGGCTCGAGCGTGCAGTACAACGTCGCGCCGCGCGTGCGTTCCCCCGCCGCGTGGAGCGCGACGATTTCCGCGTGCGGCCCGCCGGCGATCTCGTGAAACCCGCTGCCCACGACCACGCCATCCGGCGAGACCACGACGGCGCCGACCATCGGGTTGGGGCTGGTGCGGCCGCGGCCGCGCTCCGCGAGAAACAGCGCCCGCTGCATGAACTGGACGTCGTCTACCATTGCTCTTGGAACAACGCGTCCACGTACTCTTCGGGCGAGAACGGCACGAGGTCGTCTATCCCTTCACCGACGCCAACGTAGCGAATCGGCAGTTTCAGGTCATTCGCGATGGCGACGGCGACGCCCCCTTTCGCCGTGCCATCCAGCTTCGTGAGGACGATGCCGGTGACGCCGGCGCTCTGGGTGAACTCGCGCGCCTGCACGAGCCCGTTCTGCCCGACGGTCGCGTCGAGCACCAGCAGCACCTCGTGCGGCGCTCCCTCGACCTCGCGCGCGGCCACGCGCCGGATCTTGTCGAGCTCCGCCATCAGGTTGACGCGCGTGTGCAGCCGCCCTGCCGTGTCCACGAGGACCACGTCGCGCCGTTTGGCCTTGCCGGAGGCGATCGCGTCGAAGACAACCGCCGCGGGATCCGCGCCGTGCTTCGCGCGCACAATGTCGACGCCCGCGCGTTCCGCCCAGATCTGCAGCTGCTCCACGGCCGCCGCACGGAACGTGTCGGCGGCGCAGATCAGCGGCTGCTTCCCTTCGTCCTTGAACATCCGCGCGAGCTTACCGACGGTCGTCGTCTTTCCCGTGCCGTTGACGCCGACTACCAGGATCACTTGAGGGCTGTGGCCGTTGCCCCCGGCCCGGTTCGTGGCCGCCAGAATCTCGTGGATCTCGCGCTTGACGAGCTCGCGCAGGCCCCCCTCGCGTCCCGCGCGGCGCCGGACGGCGTCAACGATCCGCCCGGTCGCATCGGTGCCCACGTCGGCCGAGATCAAGGCCTCTTCCAGCGCTTCGATGGTGTCGAGATCGATCGGCCTGCCCTGCCGCGGCCCGGCGTCTTCCTCAGGGCGAAACCGTTCCGCGATCTGCTGCGTGGTCTTCGCCAGCGCGTCGCGTATTCGTCCGAAAAATGTTGTCACTGTTCTGCTCGTGGCGGGCGGAGCATCAGCCGTTCCACGGCGGCGAGGGGCGCCGTCCGCCCGTCGAGCACGGCCGCCATCTGCGCGGTGATCGGCAGCTCGACGCCGCTGCGGGCGCCCAGCGCCAGGGCGGCGCGCGTCGTGCGCACCCCCTCCGCGACCATGCGCATGCCCGAGAGGATCTCTTCAAGAGCCCTGCCGCGTCCGAGCTCCACGCCGACGCGGCGGTTCCGGCTCAGCTCACCCGTGCAGGTCAGCACCAGGTCACCGAGGCCGCTGAGGCCCGCGAGCGTATCGCGCCTCGCGCCGAGCGCGCAGGCAAGCCGGGCAATCTCGACGAGCCCCCGTGTGATCAGCGCGGCGAGCGCGTTGTGGCCGAGTCCGAGGCCGTCCACGACGCCGGCCGCGATCGCAATCACGTTCTTGATGGCCCCGCCGATCTCGACACCCACGACGTCGTCGGTGCTGTAGAGACGAAGCGCCGGCCCGCGGAACTCCTCCTGGATGGCCGCCGCGACGCTGCCGTCGCGGCACGCCACGCTCACGGCGGTCGGAAGCTGGCGCGCGACCTCAGCCGCAAAGCTCGGACCGGACAACACGGCGACCGGGCGACCGTCTCCCGCTTCCTCGCTGATGACTTCCGACATGCGCATCAGCGTGTCCACTTCCAGCCCTTTCGTCGTGCTCACGATCGCGGCCCTTGGCGGCACGGCGGGAGCGGCTTCGCGCACGATCGCGCGCAGGCCGTGTGAGGGGACCGCCGTCACGACGTACGCCGCACCGTCGAGCGCGAGCCTGAGTTGCGCCGTCGGCGAGAGCCCCGGCGGAAAGGTCACGCCGGGCAGATAGTCGGGGTTCTCACGGGTGTCTTTCATGCCGGCGACGAGCCCGGCGTCCCGACCCCAGAGCCGCACCTGGTGGCCCGTGCGCGCCAGGTGGACGCCCAGGGCCGTTCCCCAGCTTCCCGCGCCGAGCACCGCGACGCGGCTCACGCGCGTTCTCCGAGGCGGCGCTCAGTCCGGTTGACGAGGCGCCGCAGGTTTCCCCGATGGCGGATCACGATGGCCGCGGCCGTGACCGCGGCCGCGTACGTGACCGATGTCGAGCCGCCGGTGGCGTCCACCAGCGGCGGCAGCGCCAGGGCCGCCATCAGTGAACCGAGCGAGACATATCTCGTGGCCCAGACGACACCGGTGAACACGACCGCGGCGATGAGCGCCGCCGCGGGCGCGAGCATGCCGAACACGCCGGCCGCCACGGCCACGCCTTTGCCGCCGCGAAACCCGAGCCACACGGGATAGATGTGGCCCAGCACGGCCGCGACGCCGGCGGCTGCGCGCGCCGATTGGTGGCCGCCGAGTTCACCGGCCAGCCAGACGGCGGCAGAGCCCTTTCCGAAATCGAGGAGCGCCACCAGGACCGCCAGCGGAGCGCTCGTCGTGCGCAGGACGTTGGCCGCGCCAACGTTACCGCTGCCCGCGACGCGCACGTCAACACCGTACGTCCGCCTCGCGAGGAGGAACGCGACCGGCACGGAGCCGAGCAGATACGCCGCGAGCGGAATCCAGAGTGCCGTCATGGGTGGAGCGGAATGACCTTCAGTGCCTCGTAGCGCGGTCCTTTTGCCGAAAGCTGACTGCGATACAGGGTGAGCCCGTCGACCTGCAACGCGCCGAGATCCGGCGGCGCCTCGGCCAGCCACTCGCGGAGACGCGTCCCGACGGCGCGTTCGATCTCGCGGACGCGCCCCAGCGTGAGGTGCGGCGTGTACGGCCGCAGTTCGCGCTCGAGGCGGAGCGGCGCCAGGCGGCGATCGAGCGTGTCGAAGACTGCGCGCGCGCGGTCGGCCCCCTCTTGAACGCCTGCCCAGAGAACGCGCGGAGCGCCGTGCTCGGGAAAGCAGCCGGCGCCGCCCACCCTGAGTCCGAAGGCGCCCGCGTCGAGCGGCGCGGCGACGATGTCCAGGAGACGGGCCGCGCGGCCGTCATCCACTTCTCCGATGAAGCGAAGCGTGACGTGCAGGTTCTCCGGCTCCACCCATTTCACGGCGCGGGCGGCGCCGGCGCGCGCGAGGCGTTCCTGCAGGTCCGCCGCGACGCGCGCGGTCGCGGCGCGCACGGCGTCATCAAGCGCGATTGCGAAGAACAGCCTCATGGCTCGCGCGGGAGGAGCAAACGTCTCACCTGGTCGAGCGCGGCCTGCGTCGCGGAGTATTTGATCTGCCGCCGGCCACCGAGAAAATGATACGTCCGAACCTGCAGCGGTCCGTCGGCCGTGCTCACGGCAATGGCGACGGTGCCGACGGGCTTCTGCGTGGTGCCGCCGGACGGTCCCGCGATGCCGGTGATGCCGACACCGATGGACGCATCGTGCCGCGATCGCGCGCCGTCCGCCATCGCGACCGCCACGGGCTCGCTCACGGCGCCGTGCTCTTCGATCAGCGCCGCGGGCACGCCGAGCAGCTCGATCTTGAGGCGGTTGCTGTACGCGACCACGCCGCCGATGACGTAGTCGGAGCTGCCTGGAACATCGGTCAACCGCGAGGCCAGAAGGCCGCCCGTGCACGACTCACCGAGCGCAATGGTTTTCCCATGCTCGCGCAGCAGCCGGCCGACGACTTCCTCGAGCGATTCGTCCTCGGTCGTGAACACGCTCGGGCCGAGCGCCCGGGCCAGTTCGGCCACCGCGGGGTCGAGCCGGGCGCGCGCTTCCTCGTCGGAGGCCGCCGCCACGCTGAGGTGCAGCTCGATCTGGGCGGCTGCAGCGAGAATGGTCGTCGCGATCGGCAGCTCCGCCTGCGCCCAACGCGAATAGACCGGCTGGGCGATCTCCTCGACGTGCGACTCGGGCCGGTTGGCGATCTTCAGCACGCGCCGCGCGATCCGCGTGCCCGCGCCGAGCGCGCGGCCGTGCCGCTCGCACCAGGCGTCGAGCATCGGCTGCATCTCGCCCGGCGGGCCGGGCAAGAGGAGCAGGCGCCGATGGCCGTCCACCAGCCAGAGGCCCGGCGCCGTGCCGCGCGCGTTTTCGATCACCTCGGCCCCGCGGGGCACCATCGACTGCCGCCGGTTGTTCTCCGGCATCGACAGGCCGCGCCTCTCGAACCGCTGCCGGATGCGCGCGGTAATCGCGGGATCCTCTTCGAGCGGGAGCGCGAACACGTCGGCTGCCGCCTCGCGCGTCAAGTCGTCGTCGGTGGGCCCCAGGCCGCCGGTGACGATCACCACGTCGGCGCGCGCCAGGGCGTCGCGCAGGGCCGCGGCGATCCGCGCGCGATCGTCCGCCACGACCGCTTTCGCGCCGACGGTGATGCCAATCTCGTTCAGGCGCGCCGTGATGTGCAGGGAGTTGGTGTCCACGCGCGTGGGCGTCAGCAACTCGCTGCCCACGGCGACGATCTCGGCGCGCGACGCCATCATGCGACGAAACCCGGCGCGTACACCGCCAGCAGCCGCATCACGATGTTCCCGTAGACGGCGGCGGCGGCATCGTCGGCCATCACGCCCAGCCCGCCGTGCAAACGCTCGAGCCGTCCCGCGGGAAACGGCTTGATGACGTCGAAGACGCGAAACACGAAAAAGCCGACGATCGCTCCCTTGAGGCCGACGGGCACGAAGGCGAGCGTGACCAGCATGCCGAGGACTTCGTCGATGACGACCGGTCCGGGATCGATCCCGCCGAAGTAATGCTCACCGACCGTGGCCGACCAAACACCGGCGGCAAACACGAGCGCCATGGCCGCCGCTTCGACCCACGCGGCCCCGCTCAGCGCGACGAGCGCATAGATGACGAGACCGGCGGCGGACCCGACGGTGCCGGGCGCGATCGGAGAATAGCCGATGTAGCCGAAGGTGCAGAGAAAGATCGCGAGTCGCGTCACGCGACCACGATAACGCGGGTTTCAGCCAGCCGATCGTGCAGCGCGCGGCGGTCCCGGCCGAAGAGCGCGGGCAGAAAGCCGAGCCCGGCCGGCAGCAGCGACGCGGCGTAGGCGGCCGTGCGCAGGACGGCGAAGCCGAAGTTCGGTTGGGCTTCCCGCTCTTCGTCTTCCCCGACGACCTGCACGACGCGAAGCCCGGTTGCCATCTTGCCAATCGTCTGCCCCACCGCGGCGGTAAACGTGACGAAATACCCGCCGTCCAGCATCAGGAAGAACCCGATGAGCGGCACGACGGGCAGCGCGACCAGGCCGGCGGCGGTCAGCGGCAGCTCGCACAGCTTGAGCGTGAAGTAGAGCACCGCGGCGTTGATTCCGCCGACGATGGCCACATCGATCAGCCCGGCGAGGAGACGACGCCCGGGCGGGGCCGGATGGAGTCCGGGGCCCGGCGCCTCGACAGCGGCCGGCTCCGCGGCCGGCGCGGGCGGCTCGAGGTCGAGCCGAGGTACCTCCGCCAGTGCGTACCGGGAGCGCAAACGATGGGCGTCCGGCGTCGCGCGACGCACCGCGATAGGCGCACGCGGCACCGCGGACGGCTTGATCAGCGGCGCGCCATCATCCACCGCGTCGTGGCGCGCGCGGATGGCGGCGCGAGGCGACGGGGGCGCGCCCGCCTTGAACAGGGGCAGATCGAACGGCGTGGCCGAACCGCGCTCCTCGAGCGCGTCGAGGTCGAACCGCGGGGGGCTCGCGCGCTCCGCGGGACCCAGGCCCTCGACCTGGGACAACGACAGATCGACGGGCGGCTGCGGCGCCTCGTCGCGATCGTTCAGTGGGAGCTCGGCGGTGGCCTCCGGCGGCGACGCGGCGAGCGCGAAGTCGTACCCGCAGTTACGGCAACGTTCGGTGGGCTCGAACGTGATGTAGTGGCACTTGGGACATCTCATTGGCCGCCTCCCGCGGGCAGAGGAGCGGACGGCGACATCGGGCGCGCCCCGGCCGCGTCGAGCAGCAGTTTCTGGATGTCGGCGCGCAACGCGTCCGCTTCGGCGGTGGTTCGATCGCCGCGCGGCACTTCGTCGAGGACCTTCAGCGCCTCGTTGAGGCGGCCGCGCACGAAGAGCGCCCGCGCGCGACGGATCGCGACGTCGCCCGGCTGCGGCGGCGGCAAGGAGGCCGGCGCCACAACGGCCGGCTCGCGCGCTTCGGTGGGCAGCAACGCCAGCCAGGAGGGAGTGTGGCCGGCACGGGTCGCCGCCAGGGCGGCAATCGCGGCCAGCGCGGCGACCACCACCACGAAGGCGAGCCACACGAACGGACGGCCTCCCTCGATGCTCGCGCCGGGCTCGTCGTGACGCCGTCGCCGCGGCGCCCGCAGCGAGGCGTCGGCTAGCGCCGCGGCCTCCAGGCGCTCGATCCGGGCCAGCATCGCGAGCGCCTCTTCCTGCTGCGAGCCGGTGCGTTCGGCGGCGCGCGTCAGCAGCCCGCGCGCAAGATCGGCGCGGCCGTCGTGGAAGGCCGCCACGCCGCGCTGCAACAGCTCGTCGCACTCGCGCTGGCGCTCGGCAATCGCGCTGCGCGCGCGCTCGATGTACGCACGCGCACGCGCGTGCGCCCGGTCGAGGAACAGCACGCGCGTCCAGACGTTGATGGCTTCGTTGTAGCGGCTGGCGAAGTAGTGATCGAGGCCGGTGAGCAACAGCTCTTCGATCCGCGCGTCACGCGTGACGCCGGCGGGCTCGCCTGGGGCGGATGCCTGCTCGCGCTGCGGATCTGACATGCCGAAAAAGTGTGAAGGCCGCGAAACATTATACACACAAACGGTGGTACAAGAGCACTTGTGGCGATCATCGAGTGCGTGCCAAACGTCAGCGAGGGGCGCCGCGCCGAGGTGATCGAGCGCCTGGCGAGCGCCATCCGTGACACGGCCGGCGTACGCCTGCTCGACTACTCCTCGGACGCGTCTCACAACCGCTCGGTCTTCACGCTGGCGGGAGAAGCCGAGCCATTGAGGCGCGCCGTGCTCGCGCTCTACGAACGAGCGATCGGCGCGATAGACCTCCGCCAGCACAGCGGCGAGCACCCGCGCATCGGCGCCGTGGACGTCGTGCCGTTCGTGCCGATCCAGGGCATCACGATGGAGGCGTGCGTCGCGCTGGCGAAGGACGTCGCCGCCCTGGTGGCCGAGCGGTTCGGCGTGCCGGTTTTCCTGTACGAAGAGGCGTCGACGAACCCCGCGCGCAAGAACCTCGAGGACATCCGCCGCGGCGAGTTCGAAGGGCTCGCGCAGAAGATGGCCACTCCGGGATGGGCGCCGGACTACGGACCGGCCGCGCCTCACCCGTCCGCCGGCGCGTCGGTGATCGGCGCGCGGATGCCGCTCATCGCCTACAACATCAACCTCGCCACCGACCGGCTCGACGTGGCGAAGAGGATCGCGGCCGCGATCCGGCAAAGCAGCGGCGGTTACCGCTTCGTGAAGGCGATGGGCGTCAGGCTCGACGACCGCGGCGGCATCGCGCAGGTCTCGATCAACCTCACCAACTACGAGAAGACGCCCATCTTCCGCGTGTTCGAGACGGTGAAACGCGAGGCCGCGCGGTACGGCGTGGCGGTGCTGGAGAGCCAGATCGTCGGCCTGGTACCCTCACAGGCACTCGTATCGGCCGCAGAGTTCTACCTGCAACTCGAGCGCTTCAGCGCCGAGCAGGTGCTGGAGAACAAGTTGAGGGAAGCGACCGCAACCGATCGGTAGGCTGTGCGTGTCCGATCGGTAATTGACAAAGTGGTAATCGGGTCATCGCACGATCGGCAATCGGGGAGTCGGGGAATCGGGTAGTTGGACCGAGGAATCGATTCCCCGATCATCACTTGCCGATCGACTAGAGCGCTTCCTCCTCCTCGTTCCGTCGTGGCGGGATGCCGAAGGCGCGCATCTTGCGGTACAGGTTGCTTCGCTCGACGCCGAGCACGTCGGCGGTCCGCGAGATGTTGCCGTGCTGCGCCGCGAGCGCGCGCAGGATGTAGTCACGCTCGAACTGTTCGCGGGCATCGTGCAGCGTGGCGCCGATGGCGGGGGGCGCCGACTGTCCGGGCGCGGCCGGCACCCCGTCGAGGAAGGCCAGGTCGGGGAGCGTGATCGTGTCCCCCGGCACCATGATCATGAGCCGCTCGATCACGTTGCGCAGCTCCCGGACGTTGCCGGGCCAGCTGTAAGCCTGCAACTTGGCGAGCGCGGCGTCATCGACACGCTTCACCCGCCGCCCGTACTCGCGCGCCAGCTCCGCCATGAAGTGCTCCGCCAACCGCGGGATGTCTCCCTGCCGATCGCGCAACGGCGGCACGAAGATCGGAATCACGTTGAGCCGGAAGTACAGGTCCTCGCGAAACCGGCCTGCGCGGATCTCCGAGGGCAGTTCCTTGTTCGTCGCGGCCAGCACGCGCACGTCCACGCGGATGCTCGCCGAGCCGCCGACGCGTTCCACCACCTGCTCCTGGAGCGCGCGCAGCACCTTCGCCTGCGTCTTGACGCTCATGTCGGCGATTTCGTCCAGGAACAACGTCCCCCCGTCCGCGAGCTCGAACTTGCCGCGACGGTCCGCCACCGCACCGGTGAACGCGCCCTTGACGTGCCCGAAGAGCTCGCTCTCGATCAACTCTTCCGGGATGGCGGCGCAGTTCACCTCGACGAACGGCCCGTTGCGGCGGCGGCTCATCGCGTGGATGGTGCGCGCAACGAGCTCCTTGCCCGTCCCGTTCTCGCCGTAAATCAGCACGCGCCCGTTGGTCGGGGCCGCCATCGCGACCTGCTCGCGCAACTGCGCCATCAGGTAGCTCTCGCCGACCATGGTCAGCCGCCGATCCACCGTCGCGCGCAGCGCGCGGTTCTCGGCCTCGAGTTGCCGTTGGCGCAGCGCGTTCCGGACAACCAGAACGGTCTTCTCGAGGGACAGCGGTTTCTCGACGAAGTCGAACGCGCCCATCTTGATCGCGCGCACGGCGGACTCGATGTTGCCGTGCCCCGAGATCATGATGACTTCCACGTCCACGTGACGCTCCCGGAGCCGGCCGAGGGTCGCCAGTCCGTCCATGCCGGGCAGCCAGATGTCCAGGATCACGACGTCCACCGGCGTGCGCGCGAGACGATCGAGGCAGGCCTCGCCGGAAGCGACTGCCTCAACCTCGTAGCCCTCGTCGCCGAGCACGCCCGAGAGCGCCGAGCGCACGCCCGCCTCGTCGTCGACAATCAGGACCGTTGGTTTCATCGCACCCCGGTTGTCACCACGAAGACCACCATGAACACCCCCCGCGGTAAACACCCGCGGCTGCGGCGTCCAGGCTCAGCACGGCAGCTCGATCGTGAACTTCGTTCCATGCGGCGCGTGATCTCCTACTTCGATGCTGCCGCCGTGCTCGACGATGATGCGGCGCACGATGGCCAGCCCGAGGCCGCTGCCGCGGCGCTTGGTCGAATAGTACGGCATGAACAGTTTCTCGCGGTCCGCGGCGGAGATCCCCGGCCCGTTGTCGGCGATCACGATGCGCGCCACGCCGTTCGCCGCATCGTGGACCGTGGTCACGGTGATCAGCCCCGGCTCCGGCTTCGCGCCGGCCTGCTCCACCGTGCCGATCGCCTCGACGGCGTTGTCCACGAGGTTGATGATGACGCGCTTGATCTGCTCCGGGTCGAGCCGCACCGGGGGAAGCTCCGGCGCGTAAGCCCGCTCGATTCGGATGGCGCGGAACAGCCCTTCGTAAAGCGCCAGCGTGTCGTCGAGCAGCGCATGCAGGTTCGACGGCACCGCGCGCGGCGCGGGCATGCGGGCGAACTGCGCGAACTCGTCCACGAGCGCCTTCAGCGACTCGACCTCGGAGATGATCGTGGTCGTGCACTCCTCCGCGAGCGCGCGCGCGTTGGGGGGCGCGCCCGCGAAGTGCCGCCGCATGCGCTCGGCGCAGAGCTGGATCGGGGTGAGCGGGTTCTTGATCTCGTGCGCCAGCCGCCGCGCAACGTCGCGCCACGCCGCCACGCGCTGCGCGCGGATGAGCGGCGTCACGTCCTCGAAGACGAGCACGGAGGAGATGCCTCCTTCCGACTGCAGCGGTGTCGCCGCCGCCGCCAGGAACAGCTCACGACCTTCGCGCGCCAGCGCCACTTCCTGCGCCGCTGTCGTCGCCTGCTGCGAGGAGGCGCGCCGGAGCAGCGCGCCGAGCGGCTGCAACTCCTCGCGGCCGAACACCTCGGCTGCGGGCGCGCCGACGCTCGCCTGGTCCAGGCCGATGAGCCGCGCCGCCGCGGAATTGATCGTGGACACGCGCCCTTCGCGGTCGATCGAGACGACGCCGGTGGCGATGCGTTCGAGGATCGTCTCGATATAACGGCGCCGGTCCTCAATCTCGGCGTTCTTCCGCTCCATGTCGATGCGCGACCGTTCCAGCTTCCGCTGGCTCTGCGCCAGCTCGGCGGCCATCGTGTTGAACGCGTCCACCAGCGACCCGAATTCGTCGGCGGTCTCCTGCTCGATGCGGTGATCGAGGTGCCCGGCGCCGATCGCTTTCGCGCCGTCCGAGAGCATCTGCACGGGTCGCGTGATGCGCTTGGCGACGTACACGCCCATCCACATGGCGCTGAACAGCACCATCAGCGTCATCATCAGGAAGAACGAGAGATAGACCCCCTGCAACGGGCCCTTGAGGACCCTGAGCTGCTTGTAGTCCTCGAAGGCGCTGGTGATGCGGCGGGAATGCATCGCGAGCTCGCCCGACAGGTAGTCGCTCGCCACGACCACGCCCGCGACGCGGCCATCGCGCCGCCGCACGAGCGCAGCCGCCCGCACCAGCTCGCCGCCGCGTTCCAGCGGGTCGTGCTGCGTCTGCGGCCGGCCGTCGGCGACGGCGCGCGACGCCAGCCGGTCGGCCGAGGCGCGCACGTGCCCGCGCGGCAGCGACGGCGACTCCACCGCGACGAGCGCCTCCGCGTCACGACGGGGGAGACCGCCCCCGGCCGCCGGCGGCAGGTCGATGGCGCGATACAGCTCCACCATGCCGACGCGCTGCTGCTGGATCTCAGGCGTGATGGCCGCCCGCAGCGCCTCAACGTCGCCGCCGGCGAAGGCCTCGGCGGCGAGCGCGCGCGCGATCCGGGTGGCGTGCTCGACCACCTTGCGCTCGCGCTCGGCGTAGTAGTCCCCCGCGATCCGGTTCGCGGACTCCAGCACCTGGTCGATCGGCGCGCTGAACCAGCGGTCGGCGCTGTTACGAATCAGCTCGCTCCCGATAATCAGGACCAGGACCGCCGGGACGATCGTCATCGCGAGCAGCGCCGCCACCAGCTTGGCGCGGAAGCGCGCAAACGGCAGCGCGCGCCGGCGCTCCACGATCAGCTTCACGATGTAGCGTGCCAGCAGGTACACCAGCACCACGACCATCGTGAGGTCGACGAACAGCAGCGCGCTGAGCACGACCTCACTCAGGAAGTCGGGATAGAGCTCGGTCGACCGGTCCGCCAGCGTCACCATGGCGACCACGCCGGCGATGAGCAGGAGAATGCCGAGGATGATCAGGCGCGGGTTGTCCGTGAACCGCCGCCGGGGCGCGCCGGCGCGAGCCGGCCCCCGCGCCGGTCGCGCCTTTCGAACGGACGCCGCTTCGCGGACGGACAGCGCCATGGTTGGTTAAACGCTCACTTCTCCGGATTCAGCAGCTCTTTCAGCTCGTCCATGAACTCGCCGATGTCGCGGAAATGCCGGTAGACGGAGGCGAAGCGCACGTAGGCGACCTTGTCGAGCCGCTTCAGCTCTTCCATCACGAAGGCGCCGATCTCGTCGGTGGACATCTCCTTCTCCGGCCGATCCTGGAGGGTCGCCTCGACGCGGTCGGCGATCGCTTCAAGCGCCGAGACGCTCACCGGCCGTTTCTCGCACGCTTTCAGCAGCCCCGCGATGAGCTTCTGTCGCTCGAACCGCTCGCGCCGGCCGTCCTTCTTGATCACCATGTAGGGGATCTCGTCGATCCGCTCGTAGCTGGTGAACCGGCGGCCGCACTCGAGGCACTCGCGGCGCCGGCGGATCACTTCCCCTTCCTTCGACTCGCGCGAGTCCACCACCTTGTCGCCGAGATTGCCGCAGAACGGACATTTCACGATTCTGCCCCCACGGCCGTGTTGCGCTGCGCGATGCGGCGCATGTTGCCGAACGACAACCCTTCCTGCGCCATGTAGACGATGCCGAGGAACGTCACCGGGATGAACGACACCGCGTGCAGGACCAGCGCGGCCCCCACCGCGCGCTCCTCCGAAACGCCATAGAACCCCGTGACCGCGATCCGGAACGCCGCGTGAAACCCGCCGATCGCCCCCGGCGTCGGCACCGCAACCCCGACGACGAGCAGGCTCATCACCAGGAACGAGCCGGTATACGGGAACGTAATGTGAAACGCCCGCGCCGTGAACCAGATTCCGCAGGCAATCGACATCCACAGCGGCACCGAGAGGGCCAGCGCGCGCACCAGCTCCACTGGCCGTCGCAGCACGCCCATCCCCTCGGCGAACCGCGCCACCAGTCGTTCGACCACCGTGACGGCGCGCGCGGGCATCCAGCGCTCCAGCCGGCGAGCCGCACGGGCGAGCCGCTCGGGATGCCCCGCGAGGACCGTCAACGCCACCAGACCGACGACCGCGGCCATCGCCGTCACGCCCGCGCCCATGCGCACCGCGGCAAAGGTCCGCGGGTCGGCCGAGGCCAGCCCGGGGTCGAAGAACAGCAGGAAGACGCTGAAAAGCAGCAGCACCGTGACCAGATCCAGCAGCCGCTCGAGCACGATGGTCGCAAACGTGGCGGTGGCGCTCAGCGACTCGCGCCGGGCGAGCACGTACGGGCGGATGAACTCGCCGGCCCGCGCCGGGAGCAGGAACGACGCCGCGAAGCCGATGACCGTGGCGCGAAACGCTGAACCAAACCGCGCGCGCCCGATCGGCCTCACGAGATACTGCCAGCGCCAGGCGCGAATCAGGTACGTCGCGAGGGTGAGCACGACCGCCGCGGCGAGCAGCCCTGCGTCGGCGCGCCGGATCTCGGTCCACACGCCCCCCAGGTCCGCGTTGCGCAGGAACAACGCAAGCAGGCCAGCCGTAAGCAGGAGGATGAGGGTCGTACGGATCCGGACTGTCATTAATGATGGGATTACAATCGTACGCTGGAATCTTGAAGTGGCGAACGCCCGATTTCACCGAACTCTACTACAAAGATTGCCGCCAAGTCTATGGGTAAACGCGAGTTAGTGCTGATCGTGGCCTTCATCTTCCTCGGGACGCTCCTCTACCAGGCCACTGCGCCCCCGGGCCCGGAAGGGGGCGGGTTCTCGTTGCGGGGCATGGTGGACCACATTCGACGCGAGGTCGGGCCCCGCCGCGAGTATCTCGCGGACGAACGCACGCAAAAGCTGCCCGTTGACGCCGCGCTGTCCGAGGTGCGCGTCGAAGGAGTCTTCTCGCTGCGCATCGAAGGGACGGACGGCACCGACGCGAGCGCCAGGGTGCAGGTGTATTCCACGGGTGTCGACGAGTCAGAAGCGCGCGCGCTCGGTCAGAAGACGACGATGAAGATCGCGCGCACGGGCGACATGATGCAGCTTGCGTTCGCGTACCCGAGGGAAGGACGCCAGCGCGCGCTCGTGACCCTGTCGGTGCCGCGGCGGCTGCGCGTGCGCGCGTCCGGTGTGCGCGCCGAGCTGGATGTGAGAGGCGTCGCGGCGCTCGAGTTCGACAACACGCGCGGGGCGGTGTCGGTTTCATCGATCTTGGGCCTCGTGCGCGGCACCCACGTCGGCGGCGAAGTCAGCATCGAAAACGTGAAGGAAGTTCACCTGACCGCGCGCAGTTCCGAGACCACCCTCTCGAAGGTGTCGGGAAACGTGCGACTCGATCTCACCGCTGGCGCGCTCAACGCGCGCGACCTCGCGGGCGAAGTGGACATCGACGCGAACCGCGCCGACATCGAGCTCGATCGCATCGGCGGCCTGCTGCGGGCGGACCTCTCGCAGGGCAGCTTCGAGATGAACGCGCTCTCGCACGAGACGCGCGTGGACGCGCGCGGCACCGAAGTGCGAATTTCCCTCGCAAAACCGGCCCCAATCACGGCACGCACCACCGACGAGAACATCGAAGTCCGGCTGCCGGAGCAGAACGGGTTCGCGCTCGACATCAGCGTGGACGACGGCGAGATCCGATTGCCCGAAGGCGCGCCGCAGCCGTCTGGAGACGATCGAGCGCGCCACGCGGTCGGCCCGCTCCACGGCGGTGGTCCGCAGCTGGTGTTGCGTACGACACACGCCGACGTTATCGTCCGCTGACCGTTTCGACCGCGTCAAACCTCCGCGCGCCGAACCTCCTTGACTGCCTCGCCCCCGATGGGTAGCATGGCGTTCGCTCTCATAGAGGCGTCGTGGTCTCGACTGCTCCGCTCATCAACACTTCCTATCCGGAACTGTCACTCTTCCGCCGCGGAAAAGTTCGCGACGTGTACGAGATCGGCAACGAGCTCCTGATCGTCGCCACCGATCGGATCTCCGCGTTCGACTACGTGCTCGCATCCGGCATTCCCGACAAGGGCAAGGTGCTCAACCAGCTCTCCGCGTTCTGGTTCGATCACCTCGCTCACGTGGTGCCGAACCACATGATTGCGATCGACACGGACCGCTTCCCCGCCGCGGTGCGGGCGCGCGCCGCGGAGCTCAGCGGCCGCGCGATGCTCGTGCGCAGGACCGAGCCGGTGCCGATCGAGTGCGTGGCGCGCGGCTACCTGGCCGGTTCGGGCTGGAAGGAATACCGGGAGACCGGACGCGTGTGCGGCATCGCGCTCCCCTCCGGTCTCGTGGAATCCGACCGGCTGCCGGAGCCGATTTTTACCCCCGCCACGAAGGCGGAGTCCGGGCACGACATCAACATCACGCTCGACGATGCCGCCGCGATGGTAGGCCGCCCGGTCATCGAGCGGCTGCACGACCTGACCCTGGGGCTGTACCGCCAGGGGGTCGCGCACGCGGAATCGCGGGGCATCATCATCGCGGACACCAAGTTCGAGTTCGGCTTCGCAGGGGGCACGGGACCGGAGCACCTCATCCTCATCGACGAGGCGCTCACGCCCGACTCGTCGCGGTTCTGGCTCCGGGCGGGGTATGCGCCGGGAGCCAGCCAGCCGAGCTTCGACAAGCAGTTCGTCCGCGACTATCTCGAACACATCAAGTGGAACAAGCAGCCCCCCGTCCCGTCGCTGCCTGACGACGTCGTGCTGCGCACTCGCGAGAAGTATCTGGAGGCCTTCCGGCGGCTCGCCGGGCGGCCTCTCGCGTAAGTCAGGAGCGGGGCCCGTGCGCGATCAACTGGAGAAGCTCGTCCAGGAAATGCTCGACCGCGGCATCCTCTACGAGGACGCGAAGCGGGAGTTCGAACGCGTGTTCATCTCCAAGGCTCTGGCCCGATCGAAGGGCAACCTGTGCCGGGCCGCCGACGTGCTCGGCCTCCACCGCAACACTATGACCCGCAAGGTCACCGAGTACCGCATCAAGCGCAAAGGGGCGGCCTGACGGGCGTCAGACGTCAGGCGTCGGGCGTCAGGCTTCGGAACAGGGTGCAGAAGAGCTTTCCCCTGAGGCCTGACGCCTGAAGCCTGTTGTTGGCACTTGACGCGCCCGAGTGCTGAAATATAATTAGCAGTCGGCCCCACCGAGTGCTAACCGGCAGAGGGGCCACCTTTTTGGCGGGCTCGGAAAGCCGCACGGTTTCTATCAACAACTTTTCAGGGGGTTCAGCAGGTATGGCGACCGTTGCGACACGCATGAAGGTCAGACCGCTCCACGACCGGGTCATCGTTCAGCGCCTCGAAGAGGCGGAGCAGAAAGTCGGCGGGATCATCATCCCTGACACGGCGAAGGAGAAGCCGCAGCAGGGGCGCGTGATCGCCGTCGGCAAGGGGCGCGTCGAGAAGGACGGCAAGGTGACGCCGCTCGACGTGAAGGAAGGGGACACCGTGCTCTTCGGCAAGTACTCCGGCCAGGAGATCAAGCTCGAAGGCGAGGAATACCTGATCATGCGCGAGGAGGAGATCCTCGGCGTGATCGAGAAGTAGGGTCCGCCGTCAGGCGGACCAGGACCATCGGGAGGAATCACACAACATGGCAAAGCAGATTGTCTATGGAGAGGACTCGCGCCAGGCCATCCTGCGCGGCGTGAACAGCCTCGCCGACGCGGTGAAGGTGACGCTGGGTCCGAAGGGACGCAACGTCGTCCTCGACAAGAAGTTTGGATCGCCCACGATCACCAAGGACGGGGTGACGGTGGCGAAGGAGATCGAGCTGAAGGACACGCTCGAGAACATGGGCGCGCAGATGGTGCGCGAAGTCGCGAGCAAGACGTCCGACATCGCGGGGGACGGCACGACCACGGCGACGGTCCTCGCCCAGGCGATCTACCGGGAAGGCGCGAAGAACGTCGCGGCCGGCGCGAACCCGATGGAGCTGAAGCGCGGCATTGAGAAGGCCGTTGAAGCGATCGTCGAGGAACTGAAGAAGCACAAGCGCGACGTCTCCGGCCAGGCGATCGCCCAGGTCGGCACGATCTCGGCGAACAGCGACGAGACTATCGGCAGGATCATCGCGGAAGCGATGGACAAGGTCGGCAAGGACGGCGTGATCACGGTCGAAGAGGCCAAGAGCATGGAGACCTCGCTCGAGGTTGTCGAGGGCATGCAGTTCGACCGCGGCTATCTCTCCCCGTACTTCGTGACCGACCCCGAGCGCATGGAAGTGGTGCTCGAGAACCCGTTCATCCTGATCCACGAGAAGAAAATCAGCTCGATGAAGGACCTCCTGCCGCTGCTCGAGCAGGTGGCCCGCGCGAGCCGGCCGCTTGTCATCGTCGCCGAGGACGTGGACGGTGAGGCGCTTGCTACGCTGGTCGTCAACAAGCTGCGCGGCACGCTCCAGGCCGCCGCGGTGAAGGCGCCCGGCTTCGGCGACCGCCGAAAGGCCATGCTCGAAGACATCGCGATCCTCACCGGCGGCAAGGCGGTCACCGAGGATCTCGGCATCAAGCTCGAGAACGTCCGCGTCGAGGATCTTGGCAAGGCCAAGAAGATCGTCATCGACAAGGACAACACGACGATCGTCGAGGGCGCAGGCCAGCAGGGCGCGATCGAGGGGCGCGTGAAGGTGATCCGCCACCAGATCGATGAGACCACCTCGGACTACGACCGCGAGAAGCTGCAGGAGCGGCTGGCGAAGCTCGTGGGCGGCGTCGCCGTGATCAAGGTCGGCGCAGCCACCGAGACCGAGATGAAGGAGAAGAAGGCACGCGTCGAGGACGCGATGCACGCGACCAAGGCGGCCGTCGAGGAGGGCATCGTCCCCGGCGGCGGTGTGGCGCTCATTCGCGCCGCGAAGGCGCTCGAAAGCCTGAAGCTCGACGCCGATCAGAACGTCGGCGTGCAGCTGATTCGCAAGGCCGTCGAATCACCGTTGCGCTGGATCGCGCAGAACGCAGGTCAGGAAGGCTCCATCGTCGTCCAGAAGGTCAAGGAGATGAAGGCCGACGAGGGCTACAACGCGGCGACCGACAAGTACGAAGACCTGGTGCAGGCCGGCGTCATCGACCCGCTGAAGGTCGTGCGCACGGCGCTCCAGAACGCCTCGTCGATCGCGTCCCTGCTCCTCACGACCGAGGCGATGGTCTCGGAGATTCCAGAAGAGAAGAAGGAAGCTCCGGCGCCGGGCGCGGGCGGCATGGGTGGGATGTACTGACGCTTGCAATGCCGAAGGCCGAAGGCCGATGGCGTGAAAGCAAAGAGGGCCGGTCACCGAAAGGTGGCCGGCCCTTTTTCCTTCCTAAACCCTGAAGCCCTAAGCCTGAAGCCTGTCGGGAGAGGCTATCGTAGCGTGAACGTCAGCTCGATCGTCACCAGCACCGGAACCGGTTTTCCGAGCCTGGTGCCGGGGATGAACCGCCACTGCCGGACCGCCTTGATCGCTTCGTTATCCAGGCCGAAGGTGCGGTCGAGGGAGCGGGTGATGCTCACCTCGCCGACGCTGCCGTCCGGAAGCACAACGGCTTCCAGTTCGACGATCCCCTGGATCTTCGCGCGCATCGCGTCGGCGGTGTACGCCGGCTTCACCTCGCGGAGGACCCGCGGAATCTCCACGCCGCTCCCCGGCCGGTAGGCGCCGCCGCCGGTGCCGCCCCCGTAGCCTGGACCGAGCCCGCTCCCCTGGCCAGGACCGCTGCCGGTGCCGATGCCGGTACCGGCGCCGCCGCCGCTCCCGCTGCCCTGCGACCCTGTGGGCGCGGGCAGCCCCTCGATGGTCCCGGGCAGCGTTTCCAGCGCCGACGCCATTGTCTGGGCAGGGATGTTGAGGATCGGCTCCGGTTTCGGCTCTTCCTTGACGATCTCTTTTTGTGCCAGATCCGGCTTCTGCTGGACAGGAACTGTGAGTTGGTCTTTGCCGGGCGTCTGGAGCTTCTGCGGTGGCTCGGGGCTCTTGTTCCCGCCCCCACCACCGCCGCCGCCCGGCCCGGGTGTCGTCAGCCAGACGATCTGGTCGGGGTTCGTCGGCCGAAAAACCGTCGATGACGTCGACCGCGGCATCTGCGAGATGATGACGGCCAGGATGACCGCGCCGATGTGCACGAGCAGGGACGCACTCAGGGCCCCGCCCAGCCGTTTTTCACGCGGCTGAACGAAGAGCAGGTGCCGATCGGAAAGCCCGATAGGCTCCGCTGCCGCGTCCGCTTGCATCGCCACTGCAGTCATTCTCGCTGACCCTCGGAAGAGGCGCAACTGCAATTCGGGTACCTCCCGTCGAGTTCCCGATTTCCCAGCCCTTCGAAGCCCAGTGTCCTCTTCCGCTTACAAGGGGTGTGCGTGATTACGACGACTTACACCCTCCCCGTCCAGGCGCCGATGGCGGCGTTGCCGCCGCCGTAGGCGTGGAGGGTGGCGACGGCGTCTGAGGCCCGCCCCTCGCTCGACACCCCAATCAGGATACCGCCGCGAGCGGTCAACCGCTCAAATATGACGCCATCGTGCTGCTGAAAGCCTGCCCGACCCGCCGTGGCCGCGATTCCGAGCTTCGGAAAATCGTCCGCGTTCCCGTTCAGAACAGCGATCAAGGGGCCGTGGACGAGTGCGGAACCCAGGTTCTTCACCTCGGCGGCCTGCCCTTTCCCGCCGAAAACGCGGGCCGCGAACGCCTCGACTTCCGGGGACGCGACAGCGATGAGCGAGAGCGCCTGGGGCGGGAAGCCATGGCGCTCCAGCGCCCCGATGCCCTTTTCGGCCGAGGCGACATCTTTGAACACTCCCACGGTAAACCGGTCGGTGGCGAGATCACGCATAGCTGGAGGTCAGTCCTTCCATTCAGCCACAGTGACTTCGGTGCCCCCGTGGCGCTCGAGGGCCTGGCACACGTTGGCTACGGCGCGGCTGTCACGGACGTGCGCGCCCATCAGGATCGCGCCGTCCTCGACCGCGCGCTCGAAGCGATTCGCGCGATCGGTCGAGACCCCGGCGCCGGAGAGAATCGCGCTGAGGTCGCCCGCGACGTGGCCGGCAGCCTCTCCCATGCCGGCCGCTAGCGGGCCAGACGCGACGATCGGTCCAACGCCAGGCAGGACGAGCGCGATGGCCGCCAGCACGTGCGCGCTCAGCTCGCCGAGCCGCGCCGCGAGCCGCGAGTCCTCCATGTCGGCGCCCGGGGTAGCGCCGATGCGCTCGGCGATACGCCCTTCCTCCTCGTGACTGCGCGCAACGATGGAGATCTGTTCGGATGAGATGCCGAGCTCGCGCGCCGCGCTGGCGCCGGCCGCGGCGCGCTCGGCGCTCTCGAACAGCGCCAGGACGAGCGAATGTGACATGCGACCCGATTAGAATAACACCAACTTTCAGCACAGGTCGGGAACTTGGCGAGTGCGCCGTTCGATGTCGCCGTGGTAGGTGGCGGGCCCGCGGGGTCGCACGCGGCGTGGCGCCTCGCGCGCGCCGGGGCGCGCGTGGCCGTGATCGATGGGAGCCATCCGCGGGAAAAACCCTGCGGCGGCGGCGTGACCGGGCGTGCGCTCGCGCTTGTCTCTCAGCAGCTCGACGGCGCCGGCGCCGCGCCGCTCAAGGGCGTGGCGATCGAACGCGCGACCTTCGCGCAGGACGGCGTGCGCGCCGACGTGACGCTTCCCTGCGCCGGCGTGACGCCCGCGTCCGCGATTGTGATCGTAGGGCGCACGGAGTTCGATTCGCAGCTGCTCGAGCGCGCGGTCCGGGCCGGGGTGATGCACGCCCGGAGCCACGCCGCGGACGTGGAGGTCACCGGAGGGCGCGCGCGCGTGCGCCTGCGAGATGGTTCTGACCTGACCGCGCGCTGGATCGTCGGCGCCGACGGCGCCAACAGCCTCGTGCGGCGGCGGCTGTTCCGCCCGTTCGAGCGCTCCGAACTGTCGATCGCCACGGGCTACTTCGCGCATGACGTGGTCACGCGAAGCATCACCGTCGAGTTCGAGCGCGACCCGGCCGGGTACCTGTGGGCCTTTCCGCGGCCGGATCATCTCGCGGTGGGCGCCTGCGCGCAGGCGCACGAATCGTCACCGGCGCTGCTGCGCGCGCGCGCCAGGGAATGGATCGATCGCCAGGGGCTGCAGGGTCGGCTGGAGCCGTACAGCTGGCCGATACCCTCTCTCCCCGCGAGCGCCTTCGCGCGACAGCGCCTCGCCGAGGAGGGATGGCTGCTCGTCGGCGACGCGGCTGGCCTCGTCGATCCGATTACGCGCGAAGGAATCTTCTTCAGCCTGCGGTCTGCGGCGCTGGCTGCCGAGTCGCTGCTGGAGGCAGCCGCCGCTGACCGGTACCGCGAGCGGCTCGGAGACGAAGTGCTTCCGGAGTTGCGGCGCGCGGCGGAGCTGAAGGCAGGATTCTTCCGGCCCGCGTTCACATCACTGCTGATACACGCGTTGCAGAGCAGCCCACCGGTGCGCACCATCATGGCAGACCTCGTCGCCGGCGCGCAGCCGTACCGGACGCTCGTGCGCCGGCTGCTGACCACGCTGGAAGTCGGGCTCGCGTGGCGGGTCCTGCGGCTGCGGGCCGCACGCTACCGGACCAGGTAACCGTCGCGCGCGCGGACCGTCAGACCTGGACGCTTCACGCGGACCGCGATCGCGCGCCACTCGCCTGTTTCGGTGAGCGGACGACGCGGCGTGTACCCGAGCAGGTACTGATGCCGCAACTCGCGCGCGATCTCGCGCATCGTCGCGGGCAGGGTCCGGACATCACGCACGTGCGCCGATCGCCCGCCGGTGAGCGCCGCCAGCTCCGCGAACAGCGGCACACGCCGCTCGCCGACCGCGATCGGGTAGATGAGCACGTCCGCACGACGGGCACGGGCCAGCGCGTCGGCGGCGGTCGCGCGGCTGTACCGGTCGTCGCCATCGGAGAGCAGGAGGAGCGCGCGGCGTCCCCGCGCGGGTTGAACGTGGTCGATCGCGGCGATGATCGCATCGTGGAGCGACGTCGTGCCCCATCGATCGAGGGTCTCGACGGCGCGGTACTGGGCCGCGCGGCCGGTGGACAGCGGCGCCACGGTTTGAATCTCGCTCCCCACGGCGATCACCATCGCCTGGTCCTCCGGTCGCAGCTCGCCCAGGAACAGTCGCGCCGCGCTCTTTGCCGCCGTCAGGCGTTCTCGGTCCATGCTGAAGCTGCGATCCAGCGCCACGGCCGCCGCGAGCGGGAAGTCGCCGGCGACGAAGGCGGTCACCTGCTGCCGCTCGCCGTCCTCGAGGACGTCGAACTCCTCGCGCGCCAGATCCGTCACCGCCGCGCCGCGCGAGTCGGTGACGGTCGCGTACACCTCGACCAGGTTCACCTGAGAGGTGAACTGCGGCGCGGCCGCGACGGCCGCCGCGAGACACAACCACATCAGCCCGGCCGTTGGTGCTACAATCGCGGCCAAGGAGTCCTGTATGTTCGGCCGCCTCGGCCTCCCGGAAGTACTGATCATCCTCTTCATCATCATTCTCATCTTCGGCGCCAACCGGCTGCCGGAGATCGGCCGTGGAATCGGCAAAGGCATCCGCAATTTCAAGGACGCCACCAAGGAAGGCGCCCACAAAGACGACGCCTGACGGCGTTCACAGGACGATTCGCGCGTCCCCCACGCGCCTGGTCACCCGCTCCCGGTCAAGGTACTCCAGCAGCGGGATCGCGAACTTCCGCGTAATCCCGTATTTCTCCTTGAATGATCCCACGTCCACCCTGGCCGGCTCGGCCGCCTGCTTGAGGGCGATCACATCCGCCCTGAGCTGCGCGAGCGCGTCGGCGTGGAAGAACAGGTCGTCCAGCCTGATGAGCACGCGCTGCCGCGTCAGCAGCTTGATCACGCGGTCGGCAACGGCAGGCTGCACGCGCAGTGTTGCCGTCAGCTCGCTTACCGCGAGCGGTTTCAGACCCGCCTGACGGAACGCGGCTTCGATGCGCTCGCGCGCGTCGAGCTCTTCGGCCGACAGCTCGACGCGATGCGAGGCGAGCGCCAGGCGATCGCGCCCGTTGAGGAGCCGCTCGCCGGCCAGCCGCGCGAGCACCGCCTCGAACACGGTCTCGTGCGCGCGCGCGAAGCGGCGCGTCCGCAGCTCTTCGCGCGGCAGCCCCTCGGACAGCGGATGCGCGCGATGGTGCGCCTCGAGGTCGGCCACCACCTCTTTCGAGAGAGCGGACAGCACGGTCTCTGCGACCAGCAGGCCGCCAACATCCCGCGCGATGCCCTGCGTGCTGAGCTGGCGGCCGATGTCGTCGACCTCGCCGCGCGCGATGCCCAGCCGTGCGCCCAGCGCCGTGACACTGAGGCCACCGGCGCCGCTCTCCTCGACCAACGCATGCGCAACCTGTGCGCTCGTACGCACGGGGTCCAGCGCCCCGAACCGCCGCCTGCCGGCCTCGGTCCGAACGCCCGAGCGCGGCGGCTGCGGATCGAGCACCTCGCCTCCCGCAATCGTCACGGCCGGTGAGTACGCGCGGAGGATGAACCGGTCCCCCCGGGCGAGGACCGTCGGCGCTTCGAGACGGAGCCTCACGTAGCCCTCGCGTCCCGGTTCGAGCTCGCTGCCGATCTGCGCAGGTTCGATCGCATCTCCCGATCGGTGGCGGGCCGCCGCCATCGAGACGCGCCCGAGCAGTTCCGTGGTGCCGTGGTGGAAGCGCACGCGCGCGCCGTGCCGCAGCGGCCTGGCCGACGGCAACAACTCGACGAGGGCGTCCACGCGCCGCGTCGGGAGGAGCGCGCCGCTCGCCATGAGCACGTCCCCGCGGGCGATGTCGCTCACGTCCACGCCGCCCAGGTTGGCGGCGACGCGATGGCCGGCGCGGACCGATTGGGCGGCCGCCCCGTGCACCTGCAGCCCGCGCACTTTCACCGGGCGCCCCGACGGCGCGACAACCAGCTCCTCCTCCTGCGCGATCGCGCCGGCGACCAGCGTACCGGTCACCACCGTGCCGAAGCCCTTCATCGTGAACACGCGATCGATCGGCAGGCGCGTGGCGCGCGCGGCGGCGGGCCGCGAGCGCCCCTCGAGCGCGTGTGGCAGGGCGGCCAGCGCGTGGCGCAGATTGTCCAGGCCCGCGCCGGTCGTGGCCGACACCGGAACGATCGGCGCCTCGGCGAGGAACGTCCCCGCCACCAGTTCGCGCGCTTCAATGGTCGTGAGGGCGATCGTGTCGGCGTCGGCTAGGTCGGCCTTGGTCAGCGCGATCACGCCGGCGGGAATCCGCAGCAGCCGGCAGATGTCGAAATGCTCGCGCGTCTGCGGCATCACCGATTCGTCCGCCGCGATCACGAGGAGGACGGCGTCGATGCCGCCCACCCCCGCGAGCATGTTCTTGACGAACCGCTCGTGGCCGGGCACATCGACGAACGCGACGTGAACCCCCTCGACGTCCGCGTGGGCGAACCCGAGGTCGATGGTGATGCCGCGCGCTTTTTCTTCTTTCAGGCGGTCCGGGTCGATCCCGGTGAGCGCGCGGACGAGCGTGCTCTTCCCATGGTCGATATGCCCGGCCGTGCCGATGACGAGCGACACCACCCGGTCATCGTGCCACAGGTGCTCGGCCCGGCGGAACGCGCTACTCGGCGACGCAACGGACGATCGAGATGGCCGTGGGGCAGAAATACCGCGCGCGCTCGACGCTGCTCGCGCACCCGGCCGGCTGCCGATCGGCGCCGTACGCACAGAGATAGCCGACAGATTGATTGGCGCCAGCTTCGCTGACGCAGCAGGTCCCCCCGCTGACGTTCTGGGGAACCGAGTACGACTGGCAATACAAGGCGCCAGCGCATTTCTTGGTGACGACCGCGCTGGGTGTGACCGGAAGGCAGGCGACAACACTCGCCAGCATCACCGCGACGACAGAACCCGCAAAAAGACGACGCATCTGGGCCTCCAGGCACCGACGCGCGCCTCCCTCAGTGGCGCATTATATGCCACTAATGGCGTTAATAGCAAGCATCAATACGATGTAAAGGTCAAATAACGGACACAATGGATGTTAAGGGGCCTACAGCCCGTCGCCCCGCTATCGCTCGCGCCGCCCGGCATGGCGCTCACGTCGTCCAGGGCGCGGGCGCGGGCGCTTGCCGGCGCGGAGATGTTCCTCCTTCTTCGGCCGCGCCTTGCTCTGACGCGGCCCGCGATGCTGCTCGGAGCGACGCACCGTCTCGAGAATGTCCACGAGGCCGAGGTCAATCTGCCGGCGCTCGAGATCGACGCGAACGACCTGTACCGACACCTTGTCGCCCAACCGGTACACCTTCCCGGTGTTCTCGCCGCGCAGGATATGCGCCTTCTCGACGAACCGATAGTAGTCGTCCGCCATCGTCGAGATGTGCACCAGGCCTTCGACGAAGTGCTCGATCAGCTCGATGAACAGGCCGAACGCCGACACCCCGGTGATGTAGCCCTCGAACTCCTCCCCGACCTTGTCGGCCATGAAGCGGACCTTCTTCCACTGCACGAGCTCGCGCTCGGCTTCATCCGCGCGGCGCTCGCGCTCGGAGCTGTGGCGGGCGATGTCGGGGAGATCGTCGATCAGTTCCTCCCGGCGGTCCTCGCTCATCCCCTGGCGTGACTCCCGGAGCGTACGGTGCACGACGAGGTCCGGGTAGCGGCGGATCGGAGAGGTGAAATGGGTGTAGCTCTCCGCCGCCAGGCCGAAGTGGCCGACGTTCGCCGCGTCATATCTCGCCTTCTGCATCGTCCGCAGCATCAGGAACGCGATCGGCTTTTCTTCGGGGGTGCCGCGAATGCGATCGACCAGCCGCTGGAAGTGCTTCGGGCGCAGCGCGTTGAGTGCCGCCCCGAGGCTGTAGCCCAGCGTCGAGATGAACTCCTCGAACTCGGCCGCCTTCACCTGGTCGGGTTCTTCGTGGATCCGGTACAGCGTGGGGACCTGGCGGTCCTCGAGATGCTGCGCGACCGTCTCGTTGGCGAGGAGCATGAACTCCTCGATGATGCGGTGCGCAACGTTGCGCTCGAGCGCGACGATCGACTCGACGAGCCCCTCGTCGTCGAGCACGATCTCCGGCTCCTTGAGGTCGAAGTCGATCGATCCCCGACGCCGCCGCCGCGCGTTGAGAACCTCGAACAGCTCGCGCATGGTCTCGAACATCGGGATGAGCGCGCGATACCTCTCGATCGTCCGCGGCTCCCGCTCGGTGAGGAGGGCGTTGACCGCGGTGTAGGTCATGCGCTCGTTGCTGTTGATCACGCCGTCGCGGACCTCGTAGCGCACGACGTTGCCGCGGCGATCCACTTCCATGAGACAGGACTGCACGAGGCGATCGACGCCGGGGTTGAGGCTGCACAGCCCCGTCGCGAGCTCCGACGGGAACATGTGCACGGCTCGTTCAGGAAAGTAGACCGACGTGCCGCGCTCGTACGCCTCTTCGTCGAGCGCGCTTCCCTCCTGGACGTAGTGCGCCACGTCCGCGATGTGCACGCCGAGCCAGTAGTTCCCGTTCGGGAGGCGGTCGAGCGTGATGGCATCGTCGAAGTCGCGCGCGTGCTCGCCATCGATCGTGACGGTCTGCAGCGGACGGAAGTCGGTCCGCCCGCGGATGTCGCGTGGCCTGACCTCGCCGCCGAGGCGGCGCGCCTCCGCGATCGCCTCGTCGGAGTGCTCGTCGGGAATGCCGTACTTGCGAATGATGATCTCGGTGTCTACGCCCGGTGCGTCGATGTGTCCGAGCACCGCCACTACGCGGCTGATCGCGTTGCGCGCGGCGGTCGGCCAGCGGGTAATCTCCACGGTCACCATGTCACCCGGCTTCGCCCCGCGCGTCTCGTCACGCGGCACGTAGACGTCCATCATCACGCGCCGATCGAAGGGCACGACGTAGCCGAGCCCGCTGTCGTCGAGGTCATAACGGCCCACGAGCGTGCTCGAGCCGCGCTCGACGATCCGGATGATCCGCCCCTCGGCGCGGTCCCCGTCCTTGACGCGCTCGATGCGCGCGACGACCATGTCGCCGTGCACGGCCTGATTGAGGTTCGCGCCGGCAATGAACAGATCGCCGGAAACGCCTTCCAGCGGCCGGTCCGGAACCACGAAGGCAAATCCGCGCGGGTTGGTGTGGACGCGCCCCACCACGAGGTTCATGCGCTCCGGCACGCCATAGCGCTCGCCCCGAACCTGCACGAGATGGCCCGCCTCGACGAGCTCTTTCAGGCGGCGTTTGAACGTGGCGCGCTCCTCGCGCGGGATCTTCAACAGCCTGAGAAGCTCGCGGGGGGTGGCGGGATGCTCTACGCGATCGCGAATCAGTTTGAGGAGCGGGTCGTGCGACGACATTGCAGCGAGTTTATCTGCCCGGCCCGGCTTTCCCAACCCGGACCCGACCGGCCGAGTCTACACAACGTGTGATGACGGCAGCGGCCGCCGCCGGGAACGCGGATCACCTGCGGCACGAGGACGACGAGCTTGTGGCGCGGGCCCGCGCCGGCGACACCGCCGCTTTCGGGGAACTAGTGCGGCGCCTCGAGCGGCCTGTCTACCGAGCGGCGCTGGCCGCGCTGGGATCCCCGGACGAGGCCGAGGAAGCGGCGCAGGACGCGTTCGTGGCCGCCTTCCGTCGCCTCGGGACGTTTCGCGGCGAGTCATCGCTGAAGACCTGGCTCGTGGCGATCGTCTGGCGAAAGGCGCTGACACGTCGCCGAAAACTGCAACTGCTGCGGTTTCGATCGGCGCACCGGGCCGCCGAGGGGGACCCCGACCCAATCGAGCTGGCACCCGAAACCGGGGCCGGGCCGCACGAGGGGGCGCTCGGCGCTGAGCTGCGAGAGCGGCTTCGACGCGAGATTCGGGGCCTGCCGCGCAAGCTGCGGGACCCGCTGCTGCTCATCGCGAGCGGCAACCACAGCTACGAGGACGCGGCGGCGATTCTCGGCGTGCCTGTCGGCACCGCCAAATGGCGGGTCTCCGAGGCGCGGCGCATCCTGCGCGGGAAACTGCGAGAGGCGGGATACGAGCCATGACCGAACGAGAGGACGACGTCCTCGACCGCGAGATCGACGCAGCCGCGAGCCAGCTGACCGACGGCTCACCGCGACCGGGGTTCCCGCACCGGGTGCGGTCGCGGATCGAGACGCGAAGGCCCACCGCCGCCTGGGCGTGGCGCGCAGCCGCGGCAGCGGTGGCGCTGGTGCTTGTCGCGTACCTCGCAGTGCCTCGTCACCCGTCGGAGGCGCCTGAAGGGACTGTCGCGCGAGAGCCCGAAGCGGGCGCGTCACCGGCGGTTCGAGCGCCGGAGGTCACGCCGCCTTCTGCGCCTGAGGACTCGCCCGAAGCCGTCGGTCGCGCTCGTTCGGGGTTGCGGCCCGGCTCGGTGACCGCGGCGCGCGTCGTGCCGCCCCGCCTGCCGGTGAACGGAGACGCGCCGCAGATCGCGGCGCTCATCGAACCGACGCCGCTCGTCGTGAGGGTGGAAGGACCCGCGGCACTGGATACCGAGGGGGAGATCGAGTTGAAGGACATCGCGGTGCAGGATCTGTCGATCGCGCCGCTTGACCCTGAAAAGGAGCCACGATGAAACGCCTGATCCTGACGAGTTGCCTCGTCGTGCTGCCCGCCGTCGCGCTGGCGACGCAGGAGCCGCCGAAGCCGCGGGAAAAACAGGAGACGCAGGAAAGACAGGAAAAGCGAGAACCGCCGGCGCCGAGGCCGCCCGTGGACACCGGCCAGGTCGTCAACGTCAAGGTCGACATCACGATCAGCGAACAGGCCGGTTCGGCGGCGGCTCAAACCAAGAACGTCTCGATTGTTGCCGCGGACGGCAATACTGGACGGATCCGGAGCTACAACCCGCTGGGGGGCGCGAGGGCCGGGGAACTGAACGTGGATGTCAGACCCAGGCTTGTCCAGGGCGGGCGCGTGCGGGTGGATCTCGTCGTCGAGTATCGCCCCTTTGCCCAGGGGGCATCCGAGGCGGCTACGCCGGGCCTGAGCGAATCAATGACGGTGTATCTGCAGGAAGGCAAGCCGCTGGTCGTGTCGCAGTCGGCGGATCCGAACAGCGATCGCAGGGTGACGCTGGAGGTGCGGGCGCAAGTGCTGCGCTGAAATGCGGTTTGGAACCGATCCTCAGGAGTGTCCAGACCTCGGCGGGCGGTTCAACGCCTCTGCGTCCCCTGCGGGTTCAATCCCGCTGCGTTCGCTGTGTCCCCTGCGGCGAAAGGAGCACGACCTGTAGATCCCCGACGTTCGTGCCGGTCGGACCGGTCCGGACAAGATCGCCTAAGCGATCGAAGTAGCCGTAGGCATCGTTCGCGTCGAGCGCGGCGTCAACTGGCGGCAGGCCCGCGGCGATGGCGCGGGCCTGCGAGCCGGAATCGGCCAGCGCTCCTGCCGCATCCGTTGGGCCGTCCACGCCATCCGTGCCGATGCTCACCAGCAGCGCGCGCCGCGGCGCGCGCGCCAGCGCCGGGACGGCGGCGAGCGCCAGCTCCTGGTTCCGGCCGCCGCGCCCGCTGCCCCGCACGTGCACGGTCGTCTCGCCACTGCTTATCACGCAGGCCGGGTCGCCGCCGACCGCGTGATCCAGCGCGCGTGCGACGATCTCGGCTCCCGCGACTCGCGCCTCGCCGAGCGTCGGCGCCGGGATCACCATCGTCCGATATCCGTGCTGCTCCGCTGCGCGCCGCGCCGCTTCCATCGCGTCGCGGCGGCTACCGATCACGAACGCGGAGGCCCGCGCCAGGCGCGGGTCACCCGGCTTGGGCGTCTCCTCTTCCTCTCCGCGCTCCCCCCGGGCGAGGCGCTCGCGCACGCCGGCCGGCACGCGGTCCCAGAGCCCGCGCGAGCGCAGCACGTGCGCCGCGCCGGCAAAGGTCGAAGGATCCGGAGCCCCGGGCCCGGACCCGATGACGCTGACGTCATCTTCCCGAACGCCGATTACGTCCGACATCGCGAGCGTGCAGCAGGCGCCGGCCCGGGCGGCGAGCCACCCGCCCTTCACGGCCGACAGGTGCTTCCGCACCGCGTTCATCTCCTCGATCGGCAAGCCGCGCGCGAGCATCAGTTGAGCCGCGGCGATCTTCTCGTCGAGCGAGAGGCCGGCCGCGGGAAGGGCCATCATCGCGGACGCGCCTCCCGAAAGGAGGATGACGAGCGCCGACCCGTCCTCGAGACTCGCCGCCAGCTGCAACGCGCGCGATGCGGTGCGAACGCTCTCCCACGTCGGCATAGGATGCGGACCCGTGGCGATCACGCCATCGCGCAGGCGTCCGCCGGCCCAGTCCGCGAAGGCGTCGCGCATGCCCTGCGCCGCCTTGCCGACTGCGCACGCGTGGAACGCGGAGAAGTTCCGGAGCGTGGCGCCCGCCGTCGCGTTCAGGGCGCGATGGACCAGAACGCGCGGATCGACCCCTTCGAGCGCCGCTCGAGCGATCGCGAGGGCGTCGCGGCGGAGGTCAGTGGAATTGGGTGGGATGGTCCGACCACGCGGAGAAAGCTGACAATCCGGTGAGAGCGTCGAACTTCCGCAGCAGGCGGCAGACGATGATCTCGGCGTCCTCCTTCTCGCACAGCTGATCGAGCTGCTTGAGAACCAGGCCCAGGGCCTGCTCGAAGCCGCTGATCGCACGCTCCGAGTAGACGTCCCGCTGGTGCCTGAGGCATTCGCGGTGCTTGATGAACTCTTCCTTGTAGAACTTGGTGAGCACGTCCAAGTGCGAGGGAACGCGGTGTCGTCGATCGCTCTCGAAGCGCATACGACTCCTGGGGGTCAGTTCACCATCACTCGCGCGGATCGATCGAGTGTAGCCACCCGCGCGCGCGGGTGTCAACGGGTGATCGACAATCAGGTTGTCCTAACGCCGCGGGCTGCGATGTATCCGCCGACGCACCCGATGGCCATCCCGCCGGCCACCAGTCCGGCGGCGAGCCACGGAGCCATGAAGGCCACGCCGGTAAGCCCGAGGGCGTCGCTCAGCATCGCCCCATACCGAAGCTGTAATCCGTACAGCCCGGCCCCCAGCAGCATGACCGCGAGCACCGCCCCGGCGCCCCCTTGCAGGACCCCCTCGGCCACAAACGGCCCGCGGACGTACGCGGCGGGGGCGCCGACCAGTTGCATGATTTCGATTTCCTGGCGCCGGGCGACCGCGCCGAGGCGTACCACGTTGGCCACAGTGAAGGCGGCCGCCAGCGCCAGCAGCGCCGCGACGGCTATGGCAAGCGCGCTCGCCATCCGCATGAGCGAGGCGACGCGGGCGAGCCAGTTGCGGTCCGCCCGCACGTCCGCCACGCCGGGCAGCGCCGAGACCTCCCTCACCAGCCGATCGACCTCATCCGGCACCGCACGGTCGGGCTTGAGCCGGGCCTCAATCGACGCGGGCAGCGGGTTGTCATCGAGCGAGGCCGCGGCCCCCCCGAGGTCCGGGAAATCCTGCTGGAAACGCCGGAGCGCTTCCGACTTCGAGACGTAGTACCGTCGCGCGGCGAGCCCGCTCCCGTCCACCCGCCGCTCGACCGCGTCGATCTGGTCGCGGGTCGCACTGTCACGAAGGAAGATCGAGATCTCGGCGCTCTGCTGCCACCGCGCCAGGAGCCGCTCGGCATTGCCGGCTGCGATCGCGAACCCGCCGGGCACCGAAATGGCGGCGGCGATCGTCACGATCGACAGCGCGCTGGCCCCCCGCCTCCGCCACAGGCTCGTGGCGGCCTCCTCGATGAAGTAGCGGACCGCTCCCATGTCACGTCACCTCGACGATGCGGCCGTGATCGAGGGTGAGGGACCGTCGCCCGACGCGGCGGATCAGCTCGCGGTCGTGAGTGGCCACGAGCACCGTCGTTCCGCGCGCGTTGATCTCCCGAAAGAGATTCATGATCTCCAGCGAGAGATCCGGGTCGAGGTTGCCCGTCGGTTCATCGGCCAGGATGACAATCGGATCGTTGACGATGGCGCGGGCGATGGCGACGCGCTGCTGCTCTCCGCCGGACAGTTCGAGAGGGTACGCCGACATGCGGTGCTGTAGCCCGACCCACTTGAGCACCTGGAACGTGCGCCGCCGCTGGTGGGAGTCGGGGATCCCGAGCACGCGCATGACGAACGACACGTTCTCGAGGACGGTCTTCTCCGGGATGAGCTTGAAGTCCTGGAACACGAACCCCACGCTGCGCCGGTACGCCTGCACGTCGCGCGGGCGCATTCGCGCGAGATCGCTGCCGTTGACGGCCAGCGTTCCGTGCGTCGGCAGTTCCTCGCGCAACAGCAGCCGCAGCAGCGTCGACTTGCCCGCGCCGCTCGGCCCCGTGAGGAAGACGAACTCCCCCTTGTCGATCCGGAGCGACAGATCGCGCAGCGCGTAGACGCCTCGGCTGTAGACCTTGGAAATCCGGGAGGCCTCGATCACGTGAACTCGTGTGTGCGGAACAGGATAACAGAAGAACGCCGTTACTCCAGCGCCTTCTTCAGCAGCGCGTTCACCAAGGCGGGGTTCGCCTTTCCCCCCGTGGCCTTCATGACCTGGCCCACGAGGAAACCGAACGTCTTCGTCTTGCCGCTCCTGAAATCGGACGCCGCAGCGGGATTCTCCGCGAGCACACGCTCGATTGCGGACTCGATCGCGGCGGCGTCATCGATGCGCGCCAGCCCCTCCGCGCGGACGATCTCCTCCGCTTCCCGTCCGCTGGCGCACATTTTTTCAAACACGTCCTTCGCGGTGGGACCGCTGATCGCGCCGCTGTCGATCATGCGGATGAGCCCCCCGAGGGATGTCGGGCCGATCGGCGAGCGCGTGATGTCGGCGTCGAGCTCCTTCAACTTGCTCTGCAGGTCGACGACGATCCAGTTCGCCGCGCCGCGAGGATTCCCCGCGGCGGCGGCGGTGGCCTCGAAGAAGCGTCCGAGCGGCTCTGTCTGGCTCAGAAACGCCGCGTCCGCCTCGGACAGCGCGTATGCTGCCATGAATCGCGCCTTTCGCGCGTCGGGCAGCTCCGGCAGCGCCGCGCGTGCCGCCGCGACGGCGCCCTCGTCCACGACGAGCGGCGGCAGATCGGGCTCGGGAAAATACCGATAGTCGTGCGCCTCCTCCTTCGTCCGCATGGAGACCGTCCGCCCCTCGCCGCTGTCCCAGAGCCGCGTCTCCTGGGCCATGCGCCCGCCGCCGGAGAGCACGGCGATCTGACGTTCGATTTCGAATTCCAATGCGCGCTGCAGGTAGCGGAATGAGTTGACGTTCTTCACCTCGGTCTTCACGCCGAGGGTCGCGGTTCCCCTGGGGCGCACGGACACGTTCGCGTCGCAGCGCAGGCTGCCCTCTTCCATGTTGCCGTCGTTGACACCGATGGCCATGAGGATCGCGCGCAGACGCGAGAAGAACTCCGCCGCATCCGCCCCCGACGTCAGGTCGGGCTGCGTCACGATCTCGATCAGCGGGACGCCGGACCGGTTGAAGTCCACGTACGTGTGCCGGTCGGAGTCCGGGAAGCCCTCGTGCAGCGACTTGCCCGCGTCCTCCTCGAGGTGCACGCGGACGATCCCGACGCGGTGCGGCACGCCGCGGAGAACGTATTCGAGGGCGCCGCCGGTCGCCAGCGGCCGCTCGTACTGCGAGATCTGGTACCCCTTCGGCAGGTCGGGATAGAAGTAGTTCTTGCGGGCGAAGATCGACGTCTCCTGGATCGTGCAGCCCAGGGCAAGGGCCGCACGAACCGCGTACTCCACGGCGCGGCGGTTGAGCACCGGCAACGCGCCGGGAAGCCCGAGGCACACGGGGCAGACGTGCGTGTTCGGCGGCGCGCCGAAGCGCGTGCTGCAACCGCAGAAGATCTTCGTCTCGGTGAGCAGCTGGGCGTGGATCTCGAGCCCGATCACCGGCTCGTACGACGTTCCCTCAGTCGGCATCGACCATCCAGGCGGCGTTCGCCAGCGCGGATGGTACTACGGAACGAAACCGTTCACGCGAAGGTGGCGTGAGGCGCCCGGCGCCGCGCAATGGTGTCGGCGAGCTCCAGCCGCTCCAGCCGCCGATACAGCGCGCGGCGGCTCAGCCCGAGCATCTGTGCGGCGGCTTTTTTGTTCCCGCCGGCGCGATCGAGCGCGCGTTGAATGTGCTCGCGCTCGATCGTCGTCAGACGCTCGACGTCCGCGGCGTCCGCGGGCGCCCCCGGCCGTTGCGAAGCCGCGCCGGTGCGCTGCGCCTCGGGCGCCACCGCCGGCGGCATGGCTCGCGCGATCTCCCGCTCGGTGATGATGTCGGTCTCCGCCAGGATGCACGCGCGCTCGATGACGTTGCGCAGCTCGCGAACGTTGCCGTCCCAGCGCGCGCCAACCAGCACGCGCTCGGCGCCCGGCGCGATACCGGTGATTTCTTTCTGCAGCCGTTCCGCGCACGCCTTGATGAACGCCGCGCTCAGGTACGGCACGTCCTCGCGGCGATCGCGGAGCGCGGGCAGCCTGATCTCCACCACGTTGAGACGGTAGTACAGGTCGCCGCGGAAGCGGCCGGCCGTCACTTCCGCCCGCAGGTCCTTGTTGGTGGACGCGATCACGTGCACGTCCACGCGGCGCGACTCGAGCGAGCCGATGCGGTTGACCTCGCCCGATTCGAGGACGCGCAGCAGTTTGGCCTGGACCGGAGGAGGCAGCTCGCCGATCTCGTCCAGCAGCAGCGTCCCGCCGTCCGCGATCTCGAAGAGTCCCGGCTTGGTGTCGGTCGCGCCGGTGAACGCGCCGCGCACGTGGCCGAACAGCTCGCTCTCGAACAGGGTCTCGACCACGGCCGAGCAGTTGATCGTGACGAAGCGGCGATCGTACCGCGGTCCGAGCTGGTGGAGCGCGCGCGCCACGAGCTCCTTGCCGGTGCCCGTCTCCCCGGTGACCGTGGCAATGTGCACGTGCGGCGCAAGCCGGCGAATCAGCTCGAACAGTTCCTGCATCACCGGGCTGCGGCCGATCATGCCGCAAAATTCCAGCTGCCGGGCCACGTCGCTCTCGATCGCCATCAGCGTCCGGCGGCGATCCAGTTCCTCGCGAACGCCGTTGAGCAGGCGCTCGATGCGCGGAAAATCGAGCGGCTTGTCCAGGTAGTCCATCGCGCCGAGCTTGATCGCTTCGACCGCCGAGTCGATCGTGGCGAAGCCGGTCATGAGGATGGCCTGGCATCTCGAGTCGGTCTCCCGGATCGCGCGCAGCACCTCGAGGCCGCCAACGTCGGGCATGCGCAGGTCGATCAACGCGACGTCCACCCGGTGGGCGGACAGGTATTCGATCGCTTGCAGACCGCCCGAGCAGTTCACGACGTCGAAGCCGGCGCGACGGGCGAAGCGGCCGAGAACGTCCAGAATGCCTGGTTCGTCATCGACAAGGAGCACGACGGGACGATCGCTCATGGGAAATCCTCGGGGAGGTTGCCTGCGGGCGTTCGCAAGAGGCGGGCCGGCGCGCGATCGGGCAGGCGACGGAGTAACCTGCTCACCAGACACGACTTACTGCACGGGTCGTCGAGCGGCCCCTCCGTGCGGGACGTGTGCGCTCGTGTGCGCGCACACACACGGAGAGCAATGCCGAAGGCCGAATGCCGAATGCCGAAGGCGTCGAATGCCGAAGGCGTGGGGGGGGCGGAACAGACTTAGCGACAATACGTTTGTGGCCCGCAAAGTCCTTGTGCTCCTCGCGGTCGTTGCGGCGGCGGCGTGCGGGCCTCGTCCGACGCCACGCGAGGCGCCCGGGCGGCCGGCCGCGGCTGTCGCGGTCGAGACCATCCGCGTCGGCATCAGCGTCGAGGGACGACGGCAGATCGTGGTCGTTCCGCTGGAGGAATACGCCCTCGCTTCCGCCCTGTCGGAGGTTGCGCCTCCAACAGGCGAGAACGCCGTGATGGCGCGCGTCTACCAGGTCCAGGCGGTGCTGGCCCGGACGTACGCCATCGCACACGTGCGGCGGCATGCGAAGGAAGGCTTCGACCTGTGCGATGGGACCCACTGCCAGCTCGTCGATCTCGAGCGCCCGCGCCGGTCCCGTTGGGCCAACATCGCGCGCGAGTCCGTGGAGCGGACGCGCGGGCAGGTGCTGTATCACGCCGGCGTTCCGGCCAGCACGTTCTTCCACGCGGACTGCGGCGGCCGCCGCGCGTCAGCGGCCGACGTCTGGGGCGGCCGCGAACTGGCCTACCTGCGGGGCGGCGCCGACCCGCTGCCCGGCCACCGCACGCACCAGGCCTGGCGCTTCGCGGTCGGGCGGGAAAAGCTCCGCGCGGCCCTGAATGCCACGCCCCGCACCGCCGTCGGCGCGCGGCTCGACACCATCGACGTGCAGAGCCGCGACCAGAGCGGCCGCGCGCGGTTTCTGATCCTGAACGGCGAGCGGGCGCCGCTCGTGCGCGGCGAGGAGTTCCGGGCCGCAGTGGCTGGCGCCCTGGGGCCGCGCACCATCCGCAGCTCGAGTTTCGAAGTGCGGCGCGCCGGCAGTGTCTTTCACTTCGAGGGGCGGGGTTTCGGCCACGGCGTCGGCCTCTGCCAGCTCGGGGCGCTCGCCCGAGCAGAAGCCGGCGAATCGGCAGAGCGGATCCTGTCCTTCTACTTCCCCGGAACGTCTCTTCGCGTCACGAAACGGACGGCGAAGTCGCGCTAGGTCAAAGACATTCGGGGCCTTTCACGTCCCGGATATAATGACCGTGTAAACGCTCGTCCAGTCCCGAGCGTAACTGCAGATGAGAGTCGCCGCACAACCGGTCAGCCCGGCCGAGGTCGCACGCGAGGCGGATCGCGCCGCCGCCCGCGCCGTCAAAGCGTTTCGCGCCGACGGGCAGCACGACCTGGCCTCGGAGCGCTACGGCGAGATCGTCGAGCGCCACCAGCGGCGGGCGTCCCGCATCGCGTTTCACTACCTCCGCGACGCGGCCGATGCGGACGACGCCGTGCAGGACGCTTTCATCAAGGCATTCGTGAACCTCGGGACGTACCGCGACGAGCTGCCCTTCGATGTCTGGTTCACGAAGATCCTGGTGAACGGTTGTCTCGATCGCATCAAGTCGCGCACGCGGCGCGGCCGCTGGATGATCGCGATCGAGGAAGAGGGGCGCGCGGCAGGGGAAGCGCTGCCGCCAGCGCCGGAGCCGACGCCGGAAGCGCAGACACTCGCCGCCGAGCGCCGGCGACACCTGGAGGCGGCCATGGCGAAGCTGCCCGAACGGCAGCGGGCGGTGTTCGTCCTGAGTCAGGAGCAGGGGTACACTTCGCGCGAAGTCAGCGCGATGACGGGCCTGAAGGAGTCAACCGTCCGCGTGCATCTCTTTCGGGCGATCCGGAAGCTGCGGACGCTGCTGGATACAACACGGGATGGCTGAAACCAACCAGCTTGCCGCGCTGTTCTCGCGCCTGGCCCGCCGGATGCGGCACCTGAGCGACGAGGAGCTGCTCGCGCTCATCGAGAGCACGACGCCGGACGCGCACGTCGAAGCGTGCGACCGCTGCGCCACGCGGCACGCCGAACTGCTGTGCGTGATCGCGGAGCTCGACGTCATTCACGCCGACGCCGACGCCGCGTTCGACCCCGAGCGGCTGATGCACCAGCGCACGCACATCCTGCGGCGGCTCGATCGCAACAACGGTCCTGCCCGCGTGCTGCCGTTCCCGGCGGCGGCCGCCGAGCGCGGGATGAGCATGGTCGGCGCGGCGGGCCGGCGCTGGGTGGCCGCGGCGGCGATCGGCGGGCTCGTGGTCGGCATCTTCTCGGGCCGGCTCCTCACGCACCGGGCCGGCGACCCGACCACGGTGGCGCGCCAGGGCCAGCCGAGCGCGCTCAGCAGGCCGGCCGGCGCTCCCGCGATCGTCCCCGCCGATCTGCGGCCCGGCGTCGACGAGGTGCTGCTCGCCGAGGTGGACGCGGCGCTGTCGCAACCGGGTATCTCCGAGCTCAGCGCGATCGACGCCATCACGCCGGCCGCACGGTAGTCCCTCCGCGGTCCATAATGAAGACGTGCCGCCTCTGATCTTCCGCAAGGGCCTCGACATGAAGGAGGCCGTCGCCGCCGAACTGTCCGCCGAGTACCACAGCGGTCTCGTGCAGGAGATCCGGGAGGCCGGTCACGTTCACCGCGCGGGACGGCTCACCATCCACCTCGCAAGGGAGTTCGGCTTCTGCTACGGCGTGGATCGCGCCGTGGACTACGCGTATCAGGCCCGCCGTCGCTTCCCCGAAAAGCGGGTCTTCCTGACCGGCGAGATCATCCACAACCCCCACGTGAACGACCGGCTGCGCGCCGCCGGAATCCGGTTCCTCAGCGACCCCGGCGAAGGCATGGACGTGGTCCGCGCTGACGACGTCGTCATCCTGCCGGCGTTCGGCGTCACGGTCGGCGAGATGGCGCGGCTGGACCGGGTCGGCTGCACGATGGTGGACACCACGTGCGGGTCGGTCCTGAACGTCTGGAAGAACGTCCGCCGCTACGCCGCCGAAGGGTTCACGTCGATCATCCACGGCAAGGCGAAGCACGAGGAAACGCGGGCGACCGCGTCGCAGGCGCTCAAATCGCCGCGTGGAAACGGCCATTACCTGGTCGTGCTGGATCTCGAGGAGGCAGACCTCGTCTGCGACTACGTCCGGCGCGGAGGGGACAAGGGCGCCTTCCTGGCCAGGTTCGCGGAGGCCACCTCACCGGGCTTCGACCCGGACACGCACCTGGAACGGATCGGGTTCGCCAACCAGACCACGATGCTGATGTCCGAGTCGCTGGAGATCGAGCGGCGCTTCCGCCGCGCGTTCGTGGAACGGTACGGCGAGGCCTCGCTGATCGATCGCTTCCGGGCCTTCGACACGATCTGCAGCGCGACGCAGGAGAGACAGGACGCGGTCATCGCGCTGCTGAACGAGCAGCGGCTCGATGTGATGATCGTGATTGGCGGCTACAACAGCAGCAACACGTGCAATCTGGCCCGCATCTGCTCCGAGCGCACGCGCACGTACCACATCGCCAGCACGGCATGCCTCGTCTCGGCGGACGAAATCCGCTACCGCCCGGTCGGACAGCCGTCCACCGGCGCGGTGGCGGAGGTCTCCGCGCATGGTTGGCTGCCCGCGGGCGAAGTCGCCCTCGGGCTCACCGCCGGCGCGTCCACGCCGAACAACATCATTGGAGAGGTGATCGAAAAGCTGGAGGCGCTGGCCGCAGCGTCAGGCTGACCTCTCCGGTGTCACGTCCGCTGCCGGGACGCGCTCCCGGCGGAGGCGTAGAGTCGTCCCTGGCGGCCTCGATGACGAGCCGCACTTTCTGCCCGCGATGGGTCGCAAGCCACCGGTGAAGGTCGCTGCCGGGGCGCGCGAGCACCGTGGTCCCCTCGCCCACCGAGAAATAGCCTTCGTCGGCCTCGTGGTCCGCTGCCGTCAACTCGGCGATGACGGTCGCTTCGTCGATGCCCGCGGCGATCGCGCCGCCGAGCACGCCGAAAAACACTGCCGCCACGAGGCACATGACCTGACGCCGCATCGAGTTACCGTCCGCGCCGGCTCGGCACCTAGGTTCGCCGTCCTACGCTGATCGCTTCTCAGGCAACACCGGTACCATCTAAGGGTGGCGGTCGAGGCGCAAAGCTACAGGGAACCGCCACCGGCGACCCCGCGCCGCACGGAGGCCAGCGTCAGCCAGTGGTTGCGTGCTGTTCCACGGGGCCGCATCGCCGCCTGCCGGCCCCGGCGCCGCCCGGGCCGCCACCCCGGTCGGGCCGGGTTCCGCGCCACGGTGGGCACGTCCGTGTGTAAACAGCCACCCACGGTCATGGCGTAATACGGGTCAAATGGCAGTTCAAGGCAGAGGTGTGCCGATGGGAAGGCTCGTAGCGGCGGCGCTCGCAGCGGTCGTGGTGGGAGCCATGGCCGCGGAGGCCGGTCCGCAGCCGCAGCGTCGCAAGTGGTGGCAGGACGACAAGCTGAAGGCGGAGATCGGTTTGACCGATCAGCAGTCGGCAGAGGTCGAAGAAGTGTTCCAGGGAGCGATCCCGAAGCTGCGCTCACTGAAGCAGCAACTGGACACGCTGGAGGCGGACCTTTCCCGGCTCATCCGCGAGCGGACGGCGGAGGAGCAACTGGTCGCGGCGCAAATCGATCGCGTCGAGGCCACGCGCGCCGAGCTGAGCAAGACCCGCACGCTGATGCTTTACCGCATCCACCGCCTGCTGTCGCCCGAGCAGAACGCCAGGCTCCAGGCCGTCTATGATCGGCAGAAGGACCGCGGGCGGGACTCGCGCCGTCCTCAGTAACAACGGAACTATAGGAACCTCGAATATGAAATCAGCGGTCATTGCGGCCGTGCTGGCCCTCGTTGCCGTCACGCCGCCCCTTGGGGCGCAGACCACGGCCCCCGCCACCACGGCGACGCTGCAGCCCGAAGGGCAAGCCCGGACGAGCACGAGCCTCGCGATTGAGGACGCGGTGCAGCGCGCGCTCGAGCGCAACCTCGACATTGCGGTGGAACGGCTCAATCCCCGGACGTTCGACCTGTCGCTTGCCGGCCTTTACGCGACCTATCGGCCGACTCTGACTTCGACGGTCGGCTACCGCGACGCGACGGCGTTCACGCGCAGCCAGACGGCCGGCGCCGACGTCCTCACGACCGCGACGCTGACGGCGAATTCCGGCTTGCTGCAGAACTTCCAGTGGGGTGGCGGCAGCCTGACGCTCGCGTTCAACAACAACCGCCAGAACCAGTCCGATCGTTTCGCCACGCGCAACCCCACGTTGAACAGCGGCCTGACGGCGACGCTGGTACAGCCACTGCTTCGCGGGTTCCGCACGGACTCGACCCGGACACAGCTGCGGGTGACGCGCCTCAACCAGGGCATCTCGGAGTCGCAGCTCAAGGCGACCATCGCGAACACCCTGGCCAGCGTGCGGAACGCGTACTGGGATCTCGTCTACACCGTCCAGGCGGTGGAGGTGGCGCAGCGGTCGTTCGACCTGGCGCTGCGGCTCGTGCAGGACAACCGGACGCGCGTCGAGATCGGCACGCTGGCGCCGATTGACGTGGTGCAGGCCGAGGCCGAGGCGGCCACGCGACGGCAGACCCTCGTGCAGGCGCAAGCGAACCGACGCACCGCCGAGCTGACGCTCAAGCGACTGATCGTGTCCGGGACGGAAGACGAGCTCTGGCGCGCGGAGCTGAACCCGGTCGATCGGCCGTCGTTCGCGTTGCCGGAGATCGACATCGACGCGGCGGTCCGGCGGGCGCTCAGCGTCCGTACCGACGTCGAGCAGGCGAAACAGCAGCTCGAGGTGAACGCCCTGAACGTCCGGCTGCTCCGCGACCAGACGCTGCCCGGCGTGGACCTCACGGCATCCTACGGCGTGAGCGGCATCGGCGGTCCGGTGTTCGTCCGCAGCGGGCTGGGCGGCGCGGTGACGGAGATCATTCCAAGCGGCTACAGCGACACGCTCCGCACGCTGCGCAACCTCGACGCGCCGACCTGGAACCTGAGTCTGAGCGTGAACTATCCGATCGGGACGAGCGCCGCGGACGCGAACCTGGCACGCGGGCGCGTGCAGGTGCAGCAGGCACAGGCGCAAATCAAGCAGATGGAGCTGCAGATCGCGACTGAGGTGACCAACATCGCCTCGACGCTGATCAGCAACCAGGAACGGGTGCAGGCGGCGCGCGCGGCGCGCGAGCTGGCCGAAAAGCGGCTCGAAGCGGAGAACAGCAAGTTCGAGGTCGGGATGTCCACCAACTACTTCGTGGTGCAGGCGCAGCGCGATCTGGCCGACGCGCAGATCACGGAGCTGCGCGCGCTGCTCGACTACAACAAGTCGCTCGTGGATTTCGATCGCGTGCAGCAGACCGCGCTGTCGCGCGCCAACATCACCGTCGTCAGCAGCGGCGGCAGCGGTGGCGGGGGCACGACGAGCACGCGCACGGGCGGAGGCTTCTGATGCGTAAGTGGGCAGTGATAGCCGTCGTCGTGCTCGTCGCGCTCGCCGGCGTCATGGTGTTCAGGGGGCGCGGGCAGGAAGCAGGCGGCCAGCAGGGGCAGACCGGAAACGCACAGGGCAATCGCCCGACGGGGGCGGCGGCGCAGCGCATCGCGGCGAACATGCGACCGCCGATGACCGTGGAGGTCTCGCCGACCCGGCGCGAAACGGTCTCCGAGACGATCGCCGTCGTCGGGAATCTCATCGGGGCCGCGACCGTCGAGGTCGTGCCGAAGGTGAGCGGACGGCTGCAAGCGGTGAACGTCCGTCTGGGTGACCGCGTCAGCCGCGGGCAGACCATCGCGAAGGTCGAGGACCGGGAAATCCGCGAGCAGGTGCGTCAGGCGGAGGCGTCCTTCCAGGTATCGCGCGCGACCGTGCGACAGCGCGAAGCCGACCTCAAGTTCGCGGAGACGAACCTCGATCGATCCCGCAGCCTCTTCGAGCGGCAGCTTCTGCCGCGGCAGACGCTGGACGATGCGGAGGCGCGGTACCAGGCCGCGGTGGCGCAGCTCGACCTGGCGCGGGCGCAGTTCGAGCAGGCACAGGCGCGGCTCGACGAGCTGCAGATCACCCTCTCGAACACGAACATCCTGTCCCCCGTCGACGGGTTCGTCGCGAAGCGGAACCTCGACGTCGGCGCGTTCGCGAGCCAGAACGCCCCCGTCGTGGCCGTGGTGGACCTGAGCACGGTCCGGATGGTGGCAAACCTGATCGAACGGGACGCGAAGCGGGTCCACGTCGGCGCCTCCGCCGCCGTGGAGGTTGACGCGTACCCGGGCGAGCGGTTCGCGGGGCGGATCTCGCGCATCGCGCCGGTCTTCGATCCAGCGACCCGCACGGCGGAAATGGAGATCGAGGTGCCGAACCCGACGGCGCGGCTCAAGCCCGGAATGTACGCGCGCGTGAACCTGACGGTGGGCACACGAGAGAACGCGCTCGTCGTGCCGCGAAACGCGCTCGTGGATCTCGAGGGCAAGCGGGGCGTGTTCCTGCCGCAGGAGAACCGCGCGAAGTTCCAGGCCGTGCAGACCGGCTTGCAGGACGAGAACAAGGTCGAGATCACCGGTGGCCTCCAGGACGGCGCGCGGGTGATCACGACGGGGGCCGTCGCGCTGCGTGACGGCGACCCGATCCAGCTGCCCGGGCAGTCGCGCCCCGGCGGCACGCCCACGGGAACCGGCGGGCGCGTCCGCCGGGAGATGTCACGATAGGGTCACGATAGCGTCACGTCAGGGGGACGGTTCGTATGAGCATTCCGCGTCTCGCGATCCACCGGCCGATCACGATGTTCATGATCAGCGCCGTCATCATCCTGCTGGGCGGGATCTCGCTGCTCCGCCTGCCGGTTGACCTGATGCCGGACGTGTCGTTTCCGAGCATCACGGTCCGCGTCGGCTATGCCGGCGTCGGGCCACTCGAAATCGAGGAGCTGATCGTCCGGCCGATCGAGCAGGCCGTCAGCGCCGTGGCGGGGCTCGAGCGGCTGGAGTCCACGGCGTCGGAGGGCAATGGCCGGGTCACGCTCAATTTCGCGTGGGGCACGGACCTGAACGAGGCGGCAGACGAAGTGCGGAGCCGCATCGACCGGATCCGCGCGCGCCTGCCCGAGGAGGCGGACGCACCCACCATCTTCAAGTTCGACTCGACGGCGATGCCGATCATGGGGATCGGCGTCGAAGGCGACCTGGATCGAGTGACGCTGCGCGAGGTCGCGCAGAACGACCTGTCGGTGCGCATCGAACGCGTGCCGGGCGTGGCGTCGGTGTCGGTCGAAGGCGGGCTGCGGCGCCAGATTCACGTGGATCTGTCGAAGGAGAAGATCACCGCGCTCAACCTGTCGGTCGATCGCATCGTCAGCATCATCCATAGCGAGAACCAGAACACGCCGCTCGGAGAAGTGGACGAGGGAGACACGACGTACCTCGTCCGCAGCCAGGGGCAGTACCAGAACATCGAGGAGATCCGCAACCTGGTGATCATGACGCGGCAGGGCGTGCCGGTGTACCTGCGCGACATCGCGGAGGTGAGCGACTCGACGGAGGACTTCCGCTCCTTCACCCGGATCAACGGCCGGCCCGGCGTCCGGATGCGGGTCACCAAGCAGTCGGGCGAGAACACCGTGGAGATCGCGGACGGCGTCCGCGCCGAGATCGAGCGGATCAACCGCGAAGTACCGAAGGTGCACCTGTCCATCCTCGACGACAGCTCTCGGTTCATCCGACGGTCGATCTCTTCGGTGCAGGAGCACGCGCTCGTGGGCGGCGTTCTCGTGATGCTGATCATCTTCCTGTTCCTGCGCGACCTGCGCGCGACGGCGATCGTTTTCACGTCGATCCCGATTTCCGTCATCGGGACCTTCGCCCTGCTCTACTTTGCGGGCTTCACGCTGAACACCATGACGTTCGGCGGGCTCGCGCTGGGCATCGGGATGATCGTCGATGCCTCCATCGTGGTGCTCGAGAACACGTTCCGCCACATGGAGCAAGGCAAGGACCGGATGACCGCCTCGATCGACGCGAGCGAGGAGGTCTGGTCCGCGATCCTCGCATCGACGCTGACGCACATCGCCGTGTTCATTCCGCTCCTGTTCCTCACCGGCGTGTCGAGCATCCTCTTCACGCAGCTGTCGATCGTGGTGATCTTCTCGCTGTCGATGTCGCTCTTCGTCGCGGTGACCGTCGTGCCCGTGCTCTGCTCGATGGTTCTCCAGCTGCCGAAACCGGCCTCTGAGCGGAAGGGCATCATGTCGCGCGTGTACGGCTGGAGCGAGCGCACGCTGAACGGCATGGACGACAAATACCGCCAGCTCGTGCACCTCGCCCTGTCGCACCGCCCGACCGTGATCGGCGTGGGCGCCGGGTTGTTCGTGCTCGCGCTCGTCATCCTGCCGACCGTGGGCTTCGAGCTGATGCCGCAGGCGGACGAGGGAGAGGTGACCGTCGAAGCGGAGCTGCCGGTCGGGACGCGGATCGAGCGGACGTACGCCGTGGTCGAGCGGCTCGAGGGGCTCGTGCGGGAAGCCGTGCCCGAGGCCACGATGATCATCAGCAACGCCGGCGGCGGCGGCTTCGGCGGCGGCAGCACGGCGCGTGGGAACGTGAACGTGCGGCTCGTTGAGCGCACCGAGCGCGATCGGTCCAGCGACGACATCTCACAGGACCTGCGGCGGCGGCTGCAGGGGATTCCCGGCGTCATCATCCGGGCGCGGCCCTCCGGCGGCAACTTCCAGATGAACCGGCTGCTCGGCGGAGGCGGCGCCGGTCGCCTCGCGCTCGAGATTCGCGGGCACGATCTGGAGGACGCGCGGCGCGTCGCGCTCGAGGCCCGGAACGTGATGGAGCGCACCCCAGGCATCGCCGACGTGCGCATCGGCCGCGACGAGGGACGCCCGGAGCTGTCGATCCGCGTCGATCGGCCCAAGGCCGCCCTGCTCGGCCTGTCCGTCTCGGGTGTCGCCGAGACGATCCAGACCAACGTCGCCGGCACCCAGGCGGCGTTCTTCCGCGAGCGCGGTAACGAGTACCCGATTGTCGTGCGGCTCCGCGAGGAGGACCGCGCGCGGATCTCGGACGTCGATACGGTCCTGATCGCCACGCCGGGTGGCAAGGTCGTGCCGGCGGGCAACGTACTCGCGGTACGCAACGAGACCGGTCCGGTGTCGATCGACCGCAAGAACCAGGAGCGGATCATGCGCATCAGCGCGGAGCCCGAGGTCACGCTGAGTGAAGCCGTGACCCGGGTCAACCAGCGCCTGGCGCAGATCGAGCGGCCGCAGGACTTTCAGGTGGGGTTCGGCTCGGAGGTCGAGGAGCAGGCGCGCGCGTTCGGGCAGCTCCGGCTCCTGCTGGTCCTGGCGATCCTGCTCGTCTACGCGGTCATGGCGTCGCAGTACGAGTCGCTGCGGGACCCGTTCATCATCATGTTCTCCGTGCCGCTCGCTGCGATCGGCGTCGTCATGGCGCTCAAGTTGACCGGCACCGCGTTCAGCCTGCAGGCCTACATCGGCATCATCATGCTGGCGGGCATCGTCGTGAGCAACGCGATCCTGCTCGTGGACTACACGAACATCCTGCGGCGGCGCGACGGCCTGCCGTTGCGCGCCGCGGTGGAGCGCGGCGGGCGCACGCGACTGCGCCCGATTCTCATGACGTCGCTCGCGACGATGCTCGGGCTCGTCCCGATGGCGCTCGGCATCGGCGAAGGGGCCGAGCTGCAGGCGCCGCTCGCGCGCGTCGTCATCGGGGGGCTGCTGACGTCCACCATCATCACGCTCGTGTTCGTGCCGTGCGTGTACACGATTTTCGAGGAGGGCTGGCGCGGGCTGCGCCACGAGGCACCGCTCGATAAGGCCAGCGCCTAGCGACTGTGACCAAACGTATCGTTCTGCTCGTCGTTCTCATCCTCGCGGTCGGGATTGGCGCCGGCGCGTATTACATGACGCGCGACGACGCCCAACCCCAGATCATGACCGCCGACGTGACGCGCGGCGACGTCATCGAGGCAGTTAGCGCCACCGGGACCCTCGAAGCGGTTACCACCGTGCAGGTCGGCACCCAGGTCTCCGGCACGATCCAGGACCTCTTCGCCGACTACAACTCGATCGTCCGCCGCGGGCAGGTGATCGCGAAGCTCGACCCGTCGCTGTTCCAGACGCAGATCGACCAGCAGCGCGCCAACATGGTTCGCGCGGAGGCGGAGGTCGAGCGGCTTCGGGTCAGTCTGGAAGACGCGCGCACCAAGCTCGCGCGCGCGCAGGAACTGTCGGCGCGCAGCCTGATCCCGGCCATGGAGCTCGAGACCGCCCAGGTGAACGTCCGCGCGGCGCAGGCGCAGCTCCAGTCCTCCCAGGCGCAGGTGACGCAGTCGCGCGCGAGCCTCAACCAGGCAGAGGTCAACCTCCAGCACACGGTCATCGCCGCGCCCATCGACGGGATTGTCATCTCGCGGAACGTGGACGTCGGGCAGACCGTCGCCGCGAGCATGCAGGCCCCCACGCTGTTCGTCATCGCCGCGGACCTCACGAAGATGAAGGTGAACGCGAACATCGACGAGGCGGACGTGGGGCGCATCCGGCCAGGACAGCACGTCGCGTTCCGGGTGGATGCCTACCCCACCGACGAGTTCGACGGGATGGTGTCGCAGATCCGCCTGCAGCCGACCACGGTGCAGAACGTCGTGACCTACGCGACCGTCATCGACGTGCCCAATCCCGATCTGCGTCTGAAGCCGGGGATGACGGCGAACGTGTCGATCCAGATCGCACGGAGCAGCGACGTGCTGCGGGTGCCGAACATGGCGCTGCGCTTCCGGCCGACGGAGGACATCTTCGCCGCGCTCGGGCAGCCGCTGCCACCCGAGCTGAACCGCGCCGGACGGCCCGGAGCACTCGACGGCCAGGGGCGCCCGACGAACGGCGGCCAGGGCGGAACCACGCCGGCAACCGGCACGCAGCCCGCGGGGCGGCCCCGCGGCACCGCAGGCGACAGCGTTCCGGCAGCCAGCGACGCGCAGCAGCCGCAGGCGCAACAGCCGTCGCAGCAACCGCGGGCGCAGCAGCCCGCAGAGCGACGAGAGCGCCCAGATTTCGCAAACATGAGCCCTGAAGAGCGGCGGCGGCGGCTCGAAGAGCGTCTCAAGAACGCCTCCCCCGAAGAGCGCGAGCGCATGATGCAGCGTTTCCGCGAACGGTCCGGATCGACGGAGGCGCAGAGCAGCCCGGACGCATCGGGGCAGACGAGAGCGCCAGGCGCACCCGCCGAGACAACTCCGAGAGGACCACGCCGCGGCGCCGCGCCGGCGCCGAGCGCGGTGATGGCGCCGAACGCGCCCCGGACGATCGATGCGCTCTTCGGGCCGCTGCCGCCTACCGAGACGGCCGGCCGCGTGTGGCGGTTCGTGGACGGCCGACTGGCGATGGTCCGTGTCCGCCTCGGCGTGACCGACGGAACGAACACCGAGCTGATTTCCGGAGACCTGCCGGAAGGGACGCCGCTCGTGACGGGCGTCCTGCTGGAGCCAACGCCGAGCCCGACGCAAGGAGGCACGCGCTCCCCGCTCATGGGCCCGCAGCGTGGCCCCCAGCGCGGTCCGCAGCGCGGCGGCAACCCGCGATAAGCATGGCGCTTCTCTCCGTCCGCGACCTCACGAAGACGTACATCGTTGGCGAGGTTGAGGTGCGCGCGCTGCGCGGCGTGACGCTCGGCGTCGAGGCCGGCGAGTTCGTGGCGGTGACGGGCCCCTCCGGATCCGGCAAATCCACGTTCATGCACATCCTCGGCTGCCTGGACCGGCCGACGAGCGGGCAGTACATCCTGGACGGGCGCGACGTGTCCCGCCTGTCGAAGGACGAGCTCGCCGCGGTGCGCAACCGGAGGATCGGGTTCGTCTTCCAGGGCTTCAACCTGCTCGCTCGCACAACGGCGCTCGACAACGCGGAGTTGCCGCTCCTCTACAATCCCAAGGCGAAGCTGAGAACGGCCGACCGCCGGCGTCGCGCGATGGCGGCGCTGGAGGCGGTGGGCCTGACGGAACGCGCGCACCATCTCCCGAACCAGCTCTCAGGCGGGCAACAGCAGCGGGTGGCGATTGCCCGTGCGCTCATCAACGACCCTTCGATCATCCTGGCGGACGAGCCGACGGGCAATCTCGACTCTCGCACGAGCATCGAGGTCATGGAGATTTTCCAGCGGCTGAACCGCGAGCGCGGGCTGACCGTGCTGCTGATCACGCACGAGCACGACATCGCGGAGTACGCGGACCGGCTCATCGCCTTTCGCGACGGCCGCGTCACCAGCGATCAACCGATCACGGTGCGGCGCTCCGCGCACGACGAACTCGCGGCGTTGCCGCCGCTCGAGGAACAGGCGGTCTGATGTCGATTCTCATGATTCTCCGCATCGCCGTCAGCGCGCTCAACCGCAACAAGATGCGGACGACGCTGACGACGCTCGGGATGATCATCGGCGTGGCCGCCGTGATCACCATGGTGGCGCTCGGCCGCGGCGCGCAGCAGACGATCGAGGACCAGATCAAGTCAGCGGGCACCAACATGATCATGGTGAACGCCGGCAACTGGACGATCGGCGGGGTCCGCCAGGGCCAGGGGGCCTCGAACACGCTGACGCCCGAGGACGCGATGGCGATCCGCGACCTCCCCGGCGTGCAGTACGTGGCGCCGGGCGCGAACACGCGGGCGCAGGTCATCGCCGGCAACCAGAACTGGCAGACGCGCGTCGAGGGGACCGACGTGGACATGCCGCTCATCCGATCGTGGCCCGTCACGTTCGGCGCCTTCTTCACGCCGCAGGACGTGTCGAGCGCCGCGAAAGTCGCGGTGCTCGGCGGAGTCACGGCCGAGTCGCTGTTCGGCGGAGAGGTCGACCCGACCGGGCAGATCATCCGCGTGCGCAACCAGCCGTTCAGGGTCGTCGGCGTGATGGCGAGCAAGGGACAATCCGCCATGGGGCAGGACCAGGACGACATCGTCTTCGTGCCTTACACGACGGTGCAGAAGAAGTTGCTCGGCATCCAGCACGTGCAGAACATCACCGTCTCGGCCACGAGCGCGGCGGGCACGTCGGCGACCGCTGAATCGGTCGCGGCGCTCCTGCGCACGCGGCACAAGATCCAGCCGGGCGATCCGGACGATTTCATGGTGCGGACGCTGGAGGAGATGGCGAGCGTCCGCACGGAGGCGACGCGCACGATGACCCTGCTGCTGGCGGGCATCGCCGGGGTCTCGCTCATCGTCGGCGGCATCGGGATCATGAACATCATGCTCGTGTCGGTGACGGAACGGACGCGGGAGATCGGCCTGCGCCTCGCCATCGGCGCGCGCGGCCGCGACGTGCTGATGCAGTTCCTGGTGGAGGCGATCGTGATCAGCCTCTTCGGCGGGCTGCTGGGGCTGGCGCTCGGCTACGGCTTTTCCGCCGGTATCAAGCAGTTCCTCGATTGGCCGGCGGTGATCCCCGCCGACGCGGTCCTGCTCGCGTTCGGCTTCTCCGCCGCGATCGGGATCTTCTTCGGCTTCTACCCCGCCCGCAAGGCAGCGCAACTCGATCCGATCGAGGCGCTGCGCTACGAATGACCGCGCCCAGAGCAGTCCGGACAGTCAGGCAGCCGAACAGTCAGGCAGTCAGGCGGTCCGCTCGAGGTCTGACGGATGATTCCCCCGCACGTGTTGAATCGCGACGGGCGCGGCGTCCAGAGCCCGTCCGGCCCCCGATGCGTCAGTGCCGGTGCATGATGTTCACAGAAATGTGTCTCGCCACGGCAGTCCTTCTCGGCGTCGCCATTTCAGGGCGCGCTCAGGAAAAGCCCGACTTTTCTGGCGAATGGATCCTGAACCGACAGGCGAGTACTCTCAGCCCGGGTGCTGACGCGGTGCAGAGCGGTGTCTGGCGAATCGAGCACCGCGAGCCAACATTTCGCCACAAGGCGGCGTTTGTGACCGAGAGCAATCCGTTCGAGTACGAATACGAGTTGCTGTCAGACGGACGCGAAGTCGTTGGCAGTCAAAAGGGAGCCCGGACGGTGTCCAGCCTTCGGTGGGAAGGAAACGCTCTGGTGGTCACGTGGCGAACCCAGCGTTCTGACGGTGAGACGGAGATCTCTTTTCGGTACGAACTGCTCGATGCGGGACGGCGCCTTCGAGCGACTGAACGGGTTCGCGGCACCGATCATGATCAGGACAATGTTTGGATTTTCGAGCGGCGTTGAACAGCCTGCCGAGCGACCTGGCGGTAGCGCCACTCGCGGCTGAGCGGCAATGATCTGGGCGAGTTTCGAGTGAATCGGAGCACTGCAGATTGCCCCGAGAGCATGCAGCGCGCAACACGTTGGCCTTCGTTATTGTGGCCGCCGCCCTTCTTGTTGCCTGCGGGCGGATCGCGGGGCAGTCCCACACAGCCGATGAGTTCCAACAGCGGCTCTTTATCGCGAGTTTCTCGCTCGGCAGCGGCCTCGACGCCCGTTACCAACAGGAAGAGAAACGTCTCCAGGCGGTCTGCAAGGGCCGTGACCCTGCGTGTTTTGCGAAGCACTTTTCAGCGGTGCGTCAGCGCGTCGCGACTTTGCGTTCGCAACCGCGCGCCTCGGCGCAGGTCGTGGGTCATCTGGTGGCAGTCCTCAAAGTCAGTGACGAAGAGTTCGGCGGCCTGGCCATTGGCATCGAGGTTGAGACCTCGAGCGATCCGGCGCGCATCGGAACGTGGCTGAAGGACGTCGGAGATTGGGGATACGGCATTCACGTGTCAGGAGTTCGACCTCAAGGTGAATGGCTCCAACTGACGCAGGTTCCGTTTGTGGGCGCCGCGTGGCTTTCTGCGACACAGCCAGATCTGACCGCTGAAGTCGTGCCGATCACAAACCAGATTCTGGAACTGCAACCGTTAGCAGCAACGTTCCCGAACGGCGGTAAAGGCGCTGTTACGGCGGGCTCTTACCTGGTGACGCGCATATTGGAGGGCCGCGTCGAGTTCCGCTCCGAAGTGGCGACTGATTTTTCCTGCGGCGAAGCCGTTGAGCCCCCGCGGGTCATGCCGCCGCTGCTGCGCGCCGTGCCTGCGGAGTTCTTCAATGCGGACGGAACGCCGCGCTTCGTGCTGAAATACCAGAGAGGCTGCTAGCCGACCTGACAAGCGTGCTGGACTCTTCCGTCAATGCGAAAGAAGCGACCCTGGATACAGTCGTCGCGTTGATCGATACGACATGCTCGAGGCTAAGTCGTCATCACCATGTGAATCGGAGCCGCGAATCGGCATCACATGGGGCGCCGTGGGGCAGGCGGTCACGCGACCCTACCCCGTGACCGTCCCCATGATCCTCCTCGTGTTGCTCATCCCGTTCTACCTTGTCATCGCGGGACGAACGCGAGGCGGTGCGGTGCATGCGCCCGAGCTGGCGTTGGACCGACTCCTGCCCCTTGCGCCAGTCTGGGCGCTGATCTATGGCGCGCTTTACGCCTTTCTCATTGTGCTGCCGGTGTTCGTGGTTCAGCAGAACGAGATGATTCGCCGCACCGTGTGGGCATACATCACGGTGTGGTCTGTGGCGTACGCGTGCTTCCTGGTGTATCCGACCATCGCCCCGCGTCCGGACCAGGTGGCGGGGGACGGCTTTGCCGTCTGGGGCCTGCTGTTCCTCTACGACGCCGATCCGCCGTACAACTGCTTTCCTTCCATCCACGTCGCGCACTCGTTCGTGTCCGCGCTGGCCTGCCATCGCGTGCATCGCGCACTTGGGCTCGTCGCCGTGTCGTGCGCCTCGCTCGTCGCGATCGCGACACTGCTCACCAAGCAGCACTACATTGCCGACGTGATCGGCGGAATATTCCTGGCCGCGGTGGCCAACGCGGTGTGGCTTCGCAGCTATTCCCGCGCGAACATCCCCGAGCTCGACCGGCGTCTCGCCCCCGTCCTCGCGCTCTGCGTCAGCGGAATCGTCGGCCTCGGCGTCGCCTGCTTCTGGGTGGCCTACCAACTGAGGACGTGACGCGATGGCGGTTGACCACCGCTTGCGGCCGACGGCGCCTGGTGCGACCATGAGGTGCGCCTGGGTTGTCTTTCCTGCTGATGGCGTTCGTCGCTGCGGGAGCGGCGGGCCAGGGCACGCCCGCGGAGTCGTTCTTCAGCCCATTCACTGAACACACGGAGGTCTGGTGGCTGGACGCTGCTGGCACACTCGTAATGACGGTCGAGGGCCAGGGTTCTGAGGCGGGGTGGACGAAACGAACGTTGACGTTCGTCCGCGCGGCACAGCAGCCAGCGCCTCGGGAGGAGTGGCGTGACAGCCAAGTCGGTTGCCGCGAAGGCTCGAGTGAAGGCCGGCACCACTGTTGCCGTGCTGAATTCAGTGCCGGCGGTTGTCGAGTCGCTGGGTCTGCCGGAGGGTGTCACCTTCGTTGACCCACGCAAAGCTCAACTCGTGTTCCTCTTCGCCCACTCGCGCGCGGACCTCGAATCACAGATGCCGGCGGCGGTCGGCGCGCTCGCGGCAACCGCGGCACTCTGGGTCTTCTTTCGCAAGGGTTCGAAGGCCGCGAAGCTTGACATGAACCGTGACGACGTCTGGGCGATTGCTGAGAGGTTGGGCATGAGGCCCCTGGGTCTCGTGAGCGTCGACGAGACCTGGTCGGCGTTTCGGCTCAGACCGGCGAGATAGGGCGCCAGGCTGTCCCCGGTCGTGTCGGCGCGGCCAAACAGGCGTCAACACACCCTCTGTCCACATTGACATGACTTGTTTCCTTCGCATGGCTGCGGCCACGGGCCTCGTTATGCTTTGCACGCTCTTGCCATTTCTCCCTGGGCGGTACGACAGCCTGGCCGTTCCGTTGTCGACCATGGCGCAGGTGGCCGGTTTCGCTGGGCTGCTGCTGGTTCCGATCGGGGCATTCTGGATGGCGGTCGAAGGGGTACAGCGCCTGGCCTGGCTGCGATTCACGATGGGGCTCGTCGCGCTCATCGCGTCGCTCGTCGTGTGGGGAGTTGTCGCGATGGTGGCCACTATCCAGGGCGGTTTCGCGCTGGGGGTCGTTACCCTCGCCTTCGGGGCGTACGTGGCTCGGAGGGCGTGGCCGAGCTTCGGGCGACACACGGAGGGCACGCGCGAGGGCTCGACGGCGCTTCCTCTATATCTGGCCGTTGTGCCCATCGTGGTCGCGCTGCTGCAGCAGGCCGTGGTCGATAAAGCGGTGGCCTTCAGCCGTAACCACGCGATCCGCAACAGCGCGCCGCTCATATCGGCCGTCGAGCGCTACCGGGCGGTGCGTGGCCGGTACCCGGAGTCGCTGCTGACGGTGAACCCGGACTACTGGCCGGGCATCATCGGTATCTCGAGGTATCACTACGAGCCGAACGGCGACTCGTACAATCTCTTCTTCGAGCAGTTCGCGCATCGGGTCGGTACGCGGGAGTTCGTCATGTACAACCCGCGTGACGAGCACGTCATGACGAGCCATGCCATGGATCTCCTGGAGCTGACGCCGGAGCAACTGGCGCTCGAGAGAACGCGTGGCCATTATGCCGTTCACGACACCGCACATCGACACTGGAAGTACTTCTGGTTCGATTGAGGAGAGTCGCGCGTTGGATGCATTACCGCGCCATCACATCGCGCATCCGGAGCGGCTCCGCCGGATAATGCCTCCTGACGCAGGGCTGCGGCATCCGGTGGCGGCTGTTGTTCGAGTGGGTGTGCGACTGCCCGACAGCTCGACTGTCAGCGGCCCTTGAGCAGTTCCCTCACCGTCAACCCCGTCACAGGGTCCACGAGGTCCGGCGCAATCTGCGACAGCGGCTCGAGCACGAAGGTCCGCTCGCGGAACCTCGGGTGCGGCACCTCGAGGCCGGGTCGCCGGATCACCTGATCGCCGAGCAGCACGAGATCGACATCGAGCGTCCGCGGAGCCCCGGAGTGTGGGCGTTCGCGGCCGCGCGCGCGCTCGATCGCGAGCAGCTCGTCGAGCAGGGCGCGGGCGCTCAGACTGGTGCGCCCCACGACGGCGGCGTTGAGGAACGGCGTGTCCAGAGGATCGGCGGGCGGTTCGGGCGGGGTTTCGCGGTAGTCGGAGACGACCAGGCCCTGGAGGAGGCTTCGCAGGCGCTCGACCGCGAAATCCAGGTGCGCGGCGCGATCTCCGTCGTTGCTGCCGAGCGCGACGGCGGCGAGAATGCTACTCAATCCAGCGGCTCGGGAGCACGCCGCCGCCCGTCCCCGCCCCGTCCATCCGGCGCCCCAGCAGGTCGTCGCGCCCTGCAAGCGCCAGCTCGAAGAACCGCTTGTGCTCGACGGTCTCGCCGAGAATCACGCGCAGCATGCCGCGATGCCGCGCGTGTGTCACCGCTTCGACGCGGCCGCTCCATCGTTCGACAAACCGCGCGGCGAGATCGCGGTCCTCGGTCAGGATCGCGCGTTCCGCTTCGTCCCGTTTACCCGTGGCGCGCACCTCCGGCTCCGGCACCTCCGCGAGATTCCCTGACAGCTCCTCGATCGTCGCGCGCAGCCAGGAGAGCTGCACGTCCTCGCGCGCGATCACGTACTGATAAGTGTTGTTCGTATCGTAGTCCGTCACGAGGCGGGCGGCGGCCACGTGACGGTTCCGGAGCGCCAGCTTGTCCCGGTAGAACTCCTCGAGGAGGGCCTTCAATTCGGTCTGCGTCACGAGCTCTGTTTTTCCTTGCAGGTGATGCACACCCGCGTCCAGGGAATCGCCTTGAGCCGGGCGTCGGAGATTGGCTCGCCGCAGTCGCGGCAGATACCGTAGGTGCCCTTCTCAATGCGCCAGAGCGCCTCCTCGATGGCCTGGAGGATCTTGGCGTCGGTCTGTTTCAGTTTGAGCTGGATGTGGACTTCGTTGTTGCCGCTGGCCTGGTCGGCGAGGTCGCCCTGGCGTGTGTTCGTGTCCATGGAGGCCTGCAGCGGCTTTGCCGCCCCTCCGGTGGCGAGAATCTCGCCCCGTTTCTTCAGCAGGGCTTCCTTCAGGGGTGTGACGTCCATAGGGGTTCTCCGGGAGCTCCTGATTAACAGGACATGTTAACACGGGGCCCCGCTCTGTTCCTGCCGCTTTCGCTACTCCGAGCGGAGCGTCCCAAGCGGTTTCTGCCGCAGCACCTCGAGGCTCGCCGCGACGCCGACCACGAGGACCAGCACGCCGGTCAGCGCGATGCCGGCGACGGTCGTCCCGGGCGCGACGATCCAGGGAATGTCGAGCAGCCGCCGCGACACGCCCCAGGCGAGCGCGAGCGCGCCGGCGGCGCCGATGATTCCCGCGAGCACGCCGAGCAGTCCGTACTCGAACGCCAGCATGCCGGCGAGCGTCCGCGTCGTCGCTCCGAGCGTGCGGAAGATCGCCGCCTCGTACACGCGCTGGAAGCGCGTCATGGCGACGGCACCCGCGAGGATCAGGACGCCGGCGAGCAGCGCCACGAGACCGACGATCGTGACGCCCAGGCTCACGTTGGCGACGATCGCTTCCATGCGCTCGAAGATGTCGCGGGCGTCGATGAGCGAGACGTTGGGGAGCGCGGCGGCGACCTCGCGCTGCACGCGCGCGCGCGCCGCCACCTCCTCCGGCCCCTTCATGAAGCCGATGTACGACACGGGAGCGCCCGCGAACGCCCGCGGTTGGAACACGAACATGAATCCCCCGCTGCGCGCGCGGCCCCAGTCCACTTCCCGCACGCTGCCCACCCGCGCCTCGACGATCCGCCCCATCACGTCGAAGCGCATCACGTCGCCGACGCGGATCTGAAAACGGTCGCGGTGCGACTTTTCGATCGAAACGTAGGGAAGGTCAGACCGGTCAGGCGGATCCAACGTCCCTTCGAGGAGCTTCTCGTTCGGCTCGAGCGTGTCCCGATACGTGATGACGTACTCGCGGCCGAGTGAGCCGCGCCCCCTGACCTCCTGGTAGCTCTCCAGGTTGACCAGCTGACCGCGCACGCCCGTCACGCGCGCCCGCAGCACCGGGACCAGCTTCGGCGCTTGCGCGCCCGCGGACACCACGGTGCGCGTCAGCGACTCACGCTGGTCCGCCTGGATGTCGATCAGGAACATGTCCGGCGAGTCTTCCGAAATCTGCAGCTGGATGGCGTCGAGCAGCCCCGTCTGCACCAGGCGCACGCCGAGGACGAAAAACGCGCCGAGCCCAACGGCCATGAGGATGACCCGCGTCTGGTTGCCGGGACGGCGCAGGCTGAGCACGGCATGACGGACGGCAAACTGCCGCGATGTCGCGAGCGGCGCCGCAGCGCGCACGATCCCCATGCCCGCGAGCGTCAGCAGCCCGGCGAGCGCCAGGAGCCCGCCCAGCACGGTGAGGCCGGCGGCAGGCGATCCCGACTGCCACACGGCAATCGCGCCCAGCGCCACCAGCAGCGCCGCCGACGCGGCGAGCTTCCACGGATCGAATCGCGTCCGGCGATGCTCCGAGAGTCCTTCCCGCAGCAGCAGCAGCGGCCGGATGCGGCGCACGTCCATCAACGGCACCAGCGCAAACAACAGGGACACGAGCGTTCCCACGGCGAGGCCCTGGAGGACGGCGGGCCAAGTCAGCCCGACGCCGTGCCCGCCCAGAGCCGTGACGACGCGCGCCGGCACGGCGCGCAGCGCCAGCCACGCCAGCGCCACCCCCAGCAGGCTACCGGTCAACCCGAGCAGCGCCGACTGCAGGAGGTACGTGGACAGCACCTGGCTGCTGGTCGCGCCGAGGCATTTCAGGATCGCCACGGAGCGCAGGCGCTGCTGCAGGAACACGCGCGTAACGCTCCACACGCCGACGCCCCCCAGCACGACGACGATGAAGCCGACGAGAGAGAGGTAATCCTCGGCTCGCGCGAGATCTTCGGCGATGTCCTGCTCTGTGGCACGGAGCGATCGCACCGACACGAAGCGGCCGCGGTAGGACTGCCGGAGCTCCGATGCCAGCCGGTGCGCGTCCGCCTCGGACGCCATCCGCAGCAGCAGTTCGTAGCGTGCGCGGCTGCCGAAGGCGAGCAGGCCGGTCTCCCGGAGATCGTCGAGCGCGACGATGGCCCTGGGGCCGAAGCTGAACGCGCCCGGGCCCGACCCCGGCTCGCGCGTCACCACGCCGCGGATCGTGAACGGGTGCCCGCCCAGCATGATTCGCTGCCCGACGCGCATGTCGAGCTGCGCGAGCAACTCCGGTCGCACGAGCACGCCGCGTTCGCGGACCAGCTCGTACCGGTATGCGCCAGGCTCGAGGGTGACGGCGCCGTACAGCGGGAACTTCGGCTGCACCGCGAGCAGCTCCACCATGCGTGCGGCCGGCCGCGTCTCGACCTCCGGCCGCGCCATCGTGACGGTTTCGATCGTCTCGGTCCGCGCGAGGATGCGTTCCTGCCGCAAGCGGCGCTCGATCTCCTGGCGCACGTTCGGATCCCAGGGGCGGTTGGTCGCGATCACGACGTCCGCACCGAGCAGCGTCCGCGCCTCGCCGACGAGCGCGCCGCGCACGCTCTGCACGATCGAGCGCAGCGCCACGATCGCCGCCACGCCGATCGCGACACAGGCGAAGAAGAACAGCAGGCGGCGCCACGACGCGCGCACCTCGCGGGCCGCCATCCGGACGACGAACGGGACGGTCACGCCGTCCCCTCGCGCGCCGCGGCCAGCGTGCCGGCGCCCGACGCCGCGTGGCGTTCCACGATGCGGCCGTCCAGCAGGGCGACGGTCGCGCGCGCCCGCCCTGCGATCTCCGGGTCGTGCGTCACGAGCACGAGCGTCGTCCCGCGCGTTGCGTTGACGCGCGCCAGCAGATCGACGATCTGCCGGCCGGTCGCGGAATCAAGGTTGCCGGTGGGCTCGTCGGCGAGCAGGACCGGCGGATCGTTCGCCAGCGCGCGGGCGATCGCCACCCGCTGCTGCTCGCCGCCCGAGAGCTGCGAGGGATAGTGATGGCCGCGCGCCGTCAGGCCCACCTCGTCGAGCAGCGCGCGCGCCCGCACGCCGGCGTCGGGCGCGCCGGACAGCTCCAGGGGAACGAGCACGTTCTCGAGCGCCGTGAGCGACGGAATCAGGTGGAAGAACTGGAACACGAACCCGATCTTCGCGCCGCGCAGGCGCGCGAGCTCGTCCTCGCCGAGCGCGGTGATGTCGGCCCCGTCGATGACGATGCGGCCGGTGGAGGGCTCGTCGAGCCCCGCGATGAGCCCCAGCAGCGTGGACTTGCCGCTCCCCGACGGACCCGTGATCGCCACGAAGCTGCCGCGCGGGATCGAGAGCGTGATCGGATGGAGAATCGTCAGCGAGCCGGATCCGCTTTGGACCGTCCGCGACACCTCGTAGAGTTGGATCATGTGCGCAGCATCGGTTCGAGCGCGCGCCAGACGACGTCGGCGACGCGACGCGCTCCGTCCGCGTTCGGATGAATGCCGTCCCCCTGGTTGAACCGCGAATCGCCAGCCACCCCGTCGAGCAGGAACGGAATCAGCGGGACGTTCTGCCGTCGCGCGACTTCACGATACGCCTGCCGGAACGCGTCCGTGTACTCGGGACCGAAGTTGGGCGGCGACTCCATGCCGGCGAGAATGATGGCGATCCCGCGCCCCTTCGCCGTGGACACGATCGCGGAGAGGTTGCGCTTCATCTCTTCCACCGGCAGGCCGCGCAGACCGTCGTTCGCACCGAGCGCCACGATCAGTACGCGGACGTCTCCCGAGAGCGCCCACTCGAGCCGCCGCAAGCCGCCCGCCGTGGTGTCTCCCGAGACGCCGGCGTTCACGACTTCGTAGTCGAGCCCCGCGGCGTCGATCTTGTGCTGCAGCACCGCCGGATAGGCCTGGTCCGCCGGGAGCCCCAGGCCGGCGGTCAGACTGTCGCCCAGCACGACGATGCGCGGCCGTGCCGGCTGCAGGGCGGGACGCGGCGCCGAGCCCGTGTCCGGAACAGGGTCTCGCTCGGCAGGTGGATCACCCTGGCCGCAGCCGGGAACAAGGAAAAGCAGGAGCAGCAGGACCGATGGGTGGCGCAAGATCCCTATAGTAGAACAGCGGCACTGGGGACGGGGCCAGGCCCCAATTGTCTGCGACAGCGGACAATTGGGGCCTGGCCCCGTCTCCGCTCTCCGCGGTTGAGGTGGCGCGGAATGCCTCTTGCTCGTCTGAGCGACATGCCCACCGCCGCCCGGGGCCGCGTCCGCATCGCCGCCATCGCCGACCTGCACTTCACGCGCACGAGCCAGGGCGCTTTCCAGCCACTGTTCGCGCGCGTGACCGAGGCGGCCGACGTCCTGCTGATCTGCGGCGACCTCACCGATTACGGCCTCGCGGAAGAAGCGCGGCTGCTCGCCAAGGAGATCACGAGCAGTCTCAAGATCCCGGCCATCGCCGTGCTGGGCAACCATGATTACGAGGGAGGCCAGCCGGACGAGATCCGCTCCATCCTCAACGACGCCGGCGTCGTCGTGCTCGACGGGGACGCGTACGAAATTCACGGGGTCGGCTTCGCCGGCGTCAAGGGGTTCGCCGGCGGGTTCGATCGCGGCACGCTGGGGCCCTGGGGCGAGACCGTTATCAAGAACTTCGTGCGCGAGGCGGTCGACGAGGCGCTGAAGCTGGAGACCGCGCTCGCGCGGCTGCGCAATGACAGCCGCGTCGCGCTGTTGCACTACTCACCGATCCGCGCGACCGTCGAGGGGGAGCCGCCGGAGATCTTCCCGTTCCTGGGCTGCAGCCGGCTCGAGGAACCAATCGTCCGGTATCCCGTGACTGCCGTCTTCCACGGCCACGCGCACCACGGCAGGACCGAGGGGCACACGCGCAACGACGTGCCAGTCTTCAACGTGTCGATGTCGCTGCTGCGCGCGACGACGCCGGACCGCCCGTTTCGGATCATCGAGATCGCCGCGACCTCCGCTGGCGCGGCCGGCGACGCGGCGGAGCGCCGATCCGGCGGCGATCGCCGGGTGCCCGCATGACGCCGCTCACGCTGCTGACGCTCGTCGCCGTCCTGGCCTCGCCGCAACCGGGCGCGATCGTCGACTCGCTGAAGGCGCAGGTGCGTCTCGCGCGCGCGGGATTCTCGACCGGTGAGATCGACGGGCGCATGGGCGCCAACACCCGGCGCGCGCTGGCCGCGTACGCGCAGGCGCGCGGGATTCGTGACGAAGGGCTGCCCGCCATCCTCGACGCGCTCGGCCGCGAGCAACCCGGCGACCCCACGTCCACCTACCTGGTCGACGAAGCGGACGTTCAAGGCCCGTACTCGCCCGACATTCCGTCCGACCTGATGGAGCAGGCACAGCTCCCGGCGCTCGGCTACCGCAGCGCGCTGGAGGCGCTCGCCGAGAAGCTGCACGCGAGCCCCACCCTCCTGCGGCGCCTCAACCCGGCGGCGCGGTTCGCCGCCGGCGAGGAGATCACCGCGCCCAACATCCCGCTGTCGCCGGCGCCCGCTGCCAATGGTCCGGTCGTCGTGCGCGTCTCGAAGGGGGACTCGTCGCTGCGCCTCGAGGCGCCCGACGGCAGACTGTTGTTCTACGCGCCGGTGACGACCGGCAGCGCGCAGGATCCGCTGCCGATCGGCGAGTGGAAGGTGACCGGGATCAACTGGAACCCGCAATTTCACTACAACCCGGACCTGTTCTGGGACGCGGACCCGTCGCACGCGAAGGCGACGATTCAACCCGGCCCGAACAACCCGGTCGGCGTCGTCTGGACCGATCTGGACAAGCCGCACTATGGCCTGCACGGCACGCCGGAGCCGGCGAAGGTCGGCAAGACGGCATCGCACGGCTGCGTGCGGCTGACGAACTGGGACGCGGCGCGCGTCGCCAGCCTCGTGCGCCCGGGCACTCGCGTCGTCTTCGAGCCATGATCACGAGGCCGCGCTACCCGAAGCTCGTGATCGCCATCCTGGCGTTCGCGTCGGGCGTGTTCATGACGGCACTGGTCGTGTGGAACCAGGGGCCGTTCGTGCTGGCGCACCCCGCGCGGGCCGTCGGCGTGGCGCGCGTCGCGACGCCCGCCGAGCCGCCCCCGGCCCCCGAGGGGACCAGCGGACGGGCGGTCGCGATTCCGACGGAGTTCGCGGACCGCGACCTGGTCGTGCCCGTGGAAGGGGTCGAGCGGGACGCGTTGGTGAACACGTTCGACGATCCGCGCGGCGGAGGGCGGCGTCACGAAGCGATTGACATCCTCGCGCCGCGCAACACGCCGGTGCTCGCGGTCGAGGACGGCGTCATCGCGCGCCTGTTCCGAAGCGATCCAGGCGGCCTCACGATCTACCAGTTCGATCCGACGCGCGAGTACGTCTACTACTACGCCCATCTCGACGGGTACGCGGAGGCCCTCAACGAAGGCGATCGCGTCCGCCGCGGCCAGGTGATCGGGTACGTCGGCACGACCGGCAATGCTCCCAGGAACACACCGCACCTGCACTTCGCCATCTTCAAGCTGACCGACGAGAAACGCTGGTGGGAAGGAACGCCGATCGACCCGTACGAGATCCTGCGGAAGGTGAGATAGAGGACCGCGCGGCGCCTTACGCGCCGATCCTGCCGGCCGCGCGAGGGCGCGGGTGGGGCCCGCGCCAACCTTGCGAGAACAGCGCTTCGCGGAGGCGCCGCCACCGCTCCATCAGCAGCGTCGTGTCGGTGAACGCCTCGATTTGCTGACTTCCGTCAGGGTGGGTGATCACCAGCTCGTACTCGGTGCCCTCGGTGGCGTGCCGGATCTCGGAAGACAGCCGTGCCTGCTGGCGCTCGAAGAACCAGATCATGCGCCTGTAGTATCGGCGCACAGCCTCAGTTCTGTAGGGTGGTGTAATCTCCACGGGTGTCGTTCCGCCGCGTGCTCACCCCCTTCGACGCCACGATGGTCGTCATCGGGGGCATCATCGGGTCCGGCATCTTCATAAATCCTTACATCGTTGCACAGCGCCTCTCGAGCGGCCCGCTGGTCATCGGGGCGTGGATCGCCGGCGGCGCGATCGCGCTGGTGGGGGCGCTCGCGTACGCGGAGCTGGGGGGGCGGGCGCCTCGCGCGGGGGGCCAGTACGTCTACTTGCGTGATGGCCTCCATCCGCTGCTCGGGTTCCTGTACGGGTGGGCCCTGCTCGTCTCGATCGAGAGCGGCGCGGTTGCGGCGGTCGCGTACGTCTTCGCGCAGTACGCGCTGCGGCTCGTCGGCGCAGGCGACGGCCTGGCGGTCGCGCTCGCCACGGCGGCGATCGTCCTTCTGTCGATCGTCAACGCGCTCGGCGTCAAGCCGGGCAGCCGCGTGCTCAACGTGTTCGTCGTGCTGAAAGTCGCCGCGCTCGCCCTCTTGATCGGTGCCGGGCTGCTCCTCGGCGGACACGGCGGCTGGTGGCGGGAATCGCACGCCGTCACGCACGCGCCGCTGCTCGCGTTCGGCACGGCGCTGGTCCCGATCCTGTTCGCCTACGGAGGATGGCAGAACGCGAATTACGTGGCGGAGGAGATCGAGCGCCCGGAGCGGACCCTTCCCCTGAGCCTGGTGACCGGCACCGCGATCGTCGTGCTCGTGTACGTGCTCGTCAACCTCGTCTACCTGCGGGCGCTTGGCCTGGCGGGGCTGGCGGCGACGAGCACGCCGGCCGCCGACGCCGCCGAGAGCATGTTCGGCGCGCCCGGGCGCACGTTCGTCGCGGCCGCAATCGCCATATCCACCTTCGGATTCCTGGACCTTGCGATCCTGGCGCCCACGCGCGTGTACTACGCCGTCGCCGCGGACGGCGCATTCCCGCCGGCGCTGGCACGCCTTCACCCGAGGTTCGGGACGCCCGTGCTGGCCATCGCGCTGCAGTCGGCGTGGTCCATCGTGCTCCTCCTCACCGGGAACTACGGCGAGTTGCTGAACACGGTCGTCTTCGCGGACTGGATCTTCTTCGGCCTGACGGTCGCCTCGCTGTTCGTCTATCGCGCGCGGTCGCGCGGCGGGCGCGGCGGCTATCGCATGTTCGGCTACCCCGTTCTGCCCGCCGCGTTCGTGCTCGTCGCCGCGGCGATCGTGTACTCCGTGGTGCGCGCGGATCCCGCCAGGGCCGGCATCGGTGCGCTGCTCCTGGCAGCGGGCCTGCCCGTGTACTGGTGGTTTCGCCGCGCGCATCGCGCATCCACGAGGAGCGAACCATGAACGTCCGCGCCCGGTACATGGAATGGGCCAAGGCCCGGCCGCCCGCGGCGATCGATCTGGCGCTCAGCAACGTGCTGGCCTGCTCGGTCGGCGACCTGGAGCACGCGTCGGCCGCGCTGGACCTGTCCGGCCATAACGACAACGGCTTTCCGCCGCTGCTCGAAGCGATCGCCGCGCGGTACGGCGCGCCGCCGGACATGGTCGCGACCGCCACCGGCACGTCCGGCGCGAACTTCCTGGCGGCGCTCGCCGTCCTCGAGCCTGGCGACGAGGTCCTCGTCGAGAGCCCCGCCTACGATCCGCTGCTGGCGGTCCCGCGGGCGCTCGGCGCGCGCGTCCTCCGGTTCGAGCGGCGCTTCGAGGAGCGGTATGCCATCGATCCGGACCGCATCCGCCGCGCCATGACCTCTTCGACGCGCCTCGTCATCGTCACGCATCCGCACAACCCGAGCGGCGCCCTCACCTCGGACGCGGCGCTGGCGGCGATTGCGGCGGCCGCCGCCGAGCGGCGCGCCACGCTGCTCGTAGACGAGGTGTACCTGGACGCCGCACGCGGGTGCGGCGCCCGCCCCGCCGCGCTCCTCGCGGACAACGTCATCTCGACGAACAGCCTCACGAAGTCGTACGGGCTCGCCTCGCTGCGGTGCGGTTGGGCCCTCGCGTCGGGGCCGCTTGCGGAGCGCATTCGCCGCGCCCGGGACGTCGTGGACGGGACCGGGTCGATCCCGGCGGAGCGTCTGTCCGTGATTGCGTTCGATCAGCTCGACCGGCTCGCCGACCGCGCCCGACGGATCCTGGAGCCGAACGTCGCGGCGTTCCGGGCGTTTCTGTCGCGGACCCCGCAGCTCGACGGCTTCGCCGAGCTGAGCACCGTCGCCTTCCCGCGACTCCGCTCCGGCGCGGACGCAGAAGAGCTCGCGACAAGGCTGCTGCGCGACTTCCAAACGGCGATTGTGCCCGGCCTATTCTTCGAGGCACCCGCACACTTCCGCATCGGCCTTGGGATCGCCCCCGACATACTTCAGCAGGGGCTTCCGGCGCTCTCGAAGGCGCTTTCTGACCGCGGGGACTGACGTGCCCGGCGGGTTCGACACGACGGGTGCTGCATGAGGGTTCCGCCTAGCCCTTTTCTTGCAGTGTTCGCTGGTCGGAGGACTTTGCGAATGCAGGCTGAGCTGGCAGGCGCCACGGCGGGGCTCGTGGCGACGGCGCCGATGACAGCGGCGATGACCCTGTTGCATCGGATGTTGCCGCACGAGGAACGCTATCCCCTTCCGCCGCGCCAGATCGTGGACAACGCGGCTCTCCAGAGCAGCGCGGAAGAGATCACGCCCGGGCAGGCACACCATCCCGGGGAGCGCCACACCGGGCTCGAGCCTGCACGGGATGACGAGCGCGCGGGCGTCGCGCTCGCGGCCCACTTCGCGTTCGGCGCGATGGCGGGGAGCGCCTACGGCCTGATCGCGCGCACGCGTCCCTCGTCGCCGGCGCTCGCCGGCATCGCTTACGGCCTGATGGTGTGGACCTCGCAGTATCTCGGCGTGCTGCCGGCGGCGGGGCTTCTCTCCAACGCGAAGAATCATCCCGCGCGCCGGAACGCGCTGATGATCGGCGCCCACGTCATCTGGGGAGCGGCGCTGGGGGTGACGGCTGACCGACTGTTACGTTCACGGTGATCCCCTCGCGGATCGAGGCGGTGACCGTGCAGTAGTCCTCGAACAGCCCGGCGCATCGATCGAACTTCGCGGGCTCACCGCCGCCGATCCGCGGGCGGATGTCGACGTCCACGTGCGTGACGCGCAGGCGCCCGGCCGCGTTGCGATCGGTATGAGTCGTCACCGTCGTCTCCAGGCCCGAGACCTCCACGCGCGACTTCCTCAGGCAGAACAACAGGCTGGCGGCGAGGCAGTTGCCGATGGCGGTTGCGAGCATGTCGAGCGCGTTCGGCCCGGCTGCGCCACCGAGAGGTGGCGGTTCGTCAAGCAGCAGCTGCGGCCCCCCGGGCACGCTCTCAAACGTCGCGAGCGCGCGGTAACCTTCCTGAAACGTCAACGACACGACATGCGATTCCGCCATCGTCCTGAACCCTGAATCCTGAGCCTGAAGCCTGACGCCCTGAAGCCTGAAGCCTGAGCCTGAAGCCTATTCAATCGTGTGACACGTCTCGCAGTCCTGCTTGATAACGGACCCGTCCTTGGCCCTGTGGGAGTCATCGTGGCAGCGGAAGCACCCCGGGAAGTCCATGTGGCCAATGTTGTTGGGATACGTGCCCCATCCCACGTTCATCGTCGGAAAGACGTTCCGTCGGTACGCGCCCTGGAGCGAGGCGACGGCGCGCTCGATCTCCTGCCGCTTGCCGGCGTAGACGGCCGGATACGTCGCGCGGTAGAAGGCCCGGATGCGCGCGGCCACCGCGTCGAACGCTGCCTGCTGCGATGTGTACTCCGCCTTCAACGCATCGACCCCTTCGCGGCGGATGAACGGCAGCTCGCGGGAGATCTCGTTGACCGCGATCGCCGCGTCTACGGCGCGCTCGGCCGACGGCGAGAAGGGATGGCTGGGCCGGTTGTGGCAATCAACACAGTCCATCTCGCGGCGTTCCCCCTGCGCGAGCTGTTCCCGGGTCACTCCCTCGACGACGAACTCTTTCACGTTGCCGTAGCGGTCTGTCAGCTTGACCCACGGGATCACCTGGCGCTTGTCGTCGGTCGCGATGTATTCGACCCGGTTCGCGAGGGCCATGTGCCAGTGGATGCCCGACACCTGTCCCTGTGACTCGTCGCCGCCTCCCACGTGCACGCGCAGCGTCGTCGTGGTCTCGCTGTTCTGCTCGTCGGACGCGTATTCCTTGCTCACGCGGATGATGTCGCCGTGGAACTTCGCGGGCCAATGGCACTGCTCGCAGGTGTCGCGCGCCGGGCGCAGGTTGTGCACGGGCGACGGGATGGGGCGCGAGAAGGTATTGAACGTCACCGCGAACACCTGGCGCGTGCCGGACAGCTTGGATTGCACGAACCACGGCGCGCCCGGACCGATGTGGCAGCCTACGCACGCGACGCGCGCGTGCGGCCCGGCCTGGTTGGCGACGTACTCGGGCTCCATCACCTCGTGGCAGACGCGGCCGCAGAAGGTGACGGAGTCCATGAACTCGATCCCGCGGTAGGCGGCAAGCGACACGATGACGGCGTTGACGAGCGTGAGCAGGACCACGCCGAAGACGATCTGCCGCTGCCGCACGTTGTTCAGATCGAGCCGCGGCCACTCGGCCGGCGGCCGCCCGGCGAGCCGGCGCCGACGCTCGAGGTACGAGCCGAGCGGAATGAGCAGCAGCCCGAACACGAACACGGCCGGGAGCGCCAGGAAGAAGAGGATGCCCAGGTACGGGTTGCCGTGCCCGCGGAACAGATCGAGCACGAAGAATGCGAGAAATGCGAGCGCGCCGATCGTGGCCAGCACGGCGCCCACCGCCACGAGGGGGTGGCGTCCTTCCCAAAACCTCAGCCGCATGCTCACCTGGCGAAGAAGGCGAAGAGGATCATCACGAAGAGAGAGAGTCCGACGAGCACCGCGATTGTGCCGCCAAGACGTCCCCAACGCAACAACCGCGGCGATGGCGCCGGGGCGAAGTGCCGATCCAGTTCCCCCTTCGCCTCGAGACGCGCCGCCTCCAGCGCGCGCTCGTTTCTGAACTCGTGCTCGGATACGCGCCCGGTGAAGATCACCAGGTCCATCGGGAACTTCTCCGGGCGCAGGTGGCCGTTGAAAAAGTGGATCGTGAAGATGAAGCCGACGGCGAGCAGCGCCTCCTCGCCGTGAATCAGCATCGCAATGTTGAAGATCCAGCCCGGCACGGCGCGGGAGAACAGCTCGGGAAACCACAGGAGCAGGCCCGAGCCGCCGATGATGAACATCCCCCAGAACACCGCCCAGTAGTCGAACTTCTCCCAGTATGTGTACCGATCGAACTGCGGGCGCTGCCCGACTCGAAGGAACCACTTCACGTGCTGGTACAGCTCGACGAGGTCGCGCGGCTGCGGCACCATCGACGTCGGTCCCCACAGCATGTTGCGCTCGCGGCGCACGAAGATCCGGTACGTGAGCCAGCCCACGTGGAAGAGGAACACGCCGATGAGCACGATCGCAAACAGCCGGTGGAACAGCCCGGCGGCCGTGAAACCGCCGAACACGCGCGCGAGCACCCGGGCCCACGCCGCTTCGCTGAAGAGCAGCGGCAGCCCTGTCGCGGCGAGCCCCAGGAAACTGATCATCATCAGGCCGTGCTGAATCCGCTGCGATTTGCCAAACCGGACGATGAAGCGCGCCTCAGCCACGGCGGCCCTCCTGCCCGCGGCCCGTTGTGGGGCCGGCGGCGGGGCCTCGATCCGGCGGGGGGAACGCCGGTCCGACCGCCTTCAACGTCGGCCGCGGCGGCGGCAGCGCTTTCGGCCGTCCACGCGAGAACCACAGCGCGGTGTGCACGCCGAAGAACGCGAAGACGAACACCAGCAGCGCTTCCATGAACCGCGCGGAGTAATAGAGCGCGGGCAGGCGCGACTTGTCGTGCTTGTTCGCGTGCGGGTTGTACTCCACGAAGTTCTGGTTCGCCCCGTCGTGGCATTGCCCGCAGGTCTTCACGAGGTTCGCCTGGTGCACCATCGACTTCGAGTCTTCGGCCGGGAGCACGGTGTGCGGTCCGTGGCAGTCCGCGCACTTGGCGACGGGAGTGAAGCCGAGCGCGGTCACCTGGCCGTGGAACGTGTCGCGGTAGGTCGCCAGCGACTCCCTGTGGCACGTCCCGCACTGCTCGATCGCGTGGAGCTGCCAGTCGTCCGTGTCGGTGCGCGTGATCCCGTGCGCCGTGTGGCACGACGCGCAGTTCGGCGCGGCGAGGTTTCCGCCGGCCAGCCTCGTGCCGTGGACGCTCTGCGCGAACTCGTGGCGGATCCCCTCGTGGCACTTGCCGCACGTGGCCGGGACGTTGGCCGGGAACACGGGGCTGTCGGGGAGCCGCTTCGGAATGATGGCGTGGTTCGAGTGGCAGTCGTTGCAACTCGGCGCGACGATGAGGCCTTTCTTCTCGAGAGCCTGTCCGTGAATGCTGTCGTGAAACAGCCCCGCGACGGCGCCGCTGCGGCCGCCGGAGAGCTGCACGGGTGCCTTGTTCCCGTGACAGGTGGCGCAGGTCTCCGCGATCGTCAGCTTGTTGGTGGCCGAATTGGGATCGCTCGACGGCAGGATCGCGTGCGCGTTGCCGCCGTGACAGTCCACGCAGTTCGCCGCGCGGTTGTTGTGGTTCGTGCGTCGCGCCTGCGCGTGGATGCCCTCGTCGTACTGCTGCACCGACGCCTCGTGGCACGTTGCGCAGTTCACTCGCGCGAGCTTTTCCGGATGCGGGAACTCGGTTGGCTTGTTCAGATCGCGGTGACAGTCGACGCACGTGATTGGCGCGTGAACGGAGCCCGCGAAGCGGGCGGCGTCGAACGCCATCGATTGTCCGCTGGCGCGGGCCAGCGACGTATCGGCATGGCAACTGAGACAATCATCGCTGGTTGGAGGGGCGGCCGGCTGCGCCACGAGCGGCGACGCGTTCAACAAGAGCCACGCGATCACCCATGCTGGAAACCACCTGCAGACGCGCACGCTGTTTCGATCCTCGCTTTCTCGACCTCGCCGCCCTCGAGCCCGACGCACACGATTAACGGGCGCCGGCTCGCCACGCCGGACAGAACATCATACCGGGCCGCGTGGTGGATTAAATGGCTTCGCTGACACCGAACAGCCGAGCCACGACCGGCGCGAGTTGCTCGCCGTCGGGGCCCTCCAGCCGCTCGGTCGCGCGCGCCGCGATCGCCTGTACGAGCTCCAGCGTGACGGCGTCGACGACGGCGCGATCGCCCGGCCCGAGCCCGGATGTTTTCTTGCGGAGCCGCTGCAGCTCGGATCGAGAAACCTGCTCGAACCTGGTCCGCAGCGCGTGCGTAAGGGGACTCACACTGGGAGCCGAGGCAAAGGGGGTGCCAGGGAAATTTTCAGCGGTTTTGGGCCCCGGAACCGGCGGATGTCGTCCGACCGTCACGGTTTTCAACGACGGACGCCCGGGACCTGCCGGTATTTCGGCGTCCCGCGGCCGGTCGCATCTTCCGCGCGAAGAGGGGACGGGCGGCGAACTTCATGGCGCGCCGCCACAGCTCGTACCGATAGAAGCCGGAGTCGCGACGCGCGAGCAGCGCCGTGTCGTCCGGGTTCACGACGAGGCTGACCTCGATGTTCGGCGCCGCGCCGATCGGCAGCCGGTGCCGCCGGCAGGCGTCGTAGACCGCTTCCATCACGACCCGCATGTCCTCGTACCGCGGAGGCGGCCAGTGCTCCATGTCGGATCCGATGGTCGGGCGGAAGATGCAGACGGTCGGGAACGCGCCGCGGGACGTGATCTCTTCGATGGCGCGGAGCGTGCTCTCGATTGGCTCGAGGCCGGCGATGATTTCCCCCGACACCGCGCCGCGCGGCATCTTCGACGCGCAATGCTCCAGCGCCTGCATGAACAGTGGCTGGCCGAGCATGCGGTCCTTGCCGGGACAGATGTCGGCGAACCACTTCGGATCGAGAAACTCGATGCAGAAGGACAGATGGTCCACGCCGGCGTCGAGCAGTCGGTCGTACTGCTCGAAGCGCTTCTCGGGCGCGAGCTGGACGCCCACGAGCAGCCCGACTTCCTCCTTGATCCGCCGCACGTACGGCTCGGTGAACGCGATGCCGCGCGAGCCCTGGTACCCGCCGTTCAGGTGCGCGAAGGTGATCCCGCTCTCTTCCTTGGCGGCCCAGCAGGTCTCGAGCACGTCCTCGAGCGCCTTGTCCGGCTCCTCGCTCTCGCCGACGTTGCGACCCGTCGTGCAGAACTTGCAGTTGAGGGCGGGCTTGAAGTTCCAGAACGCGCAGACCGGGTTCACGTAGATCGCGAGGTAGGTCCCCTGCATCACGGCGATCCGGTTCATCGCAACGTCGCGGGAAGTCTGGCGCGAGTACCAATGGGGCTCGCGCGGAATCTCGATCGGATACTCCTGCCCGACCCGCTCGTCGACGACGCGGTACCCCAGCGACGGCGCGCCCGCCAGCACGTACGGCGACTCGCGGACGAACCGCTCGACGACTGGGACGTTGACCCAGATCGAGCGCTTCAGCCACGCGGGCGCCGGGATCGCGATTTCCAGGCCGGACCCCAGGCCGGCCCGCGTGCGCTGGATGCTGCGCGCGCCCTTCAGGTCCATGTCGGTCGGGACGCGCAGGCCGCGGCAGAGGAGATCGATCTCCAGCTCACAGGCGTTCAGGGGCATATCGGTGACCAACGCAATCCGTGCGCCCGGCATTTTTCGAGGAAAATGAAGGAAACGGGGGCATGGTGACGGATTCTCGGCAGCAGCCGGACAGTGCCGGCGAGACGGCGAGCGCGGACCGGCTCGACCTGCTGCCGCCCCGCGCGCTGCCGCTGGTGTACTTTGCGGCGGCCCGGCTCGCGTTCATCGCCGCCCTGCTCGCGGTCGCGCTCGAACCCGGGCCGATGGCGGCCTCCTTCTATCACGCCCGAATGCTCGCGGCCGTGCACCTTGTCACGCTCGGCTGGCTCACCTGCTCGATTCTCGCGAGCCTCTACATCGTCGGGCCGCTGGCGCTGCGGATCGCGCTGCCGGCGCGCGCGGCGGACTACGGCTGCTGCGCGCTGGTGCTCGCGGGCCTCGCCGCCGCCTGCCACGGTTTCTGGTCGAACGCGCCGGCGCAGGTGGGCTCAGGCGGCGCGCTCTTCCTCCCTGCGGCGGCGCTGCTGGCCGGTCGCGTCGTCGGCGCGCTGCGACGCTCGCCCGTGCAGCCGGCGGTCGTCCTTCACGTGGCGCTTGCGTTCCTGAATTTCTTCGCCGCCGCCGCGCTGGGAATCGCCATCGCCTTCGACAAGGTGCACCCGTTTCTCCCGGGTGCGCGGCTCGCGAACGTCTTCGCGCACGGGCATCTGGCCGCCGTGGGCTGGGTGGGGATGATGGCGCTCGGCGTGGGTTATCGGCTGTTTCCGATGGTCCTGCCCGCAGCAATGCCCGAGGGGAGGAGCCTGTTTGCGAGTGCCGTGCTGCTGCAGGCCGGTGTGGTCTCGCTCAGCGCGGGTCTCGTCCTGCAGGGCACGACCGCGACAGCCGCCGGCGCGCTGCTCGTCGCTGCGGGGTTCGGCGCGTTCTTCGCGCACGTGCGGCGCATGCTCCGCCGATTGAAACCGCCTCCTGCCGCGCGGCCGTCTCCGGACTACGGCGCGTGGCAATCGCTGGCGTCGCTCGCGTTTCTCGCGGCGGCGGTGATCGCCGGACTCTATCTCGCGTTCGCGCCCCTGTCGGACGCCACGCTTCGTCTCGCCGCGGCGTACGGCGTGCTCGGGCTGGTGGGGTTCTTCGGCCAGTTGGTGGCGGGGATGGAGTACCGCATCCTGCCGTACTTCGCGTGGTACTGGGCGTTCGCGAACACAGGGTTCAAGGGGCCCGCGCCGAACCCGCACGACATGCCGCTCCCGGGCGTCCAGCGCGCCGCGTTCGTGCTGTGGGCCGCCGGCGTGCCGATGCTCGCGGCCGGGATGCTGTTCGCGCGCGCGCCGCTCGTGGCGGGGGGCGCCTGGCTGCTCGGGGTCGCGGTGGTGCTCGGCGGGATCGACGCCGCGGCGATCGCGTCGCACGCGTTTCGGGCCGCTCTCCCGCCGAAAAGCCGGCACCGGCGGTGGGCCGGCCTCCCGCTTGACTAGAAATCCCTGAAATTCCGGCACTTTCTGGTGCCAGGCGGCCGGGTACGGCGGTTGCCTTTCTGCGCACCCGGAGGTTCCCCCCGATGTCTCGTCCCTGGCTGACTCTTGACGGCAACGAAGCGACTGCAAGGGTCGCCTACCTGCTCTCCGAAGTGATCGCAATCTACCCGATTACGCCCTCGTCCAACATGGGCGAGTGGGCCGACCAATGGGCCTCCGAGCACCGGCCAAATCTCTGGGGCGCCATCCCGACCGTCGTTGAGATGCAGAGCGAAGGCGGCGCCGCCGGCGCGTGCCACGGCGCCATGCAAGCTGGCGCGCTCGCGACGACGTTCACGGCGAGCCAGGGCCTGTTGCTGATGATCCCCAACATGTTCAAGATCGCCGGCGAGCTGACGCCCGCGGTCTTCCACGTGTCGGCGCGCGCCGTGGCCAGCCACGCGCTGTCGATCTTCGGCGATCACTCGGACGTGATGGCGGTCCGCTCCACCGGGTGGGCGCTGATGGCGTCCGGCTCGGTCCAGGAAGCACAGGACCTCGCGGCGATCAGCCACGCGGCCACGCTCGAAACGCGCGTGCCGACGCTGCATTTCTTCGACGGCTTCCGTACCTCCCACGAGGTGGCAAAGATCCAGTCGCTGGGGCCCGAAGAGCTCCGCGAGCTGATCTCGGAGGAGCAGATCGAGGCGCACCGCGCCCGCGCGCTCTCACCCGAGCGGCCGGTCCTGCGCGGATCGGCGCAGAACCCCGACGTCTTCTTCCAGGCGCGCGAGGCCGCGACCCCCTTCTACCTGGCGTGCCCCGCGCTCGTGCAGCGCGTCATGGATCGCTTCGCCACCATCACCGGCCGCAAGTACCGGATCTTCGACTACTACGGCGCTCCGGACGCGGACCGCGTCATTGTCGTCATGGGCTCGGCCGAGGGAGCGGTCGAGGAGACGGTGGACGCGCTCAACGCGGCCGGCGAGAAGGTCGGGCTGTTGAAGGTACGCCTGTTCCGCCCGTTCAGCTCGCTGCATTTCGTCCGCGCCCTGCCCAAGACGGTCCGCGGGATTGCGGTGCTGGATCGCACGAAGGAAGCGGGCGCCGCCGGCGAACCGCTCTACCAGGACGTGCTGACGGCGCTCGCCGAGCACACCGCCACGACCCACCTCGACGAGCGGCCGACGGTCATCGGCGGCCGTTACGGCCTCGGATCGAAGGAATTCACCCCCGCGATGGCGAAGGCGGCATTCGACGAGCTGAAGCGCCCCGCGCCGCGCTCGCACTTCACGTGCGGCATCGTGGACGACGTGTCGTTCTCGAACCTGGAGTGGGACGAGGAGTTCTCCACCGAGCGTGACGACACGGTCCGCGCGGTGCTCTACGGCCTCGGCTCGGACGGCACGGTCGGCGCCAACAAGAACACGATCAAGATCATCGGCGAGTCCACGGACCAGTACGCCCAGGGCTACTTCGTGTACGACTCGAAGAAGTCCGGATCGACCACGATCTCGCACCTGCGGTTCGGGCCGCACCCGATCCGCTCCACGTATCTCGTGCGGCGCGCCGGGTTCATCGCGTGCCACCAGTGGGAGTTGCTCGAGCGCATGGACGTGCTCGAGGCGGCGACGCCGGGCGCTACGCTGCTCCTCAACAGCCCGTACGGGCCGGACGAGGTCTGGGCGGAGCTGCCGGGCAAGGTGCAGCGCGTGATTCTCGAGAACCGGATGCGCGTGTTCACGATTGACGCCACGTCGGTCGCCAACGCGACGGGCATGGGCAAGCGCGTGAACACGATCCTCCAGACCTGCTTCTTCGCGCTCTCGGGGATCCTGCCCAAGGACGAGGCCATCGCGTCCATCAAGAACGCGGTGAAGAAGACGTACGGGGCGAAGGGCGAGCAGGTCGTCAAGCAGAACTTCGACGCGATCGACCAATCCCTCGCCCATCTCCACGAGGTGAAGGTGCCGGAAGGCATCGACGCGCTCGCCGACCACCCGACGCCGCTGCCGTGGCGCGAGGCGCCCGACTTCGTGCAGACCGTTCTCGCGCCGATCATCGTCGGCAAGGGAGACCTGCTGCCGGTGAGCGCGATGCCGATCGACGGCACGTTCCCGGTGGGCACGGCGAAGTGGGAGAAGCGCAACCTCGCCGAGACCATCCCGGTGTGGACCGAGCCCATCTGCATCCAGTGCGGCAAGTGCGCGCTGGTCTGCCCGCACGCCGCCATCCGCATCAAGGCGTACGACCCGGTGCTGCTCGCGTCCGCGCCGCCCACGTTCAAGTCGATGGACTACAAGGGCGCGGAGTACGCGGGGCAGAAGTACACGATCCAGGTCGCGCCGGAGGACTGCACTGGCTGCGAGCTCTGCGTGGAGGTCTGCCCGGCAGCGGACAAGAAGACCGGGACGCGCGCGCTCGAGATGAAGCCGCAGCGCGAGCGGCGCGAGCCTGAGCGCGCCAACTGGGAGTTCTTCCTCTCGATTCCGGAGGTGGACCGCCGGACCGCGAAGCGCAACACCGTGAAGGGCTCGCAGTTCCTCGAGCCGCTGTTCGAGTTCTCGGGGGCGTGCTCGGGGTGCGGCGAAACGCCGTACATCAAGCTCGCGACGCAACTGTTCGGCGACCGCATGGTCGTCGCCAACGCGACCGGTTGCTCGTCGATCTACGGCGGCAACCTGCCCACCACGCCCTGGACCACGGACGGGGCCGGGCGCGGGCCGGCGTGGTCGAACTCGCTCTTCGAGGACAACGCCGAATTCGGCTACGGCATGCGCCTGACGATCGACCAGCTTGCTGACGAAGCGCGGCTCCTGCTCGGCCGGCTCCGCGCCGTCGTTGGCGAGGGGCTGGTCACGGCCCTCCTCGACGCCGTCCAGAACGACGAGCAGGGGATCTCGGAGCAGCGCGAGCGCGTCGCCGCGCTGAAGAAGATGCTCGAGTGGTCGCTGAAGCGGCGACCGCGCGGGGAGACGGCGGACGCCGAGCGCCGGCTGCTGTCCATCGCCGACTACCTGGTGAAGAAGTCGGTGTGGATCATCGGCGGCGACGGCTGGGCGTACGACATCGGCTACGGCGGCCTCGATCACGTGCTGGCCTCGGGGCGGAACGTCAACGTCCTGGTGCTGGACACCGAGGTCTACTCGAACACGGGCGGCCAGATGTCGAAGGCGACGCCGCGCGGCGCGGTGGCGAAGTTCGCGGCGGGCGGCAAGGCCGCGCCGAAGAAGGACCTCGGGCTGATCGCGATGACCTACGGCGGCATCTACGTCGCGCGGGTGGCCATGGGCGCCAACGACGGGCAGACGCTGCGCGCGTTCCGCGAGGCGGAGGCGTACGACGGGCCGTCGCTGATCATCGCGTACAGCCACTGCATCGCCCACGGCTACGACCTGCGTCACGGGATGGACCAGCAGAAGGCCGCCGTGCTGTCCGGGCACTGGC
>DATHTE010000110.1:0-96898 GCA_035463475.1 Vicinamibacterales bacterium
GTCGCTGATGTTGTCTGACGCCAGCGAACCTCTCGTGTATCGCACGGAAAAGAGTCCTGAAAAGTCGTTGCCGCCCGACTTGGTGATCGTGTTGATGATGCCGCCCGTGAACCCGCCGTACTCCGCGGGGGCGCCCAGCCCGCCGATCTGGATCTCCTCAATCAGGTTCTGGTTGAAGAACGTCCAGGCCGATCCGCCTTCCGGGTCACGCGTGTCCACGCCGTCGAGCAGGAGCGCGTTGCCGTAGCTGGCCTGGGCGCCGTACGCGGAACTGCTGTTGATGCCAGGCGCCGCGTTCAGCAGGCCGGTGGCCGTCGACGAGTACAGCGGTGTCATCTGCAGCATGTTGCTCGACACCGTCGTGTCGGTTGAGGAGCTCTTCACGTCGACGGTCGAGGACGTGCCGATCACTTCAACCGTCTCGGTCAATCCTGAGACCTTCAACGTGAAGTCCGAAACGGCGGTCTTCCCGATGCCGACGACGACTTCCTCGACCTCCTGCGGGGCGAAACCCGAGAGCTCCAGCCTGAGGCGGTACGTGCCGGGCGTCACACCGACGAACCGGTACTCGCCATGTTCGTCGCTGACCGTGGTCTGGGCGCCACGGGGTCCCGTCAACGTGGCAGTCGCGCCCGGCAGAATGGCCCCCTGCTCGTCGGTGACCGTGCCCTGCACAGTTCCGGTAAGCGTCTGCGCCTGCGCCGCGCCTGCGATCAGCGTGGCGGCGAACAGCAGGGCGAAGAGACGTGCTATGCACTTCATCTGGTCCACCCTCCTATTCCTTTGCCGGGGATGTGATCCGGTCGTGCTGGGCCGAGTAGATCGCGTATCCGGTGCCCACCGCCATCACGATCAGAGCCACGATCCCGGGACCGGTCCTGAAGAACGCCACCGATCCTTTCGACGGATCCGCCTGCTCGGCACGGCGAGTCACCGAATGCTGGCCAGACATCGCCGCGACCTCTTGAGCGACCGCTTTCTGGATGGATGCCTTAATCGTCCCGGCCTTCTTCTCAGGTGTCGTTTCACTCGCCACGGCCGGAACTGGAACGAGCGCGACGCTCACCGCCAGAAGCACGGCGCGCGGTAAAGCACGGGGCCAATGGGTCCTCCTCATTGTCACATTGCGCTCCTCTCGAGACTCGGGTTTGGAATGCCGTCGGGATTCCCCGCGGGGCAGGGTTCCCGCCGAGGATGCACATGTCAATCCAAGCGCGGAGTATACAGGAAGCCGCCCTTATTGAGGGTCGAGTGCTGAGGACGCTCTGCGGATCCAATCCGCCGAAAGAGTGCGTTCAACTTGTCGAACGCGGTCCCGGCGTTCGTCACGGCGTTCGTCACGACGCCGCGGGGAGGCGCGAGCCCACCACCCGTGAGCGTCGTCCGCATGAGGTAGCACGCCCGCGTGCTAGAGTGAAAGGATGTCCGCCCGCCGGAAGAGCGTGCCAGAAGCGAAGCCTCCGGCTCCGGACGCCAGTCGGGGCCTGGCCGATGAGGTCCCGGGGGCGGTTGTCAGCCATCGAAGGCCGGCCGGCAGGCAGGTGGGCGTTCAACGTGCCAAGAGACGGACCGGCACTCTTGATTCGCAGCCCCCTCTTTCGATCCTCATGGTCACTCCCGAGGCCGCGCCCTTCGCCAAGACTGGCGGGCTGGCGGACGTGGCTGGCTCCCTGCCGCTCGCGCTCGGAAGGCTGGGGCACGACGTCACCGTCGTATTGCCCCGCTATCAGGGGATCGACGCGGGCGAGGAGACCGGCGCGCTTGCGCTGACGGTAGGTGGCCGCGTCTTCGAGACGCGGTTTCATCGGCTCCTATCAGGGGATCGCGTCAGGTACATTTTCGTGGACGTCCCCGAGCTGTACGACCGGGAAGGGCTGTACGGGGACGCGTCGGACGACTACGCGGACAATGCAGTCCGGTTCGCCGTGCTCGCCCGAGCAGCGCTCGAGTACGCCGCGCGCCTGGCGGGAGGTGCCGAGTTCTCGGTCGTGCACGCGCACGAATGGCAGTGCGGGCTCGTGCCGCTGTACCTGGAGCGACGTCTGCCGTCGCTGTTCACGATTCACAACCTGGCGTTTCAGGGCCTCGTCTCCGCCGACTGGCTGTCACGCATCGACGTCCCGCCGCATCTCTTCACACAGGAAGGACTCGAGTACTGGGGGAAGGCGAGTCTGCTCAAGGCGGGCATCAATTTCAGCGATGGCATCACGACGGTGAGTCCCAGGTACGCCAAGGAGATCCTGACCGAGGAGTACGGCTTCGGGTTCGAGGGCATCCTGGCGGCGCGCAAGGAGGTGCTGTGGGGCATCCTCAACGGCATCGATGTCGAGCGTTGGGATCCGCAGCACGACCCGCACCTGCCCGAGCCGTTCAGCACCGAGGATCTGTCCGGAAAGCTGAAGGCGAAGGCCGAACTGCTGCGGGCGTTTCGCCTGCCGTCGGAAGCGGACGCGCTGGACAGGCCCGTCATCGGCATGGTTTCCAGGCTGACGGATCAGAAAGGATTCGATCTGATCCACCAGGCGAGCACCGCGCTGCTCGGTTTGAACGCCACGTACGTCCTGATCGGAAGCGGCGAGCGGCGGTACGAAGATACATGGGAGCGCCTCGCGATGGAACGGCCCGAGCGGGTGGGGACGCACATCGGCTTCGACGAGAGGCTTGCGCACCTTGTCGAGGGAGGCGCGGACATCTTCTTGATGCCATCACGGTTCGAGCCGTGCGGGCTGAACCAGATGTACAGCCTGCGGTACGGAACCGTCCCGGTCGTGCGCGCGACGGGCGGGCTCGACGACACGGTGGTGAACTACAACGAGCGGAGCGGCCGCGGCACCGGCTTCAAGTTCACCGAGTACACGCCGCAGGCGCTCGTGCGTACCGTGAAGCGCGCCCTGAAGCTGTTCGGGGATCGGAAGAAATGGCGGGCCCTTCAGCTTGCCGGCATGCGCCAGGACTTCTCGTGGGACGTTTCGGCTCGTGAGTATGTCAAAGTGTACAGGAGCGTGAGGAGACGGTTCGATGGCATCCGAGAGAATCAAGGTCTTTACCGATAGCGATTTCGACAGCACGGTCCGCCAGGCCCAGACGCCGGTGCTGGTCGATTTCTGGGCCGAGTGGTGCGGGCCGTGCCGGCGGCTGGCGCCGACCGTCGACGCGCTCGCGGAGGAGTACCAGGGGAAGGTCACCGTCGGAAAGCTGAACGTGGACGAGAACCCCATGACGGCCGAGAAGTTCAACATCCGCGGGATCCCGACGTTGCTGCTGTTCAAGGGGGGCGAGATGGTGGAACAGGTGGTCGGGCTCGCGGAGAAGGACCGCCTGAAGAAGCTGATCGACAAGTACCTCGCGTGATCAGGAACGTCCTCATCATCGGCACGGGCCCGGCGGGCCTGACCGCGGCGCTGTATGCCGCGCGCGCCAACCTGGACCCGCTCGTTATCGAGGGGCTCGAGGCGGGCGGGCAATTGATGCTCACCACGCTCGTCGAAAACTTCCCCGGTTTCAGGGACGGCATCATGGGCCCCGACCTGATGGCCGAGATGCGCCAGCAGAGCGAGCGCTTCGGCGCGGGCATCGTCTCGGGACAGGTGACCGCCGTGGACCTGCAGCGCACGCCTTTCATCGTCCGGACGGCGGAGCAAGAGTTCTCAACACGCACCCTGATCATCGCGACCGGCGCCTCGGCCCGCTGGCTCGGGCTCGAGTCCGAACGCGCGCTCATGGGGCACGGCGTCTCGAGCTGCGCGACCTGTGACGGCTTCTTTTTCAAAGGACGCCCGATCGCGGTCGTGGGCGGAGGGGACACCGCGATGGAAGAAGCGCTCTTCCTGACGAAGTTCGCGTCGCACGTCACCGTCGTGCACCGCCGCGACTCGCTCCGCGCCTCGAAGGTGATGCAGGACAAGGCGCTGTCGCACCCGAAAATCAGCTTCGAGTGGAACAGCGTGGTCGAAGAGGTGAAGGACCCCGGTCAGAAAGCCGTCACGTCCGCGGTTCTGCGCAACGTGAAGACCGGCGTGAGCAAGGAACTCCCGGTCGACGGTCTGTTCGTCGCGATCGGCCACACACCGAACACGGGGCTGTTCGCCGGCCAGATCGACATGGACGAGAACGGCTATATCCGGACGCGCGCAGGGACGCGAACGAACGTGCCGGGCGTGTTCGCGTGCGGAGACGTGCAGGACCACATCTACCGGCAGGCGGTCACCGCCGCCGGCACCGGCTGCATGGCGGCGATCGACGCCGAGAAGTTTCTGGAGGCAATGCCGCTAGTCGATCCAGCCTCCGCCTAGAACGACATCCCCGTCGTAGAACACCACCGCCTGCCCCGGTGTGATGGCTGGCTGAGGGCGGTCGAAGGCGATCGCCGCGCGCCCGGGCTCCAGCGGTGTCACCGTCGCGGCCGACTGGAGGTGACGGTGCCGGATCTGGACTTCTGCCCGGATCGCTCCCGCGGGCGCCTCGCCCGCAATCCAGTTCACCTTTGACGCCGTCAGTTCGGCGCGATCGAGCGCGTCGCGCGGGCCCACGACCACCGTGCGCTCGTCGGGGCGAATGTCCACCACGTAGAGGGGGACTGGTGCGGAGAGGCCGAGGCCCTTGCGCTGCCCGATCGTGAACCGATGCGTCCCTTCGTGCCGGCCGAGAACGCGCCCGGCGCGATCGGTGATGGCGCCAGCGCCCACGGTCGCGGGCGCGTGGCGCTCGACGAACGCGGCGTAGTCGCCGTCCGGCACGAAGCAGATCTCGTAGCTGTCCTTCTTCCCGGCGACCGGCAGGCCGAGCCGCCGCGCGTGTTCACGGACGGCCGACTTCTGAAGATCCCCGACCGGGAAAGCCGCGCGCGCGAGTTGTTCCTGCGCCAGGGAAAACAGGAAATAGGACTGGTCCTTGCCGCGATCGACGCCGCGCCGCAGCCGCGCGCGGCCGTGCTCGTCGCGATCGACGCGCGCGTAGTGCCCCGTTGCGACCCGCTCCGCGCCGAATCCCTCCGCGCGAGCGAGCAGGGTGGCGAACTTCAGGTCGCTGTTGCAGTGCACGCAGGGGATCGGCGTTCGCCCGGCCGCGTACTCCCGGACGAAGTCAGAGATCACTTCGTCGTTGAACTCGCGCTCGAAGTTGACGATGTAGTGCGGGATCCCGATCGCGCGCGCCACGCGCCGCGCGTCGTACAGGTCGTCGAGCGTACAGCAGGTGCCAAAGCCGCCGCCGGTGGCGTCACGCTGGTCGTACAGCTGCATGGACACACCGATGACGTCGTGTCCCGCCTCCGCAAGAAGCGCGGCCGCCACCGAGGAATCCACGCCGCCAGACATCGCCACGACGATACGCATGCTGAGTCTTGATTTGGTGATTTGGTAATCTAAGAACTTGGCAATCTAAGATCGGCCAGATTACCGAATTACCAGATCACCAATTACCAAATTCACCTTCGTACACCTGTTATCGCCCTGAGCTTGCTTACCACTCGTGGCAGCACTGCGAGCAACTCGTCGACCTCCGCCTCCGTGTTGCCCTGGCCGAGGCTGAACCGGATCGAGTTCTGTGTGCGGTGGGACGGCAGCCCCATCGCGCGCAGGACGTGGGAGGGCTCGAGCGCGCCGGAGGAGCATGCCGAGCCGGTCGAAACGGCCATGCCTTCGAGGTCGAGCGCGATGAGCAGGGACTCGGCCTCGACGCCGTCAAAGCTGATGTTCGACGTGTTCGGCACGCGCGCGGCCGGATCGCCGTTGACGGCGGTGCCAGGCACGGCGTTCAGGATGCCCATCTCGAGGCGGTCGCGGAGGGCCGCGAGCGTGGGCGCCTCGACGCCGAGCTTGAGGCGCGCGCGCTGGGCCGCGACGCCGAGTCCTGCGATGCCGGCCACGTTCTCGGTCCCGGCCCGCCGGTTCCGCTCGTGCCGTCCACCGGTCAGCAGCGCGCTCATGCGCAGCCCGCGCCGGACCCAGAGCGCGCCGACTCCTTTCGGCCCGTTGAACTTGTGTGCCGAGAGCGACAGGAGATCGACGCCCAGCTCGCGCACGTTGACTGGAATCTTGCCGGCAGACTGCACGGCATCGGTATGGAAGACCGCGCCCCGCTCGTGCGCGATGGCGGCCAGCTTTGCCACGGGCTGGATCGTGCCGACCTCGTTGTTGGCGTGCATGACCGACACGACCGCCACGTCGTCGGTCATCGCGGCGCGCAACGCGTCGGGCGAAACCACCGCGCGCGCCTCCACCGAGAGGAGCGTGGTCTTCCAGCCACGGCGCGTGAGCGCCTTCAGCGTGTTGAGCACGGCCTCGTGCTCAATGGCACTCGCGATCAAGTGCCGCCGGCCGGTTGGTTCGAGCGCCTCGGCCGCGCCACGCAGCGCGAAATTGTCGGCCTCGGTCCCGCCGCTCGTGAATACGACCTCCGAGGGATCGCCGCCGACCAGCGCCGCGACGGCGGTTCGCGCCTCATCAAGGATCGCTTTTGCGCGCTGCCCGTAGCGGTGGACGCTCGACGGGTTGCCGAACTCTTCGCGGAGCACGCGTGCCACCGCATCGGCCACTTCCGGGTGGACGGGAGTCGTCGCGTTATGGTCGAAATACGGCATCGCGGATCCCTTCATGGTAGCACCGGCTGTAAGTCCCAGCAACAAAAGGACTAGACAGCAGAGCCGGACTGTGAAATTATTGCGGGAACTGCTCCCCGAACGCCGGGCACCCTGCGGCGCAACACAACCAGGAGATCGGATTTATGTGGAAGAAGGACGAACCGGCACGCCCGTTTACGGGCCAGGGACCGGCCGGCGACCCGCCAGCGGCGCCGAGCACCCCGCCGCCCACGCGGCACGTCAGTGAACCAGCCGGACAGACGGGGAGGGAGAACGTGAACATCGGCAAATCGGTGATCATCAAGGGTGAGCTGAGCGGCAGCGAAGACCTGACCATCGAGGGCCAGGTCGATGGCAAGATCGAGCTCCGCGAGAACGTGCTGACGATTGGCCCCAACGCGCGGATCAAGGCGCAGGTGTTCGCCAAGGCCGTGGTGGTGCTCGGGAAGGTGAACGGCAATGTCAGCGCCACCGAGAAGGTGGACATCCGCGAGCACGGCTCGGTCGAGGGAGACATCGTGGCGCCGCGCGTCGCGATTGCCGACGGCGCGTACTTCCGCGGCAGCATCGACATGCAACGCACGGCCAAGCCGGCGGAAGCCAAGAAGGAAGAGTCGAAGCCCGTGGCGATGCCGGTCGCGCCGGCTGGCGCCCTGGCCAATGTGACGCCGCACTAGATCATCGCGCATCTCGCGACGGCGCGGCGGGCGCGCCGGTCGCGGGATGGCGTCCGGGACCTGCATCGTGTTAACGGACATGCTGCGCCGCCAGCAGCGGCGCCCGGATGAGCTCATCGAGGACACGTCCGCCGCCGCGCCGTCGGCGGCGGAGACCCGTGTCCCGTCGCGCGCGTTTCCAAAGTTCCTGAGCGCGCTCGGCCCGCGCGAACACCTGACGATCATCGACGTCGGGCCGGCGGTGGGGTCGAACCTCGAGTTCTTCGGCCAGCGCGCCGCCTGCAAGATCTACATCGAGGACCTGTTCTCCGAAATCGAGAAGCACGCCCGGAATGGCGCGCGGGAGAAGCTCGCGACCGTGCTGCCTCCACGCATCCGGCAGGGGGACGCGACCGTGGACGCGGTCCTCTGCTGGGACATCTTCGACTTTCTCGACAAGAACACGGCGCAGGCCTTCGCGCGCGAGCTGGTGAGGGTCATGCGCCCGGGCGCGGCGCTCTTCGGCCTCTTCGCCAACGCCGCCGGCCAGCAGTCGCAGTACACCAAGTTCGTGATCGCCGACGAGTCCCACTTCATCCACCGGCCGATGCCGGCCACGCCGGTCGCGCGCCAGGTGCTGCAGAACCGCGATATCATCCGCCTGTTCGACGGGCTGCTGGTGTCGGATTCGTTCCTGCTCCTGACCCACACCAGAGAGATCGTGTTCCGAAAGCGTTAATGCCGAATGCGAACGCCGAAGGCCAATAGCGTCAAGGCCGAAGGCGTCGGCCGCGTCGTTCGGCACTCGATCATTCGGCATTGACGCTTTCGGCATTCGGCCTTCGGCATTCGGCATTGCTCTATGCGCCCAACCATCGCCCTCCTCAGTGACTTCGGCGGCCGAGACCACTACGCCGGGACGATGAAAGGGGTCATTCTGGGGATTTGCCCGGACGTGACGCTCGTGGACATCTCGCACGACGTACCGCCGCATGACGTGCTCACCGCAGCGCTCGAGCTCGCGGCCGCCTACAAGTACTTCCCGCAGGGCACGATCTTCCTGGCCGTCGTCGATCCGGGCGTTGGATCGGCGCGCCGCGGGCTGGCCGCCGACACGGGCGACTTCCGGTTCGTCGCGCCGGACAACGGGGTGCTCACGGCGGTGTTCCAGGAGGCGCCGCCCCGGAAGGTGGTAGAGCTCACCGAGCGCCGCTACGCCCGGCCGACCGTGAGCCGCACGTTCGAGGGGCGCGACCGGTTCGCGCCGGCTGCCGCCTGGCTGGCGAAGGGGATTCAGCTCGCGGCCCTCGGCCGCCCGCTCACCGACTACACGCGTCTGGAGATACCGCGCCCCCACGCCGAGGCGGACGCACTGCACGGAGAGGTGCTCCGCACAGACCGGTTCGGCAACGTGGTCACGAACATCGATCGCCGCACGTTCGAGAAGTTCGTCGAGGGGGACGCCGTCCAGATCGACGCAGGGACGCAGCGCATCGGGCGGCTCGTGGCCACGTACGCGGACATCGGGGCGGAGGAGATCTGCGCGCTGTTCGGCAGCACCGATCATCTCGAGCTGGCCGCCAACTCCGCGAGCGCCGCCGAACGCCTCGCGCTGTCCCGAGGCGCGACGATCACGATCCGGAAGCTGTAGTGGCCTGACTTTTCAAAGGGACGCAAAGGAGGGCGGCCGCAGAGGACGCAGAGCGCGCACAGACGTCTGAGGAGTTCCGGGCGGGGCCGGTCACGACGGCCCGCAGGCCCGACTTCGCCAGACTTCGTCGGGCCCACCGGAAGAGAAAAGGGCGTGGGAATGAGCCTCGTGCGATCGAAGAAGCTCATTCTCACGCCCCTTTTTTTCCGGGCGGCGTGAGAGCGCCGGCGGGCCGGTTCCTCTGCGTTCCCTGCGTGCTCCGAGGTTACCTTTCTCCGTGTCCTCGATTGCCTCCACGTTCTGCGCGCGATCTAGAATGGTGCGTTTGGACCGCAGGGGAAGGCTGCCTTCATGATGGACTTCGAATTGACTGAGGAACAACGCCTGCTCGAGCAGACGGTGCGCGAGTGGGGCACGCGCGAGATCGCGCCGCGCATCAAGGAACTGGACCGCCAGCACCGGTTCGACCGCGGCATCCTGCCGCAGATGGCGGAACTGGGTCTGCTCGGCGCGTCGGTGCCGGCCGAATATGGCGGCGCCGGGATGGACTACGTCAGCCTGGGGCTGATCTGCGAGGAACTCGAGTACGTGGACACGTCGCTGCGCGTGATCATGTCGGTCCACGCGGGGCTCAACAGCCTCACGCTGCTCGCGTGGGGGACCGAGGACCAGCGCCAGCGATACCTCGTGCCGCAGGCGCAAGGGCGGAAGATCGCCACCTACGGCCTGACCGAGCCGGCGGCGGGCAGCGACGCACGCGGCATCCAGTCGGTGGCGGTCAAGAACGGGGACCGCTACGTCCTGACGGGCGAGAAGATGTGGATTTCGCTCGCCGACGTCGCCGACAACTTCCTCGTGTTCGCCTGGTCGGACGCCGCCAAGAAGAAGCAGCGCGATCCGTCGGGCATCAGCGCGTTCATCGTGGAGCGCGGCTTCAAGGGCTTTTCGAGCGGCACGCTCAAGGAGAAGTGGGGCATCCTCGCGGGGAACACCGGCTTCTTCAAGATGGAGGAGGTCGAGGTGCCGCAGGAGAACCTCGTCGGGCGCGAGGGGGAGGGGTTCAAGATCGCGATGTTCGCGCTCGACCAGGGACGCTACACGGTGGCAGCAGGTGCCACGGGGCTGATCCGCGCGTGTCGCGACGCGAGCGCGAAGTACGCGAAGGAGCGCCGCGCCTTCGGCGTCGAGATCGCGCAGCATCAGCTCGTCAAGGAAATGATCGCGCAGATGGAATCGGACTACCAGGTCTCGCGCCTGCTCTGGCTGCGCGCGGGAACGCTCAAGAACCTCGGGCGGCGCAACACGCAGGAGACGAGCCTCGCGAAGTGGTTTGCCACCGTCGCGTCGGAGCGCGCCGCCGGGGACGCCGTCCAGGTGCACGGCGCGAACGGCTACTCCGACGAGTATCCGGTCGGGCGTTTTTATCGGAACTGCAAGGGCGCAGTCATTTACGAGGGAACGCGCGAGATCCACAAGCTGATGCAGGCGGACTACGTGCTCGGCTACCGCGTCGACCGCCCCACGCGTTGCGAGCTGCCGCCCTACAAGTCCGCGGTGAGGAGCTGAGGAGGCCTCGATGGAAGATCTTTCGCTCGAGTTCCTGCGCGTCGTGGAGCAGGCGGCGATCGCCTGCGCGCACACGATGGGCCAGGGAGATCGGCACAAGTCCGACCAGGTGGCGGTCGAGGCGATGCGCAAGTGCCTCGACACTGTCGCCATCGACGGCACGATTGTCATCGGCGAAGGTGAACGGGACGAGGCGCCGATGTTGTTCATCGGCGAGAAGGTCGGCGCCGCGCACTCGAAGGCGGATGCCGGACGCCACAGCACATTCCCGAAGGTCGACATCGCCGTCGATCCGCTCGAGGGGACGAACCTGTGCGCGACCGGCGCCTCAAACGCGCTCGCCGTGCTCGCTGCGTCGAGCGAAGGGGGCCTGCTGCACGCCCCCGACCTGTACATGGAGAAGCTCGTCGTCGGTCCGAGCTCGAAGGAGTTCGTCAGCCTGGATGCGCCCGTCCATGACAACCTGCTCGCGATTGCGAAGGCGCTCGATCGCGACGTGGACGACCTCGTCGTGATTGTGCTGGATCGTCCCCGGCACGAGAAGCTGATCGCCGACATCCGCGCGACGGGCGCCCGGATTCGTTTGATCACCGACGGCGACCTGTCCGCCGGAATCGCGGCGGCGGTGGCCGGAAGCGGCGTGCACGCGGTGATGGGGACCGGCGGCGCCCCCGAAGGCGTGCTGACGGCGGCGGCCATGCGCTGCCTGAACGGCGAGATCTTCGCCCGGCTCGTCATCGACAAGCCGGAGCACGAGCAGCGGTGTCGCGCGATGGGCATCACCGACCCGAAGCGCATCTACCGATCCGCGGACCTGGCGTCCGGCGAGTCGATCATCTTCGCCGCCACGGGCGTCACCGATGGCACGCTGATGAGGGGGGTCCGCTTCTTCGGTGACGGCACCCGCACCAACTCGGTGGTGATGCAGACCGACCCGCATCGCGTCCGATTCATCGACACCATACATGTCGCCGAGGACCGGGACGTGAAAGTCCGCTTCTGATGGGGGAATTCCGGGGCTGGCGGCGGAACCTCTTCGCCGCCACCGCCGCGAGCTTCATCGGGTTCACCGGCTTCACGCTGGTGATGCCCTTCCTGCCGCTCTATTTCCAGCAACTCGGTCTCACCGACGTGTCCGAGGTGGCGTTGTGGTCCGGCATGAGCCTCGGCGTGACGCCGGCGCTCACGGCGATCCTCTCGCCGCTGTGGGGACGGCTGGCGGACCGGTTCGGCCGCAAGATCATGGTCGAGCGCTCGATCGCGAGCTTCGTGGTGATCATGTCGGCGCTGGCGTATGTCAGCGAGCCGTGGCACGTGTTCGCGCTGCGCGCGGTCCAGGGCCTGTTTGCCGGCTACGGCTCGCTGACGCTGACGATGGCTGCCGAGTCGGCCCCCGCCGAGCACCTGCCCCACGCGATCGGCACCGTGCAGACCGCGCAGCGGCTCGGACCGGCGCTCGGGCCGCTCATCGGCGGCGTCATCGCGCAACTGGTCGGGATTCGCCGTGCCTTCCTGGTGTCCGCAGGGTTCTACGCCGTGGCGCTCGTGCTCGTCTTTGTCCTCTATCGCGAGACCGGCGGCCGCCACGAGACCGCGAACAAGCGGGGCGCCGTGAGCTTCCGTGACATCCTCGCGTTCGAGAATTTCCTGCTGCTGATGCTGGTGATCTTCCTCGTACAACTCGTCGATCGCAGCTTCGGGCCGATCCTGCCGCTGTACCTGGTAGAACTGGGCGTGGCCCCGGGCAGGGTCGCGGTGTTCGCCGGAATCCTGTTCTCGGCGGCCGCGTTCGCGGCGGCAGGGGGAAACCAGCTGACCGCGAGGCTGGTCCGAGTGCGTCCCGCGCGCGCGCTGCTGGCCGTCTCGACGGCGCTGTGCGGCGCCGGGGCCGCCGTCTACGCGGTGCGTCCGCCAGCCTCGGTCCTGTTCATCGTCACGCCGTTCTTCGGTCTGGCGGTCGGCGTCGCCATGACCACGGCCTACAGCACCGCGAGCGCGCTCATCCCGCGGGGATCCAGCGGCGCGGGATTCGGCCTGCTCACGACCGCGTCGCTCGCGGGGCTGGCCATCAGCCCGATGCTCAGCGGCCTGCTCGGCGCGACGAGCATCCGCGCCGTGTTCGCGCTGGACGCCGTCGTCATGGCCCTGCTCGCCGTGTGGCTACGCCGCGCGATGATCGAACGCCCGCCGACGGTCTCGCCGCGCATTGCCGCATCACCGTCGGAAACGGCGTGAGCGCCCCAACTTACCTTTTCCCTTTTCCCTTTTCCCTTTTCCCTTTTCCCTTTCCCCTTTTCCCTTTCCCCTTCGTGCCCCTGACTTTTCGCCTTTACGCTTTGCCTTCTTTGGTGATTTCCTCCGGCGGCCCCGCGATTGTCTCTTCCACGAGAGGCGCCTCGCGGACGGCGGCGGACGGGAAGGCCAGCTTCAGCAGCGGCGGGGTCACCATCGTCGTCACGAGAACCATGATCACGGATGCGGAAAACACGTCGCGGCCGATCAGCCCGTTGGCGAGCCCGTACCCGGCAACGATCAGCCCGACCTCGCCGCGGGAGATCATGCCGACGCCGACCCGCAGCGACTGAAGGTTATTGAAACCGGCCAGGCGGGCGGCGACTCCGCAGCCCGCGGCCTTGCCGACGATCGCGACAGCCACCAGCACCACGACGAACGCCGCCTGCGCGCCGAGGGCACGGGCGTTCGCCTGCAGGCCGATGCTGACGAAGAACGCCGGGACGAAGATCGAGTACGTCAACGGGTGGATGCCGCGATCGATGTCCGCCTTGTCGCGCGTGCGGGCGAAGAGCAACCCGGCGAGGTACGAGCCGGTGATGGCCGCGACGCCGCCGACATATTCGGCGGCCCACGCATAGAGGAACGCGACGACCACTGCCGCGGCCAGCACCGCCTGGCTCACCTGGAGGGCGCCTGCGGCGCGGATGATCGCGGGGAACGTCCGCCCGGCGATCCAGCCCACGACGAAGAAGGCCGTCGCGCGCAGCAGGGTGACGGCGATGCTCCCCACACCGAATCCCCCTTCCGCCCGGGCGAGTGCGGCGACGACCGACAACACCATGATCCCCATGACGTCGTCGATGACGGCGGCGCCGAGGATCGTGGTGCCCTCGCGCGAGCGGATGGCTCCCAGCTCCATCAGCGTCTGGGCGGAGATGCTGACGGACGTCGCTGTGAGGATCGATCCGATGAAGATGCCTTCCCAGAAGAGCGGCAGGCCGAACGCCCACGCGGTGAGCGCGCCGCCAGCCATCGGCAGCCCGACCCCGCCCGCGGCCGCCCAGAACGCCACCTTGCCCACGCGGCGCATTTCGTCGAGGTCCGTTTCGAGACCGGCGACGAACATCAAGAGGATGACCCCGACATCCGCGAAGTCGCGCACGAGGCCGAGCAGCGGCACCGGGGCCTGGTCGAGCCCGTGCGCGACCGGCGTGGCGAACACGGGCCAGCCGAGCACGTTGAGCAGGGTCGGGCCGAGCAGGAGGCCGATCAGGATCTCGCCGAGGACGGCGGGCTGGCGCAGGCGGCTGGCGACCGCTCCCGCGAGCTTTGCCGACGCGACGATAATGGTGAGCAGCAGCAGGATCTGGAGGGAGTGCGACATCGGGTGCTGTCATTCTCATGCCTGTACACCTCGCAATCAACCCGGTGACGCCGGATCCGCGGCGTGTCCGCGACGCGGTCGACGTCGTGCGCGCCGGGCACGTCATCGCGTACCCGACCGACACGCAGTACGGCCTGGGCGCGGACCCGCGCGATCCGGCCGCGGTGGCGGAGGTGTTCGCGATCAAAGGGCGTGACGCGGCGCGATCGCTGCCGCTGATTGCTGGGTCGTTCGAACAGGCTCAGCGCACGGGGCTGTTCGACGCGCGGGCCCGGCGGCTCGCCGCGCGCTTCTGGCCCGGCCCGCTCACGCTCGTGGTGCCGCAGGCGATGTCGTTCGCCGCCGGCGTGGCGGAAGACGGCCGCGTCGCGCTGCGCGTGCCGGATCACGCGCTCGCGCGCGCGCTCGCGCAGGAACTCGGCTGCGCGCTCACCGCGACCAGCGCGAACCGCAGCGGCGCGCCTGCCGCCGCGACGGCGGACGACGTGGCCGCGGCGCTCGGCGATCTCGTGTCGTGCATCGTCGATGGCGGAGCGGCGCCCGGGGGCGCGCCGTCAACGATCGTCGACGTGTCGGGTGGTGCGCCGCGGCTGGTGCGCGCGGGCGCGGTGCCGTGGGAGCGCGTGCTAGAATCGCTCGAGTGACCGCTTCGGAACGCGCAGCGCTGGTGGGGCTGCTCTCGCCACAGAGGCATGCCGCGGATCCGGAGCACGCACTCGACGAGCTGGCCGGACTAGCCGAGGCGGCCGGCGCCCGCGTCGTGTTGCGGTTGCTCCAGGAGCGTCCCAAGCCTGACCCGGCGACGTTTCTCGGCAGCGGCAAGGTCGACACGCTCGCGGCGGCCTGCGCCGAGTCGCGCGTCGACGTCGTCATCTTCGACAACGAGCTGTCACCCGCGCAGCTGCGCAACCTCGAAGAGCGACTCGGCGTCAAGGTCATCGACCGCACGCAACTGATCCTGGACATCTTCGCGCGCCGCGCGCGCTCGCGGGAAGGCAAGCTGCAGGTGGAGCTGGCGCAGCTGAAATACCTGATGCCGCGGCTCGCCGGCCGCGGCACCGCGTTGTCGCGCCTCGGCGGCGGCATCGGCACGCGCGGTCCCGGCGAAACGAAACTCGAGACGGACCGGCGGCGGATCCGCTACCGCCTCGCGGGCCTGTCGCGTGAGATCGAGGAAGTGCGGCGCCGCCGCGGGCAGCTGCGCGAGCGCCGGCACAAGTCCGCCGTTCCCACCGTGGCGCTCGTCGGCTACACCAACGCGGGCAAGACGACGCTCTTCAACGCGTTGACCGGCGAGGACGCCCGCGCGTCCAACGCGCTGTTCGTGACGCTCGATCCCCTGGTGCGGCGCGTCAAGCTGCCCGATCAGCGCCAGCTGCTCATCTCGGACACGGTCGGTTTCATCGACCGGCTGCCGCACCCGATCGTCGCCGCGTTCCGCGCGACCCTCGAAGAAGCGGCCGATGCCGACCTGCTGCTGCACGTCATCGACGCCGCGGCACCGGACCGCGAGCGTCACATCGAGACCGTGCGCGACGTGCTGCTGGAGATCGGCGCGTCGCGCGTGCCGCTGCTGGACGTGTTCAACAAGGCCGACATGCTGGACGATGCGGAGCGCCGGCGTGTGCGGGCGCTGCACCCGGCGGGCTTCTGCATCTCGGCGCTGCGCGGCGAGGGGCGAAACGAGCTGCTCGACACGATTGCGTCACGCCTCGCGCTCGACACGGCTCGCGTGACCCTGGAGTTCGATCTGCAAAACGGGCAGCGCGACGCGCTTGCCGACGTGTATCGCCACGGCCGGGTGCTGCGGCATCTCTCCAACGGCGCGCGCGTGTCGGTCGAGGCGGAGTTACCGCGCCGCGTGCTCCCGCGATTCGCCGAGTTCAGAAAGGGCGCGCTGCCGTGAGGGCACCAGCCCTCGCGATCGTCGGGATCGTCCTCGGCGGACTCGCGGCGTGCGCGCCGAAGCCGGCGCCCGTCGTGACCGTCGCGCCGCGCTACCCGGCGTTCATGTTTCCAGGCGTGCCCCCGGAGCTGGGGGCCGATCCGGCGCTCGTGGCGCGGCACGACGCCGCGTGGCAGCGGCTGCAGGCGGGAGAGTTGCGCGAGGCCGAGCGCGATTTCAAATGGGTGACGGAACGAAGCGGCGCCTTTTTTCCCTCTCAGACCGGGCTGGGCTACGTCGCGCTGGCGGGCCGCGAGTTCCGCGAAGCGCTCCTGCACTTCGAGCTGGGTCTCGCGGTGGCGCCCTGGTACGTGCCGGCGATGGCGGGCCGCGGCGAGGCGCTGCTGGGCCTGGGACGCCGGCAGGAGGCGATTGCCAGCTTCGAGGCGGTGCTGGCCGCGAACCCGTCGATGACCGAGTTGCGATCCCGCGTGGACGCGTTGCGCTTCCGTGCGATGGAGGACGAGATCGGCGCGGCGCGTCGCGCCCGCGACGTCGGCCGCTTCGACGAAGCGGCGGCCGCCTACGAACGCGCGATTTCCGCTTCGCCCGAAAGCGGCTTCCTGTATCGCGAGCTTGCGGCCGCCGAGCAGCGCCTGGGCCGCAATGACGCAGCGCTCGCGCACGCGCGAAAGGCGATCGAGCTGGACGCTACGGACGCACGGGCGCACCTGCTCGCGGGGGAAATTCTCGAGGCACAGCGGCAATTCGCCGCCGCGCTCGCCGAGTACGAGGCCGCCGCGGCGCTCGAGCCCGGGGAGGAAATCCAGGCTCGCATCGAAAGCGCCCGCGAGCGCGCGGCGCTGGCCAACCTGCCGCCGGAGTTCCAGGCGATCCAGCAGGAGCCATCCATCACTCGGGGCGAGCTCGCTGCGCTCATCGGAGTGCGCCTCGACGACCTCATCCAGCAGGCCCGCCGCCGCGAGGCGCCGGTCATGACCGACACGCGCGGCCACTGGGCAGCCCCCTGGATCGGTAGCGTCATTCGCGCCGGCATCATGGATCCGTACCCGAACCACACGTTCCAACCGCACGCTCGCGTGCGCCGCGCGGAGCTTGCCCTCGCAGTCAGCCGCTTGCTCGGGGTCCTGGGGACCAGGAACCCGCGCGCCCTGCAGCAATGGCGCGAGGCGCGACCGCGGTTTGGCGACCTCCCGACGACGCACCTCGGATATCCCGCGGCGGCGCTTTCGGTGGGCGCCGAGATCCTCGAGCCGCTCGAAGGCAACACGTTCCAGCCGGGGCGTCCCGTCTCCGGCGCGGAGGCTCTCGAGGCCCTCGAGCGCATCGACGCGCTCTGGCGGGGACGACCGGCGCGCGCAGGCCGGCCCCGGTAGCGATGCTGGCCTCACTCACCGCCGCAAATCAGCTGACGCTGCTCCGGATGGCGCTCATTCCGGCGTTCGTGATCTTCCTGCTGTACGGGTATAGCGGCTGGGGCCTCCTCACCCTCGTCTTCGCCGGCATCACGGACGGACTTGACGGCCTGATCGCGCGGCGGACCGGCCAGAAAACGACGCTCGGCGCGTGGCTTGACCCGATGGCGGACAAGCTGCTCCTGGTGACCACGTTCATCATGCTGACGCTGCCGGGGCTGGGGTTCGCCAATCGCCTGCCGATCTGGCTGACGGTGCTCGTCATCAGCCGCGACGTCGCCATCGTGCTGGCGGTGGCCGTCGTCAATTTCGCCATCGGCCGGCGCACGTTTCTCCCCTCGATTTACGGCAAGATCGCGACCGCCACCTACATCGTGACCGGGGTGGTAACCCTGACGTTCAACTACCTGAATCGCCCCTCCGCGCTGGTCACCATCTGCGTCTACGGGTCGCTCTTCGTCACCATCGTGTCGGGCGTCCACTACGTGCGGCACGGGCTGCAAATCATCAAGCAGCATGCCTGAAACGCCTTGCAGGGGTGCCTTCGGCGGCGCTATATTTGAGCCGCTTCCCTCATCCTCACGACCCGTCCGACCGAAAAGAAGCAGGCGGAGACCACCATGCTGGAAGCTTTCCGGAAGGGTAAGCCTGCGCGCGAGCAGGCCGACGAACTCCAAACACTCATCACGACGGCGCGCGGCGAGCGAGAGCAGCTGGCCAAGGCGCTGTCCGACGTCCGACAGCACGGCGCCAAGGTGAACGAGGCGTCCCGCGCCCTCCAGCAGGTTGAAGAGGGCGCGAACCAGACGCGGGCGCGGCTCGAGGAGCTGTTCGAGCGGCTGGCGCAGGCCGATCGGAAGGGAGAGCTGGCCGAGACGCTCGACGCGCGCGTCCGCGAGCTGACCGACAGCATCAAGAAGGCGGCGCGCGAGGCGGAGAAGCTCACGGCGCCGGACGGCGAGCTGCAGAAGCACCGGAACGCCCTCCAGAGCCTGTCGTCGCAGGCGCTCCAGACGCGCGCCAGCCTCGACGCGCTCAAGAAGGAGCACGCCGTGCTCGACGAGGTGCGGGAGCAGCTGCGCCAGTCCACCTCCGACGTGCGCGAAGCGGCGGACCGCGCGGCGGCGCTCCGGAACGAGGTCGACCAGCTCCGGGCGGCGGCGGCGCAGGCCGCGCAGGAAAACGCGCGCGTCCGCGAGACGACGCGCGAGACGCGCGACGAGGCCGCGGCCGTCGCCGAGACCGTCAAGGAAATCGAGAAGAAGATGGGCACCTTCGCCAAGCTCCAGGAGCTGACGAAGACGACCGACGAGCGGCTGGCCACGCTGAACGGCCTCGCGGAGCACGTCGGGCAGAAGGTAAAGGCGCTCGAGAACCAGAAGCACACGGTGGAGCACGCGGTGGTCGAGGCGAACCGCCTGAACGAGATGATCTGGCACATGGAGGTGCAGATCGCGAAACTCAACGAGGGCACGCGCCAGGCCGCGCGGACGCAGGAGACGGTGGAGCGCATCGACAAGCTGGCGCGAGAGGCGCAGGCGCAGCTCGAGACGGCGACGCGCGCCAAGGACGCGCTCGCGCAGGAGATCGGACGCCTGGAGCGCGATCGCTCGACGCTCGGCGAGTTCATCCGGGGATACCTGGAACGGTTGACGCTGGAGCGGCGGGAGTTCGATGCGTTCGAGCAGCGCATCAAGGCGCTCCAGACGACGTTGAAGGAGTCGGAGAACCGGATGGAAGCGGTCGCCGGCCGCGAGCGGAACGTCGCCGCCGTCGGTCAACGAGCCGACGCGCTGGCCAAGCAGCTCGCCGACCTCTCGGCGCAGGCGGAGGAGCTGCAGAAGAAGCAGATGGCGCTCGAGGGGCTGCAGGAAGCGCTCGGCCACGTCGACGAGCTTTCAGCCAGGACGGCGCGCCAGTTCGAAACACTGGTGCAGAGCCGCCAGGATCTCGACACGCTCCGGCGCGAGATCCAGGAGTTCTACAAGAGCCACGCCGCGGCCGCGCAGCTGCGGGATCGGCTCGGCGAAGACCGCGCGGCGCTCGAGGCGTTCCTCGAACGCGTCGCGTCCTTCACGACGAGCGTACCCGAGCTCGACGCCAAGATGGACGCGATCGGCGGCAAGCTGTCGATCGTGGACGAGGCCACCCAGAAGGCGACCAACCTCGTGGCAATCGCGGACGATCTCGATCGGCAGATGGTCCGGCTGGCCGGGCAGCAGCAGTTCGTCGAGAGAATCGAAGGGCGGCTGAACGCGCTGAACGTGTTGAGCGGGGAGGTGGACCGCAAGATCGAGGAGCAGATCCGCCGCCGCGGCGAGGTGGACGGGCTTCGCAGCGTGTGCGACGGCCTGGCGCTGCAGATTGCCGACGCGCAGCAGAAGCTCGAAGGTGTCAGCCAGCTCCAGAACAAGCTGCTCCCGCTGACCACGCAGCTCTCCATGCTGAAATCGCAGATCGAGAAGGCGCACGCTCGCATCACCGAGCTCCGCCGAGACGAGGCGGAGCTGGCCGAGCAGGAGAAGCGCCTGAGCGAGATGCTCGTGGGCGGCCAGACGGTGGCCGCGGAGAGCATCGAGCGCCTGCGCCAGATCCAGGCACTCGGGGAGGAGCTCGCGCGGTCAACGGGGGTGAAGGACGAGCTGATCGAGGAGCTCGGGCGCGTGCAGGCGCGGCAACGCGACGTCGCCCAGCAGGTCGAGGCGTCCGACGAGCAGGTCAAGCGGCTCGAGGCGGCGCTGAAGGCGCTCGACCAGCGCCGCGCGCAGCTCGCGTTCTCGGAGCGGCGCATGGACGTGTACGAGGCGAAGCTCTCCGAGCTGGTCGCGCTCATGGCCGACGTCGAGCGCAAGCTCGAGGCGGTGGCCGCGCGCGAGGGGGTGCTCGAGGCGCTTCGCCGCCAGGTCGAGGCTGTGCACGAAGTGAGCGCGCGCTCCAAGGCGGACCTGCAGCACGTCGAGGAGCGGCGGTCGCAGCTCGCCAAGCTGAAGGCGACCGTGGACCAGCTGCTCGATACCGCCGGGCAGACGGAGGCGCGCCTCGTGGAGATCGAGGCGCGCAAGGCGCTGGTCGACGAGGTGCAGCTGAAGACCAGCGTCATCGCGAACATGCTGCAGGACGTGCAGGTCAACATGGAGAGTCTCGGCGAGCACAAGGCGGTGCTCGATCACGTTCTCGAGACCTTCGCGACGCTGACCGAGATGGCGCAGCAGGCGCAGGCCACTCTCAAGGCGCTGCAGACCGAGCGCGAGCTGGCCGAGCGCATCGAGGGGGGCATCAAACAGCTGCGGGGGCGCACCGCCGCGGCCGGGTAATTGGGGTCTGACCCCAGTTTCTTTCTGAAGTACTCGATCGTCCGCGTGAGTCCTTCCTCGAGGCTCACCTTCGGCTCCCAGCCGAGGAGCGTACGGGCGCGGGTGATGTCCGGCTGGCGGATCTTGGGATCGTCGGTCGGCAGCGGCCGCTGCACGAGGCGGCTGCGCGAACCGGTCATCCGCACGATGGTGTTCGCGATCTCCTCAATCGTCATCTCCGCCGGGTTCCCGATGTTCACCGGCTCGTTGACGTTCGACAGCATCAGCCGGAGCAGGCCGTCCACGAGATCGCTGATGTAGCAAAAGCTCCGCGTCTGCGCGCCGCTGCCGAAGACGGTGATGTCCTCATTTCTCAGCGCCTGCGCGATGAACGTCGGCACCGCGCGCCCGTCATGCACGCGCATCCGCGGGCCGTAGGTGTTGAAGATCCGCGCGACCTTGGTGTCCACGCCGTGGTAGCGGTGGTACGCGATCGTGATCGCCTCGGCGAAGCGCTTCGCCTCGTCGTAAACCCCACGCGGGCCGATCGGATTGACGTTACCCCAGTACGTCTCCGTCTGCGGGTGCTCGAGCGGGTCCCCGTAGACCTCGGAAGTCGACGCCAACATGAACGTCGCCCCCTTCGCCTTGGCGAGCCCCAGGGCCTTGTGCGTCCCGAGCGCGCCCACCTTCAGCGTCGGGATCGGGTACTCGAGGTAGTCGATCGGACTCGCGGGGCTCGCCCAGTGAAGCACGTAGTCAACTGCCCCGTCGATGTAGATGTAGTTCGTGACGTCGTGCTTGATGAACAGGAAGTCCGTGTTGGCCAGGTGCGCGATGTTCGCCAGATCGCCCGTGAGGAGGTTGTCCACCCCCACGACCGAGTAGCCCCGCCCGACGAGCGCGTCGGCGAGATGCGATCCGATGAACCCGGCGACGCCGGTGATGACGACCCGTTTGCCTTGTGCCATGGGTGAGCGGTGTCCAGGCGGCTGCCGTCAGTACGCCTGCTTGCCGAAGCCGCGCAGGAGCGTGAGCCACATGATCTTGAGGTCCAGCGAGACCGACCAGTTCTCCATGTAGTACAGGTCGTACTCGATCCGCTTCTCGAGCGACGTGTTGCCGCGCCAGCCGTTCACCTGCGCCCAACCGGTGATCCCCGCCTTCACCTTGTGACGCAGCATGTACTGCGGGATCCGCTGCTTGAACTGCTCGACGAAATACGGGCGCTCGGGCCGCGGCCCGACGATCGACATGTCTCCATTCAGGACGTTCCAGAATTGCGGCAACTCGTCGAGGTCGAAGCGCCGCAGCCATCGTCCGATGGCGGTCGCCCGCGGGTCGTCCTCGCGGGCCCAGACCGGCCCGGTCGTGTCCTCCGCCCCGGGGTACATCGAGCGGAACTTGTAGACGGTGAACGCCTTGCCATCCAGTCCCATCCGCTCCTGCTCATAGAGGACCGATCCCTCAGACGAGAGCCGCACGATGACCGCGATGATCGCCATCGGGACGGCCAGCAGGGCGAGCGCGACGGCCGAGATCGCGATGTCGATCATCCGCTTGAGCACGCTGTTGAGCCCCTGCAGCGGGACGTCGTTGATCGCGATCATCGGGATGCCGTCGAGATCCTCCAGCCGCGCGCGCAGCGCGATGAACTGCAGGAGGTCCGGCACCACACGCACGTCGACCACCTCGCGCGTCGTCTGGTCCATGATCGTGAGCATCTTCACGTGCTCTTCGAGCGCGAGCGCGACGTACACCTGGTCCACGCGCTCGCGCTGGATGATCTCGCCGATTTCCGACAGCGTTCCGAGCAGCGGCAGCCCGCGATAGCCGATGTGATCGCCGGCGGCGCGGTCGTCAGCAAAACCGACGATCCGGTAGCCCAGCTCGCGGTGCTCGATGATCCGGTCCGCGACCAGGCGCCCGAGCTCTCCCGCGCCCGCGATCAGCACGCGCTTGAGGCCGATGCCCGCGCGCCAGCGCCGCTGCAGCGCCTCGCGCACCACGATCCGCGCGCCAAACGTGAACAGGACGGTGAGGATGAGGAAGAGACCCCAGACCAGCTGCGAGATCTCGTACACGCCGCGGTCCTTGTCCGCGTCCGACACGTAGTACGCCTGGAAGTACAGCGTTCCGACAATCCCGAGGACGACGGCCAGCACCGTGCCGACGAAGACGCCGAAGAAATCATCCACGCGCGAGCGGCCGCGGCGCAGCCGGTAGACCCCGTGGAGCTGAAACGCGAGCGGGACCAGCATGCCGATGAACGGCATCACCTGGAGGTAGTTGGCGAACGGCGGGCGACCCTTGGTGAGCGGGATGAGCCCCGAATCGAACCGGAGGTAGTACGCCAGCGCGAACGCGCCCATCGCCAGGATGGCGTCAGCGGCGACGTGGAGCGCGACGAGCAGGCGGTTCTGGCGGCGGACCATCTCAGGGTTCAGAGTTTAGGGTTCAGGGTTTTGTTGTTCAGGTTTCGGGTTCAGGCCGGAGTTCAGGTTTCGAGCTCCGGAGCTCTGGCTGCGCGTGCACAGAGCATCGTTTATGGCGCCGGTCATGCGTTCGATGAACACCTCGGTCGAGAACTTCTCGACGTGCGCTCGCATCGTGGCGACGTCGATCGGCATCCGCCGGACCCTCCGAAGGCCGTCTGCGAAGGCGGAGACCGACGCGTCCCGCACGAGGACTCCGGTCACGCCGTCCACGACCGATTCGAGCGCGCCTCCCCGGGCCAGCGCGACGACGGGGCAGCCGCAGGCCTGCGCTTCCACCGGCACCATGCCGAAGTCCTCCTCGCCCGGCATCACGAGCGCGGCCGCGCCGCGGTACAGCGCCCGGATCTCCTCGTTCGATCGCGAACCGAGGAACTCCACCTGCGGCGGCGCCATACGGCTGAGGCGTGACAGCTCGGGACCGCGCCCGACAATCTTCAGCGGCAGCTCCGCGGCCTCCGCCGCGGCAATGGCGAGATCCAACCTCTTATAGGGGACCAATGCGGACACGATCAACAGATAATTATCGGCCAATCGCCCCTCTGGCGTGAAGAATTCGGTATCGACCGGCGGATGCACCACCCGGGCCGCCCGGCCGTAGTAGCGGGCGATGCGAGCGGCGACGTGCCGCGAGTTGGCGACGAAGCGGTGGACCCTGGAGGCGGTGTCGGCGTCCCACCGGGCGAGCCGGCCCATGTACCGCCGCAACAGCCGGGCCGCCACGCGGCCCACTCGCTCCTCGCCGAAGTACGCGTCGAACTGGTCCCACGCGTAGCGCATGGGGGAGTGGCAGTAGCACACGTGGACGGCGCGGCCGGCCGGCACGACCGCCTTGGCCGCGCAGTGGCTGCTGCTCACGATCAGATCGAAACGGTCCAGGTCGAACTGCTCGATCGCGAACGGGAACATCGGGAGGTAGTGTCGATAGAGGCGGGCCGCGGCGGGGAGGCGCTGGACCACCGAGCGGTGCGCGGTGCGGCGCTCGAGTTCCGCCGACACGCTCCCCGGGACGTGCAGCAGCGTGAAGATCTCGGCGCGAGGGAACATGCGGACGAGCGCCTCGAGCACGCGCTCCCCTCCGCGCATGCCGGTCAGCCAGTCGTGCACGAGGGCAACCCGCAGGCCCTCGAACGGCGACCCGATCACCGGCCGGCGACCTCGGCGTAGATCGCCCGCACGCGCTCGGCGGCGCGCGCCCAGGAGAACTCGGCGGCACGCGCGAAACCCCTGCGCCGCAGGTCTTCGCGCAGCGTCTCGTCGGTCAGCACCAGTTTCACCGCGCCGCCGATCGCGGCGGTGTCGTAGGGATCCACGAGCAGCGCGGCATCTCCGACCACCTCCGGCAGCGACGAGACGTTCGACGTTACCACCGGCGTGCCACTCGCCATCGCCTCGAGCGGCGGCAACCCGAACCCCTCGTAGAGCGACGGAAACACGAAGACGGCGGCGAGCCTGTACAGCGCGGCGAGGGTGTCGTCAGAGACGAAGCCGAGGAAGCGCACGTGCTTGTGCAGCTTGTGACGGTGCACCGCGCGCCGCAGCGTGGCGTACTTCGAGATCTCGTCGCCGATGATGAGGAGCTTCAGGTGGCCGAAGCCCTCGCCGCGGAGCTCGTAGAACGCGTCGATCAGCCGCTCGAGATTCTTGTGCGGCCTGATGTTGCCCGCGTAGAGCACGAAGGGATCGATCAGCTGGTAGCGCTGCCGCACGCGCTCCATCTGCTCGTCGCTCGGGGGCGTGCGGAACCGGTCGCTGATCCCGTTGTAGATGACCTCGATCTTCTCCGGCGGGATGCGGAAGTACTGCAGGATGTCACGCTTCGAGGCGTGCGAGACGGTGATGATCTTGTCGGCCTGGTGCGTCGCGGTCCAGAGAAACGTGCGGGCGTACGCGTGCGCCAGCCGGCTCGGGAGGTACTGCGGAAACCGCAGGTGGATGCAGTCATGGATCGTGACCACGGCCCTGCAGGGGATGAGCGGCGGCAGCACGTAGTGTGGCTCGTGCAGCAGATCGACCTTGTGGCGCCGAAGGTCGAGCGGCACGGTGAACTGCTCCGCCATCGAGTAGGGACGCGAGGTGTCCGGCGCGGCGCTGAAATTCGGCCCGAGCTCCGAGATCCCCGTACAGTCGCCCGGCCGGCAGATGATCACGTACTCGTTCGAGCGGTCCTGCCGCGCCACGTGCGTGACCATGTTCCGCACGTAGGTCCCGATGCCGTAGTCGTGAAGCTTCCGCGCGTCGATGGCGATTCGCATCTGGTGGGATCGGCCCCCGAAATTTTAGCGTTTTTCGAGCCCTGGCCTCGCCGGAAGCTGTCCGCGGACAGCCAGGTACAGCCACAGCACCCACGCCCAGCGCGGATGGTGCTTGCGGTAGAAGGCCAGGTGGCTGCGGCGGTACCCGTACTCGATCACCTGGGGGGCCTTGAGCCGCGTTCGTCCTCGCAGGTGGGTTACCGTCGCCCCTGGAGTAAAGAGCACCCGCCGGCCGAGCGCGCGGACCGATGCGCAGAAGTCCGCATCCTCGAGGTAGATGAAGTATCGCTCGTCGAGCAGCCCGGCCGCGACCGCGTCCGACCGGCGCACGAGCAGGCACGCGCCGCTCACCCAGTCCGGGAAGTGCTCCATCGAGGTCAGGCGCTCGACCCGGCTGACGGCCCAGCTCGCGCGCCGCGCGTACGCGTTCCACAACCGCTTCTGGCGCGCCTCGTGGAACGGACCGGGCATCGGGCCGAACGACAACTCGGGACGCCCATCGCCGTCCACCAGCCGCGGCCCCGCCACCCCGACATCGTCATAGGCCTCGGCGCGCGAAACGAGGCGATCGAGCGCGCCGGCCGGCACGACGGTATCGCTGTTGAGCAGGACCACCCACTTGCTGTTCGAAGCCGCCGTCTCACGGATGCCGATGTTGTTCGACGCCGCGAAGCCACGGTTCTCGGGGAGGCTGATGACCCGCACCGCGCGCCAGCGCGCGCGAATCGCCGCGACCGTCCCATCCGTCGAGGCATTGTCGACGACGACGATCTCGTGGGCGAGCGCGGGCGGATGCGCCGCGAGCGACTCGAGGCAGCGGCTGACCACCTCGAGCACGTTGAACGTGACAATGACGATGGTGAGGTCCATTCGGGTGCCTGCTGGCACGGTCATCGGCCGGCGGCGCGCTCCAGTACGCGGAGCGTGGCGTCCGCCGCGCGATCCCAGGAATACCGCGCCAGGACGCCGGGCGCTGCCTCGAGAATCCGCACCCGTGCACGTTCATCGAGCAGCAGCGTACGCAGCGCATCGGCGAGCGCGTTCACGTCGCCCGGGCGCACGTACATCGCCGCAGGGCCGCACGTCTCACGCGCGACCGCGGTGTCGGCCACGATCGGCGGAATGCCGGCGGCGAGTGCCTCGAGCGGCGTCAGGCCGAACCCTTCGTACTCCGAGACGAACACGAAAACACGCGCGCGGCGATACAGATCGTCCAGTTGTTCGTCGGTCGCGTAGCCCAGCACATCAACGGCCTCGGCGATGTTCTGCCGCTCGGCTTCCTCGACCAGATCCTGGGGAGGGTAAGTGCGGTTCTCCCCGGCGATCGCCAGTCGCGCGTCGCGGATGTGCGGCAGCACCAGGCGCATCGCGGCCAGGAGGTCCGGCAGGCGGCGGCGGTTCAGGACCGAGCCGGCAAACAGCACCAGGCGCTCTGTGCGCGGGGCCGACGGGGATGTGCCTCTCTTCGGAACGCCGAGCGGAACGACGTGGATGCGGTCGATCTCCACGTCGAGCCTCCGCGAGATCTCGACTGCGGAGAAACTGGAATCCGTGAGGATCGCCGCGGCTTTGCGTGCCGCCGCACGGGTCAGCATGCGCCGCCTTAGCCCTTCGCGCAGGGTGAACCACTCGGGGTGTGCAACGAAGGACACGTCGTGAATGGTGACCACGATCGGCGCCTTCGATCGCACGGGAGCGGTATAGCCCGGGCAGAAGAGAAGATCCGGCGCCTCGCGCCGGATCACGCCAGGAAACACGGCCTGTTCCCACCAGGTGCCGCCCGCCCGGTGCCCCGTCGCCGTCACTCGGAGGCCGAGGCGGCGCGCCTGTGTCGGCTCCGCGTGCGCAGCCAGCACGAAGTCGTGGCGGTGGTCGCGCCGAGCCGCCCACCGTGTCAGCAACTCGAAGAGGTAGCGTCCGACGCCGGTTGAACGGCCCGTCAGCTCCCGCGCGTCGACGAGAATCTTCATCGATCGACCCGTCGCCGTCGCAGCACTTCGTCGTACGCGCGCCGTAAGGACTCGGCCGAGCGGGCCCATGAAAAGGCCCCGGCACGCCTGACGCCGGCCTGGCTCAGCTCTCGCGCGATTGCTTCGTCGGTCGCAACTTTCTCCATGGCGGCGGCCATGGAATCGACGTCCTCCGGATCGACGAACATTGCTGCGTCGCCGATCACCTCGGGCAATGAGCCGCGGTCCGACGCGATAACCGGTACCCCCAGCGCCATGGCCTCCAGGGCCGTCAATCCGAACCCTTCGTACAGCGAAGGGATGACGAGCGCGATCGCGCCCGCATACAGTTCCCGTTTGCCTGCCGGGGGGACGTAGCCGAGGTGCGAGACGCGGCCGCTCAACGGGGGGCGTGCCACCCGTTCCAGCCACGCCGCGGCGGCCGGAGTCGTCCCACCCGCGAGCCTCAGGGCCGGCGCGGATGGCAGCCGGTCGATCAAGCGTGCGTACGCGTCGAGCAGTGCGCCGAGGTTCTTGCGCGGCTCCAGCGTGCCCACGAACAGAAAGTATCCCTGGGCCGGTGTGCGGCCGCGGGGGACCCACGCCGGCGCGCCCGCGGGGCAGAGCACGATTCGCTCGTCCCGCACCCCCAGCTTGTTGGCCACCTGGTCGCCGGTGCGTCGCGAAGAGACCACGACGAGATCGGCGCGGCGTGCGTGCGCCGGCGCGAGCCGCGGGTAATCACGCCGGATTTCGCCGCGGGTGCGCTCGGGATGATCGAGGAAGTCGAGATCGTGGATGGTGACCACCTGCGCGCCGTCGCGAGACGGCATGAGGAGGGGGTGCGCCGAGTGCGCGATGTCCACGGTACCCGCGAAGCGCTCCACGGGGGGCCATTCGAGCCGGTGCCAGGCGAAATTCAGGACGCGCACGGGAACGCGCGCGTCTACCGTCTGAATGCCGTCCAGGCCCTCAGGCGAAAGCCGGTCCTTCCACGAACTCGAGAACGCGACGACGGTATCTCCGGGGCGGTCGCGCGTGGCCGCCGCCAGCGCCCGCGCAAGTTCGTGGACGTACTCACCGACGCCCGTGCGCTCACGCAGCGCCGGACGGTAATCGAGGATGATCCGCAATACGGATTTCCATCCTAGCACAGGCGTAGCGCCCGCCCGCCGCAGCGCCCCGCGCCGCCAAGTGCTTGCCTTTCAATGGATTGACAGCGTTTTCCAGCTCATGTTACGGTAGGGAGTTTTATGCGTATCGCTGTCATTGGCACAGGCTACGTCGGCCTGGTCGCGGGCGCCTGCCTCGCCGAAACCGGCAACCAGGTTGTCTGCGTCGACAAGGACGCGTCCAAGATCACGAAGCTTCGCCGCGGCCGCATTCCTATCTACGAACCAGGCCTCGAGGAACTTGTCACCCGGAACAAGAAGGAAGCACGGCTGGCGTTCACCACCGCACTGGATCGGGCGGTGCGGCAGTCGCAGATCATCTTCATCGCCGTCGGGACGCCTCAGGGGGAGGACGGGTCGGCGGACCTGCAGCACGTGCTCGGCGTGGCGCGCGAGATCGGGCGCGCGATGAACGGCTACAGAGTGATCGTGGACAAGAGCACCGTCCCTGTGGGCACGGCGGAGCAGGTGCGCGAGGTGATCCGGCGGGAGACGACGCATCCGTTCAGCGTCGTGAGCAATCCGGAGTTCCTGAAGCAGGGAGCGGCGATCGAGGATTTCCTCAAGCCCGACCGGGTCGTGATCGGCGCGGAAGATCCTCGCGGCGCCGAGATCATGGTCGAGCTGTACAAGCCCTTCACGCGGACGGGCGCCCCGATCCTGGTGATGGACTGCGCGAGCGCGGAGCTGTCGAAGTACGCGGCGAACGCGATGCTCGCCACCCGCATCTCCTTCATGAACGAGGTCGCGAACGTCTGCGAGCTCTTCGGCGCGGACATCGACCAGGTGCGGCGCGCCATTGCGTCCGACAAACGGATTGGCCCCGCGTTCCTCTTTCCCGGCGTCGGCTACGGCGGGAGCTGCTTTCCCAAGGACGTCAAGGCGTTGGTTCATTTCTCCGGCGCGCGCCAGTATCCCTTTCAGATCCTGCGGGCGGTCGAGGTGGTCAACGAGACGCAGAAGACCCGCCTGCTCGCGAGGATGGAGAAGCACTTCGGCGGCGCGGGCTCTCTCAAGGGGCAGCGCATCGCCCTGTGGGGGCTCGCGTTCAAGCCGCGCACCGACGACATGCGCGAGGCCCCGTCGATTCCGCTGGTGAAGGGACTGCTCGCGCGTGGCGCCAAGGTGCAGGCGTTCGATCCGGAGGCGATGGAGACCGCGCGCGGGATCTTCGGTTCGAAGATCGAATACGCGAAGAACAGCTACGAGGCGCTCAAGGGGGCGGACGCGCTGGTCGTGGTGACCGAGTGGAACGAGTTCCGCGAGCCTGATTTCGGGCGGATGAAGAAGCTGATGCGTCAGCCGGCGATCTTCGACGGCCGCAACATCTACACGCCGGAAGTCATCCGCGCGCAGGGCTTCACGTACTACTCGATCGGCCGGCCGATGGCGGATTCGGGGCGGCCCGAACCGACCGGCGGACGTTGATGCCCGCGATCCTGGTCACGGGAGGCGCGGGATACATCGGGAGCCACTCGGCAAAGGCCCTCGCCGCCAGCGGTCATCGCGTTGTGGTCTACGATGACCTCTCCGCGGGACATGCCGAAGCGGTGCAGGCGCTCGTGGCCCGGTTCGGCGGCGACGCCGTGGCATTCGAGCGCGGGAACATCCGCGAGACGGACCGGCTTCGCGACGCGATCCGGCGGCACCGCATCGACGCCGCCATGCACTTCGCGGCGTGGCTCTCGGTGGGCGAATCAGTCAAGGACCCGATCGGCTACTACCGCAACAACGTGCTGGGAGCGCTGAGCGTGCTCGAAGCGATGGCGTCGGAGCGAGTCCGCTCCTTCGTGTTCTCCTCGACCGCCGCGGTGTTCGGCAACCCGGTCGAGACGCCGATCGACGAAGACCATCCGACACGGCCGATCAACGCTTACGGCGAGACGAAGCTCGCCGTCGAGCGGGCGCTGCCACACTTCGAGCGCGCCTACGGCGTCCGCTCGGTCGTGCTCCGCTACTTCAACGCCGCCGGCGCGGACCCCGAAGGGGACCTCGGCGAAGACCACGACCCCGAGCAGCACCTCATCCCGCTTGCGCTCGCCGCGACGGATGGCGGCGCGCCGCTCCAGGTGTTCGGCGAGGACTATCCGACGCCCGACGGCACGTGCCTGCGCGACTACATCCACGTGTCGGACCTGGCCGACGCCCACCTCCTCGCGCTCTCGCACCTCGCGGCAGGCGGCGCACCGGCGTCGTACAACCTGGGCAACGGGCGGCCGACATCGGTCCGCCAGGTGATCGAGGCGGTGGAGCGCGTGACCGCGCGGCGGGTCTCGTGGCGCCCCGCGCCCCGGCGGGAAGGGGATCCCGCGGTGCTCTTCGCGTCGAGCGCGAAGATCAAGCGCGACCTCGGATGGCACCCGCAGTACGAGGACATCGACACCATCGTCAGGACTGCCGCCGCGTGGCGCGCGGGGCATCCGCGCGGGTTCGCGGGGAGGGCCCGCTGATGTCGCGGATTCGCGGCGTGATCGCGGATCCGCTCCTGTCCGTGGTGATGCCGGTCTACAACGAGCGGGAGACGATTCGCGAGATCATCCCGCGCGTCCTGGCCGTGCCGCTCCGTGTCGAGCTGATTGTCGTGGACGACGCGTCCACCGACGGCACGCGGGATATTCTGCAGGAGCTGCAGCGGACCCACGGGTTCAAGCTGGTGCTGCAACCCGCTAACGCCGGCAAAGGGGCGGCGCTCAGGCGCGGCTTCCAGGAAGTCACCGGCGATATCGTCGTCGTCCAGGACGCCGACCTGGAGTATTCGCCGGAAGAGTTCCCGCAGCTCATCGAGCTGATTTGCCAGGGGCGCGCCGACGTCGTGTACGGCTCCCGCTTTCTCGGCCGGCACCGCGTCTTTCTGTTCACCCACTACGCCGGAAACCGGCTGCTGACGCTGCTGACCAACGTGCTCTACAACACGATCCTGACGGACATGGAGACCTGCTACAAGGCCATGCGCAGCGAGGTTCTCCGGTCCTTCAGCCTCAACTCGGACGGGTTCGGCATCGAGCCCGAGATCACGGCGAAGATCTTCAAGCGGAAATACCGTGTCTACGAAGTGCCCATCACGTACGATGGACGCGGCTACGACGAAGGCAAGAAAATCACCTGGCGGGACGGGGTGGTGGCGCTCTGGGTGCTGTTGAAATACCGGTTTAGCGAGTGAACGCATTCTTCCGGCTGCTTCGCTACGCGCGTCCTTACCGCGGGCGCCTGATCGCGGCGCTCGGGGCGATGCTCGCGTACGCGGTGGCGTCGGGGTACCTGGCGTGGTTGATTCGGCCCGTGTTCGACAGGGTCCTCCCCGGCCTGGAAACCCCCTGGATGACCGCGGGCAAGCTGATGCTCGCGTACCTCCTCAAGGGCCTCGGCGCGTACTTCTCCGTGTACCTGATGACGGACGTCGGGCAGCGCGTAGTCCTCGACATCCGCAACCGGCTGTTCGGTCACATCCTCGGCCAGTCGGCGGGTTTCTTCGCGCGGCGGACGAGCGGGCAGCTCATGTCGCGGCTGACGAACGACGTCGGGCAGGTGCAGCAGGCGGTGAGCGAGACGATCGGCGACCTGCTCCGCGAGTCGCTCGCGATCCTGGGCTACCTCGCGCTCATGGTGTACTGGGACGCGGGGCTGGCGCTCGTCGTGCTGACCGGCGCCCCGATCGTGGTGTATCCGCTCGTGCGCCTTGGCCAGCGCGTGCGCCGGACCTCGCGACGCAGCCAGGAGGAGCTCGAGCACCTGTCGCACCTCACCGCGGAGGCGTTCACCGGTCACCGCATCGTGAAAGCGTTCGGCGCCGAGCAGCAGGAAGTGCGGCGGTTCAGCCGCGCTTCCGAGCGGCTGTACCGCACCAACATGAAGGTGATCAGCACGGTGTCCGCGCTGCCGCCGGTCATGGAGGTGCTGGGCGGGCTCGCGATCATCGGCGCGCTCTGGTACGGCAGCCGTGAAATCGTGTCGGGCCGCCTCACGCAGGGGGAATTCGCCGCGTTCCTCGCCGCTGCGTTCCTGATGTACACGCCGGTCAAGAAACTCAGCCGCGTCAACGCGAACCTCAATCAGGCGATTGCCGCGTCGGAGCGGATCTTCGAGATCCTGGACACGCACTCCGAGGTGCTCGATAGCCCGGGCGCGCAACCGCTTCCGCCCATGCGTCGCGACGTCGAGTTCCGCAACGTCACCTTCGCGTACGAAGACGAGGGCAGGCAGATCCTGCGTGACGTCTCGTTCACGGTGCGGGCGGGACAGGTGATCGCGATTGTCGGCCTGAGCGGAGCGGGCAAGACGACGCTGGTCAACCTGATTCCGCGGTTCTACGACGTGACGGGCGGGGCCATTCTCATCGACGGCACCGACATCCGGACCGTGCTGCTGCGGTCGTTGCGCCGGCAGATCAGCATGGTGACGCAGGAAACGGTGCTCTTCGACGACACGATCGCGCACAACATCGCGTACGGTGCGCCGGACGCCGACAGGGAGGCGATCGAGGCGGCTGCGCGCGCCGCGCACGCCCACGATTTCATCGTGGCACTCCCCCAGCAGTACGACACCCGCATCGGCGAGCGGGGGCAGCGGCTCTCCGGGGGACAGCGCCAGCGGATCGCGATCGCCCGCGCGCTCCTGAAGAACGCGCCGATTCTGATCCTGGACGAGGCGACCTCGTCGCTGGACGCTGAGTCGGAGCTGCTCGTGCAGCAGGCGCTCGCCAACCTCATGGCCAACCGGACGTCGTTCGTCATCGCGCACCGCCTGTCCACGATCCGGCGCGCGGATGCGATCATCGTGCTCGACCGCGGACGGATCGTCGAGATGGGCAGGCACGACGAGCTGCTGGGGCGAACCGACGGCGCGTATGCGAGGCTCTATGCGCTGCAGCTGTTCGAGCGCAGGAAGGAGCCGGCGAGCGCGTGATCAAATCGATGACCGGCTTTGCCTCGCTCACGCGGGACGAGAACGCGACGACCATTGGCGTGACGATTCGCGCGGTGAACAGCCGGTACCTCGATCTGCAGCTCCGGCTGCCGCAGGCGCTCGGGGACCTGGAGCCGAAACTGCGCGCGGCCGCGCAGCAGCGGCTCTCGCGCGGGCGCATCGAGGTGAGCGTCTCGCTGCAGACCCGTCAGCCGGCCGCGCCGGACGTGCAGCTGAACGACGGCTTCGTCGAAGCGCTCAGCGCGGCGCTCGCCCAGGCGCGAGCGAAGGGGCTCGTTGCGGGGGAACTTGCGCCGGGCGACCTGTTGCGGCTGCCGCAGGCGCTCGTGATCCGTGAGCGGGAAGAGTCGGCGGAACAGGCGACCGCCGCGGCCGCCTCGCTCGAGCGCGCGATCCTCGCCGCCGTTGCCGATGCGCTCGCCGCCCTGGACGAAATGCGCACCCGTGAAGGAGAGGCGCTCGCGACCGATCTCGAAGGGCGGCGAGGCCGGCTGCACGAGATCATCGACAACGTGGCCGCGGCCGCCGACGCCGGTCGGGCGGCTCGCCAGCAGCAGCTCGCCGATCGCGTCAAGGAGTTCGGCGTGGAGGCGGCCGTGGATCCGGCGGCCCTCGCCCAGGAGATCGTCCGGTTCGTCGCCCGCTCGGACATCACCGAGGAACTCGTCCGGTTCCGCACGCACCTCGACCACTGGGCGGCGCTCGCCGCGGGGGCGGAGCCGTGCGGCCGCAAGCTCGATTTCCTGCTGCAGGAGCTGAACCGGGAGATCAACACGATCGGGTCGAAGGCCGAAGGGGCGACCGCCTCGGCGCTCGTCGTCGAGGCGAAGGCGGAACTCGAACGCGTGCGCGAACAGGTCCAGAATGTCGAGTGAGACGCGGAAAGGGCTGCTCTTCGTCGTGTCCGCGCCCTCCGGGACGGGCAAGACAACGCTCGTCGAAGAGCTCGTGCGCGTAATGCCGGGGCTGAAAATGTCCCGGTCCTACACGTCCCGGGCGGCGCGTCCGGGCGAGTGCGACGGGGTCGACTATAATTTTGTGACACGCGCCCGATTCGAGGAGATGGTCGCCCGGGACGAGTTCCTGGAGTGGGCTGACGTGTTCGGCAACCTCTACGGGACGCGTCGAGCGGACACCGAGCGTCGGCTTGCGGCCGGCGATGACGTCGTCCTCGTCATCGACGTGCAGGGAGCGCGGCAGGTCCGCCGGCAGAGAGTGCCGACGATTACCGTGTTCGTGATGCCCCCCTCGTTCGAGGCGCTCGAGCGTCGGCTGCGCGGGCGGTGCAAGGACACCGAGGAGGCGATCCTGCGCCGGCTCGCCACGGCGCGGGACGAAGTGGCCGCATTCAACGAGTACGAGTACGTGGTGGTCAACGACGAGTTCGACGCCTGCGTCGAGCGGCTGCGGAGCATCGTCGTGGCGGAGCGGGCGAGGCTGGCGGTCGTGCGCCGCAGAGCCGAGCGGATCGTGTCCACATTCACAGGGAAGGACTGAAGGCACGTGGGGAAATCAGAACCGAAGAACGGATTCGAATTCGTGACGGTGGCCAGCGCGCGGGCCCGGCAGCTGCTGCGCGGCTGCACGCCGAAAGTGGAGTCGCGCTCGCCCAAGAAGGCGCGGGTGGCCATGCGCGAGGTGAAGGCCGGGGCGGTCCGGAAGACCGAGTAGCACGATGTCCCTTATCGCGTTGGGCGTGAGCGGCGGGATCGGCGCTTACAAAGCGGTCGAGGTCGTCCGCGCGCTCCAGCAGCGCGGGCACGATGTCGTCGCCATCATGACCCGCAATGCGCGGCGCTTCGTCGCGCCGCTGACCTTCGAAGCGATCACGCGGCATCGTGTCATCAGCAGCCAGTGGACGCCCGGGCTCAACGCCGACATCGAACACATCTCCATCGCGACGGACATCGATCTGCTGATCGTCGCGCCAGCGACCGCGAACATCCTGGGCAAGCTCGCGAACGGGATCGCGGACGACTTCCTGTCCACGCTGTACCTCGCGACGCGAGCGCCGGTGCTCGTCGCGCCGGCGATGAACACGCGGATGCTCGAACACGAGGCGGTGCAGCGCAACCTGACCAAGCTCGCGTCGCGGGGCGTGCACTTCGTCGAGCCGTCGGAAGGCTACCTGGCGTGCGGCTGGATGGGGAAAGGACGCCTGGCCGACCCTGCTGTCATCGCGGAGGCGGCCGAGCAGATCCTCAGGCCGACACAGTCACTCACGGGGCGCCGCGTTCTGGTGAGCGCGGGGCCGACCTACGAGGACCTCGACCCGGTCCGCTTCGTCGGGAACCGCTCGAGCGGGAAGATGGGCTTCGCGCTGGCGGAGGAGGCCGCGAGGAGGGGCGCAGCGGTGACGATCGTCGCGGGCCCGACGCGGGTCGATCCCCCGCCCGGGCCTTCGGTCGTGCGAGTGCGCTCGGCGGCGGAGATGCGTGACGCCGTGCTGCAGCATGCCGAGGGCGCGGACCTGGTGATCATGGCTGCGGCGGTGGCCGACTACACGCCGGTGGCAGGCGCCGCGGCGGGGAAGCTGCCGCGCGAGGGGGAGGTCCTGACGCTGGAGCTCCGCAAGACCCCTGACATCCTCGGCGAGCTGGGGCGCCGTCGAGGCGCGGAACACCTCCCGGTGCTCATCGGCTTCGCGGCCGAGACCGGAGATCCGTCAGCCCGCGCCCGGGAGAAACTCCTCTCCAAGCGGATCGATTTGATAATCGCCAACGACGTGTCGCGAAGCGATCGCGGCTTCGACGTCGACATGAACGCCGCGACGATGATCAGCGCCGTGGGCGACGAGGCGCTCCCGCTGCAGACCAAGCGTGACCTCGCGCGCGCGATCCTCGACCGGGCCGAAGCCCTCCTCAACGCCGCCGCGACCGCGCGCGCCTCTGCGCCGCACGCTGACTTCCGTGGCTGACCCGCGGGACCTCCGACAGCAGGCCGCCGAGCACCTCCGGTTCTTCTCGGATCTCGGAGTGGAAGGAGTCAGCCGCGACCTGCGCTGGAGAGCGCGCGGCGCGGGCGAGAAGCTGACACCTGCGACGATAACGCCGGGCGGCGGCGGTCCGGCCACGCGCGCCAGCGCGCACGACCTGCTGGTGGAGATTCGCGCCGATCTCGGGGACTGCACGCGGTGCAAACTCCACCGCCTCGGGCGCACCCAGATCGTGTTTGGCGTCGGGAACCCGAACGCCGATCTGATGTTCGTCGGCGAAGCGCCCGGTCAGGACGAAGATCTCCAGGGCTTTCCGTTCGTGGGTCGCGCCGGACAACTCCTCACGAAGATCATCGAGGCGATCGGTCTGAAGCGCGAGGACGTGTACATCGCGAACGTGCTCAAGTGCCGTCCCCCCCAGAACCGCAACCCCGAGCCGGATGAAGTGGCGAGCTGCGTGCCGTTCCTGCGGCGCCAAATCGAGGCGATCGACCCGAAGGTGATCGTCGCGCTCGGATCGTTCGCGGCCCGCACGCTGCTGCAGACCGAGGACGCGATTTCGCGTCTGCGCGGCCGCGTCTATCGGTACGGCAAAGCCAGCCTGGTGGCGACCTACCATCCCGCCTACCTTCTCCGAAGCCCTGAGAAGAAGCGCGACACATGGGAGGACATGAAGAAAGTCCGGGCGCTCCTGCGCGGCGAGGCGTGATGTGCGCGTCGCCGTGGCCGTTCCCGTACCAGGCCTCGATCTCCTGACGTACAGCGTCCCGGAGGGCTGGCCCGCCCCGTCCGTCGGCGCCCGCGCGCTCGTCCCGGTCGGCGCGCGCACGCTGACCGGCGTCATCGTTGGCGCCGCGAGCGCAGAGGACAGCGCCCGCGACGTCAAGCCGCTCGCCGACGTCCTCGATGCGTCTCCATTCCTTCCAGCCGACGTGGTGAAGCTCGCGCTGTGGGTCGCGGAGTATTACGTCAGCCCCCCGGGGGAAGCGCTCGCCGCCGCGATGCCGCCGGGCGCGTCCATCGAAAGCGAGCGCCGCCTTCGGATCACCGACGCCGGGCGCGAGGCGCTCGCCCGCGGCGGTCTGCCGCGCGGCGCGTCCGTGCGCGTGCTGAGGCTACTGGAGCCGGGCAGGCCGGAGGCGCTGGCCAGGATCGCCCGGAGGCTGTCGGCCGGCGCGCCGCCGAAGGGCCTTCACGCGCTCGTCAACGCATTGGCCGCGTCCGGGCTGATCGAGGTCGAGCAGCCGCTCGTCGGCAGGGCAGACGCGTTTCGCGTCGAGAAGATTGCCGCGATCACCGCGCAGGGACTCGACGCCGGCGCGCACCCGCGTCTGGGGCCGCGTCAGCTCGAGGCGATCGCGGCGCTCCGTGGCGCGCCGGAGGGGATGTCGTTCCGGGAGCTCGCGGAGCGCGGGATCGACGCTGACACCGTTGGGCGTCTCGCCTCACGCGGTCTGGTGGCGGTGCGCACGCGGCGCCTGGAGCGCGACCCCTGGGATGCCAACGCCCTCGCGATCGCCGGGTCGAACGAACTGGAGCTGACGGGCGAGCAGGCACGCGCCGTGGAACGGCTGGAGCCGCGGCTGCGCGCGCACGCGTTCCACGCCGCGCTCCTCTACGGCGTGACGGGCAGCGGCAAGACAGAGGTGTACCTGCGGCTGGCGCGGCGCAGCCTCTCGCACGGGCGGCGCGTGCTGATGCTCGTGCCGGAAATCGCGCTCACCCCCGCCGTCGCGGCCCGTTTCCGCGCCGCGTTCGGCGATCGCGTCGCGATCCAGCACAGCGGTCTTTCCGACGGCGAGCGGCACGACCAGTGGCACCGCATTCGATCGGGCGCGATCGACGTGGCGGTGGGCACGCGGTCGGCCGTGTTCGCCCCGCTTCCGGACATCGGGCTCATCGTCGTGGACGAGGAGCACGACGGGTCCTATAAGCAGGACGAGACGCCGCGCTATAACGGGCGCGACGTGGCGCTCGTTCGCGGACGGCAGGCCGGGGCGCTCGTGGTGCTCGGTTCGGCGACGCCGTCGATGGAGAGCTACTCCAACGCCGAGAAGGGGCGCTACGAGAAGATCGTGCTGCAGCGGCGCGTGCTCGACCGCCCGCTGGCGGACGTCGAGATCGTGGACATGCGCGAGGAGCTGGCCAGCGAAGGGCCGGACGTCGTGCTGAGCCGCGCGCTGGCGGCAGCGCTTCAGCAGACGCATGCGAGGGGGGAGCAGGCGGTCGTGCTGTTGAACCGGCGCGGCTACGCGGCCGCGGTGTTCTGCCGGCAGTGCGGCGGGACCGCCGAATGCCCGAACTGCAGCGTCTCGCTCACCGTGCACCTGCAATCGCGGCGGGCCCGCTGTCACTACTGCAACTACTCGATGACCGTCCCGAAGCAGTGCCCGGCCTGCGCGGCGCCCTACCTGGATCACGTGGGGTTCGGCACCGAGCGCGTCGAAGCCGAGGTGAAACGCGCGCTGCCCGGCGCGCGCGTCGCGCGGCTCGACCGCGACACCGTGCGTCGCCGCGGGGCCATCACCGCGCTGCTCTCGCGGTTCGCGGCCGGCGATATCGACGTGCTCGTCGGTACGCAGATGGTCGCAAAGGGGCATGACTTTCCGCGGGTGACGCTGGTCGGTGTCGTCTCGGCCGACGTCGGATTGGGCCTCGCGGACTTCCGCGCCGCGGAGCGCACGTTTCAGCTGCTCACGCAGGTCGCCGGGCGCGCCGGCCGCGGCGAGGCGCCGGGCGTCGCGATCGTCCAGACGCTGTTCCCGGCGCATTACAGCATCCGCCACGCCTGCCGCCAGGATTACGAGGCGTTCTTCCAGGAGGAGCTCCGGTTCCGGCGGGCCATGCGGTACCCGCCGGCGGTCGCGCTGATCAACACGATCGTGAGGGGCGCCTCGCTCGCCGACGCGTTGACCACGGCCACCGATCTCGCCCGGCGCGTCCGGACCGGCCCCTACGACCTGCGCGTGCTCGGCCCCGCCACCGCGCCGCTCAGCCGCCTGCGCGGCGAGCACCGCGTGCAGTTCTTCATCAAGGGAACGAACCGCCGCGTGATGCGCACGGCGCTCGTCGGTGCGCTTGAACACCTCAGGGCGCACCGGCGGAAGATCGTCGTCGACGTGGATCCCCTCACGGTGCTCTAGCTGCTCAGCGTGAACACCTCGATCGGCACGGGCGTGAAGGAGAGGATGAAAATCACCGCGGAAAGCAGGGCAATCGCCTGCCGCCCGGGATCGAGCTGGATCGATTCATCGAGGACGCTCGGATGGCGCGGGCCGAAAGCGATCAGCATCGCCAGCATCATGAGTGTCATCATGAACCAGCTCGAGGAGACGAACGTCAGCGTCACGGCGACGGCGACGGTCAGCAGCGAGATGAGCGTCGCGCGTCGCCCGAGCGCCGAATAGGAAATGTGCCCGCCATCGAGCTGCCCGAACGGCAGCAGGTTCAGCGCCGTCGCGAGCAGGCCGAACCAGGCCGCGAACGCCATCGGGTGCAGGTTGATCGAGTAGCCGTCGCTCACGGTGCCCCACACCAGCCGTGTCGCGAGGCGGAAGAGCAGCGGCTCACCGAGCTCCCAGCCGACGAAGTCGGCGGGCAGCGGCGCGACGGTGGACATCGCGAGCCCCAGGAACAGCGCCGGCAGCAGCAGGGCAAAGCCGGCGAGCGGCCCCGCGACGCCGATGTCGAACAGGATCCTGCGGTTCGGAAACGCCTCGCGAATGCGGATGAACGCGCCGATGGTGCCGGTCAGCGGAATGGGCGCCGGCAGAAAATAAGGCAGCGTGGCGTCCACGCGATGGTACCGGCACATGAGATAGTGTCCCATCTCATGCGCGCCGAGAATCAACAGCAGCGTGCCGCTGTACCACAGGCCGTGCGGCCACATGTAGCCGAGGAACCCGCCGAGACTCACGCCGACTCCGCGCGAACCGAAGTTGGACAGGAAACTCAGGTAGTGCAGCGCGCCGACAAAAGTCGTCGTGAACAGCGTCACGAGCAGCAGCAGGATGTGCACCCAGTATCGGTGGCGGAAGCGCAGCGCGGGCCAGGCCGCTGGTTGCGCGACTGGTGCGACAGGTTCAACTTCCGGCCACGGCAGGTCGCGCGCCGGGGGCTGGCTTGGCGGGTATTCTGTGGACACGTGGAAGGCTAGCCGCCGATGTTCTGGAGCTCCTTGCCCGGTTTGAAGCGAATGGTCCGTCCCGGCGGAATACGGACTTCCTTCCCTGTGCGCGGGTTGCGGCCGATGCCCCGCTTGCGCGGCTTCACCTGGAAGACGCCGAAGCCGCGGAGCTCGATTCGCTCGCCCCGCTGCATCGACAACCGCATCGCATCGAACACGGCATCGACGGCAACCTCAGCCTTCACCTTGGTGATGTCGGCCACGCGCGACACCTCGTTGACGATGTCGACTTTGATCATGCTTAGCCGCTCCTCGGAAGTGATAAATAGCATAAGGACAATCACTTACGCTGTCAAGTCCGCGTCTAAGTCGCAATTTCTGAGCGCCGCGGGATGGCCTTGAAACGCCGGCCTGCGGTCGTGCTGGTGGGACGGCCCAATGTCGGCAAGAGTACGCTCTTCAACCGCATCACCGGGACCCGTCGAGCTATCGTCACGGCCGTGGCCGGCACCACGCGAGACGTGATTACCCAGCCCGCGGAATGGCAGGGCACCGCGTTCTCGCTCGTGGATACCGGCGGGATGTTCGGCCAGAGTGAGGACCCGCTGCATGACCTGGTCGTCGCGGGGGGCCGGCGTGCGATCACGGCGGGGGACGTGGTCGTCTTCTTGGTGGACGGCCGCGAGGGGGTCGTTCCGGGGGACCAGGACATCGCGCAGGCGCTCCACGAGGCGGGCAAGCCGGTCATCGTCGCCGTGAACAAGACAGACGATCGCCGCGCCCGCGGGCGGATCGTCGAGTTCTACCAGTTCGGGTTCGAGCCGGTCCTCGAGATCGCGGCCGAACCCGGCGAGGGGATCGGCGATCTGCTCGACGAGGTGCTCAAGCGCCTTCCCGCGAGGCGCGTGGTCCGAACGGAGGATGAGACCCCCGCCGAGGAAGCGGAGATCTCTGTCGCGATCGTCGGCCGGCCGAACGTGGGGAAGTCATCGCTGTTGAACCGGCTGCTGCGCGAGGAGCGCGCGATGGTGAGCGAAATGCCGGGCACCACGCGCGACGCGGTCGACGCGGTCCTCCGCTGGAACCGGCGCCGCTTCCGGCTGGTGGACACAGCCGGTATCCGCCGTCCCGGCCGGGTCGCCCGATCGGGGCAACTCGAGTCGGTGAGTGTCCTGGTCGCGCGTCGCGCCATCGAGCGAGCCGACGTCGCTGTGGTGGTGATCGACGCGACCGAGGGGGCGACCGACCAGGACGGCGCGATCGCGGGCGAGGTCGAAAAAGCGGGGTGCGGCGTGATCGTCGCCGCGAACAAGTGGGATCTCGTGAAAGGGCGCGGTCCCGACTACTCGAAGGAGTTCGACGACCGCCTGCGCTTTCAGCTGAAGTTCCTCGAGTACGCGCCCGTGCTGCACATCTCGGCGCTCACCGGCGAGCGCGCGCCTAAGCTGCTCGAGATGGTGGATCGCGTCGCGGCGGCACGGGCGACGCGCATCCCCACTGGAGAGCTGAATCGCTTCATCAAGGCGATCACCGCGACGCACCCGCCCGCCAGCCCAGGGAAGCGCGAAGTGCGGATCCTGTACGCCGCGCAGACCGCTGTGAAGCCTCCGACGTTCGTGTTCTTCACGAACGTGGCAACGACGTTCCATTTCTCGTACGAGCGCTTCCTGGTCAACAGGCTGCGCGAGTCGTTCGGGCTGCTCGGCACGCCGGTGAGGATCCACGTGCGGCGGCGGGGGTAAATGGGGTCAGACCCCATTTTTACGATTTGCGTAAGCGCCCGCACTCTCCCACGGCGCTCACGTAAACCGTAAAAATGGGGTCTGAACCCTTTTTGCTGGCAGGCCCCGATTCGGCGGAGCAGCGACGCGAGATCCTCGCCGTCGATGTACTCCATGGAGAGGAACCTCTGCCCGCCGTCCTCGTCGACGTCATACACGCGGCAGACGTTGGGATGCGAGACCTGGCGCGCGAGATGCGCTTCCGCATGAAACCGGGCGAGGCGCTTCCACCGTCCGCAGCTGCCTCGGCGAAGGCCGAAGCCTGATATACTGCCAAAAGTCGTCCGATGACCATCGCGGAAGTCCCGAACAGGTCCCTGTTCAAGCCGCTTGAGGTCTGCGAGATCGCGCAGCTCCAGCCCTACGTCCTGCGTTCGTGGGAGGCGGAGTTTCCGGATCTCGGGGTGACCCGTCCCGGTTCACCGGGGCGCGTATACCGCCGGCACGATCTCGAGCGCGTGTTGCGGCTGAAGCACCTGTTGTTCGTTGAGGGGCTCACGCTCGCGGGCGCGCGGCGGCGGCTGGAAGAGGAACGCGCGGCGCTCCCGGAAATAGAGGAGGTTGCGCCGCCTCCCGCTCCTCGCGGGAAGGCGGCGGGCGCGGGCGCCGACTCGGGGTTGAAGGAACAGCTCAAACAGCTGCGCGGCGCGCTCAAGTCGCTGCTCGAGATGCTCGATCACGGGCGCGAGCGGCGCGCGCCGGTGTTCGAGCTCAATGCCGAAGCGGGAGCCCCCGCCCGCTCCGGCCGCGGGAAACCCGCCAAGGCGTCCGCCAGGCCGCGGCCACGCAACGGCCGCGCGCGGCGGAACTCCTGAGCGCCCGGCGCCAGCCGGACGCGAGGGAATCGAGTTCGTGTCGGATCGGGATGTAGCGCAGCCTGGCTAGCGCACCAGACTGGGGGTCTGGGGGTCGCGGGTTCGAATCCCGCCATCCCGACCAATCAATTCAATGCCGAAGGCCGAATGCGGAAGGCCGAATGCGTCAAGGCCGAATGTCAGGAAGGCCAAACGGCAAAAGGGCGCGTAACTACCCCAGAAACAGCACGGCAGCGACGGCCCACAATGCCAGCGCCAGGCCGGAGGCGATCGTCAGGTCTTTCCAGAGAGGCGTCCGTCCGTCCTCATCACCGTCGGGGCCGGGCTCGAGGAAATCCAGTGGGACCTTGGGCACGTTCGGCTCGCGCCATCGTGCGACTGTCCACTCATCGGATCGTGATGAAAACATACAGTCCTCCAGCCATGGCTCGATGAAGCAAGCCGGATGCAGCAACCTGGCTGCCACGCGTCTCCGAGACCGAGGTGGAGCACGAAGCTGAGACGGCTCAACGCTTTGTGCGCCACGCCTCTGCAGTTCGCGAATGGACCGACCTGGAACGAGTTGCATTAGGTTCGACAGCGGCGTCCTAAAACATTGCGATACACTGACCACGCCAGCCTGCCCACTGCCCGGAGCATTTCGTGAGACACCACGCCGTCGCGCTCGTCGTCGCCGCGAGCGCGTCCCTTGCGCTTGGCGCCGCGCAGCAGGAGACCCGCCCCTCTCAACCGACGTTCCGGTCGGAGGCCAACTACATCAGGGTCGATGCGTTCGTGACTCGCGACGGCGTTCCCGTCGAAGACCTCATCGCGACTGACTTCCAGCTTCTCGAGGACGGTGTGGCCCAGAAGATCGAGGCCTTCGAGCACGTGCGGGTGCGACCGGCCGGGCCGCAGGCCGCGCGCGTCGAGCCCAACAACCAGCAGGCCGCGAACCAGATGGCCGGCGATCCGCGCAGCCGGGTCTTCGTGTTGTTTCTGGACATCGACCATGTACCGGTCGACGGATCGCACCGGCTCAAGACGGCGCTTGCTCGCCTCCTCTCCGAGGTGATCGGCGCTGACGACCTCGTCGGCCTGATCACGTCGAGGCACAGCCCGTCGGAGCTGATCCTGGGGCGCAAGACGGCACTCATCGAAGAGCAGCTGGAGAAGTACTGGTATTGGGGCCGCCGCGACACGCTGCTGCAGGACCCTGACGAACAGATGTACGAGTCGTGCTACCTGCCGTACGTCGGCGGCGAGCAGATCGTGTATGAGATGATCGACCGCCGGCGCGAGAAACTGGCGCTCGATGCGCTGACCGATCTCGTGATCCACCTCCGCGGGCTCCGCGAAGAACGCAAAGCGGTGCTCATGTTCTCGGCCGGGTGGCAGTTGTACCGGCAGAACCAGGCGCTCGCGCGCCCGCTGGTGATGAAGGGTGATCCGAGCGGCACGGCGCAACCTCCCCCGCCGCCGCACATTGTCATCGGGCCTGGCGGTCGCCTGACATCGGGCGACGATCCGAGGACGGGACAGCAGAGAACGCTGTGCGAGCGTCACCGCTTCGACTTGGCGCACGTCGACAATTGGCAGACCTTCATGGACCTCATGCAGGACGCCAACCGCGGGAACGTCAGCTTCTACCCGATCGATCCGCGCGGCCTCGTGGTGTTCGATTCACCCATCGGTCCCCGGCCGCCCTTGCCGCTCGCGATCGACGCGCAGATTCTCCGCGCGCGTCTCACGACGCTGCGCACGCTGGCGTCGGAGACCGACGGCCTCGCGATCGTCGATACCAACGATCTCTCGGCAGGGCTCCGCCGCGTCACCGCCGACCTGACTTCCTACTACCTGTTCGGGTACTACTCCACGAACGCTTCGCTCGATGGCAAGTACCGGCGCATCACCGTGCGCGTGAAGCGCCCCGGGCTCGACGTGCGCGCGCGCAAGGGATACCGCGCCGCGACGAGGGAAGAGGTGGCGCGCGGCGTTGCCGCGGCCGCGACGAGCGACACGACGGCGGCCGCGGCGAGGAGCAACGCTGCGGCACAGGCGCTGAACCGGCTCGCCCTGATTCGCCCGGACGCCGGGCTGTACGTCCACGCCGTTCACCAGTCCGGCGGACCGCTGTGGGTTGCGGGAGAGTTGCCGGCGGCGGCAGCGCGCGCGCCCGGTTGGGCGCGTGGCGGGCGTGTCTCGATCGTGGCGGTCGATGCCGCGGGGAACACGGTCGGTGTCGGACGCCAGCAGTTATCGGCGGGCGAGCGTGCCTTCCTTCTGCGGCTGCCCCTCGACGCTGCCGCGAAGACGCCCGCGCGCGTCCAGGTTCGCGCAGAAGCCGAAGGGGTCCCGCCCGTGGGCGTGGAAATCGCTCCGGAGGCGGACGAACCGTTGCTGCTGCGCCGGGTGGGAACGGCGCCTCCACGCGCCGCGGCCGACTTCCGTTTCTTCCGGACCGAGGAACTGAGGTATCGATGGCCTCTTGCCGCCGGCGAGTCGCCCGCCGCAGCGCGCGCCCTCGACCGGAACGGCAACGCGATGCAGTTGTCCCCCTCGGTAACGGAGGAGACCGTCGAGGGGAGCCGATGGATGGCGGGGACGCTTTCGCTTGCGCCCCTGGTCAACGGTGACTACCTCCTGGAGCTCACCAAACGTCACGCCGACCAAGAGATCCGGACGCTGCTCCCTTTCCGCGTCGTGCGTTGAATTGTGCAGCGGCCCGCGGATTGCCGGGTTTTCGGTAGCGCTGCTGAGATTTCGCCGCTCTTGCCTCTCCGTTGTTGAAATTTGCGCCTGAAACAGGGGACCCCCATCCCGCGCCGGGCGTGCTGTCAGCCCGGCCCCGGGCACCCGTTTTGCTCGGTTCCTCGCATCGATTTCTTGTCAAAAACTCCCCCGGGCCGCTGATCGGCGTGCCGAAGGTCGGCGAAGCTCGGTTCATCGCAGGAGCCCATTCGGTGTTCGACGTAGCCTCGACTCCCCGCGAGCGCCTACGCGACGACGCTGCGCCAGGGAGGCTTGTACGGCCGCTCCGCAGGTCGGTACCGCACCGCGCGGCCGCGCAAGGGATCTACGCGCGCGCCGCGTACGCCGACACGCCCGGCGCTGCGCAGCAACGCGCGTCGGACGAACGGCTCCTGGCCGGTGCACGCTTTCTCGCCGTCTTCGTGCTGAGCGTCGCGACGGCGCTGGACCCGGGCCACTCCACGGCGATCGAATGGTTCGTCGGCGTGTACCTGTTCTACGCCGCGATCGTGTTCGCCGCGAGCGGGACACGTTCTCGCTGGATTGTCGGCCACGCCGGCAGGCTCCACGCCGTCGACATCCTGTGGGCGACGATCGCGACGACGCTGACGGGCGGCACGAGCAGCAACATCTTTCCGTTCTTCGCGTTCGTGCTCGCCGCGAGCTCGTTCCGCGAGGGCGTGCGGGGCACGCTCCGCGACGCGGCGATCGTCGTCGTGGTGGCCACCGGGCAGGCGGTCGCGGCCCGCGCCGGCGTGACGCCCGCGCCGGTGCACCTCGACCTCTTCGTCGTGCGCCTGGCGTATATCGGCATCGGAATCGGGGTGCTGTTCGGCGTGCTTTCCGAGCGGCAACGGCGATCGCGGTTCGAGGCGCTCGCCGTGGCCGACCTCGTCGCCCGTGTCAGCCGCGCGCCGCGACTCGGTCCGGCTGTTCGCACCATGCTCGGCCGCCTGCTCGAGGTGTTCGCCGCGCAGGAAGCGCTGCTGGCGGTCGAGGAGGCGGAGACCCGCGCCTTGTCACTCTGGCACGCTAGCTGGCGGCCCGGCGCCGACGCCGCCGTGTCGCACACACCGCTGCTTCGACACGACGCCTCGGCCTGGATGCCCGAGCCCTCGCTGGCGGTGTCGGCGTGCGAGTTGCGCCGTGCGCACCGCGACAAGGGCCCCGCCCTGGTCTCGACGGCGCTCGACGCGCGAGGCGCGGCGATCAAGGCGGCGTTTCCGGTTCCGCCGGCTGTCGGGTCGTGCCCGTGGAGACGGCTGGTCACGGTGGCAATCGCCGCCCCGGGTGTGTGGGCCGGTCAGCTGTACCTGCTCGACCCGGAACGCTGGCCCGGGGGGGAGTGGCGTCTCCGGTTTCTGCAGACGATCGTCCGGCAGGTGGGTCCCGGACTCGAGACGCTCTACCTGCTCCGGCGGCTTCGCTCTCGCGCCGAGTCGCTGGAGCGGGCGCGCATCTCGCGCGAGCTCCACGACGGCGTGCTCCAGTCGCTCGCGGGTCTCGAGATGCGCGTGGACGTGCTGCGGCGGAGCGCGGAGAGGCTGGCGCCCGCTGTCGCCCCGGACCTGGGCGAGTTGCGGGACCTGCTCCACGGAGAGGCGATCGAGCTCCGCGAGCTGATGCAGCGCCTTCGCACGGCGAACGTGGACGCGCGCGGGCTTCCCGGCGAGCTCGCGGATCTCGTGGGAAGGTTCGGTCGCACCGCGGACATCGACGCCCGGCTTGACTGGACGGTCGATCGGCTCAGCCTCACGCCGCGCCAGTGCTCGGAGCTGATGCGCATCGTCCAGGAAGCGCTGTTCAACGTCCGCCGGCACAGCGGCGCGACGCGCGTGGTCGTTCGCGTCGAAGCGGACGTGTGCGCCTGGGCGCTGATCGTCGAGGACAACGGCCGTGGGCTCGGATTCAACGGTCGATTGCGGCACGAACAGATGGAGACGCCCGGCACGGGGCCGCGTGTCATTCGGGAGCGGGTTGCCGCTCTCGGCGGAATGCTGGACGTGGAGTCATCGTCGTCCGGCACTCGCCTGGAGATGACGTTCCCGCGTCAAACAGCGGAGTCGAAGTAGGCCATGCAGATGATACGCATCGTCACCGCCGACGATCATCCAATTTTCCGCGACGGGCTGCGCCGCCTGCTCGAGAGCGAGCCCGGCTTCCAGGTCGTGGGCGAGGCGGGCTCCGGGACCGAGGCCTTGCGAGTGGTGGCGCAGCTCTCGCCCGACATACTGCTCCTCGACATGGGCATGCCGGACGGCTCGGGGCTCGACGTGCTGCGCGCGCTGCGCGGTGAGAGCGGGAAAGTGAAAGTGATTCTGCTCACCGCCGGCGCGGAGAAGGAGCACATGCTCGAGGCGCTGCAGCTCGGCGCGCGCGGGCTCGTTCTGAAGCACTCCGCGACGCCGCTCCTCCACAAGTGCATCAGGTCCGTGATGGCGGGGGAGTACTGGTTCGGCCACGATCGTCTGCCCGATCTCATCGAGGCGCTGCGCGAGGTGGGGGAGCCGCGGATGCCGGCTCCGGTCGAGACGCTCACGCGGCGCGAGATCCAGGTCATCGCCGCGGTCGTGGACGGCGCGACGAACCGCGACATCTCTGAACAGCTCGGCCTCTCGGAGCAGACCGTCAAGAACCACCTGTCGCACATCTACGACAAGATCGGCGTCTCCAACCGGCTCGAGCTGGCACTGTTCGCGATCCACCACAAGCTGCTGTCGCACCTGTCTGCCGGCGCTGTGCCCAACGGAACCGCCACGAGGGCGCCGCGATGAGCAGATTCTGGTCGCTGCCCGCGGCGCTGGCGGTCGCGGTGGTGTCGTTCACGGGCGGCGCGTGGTGGACGACTCGCGAGGCGACACCGGCGGCGAGCGAAGAGAAAGTCGTCTACGCCTGCCCGATGCATCCGCAGTATCGGTCCGATCACCCGGGCGACTGTCCGTCCTGCGGCATGCGGCTGGAGCGGGTGCGCGCCGGCGCGGCGGGCGGCAGCGCTCCCGGCGCCTCGCTGCCGCCGGGCGCCGTGCAGGTGAGCGCCGAGCGCCAGCAGGCGGTGGGCGTCAGGCTCGGCGTTGCCGAACGCGTGTCCGGCATGCGGCTGCTGCGCACGACGGGGCGCATCGCCGCCAGCGAGAACGCGACCTATCCGATCGTCGCGGGCGTGAGCGGCTGGATTCGCGACGTGAAGGCGGCCACGAGCGGGAGCTTCGTCAGGAAGAACGAGATCCTCGCGTCGTTCTACGCGCCCGAGTTCGTGACCGCGCAGCAGTCGTATTACACGGGGCTCGAGACCGTCAACCGCGTTTCGAGCCAGCAGCTCCCGGTGCAGTCGTTCAATGAGGCGCGTGTGGTCGAAGGCGTCCAGCGCTTTGCCGACGCACTGCGCAACCTCGGCGTGTCCGAGGAGCAGCTCGCGCAGATGGCGAAGAAACGGGAGCTCGTGCAGGACATCTACATCACGGCGCCGGTCAGCGGTTTCGTCCTGCAGCGCAACGTGTCGCTCGGGCTGCGGTTCGACCGTGGCTTCGAGTTCTACCGGATCGCGGACCTGCGACAGGTCTGGGTCCTGGCGGACGTCTACCAGCACCAGTTGCCGTTCATCCGGCCGGGCGTGACGGCGCGCGTCACCGCGCCGCAGGTCAGCCGGACGCTCTCTGCGAAGGTGAGCCCGGCGGAGCCAATCTTCGACGAGGGCAGCCTCACGCTCAAGGTGAGGCTCGAAACGAGCAACCCCGATTTCATGCTCAAGCCGGGCATGTTTGTGGACGTCGAGTTCGAGATCGACCTGCCTCCAACGCTCGCGGTGCCCGCCGACTCTATCGTCGACTCGGGCCTGCGCAAGACCGTTTTCGTGGAGAAGGGCGGCGGCTATTTCGAGCCGCGGCAGGTCGAGACGGGATGGCGCATCGGGGACCAGGTCGAAATCATCCGGGGCGTAATGCCGGGCGAGCGGATCGTGATCTCCGGCACGTTCCTGATCGACTCGGAGAGCCGCATGAAGGCCGCCGCGCAGGGCATCGTCAGCGCCGCTGCCGAGGATCCCGTCTGCGGCATGCAGGTGGACGAGCAGCGGGCCGCCGCAGCCGGCCGCAGCCTGAAACACGGCGGCCGCACGTACTACTTCTGCGCCGACGAATGCAAGGAGTCGTTCGCCAAAGACCCCGGCCGATACGTGAAGGGGTCGGCGCCGGAGGATCCCACCCGGTAACCCCATGATCACCCGCATCATCGACTTTTCGGCCCGGAACCGGTTCCTCGTGCTGCTGCTCGTCGCGGCCTCGGCGGTGATCGGCGCGTGGTCGCTTCGGAACGTGCCGGTGGACGCGATCCCGGACCTCAGCGACACGCAGGTCATCGTCTACTCGCGTTGGGACCGCAGCCCCGACCTCGTCGACGCGCAGGTGACGTACCCGATCGTGAGCGCGATGCTCGGCGCGCCGCACGTCCGCGCCGTCCGCGGCTTCTCCGACTTCGGGTACTCGTTCATCTACGTCATCTTCGAGGACGGCACCGACATCTACTGGGCCCGGACGCGCACCCTCGAGTACCTCTCGGGCGTTCTGTCGCGATTGCCTGCCGATGCCAAGACGGAGCTCGGACCCGACGCGACCGGACTTGGGTGGGTCTACCAGTACGCGCTCGTGGACCGATCCGGCCGGCACAGCCTGGCGGATCTCCGGTCGTACCAGGACTGGTATCTGCGCTACTACCTGAAAGCGGTCCCGGGCGTCTCCGAGGTGGCCTCGCTCGGCGGGTTCGGCCGGCAGTACCAGGTGAACGTCGATCCGAACCGGTTGCGCAATTACGGGCTCTCCATCCAGCGCGTCGTCGAAGCGGTGCGCGGCGGTAATACGGAGACCGGCGGGCGCCTCATCGAATTCGGCGGCACCGAGTACATGATTCGCGGCCGCGGATACGCGCGCTCCATCGCGGACTTCGAGAGTATCGTCGTGTCGGCGAGCGAGAGCGGCACGCCGATCCGCATCCGCGACATCGGGCAGGTCACCGTCGGCCCCGACCTCCGGCGCGGCGTCTCCGACCTGGACGGCGCCGGCGAAGCCGTGTCCGGGATCATCGTGATGCGGCACGGGGAGAACGCGCTCGACGTCATCGACCGCGTGAAGGAGCGCATCCGGCAGATATCGCCCGGGCTGCCCGAGGGGATGGAGATCGTCCCCATCTACGACCGGTCCGTGCTGATCCGCCGGGCGATCGACAACGTCACCGAGACGCTCATCGAAGTGATGCTGACGGTCGGCTTCATCGTGCTGCTGTTCCTGTGGCACGTGCCGAGCGCGATCATTCCGCTCATCACGATTCCGGTCGCGGTCCTCGTGTCGTTCATCCCGTTCCGCGCGATGGGCATCACAGCCAACATCATGTCGCTCGGCGGCATCGCCATCGCGATGGGCGAGTTGGTGGACGCAGCGATCGTTGTCGTCGAGCAGACGCACAAGAAGCTCGAAGAGGCCGCGCGCAGCGGCACACGCGTGGAGCACCGGGCGATCATCCTCGAGGCGGTGAAAGAGGTCGCGCCCGCCAGCTTCTTCGCGCTGCTGGTGATCGCGGTGTCCTTCCTGCCGATCCTCACGCTCGAGGCGCAGGAGGGGCGGATGTTCAAGCCCCTTGCCTACACGAAGACGCTCGCGATGATCGTGGCCGCGTGCCTCGCGATCACGCTCGACCCGGCCCTGCGTCTCGCCTTCACGCGGTTCCGCCGGTTTACGTTCCGGCCGGCGTGGCTGGCGCGGATGACCAGCGCGGTGCTCGTCGGCCGGATCCGGTCCGAGGACGACCATCCGATCAGCCGCTTCCTGATCCGCGTGTACGAGCCGGTCGTGCGCTGGTCCCTGCGCTGGAAGTGGACGGTCATCGGCACGTCGTTCGTCCTGATCCTGATCACGGTGCCCGTGTTCATGCGCCTCGGCTCCGAGTTCATGCCGCCGCTCGACGAGGGCTCGCTCTTCTACATGCCGACCACCACGCCGGGCATTTCGATCAGCGAAGCGCAGAAACTGCTGCAGGTGAGCGACCGCGCCATCCGGCAGTTCCCGGAAGTGGACCGCGTGCTCGGCAAGGCGGGACGGGCCGAAACCAGCACCGATCCCGCGCCGCTGTCGATGCTGGAGACGGTGATCACGCTGAAGCCGACCTCCGAGTGGCGGCGCGTGGACACCTGGTACTCGGGCTGGGCGCCGGAGTGGATGAAGGCGATCTTCCGGCACATCACGCCGGACCACATCTCGCAGGACGAACTGGTCAACCAGTTGAACGAGGCGCTCACGTTCCCGGGGGTCTCCAACGCGTGGACCATGCCGATCAAGGCGCGCATCGACATGCTCACCACCGGTATCCGGACGCCGGTCGGCCTGAAGGTCTCGGGGGCCGACTACAAGGTGATCGAGGAGATCGGGAGCCGCATCGAGATGCTGCTCCCCTCGGTGCCCGGAACGCGGAACGTCTTTGCCGAGCGGACGGGCGGAGGCTTCTTCCTGGACATCGAGTGGAACCGCGACGCGCTCGCGCGCTACGGCCTCAGCATCGACGAGGCGCAGGCGGTCGTGCAGAACGCCATCGGCGGCGAGAACGTGACGACGACGATCGAAGGGCGCGAGCGGTACCCGGTGAACGTGCGCTACATGCGCGACTTCCGCTCCGACCTGGACGCGCTCAGCCGCGTGCTCGTGCCCGCATCGGAAGGGCAGCGGCAGATTCCGCTGGGCAACCTCGCGTCGATCAAGGTCGCGAGCGGGCCCGCGATGATTCGCAACGAAGACGGGCTGCTGACCGGGTACGTCTTCATCGACGTGGCGGGCCGCGACATCAGCGGCTACGTCAGCGAGGCGCGCGGGTTGATCGAGGAACAGGTCGCGCTGCCGGCCGGCTATGCCGTCCTCTGGAGCGGGCAGTACGAGGCGATGGCGCGCGTCCGCGACCGGCTGATGTACATCGTCCCGTTCACGCTCTTCGCCGTGCTGCTGCTGCTCTATATGAGCACCCGCTCCATGGCGAAGACCGCGATCGTCTCGCTCGCCGTGCCGTTCTCGGTTATCGGCGCGGTCTGGTACCTGTACATCCTCGGCTACAACATGAGCGTCGCGGTGTGGGTCGGCCTGATCGCGCTGATGGGCGTCGACGCCGAGACCGGCGTGTTCATGCTCCTCTATCTCGATCTCGCGTACGAGAAGGCCAGGCGGGAAGGGCGCCTGCGATCGCTCGCGGACCTGCAGGAGGCGGTGGTGCACGGCGCCGCGAAGCGCCTGCGACCCAAGTTCATGACGATGGCGACCACGGTCATCGGCTTCATCCCGATCATGTGGGCGACGGGAACCGGGTCCGACGTCTGGAAGCGCATCGCGGCCCCGATGGTGGGGGGGATCCTGACGTCCTTCCTGCTCGAGCTCGTCGTGTATCCCGCGATCTACGAAATCTGGAAGTGGCACTCGGAGGTGAAGCACCAGGCCACGGCCGTGCCGGCGGGCGCCGGCCTCCTCGCGCAGAATCCGTCCGACTCCGTGTGAGGGCCTGGGCGAAATTCGGGTGTAACCGGTACTTTCGTTTCGAGGAACCAGTACTCCCCTCCGATTGCCGGTTGAGTTGGCCGGGGCGATAGTCCATCCGATCTCATGGCTGCGAGTGCTGGCATGCGCAACGGCCCGGATGCGTCGCAGCGCGCGCGGTGGGGGCTTCGCGCCGCCGCCCGCGCGCTGCGGACGCTGGCCCTCTGCCTGCTCGTCGCCTCCGTGAGCGGCGTGCTTCCAGTCGCCGGAACCTGCCTCGAAACAGTGCAAGGGTGCGGCGACATGTGCAAGCGCTGCCAGTGCAAGCGCCGGCCGGCCTCCGGCAGCCTGCGCGCGCCGTGCGTCTGCTGCTCGTCTCAGCCTGCCGCGCAGCCGCTCACGCTGCTCGACCCGGCGGTTCTCGCGGACGTCGGTTCGTCGGTCCCGCGCTCGGCCGATGCGCGCGTCGATCGTGATGCGACCGACGGTGTTCCCTCGCTCGCGCGTCCGGTTCCACATCCTCCTCCCCGCCCATTCCCGCTCGCGTGATCGGTCACTGAGCGAACGCCTCGAACGAGTCGAGGCAGGAATGGCGAACTACAGGAGGCGCGTCATGCGCACGATTATCTTTCGAACCGTTCTCGCGGCGACCGTCGTGCTGTCGGCAGGGTCAGCACCGGCCGCCGCTGACCCGGCGACGGCCACGCTGACCGGCACCGTGACCGCGGCTGACGGCGCGCGACTGCCCGGCGTCCACCTTCGCGTGCTCCACGTGGACTCCGGCAGCAGCGTGGAAGCCGTCAGCAGCGACGCCGGTCAGTTCCGGGTCGGCCAGCTCGCGCCCGGCCGCTACGAAGTCCAGGCGGATCTCCCCGGGTTCGAACCCAAGCGCGTCGAGAACCTCATGCTCGCCGCGGGAAGGTCCGTATCCGTCACCGTCCGGCTCGATATCGCGTCGCTTTACGAGACGGTGCGCGTCGTCGGCGAGGCGAGACGCGACACCGTCGAAGCGTTCGAGATGCGCGAGAGCCGCGCCCGCGATCTCGGAGAGGCGATGGCGGTGCTCCCAGGCGTGTCCAGGCTGCGCAAGGGGGCCATCGCCAACGACGTCGTCATGCGCGGCTTCCAGGGCAAGGACGTGACCGTCCTCATCGACGGGCAGCGTCTCGATGGCGCGTGTCCGGGACACATGGATCCTCCCGCGTTCCACGTGGACTTCGCCGAGGTGAGCCGCGTCGAGGTCAGCAAGGGGCCCTTCGACGTGAAGAACCAGGGGGGCCTCGCCGGCGTCGTGAACGTCGTCACCGAGCGGCCGCAGCGCGGGCTGCATGGATCCGCGAACGTCACGGCCGCGTCGGCGAACACGGTGGCGCTGTCGGCGGCGGCGTCGTTCGGCCGCTCACGGTGGGCCGCGCTCGCCGGCGCGTCCACACGCCGGGCGGATGCGTACAAAGACGGCGCCGGCGTCCGGCTGACCGACACGGGCGGCTATCGGCAGGATCTGATAGCGGACCTGCCGGTGTACGACGTGTGGACCGCGTGGGGACGCGTCGCGCTCATGCCGCGGGACGGCACGCACCTGCAGTTCTCGTACACACGACAGTCAGCCGATGCGATTGTCTATCCATACCTGCAGATGGACGCGCTCTTCGACAACGCGGACCGTGCCGGTGCGCGGCTCGAGATCGCGGATCTGCCCGGCGGGTGGAGCGCGCTGGCGGCGCACGCGTACTACACGCGCGTCGACCACTGGATGACTGACGAGTTGCGCGCGAGCTCCCTCAACAAGCCGCGCGAGTACTCGATGGGGACGCGCGCGAAGACCGCGATCGCCGGGGGCCGGACCGAGGTCCAGCGCGGTCCGTTGTCGATCGGGTTCGAGGCCTCGCGGCGGAACTGGAATACGAACACGATGCTCGCGATGGCGAGCTACGCGCCGCAGGCGGGATTGCCGGACGTGACGATGGACGTGATCGGCGCGTTCGGTTCGTATGCGGCGGATCTGCCAGGTCAGTGGCGCCTCGAGACCGGCGCGCGCGTGGATCGCGCGGTGACCGAAGCAGACCCGCTCCTCGCGAACACCGGTCTGTATCTCGCGTATCACGGGACCACTGCGACGCGTGCGACCGACGTGTTGCCCGCGGGTCACGCGAGGGTGCGCTGGCGTCACGACGGGGGGTGGTCGGTCATGGCGGGCATCGGCCACTCGACGCGGGTGCCCGATCAGCAGGAACGCTTCTACGCGTTCAAGCGGATGGGCACCGACTGGGTCGGAAACCCTGCGCTCTCTCCAAGCCGGAACACGGGCCTTGACACAGAACTGCGGTACACGGCCCACGGCGTCGACGTGGGACTGAGCGCATTCGCGTACCGCGTGGACGACCACATCCGGGTGATCGATCAGCGCCGGACCATGATGGTGCCGGGCGTCATGAACACGATGGCGCGCAGCTTCGCAAACGTGGACGCGCTGGTGCGCGGCCTCGAGGCGAACGTCACGGTGCCGCTCGCACGCGCGCTGTTCGCGTCGGCCGACGTGTCGGTCGTGCGCGGCACCATCCGCGGCAGCACGGCGTTGCCGACCGACCTGCCGGAGATGCCGCCGCTGCGCGCTCGCGTGCGGCTGCGGTACGACCAGGCGAGGTGGAACCTCGTCGCCGAAGCACTGGGCGCGGCGCGGCAGGGCAACGTCGCCGTTGACCTCCGCGAGGCCACGACGCCCGCGTTCGCGGCGCTGAACCTGCGTGCCGGCGTCCGTTTCGGCGCGTTGAACCTCACCGCCGCGCTGGACAACGCGTTCGACACGCTGTACGCCGAACACCTGTCGTACCAGCGCGATCCGTTCCGCAACGGCGTGCGGGTGTACGAGCCCGGGCGGACCTTCTCGCTGAACCTGGGCGCCCGCTTCTAGAGAACGGGGGGACAGTCACACTTTCCAGACAATCGCCAGGAAAGTGTGACTGTCCCCCCGTTGTCCCTCCTTCCTCAGTGACTTAGGGGCCGTCCATCTCCGCTCGCGATCGCCCACCTTCGTGCACGGTACTTTCGTGCTACCGGTACCAGTACTTCCTGCTCCGCACGGCGGTACTTTCCTCCGATTGTTGAGTTGCCGGCCCGGCCGCATATTCAGCAGGCATGGCGGTTTCCACTGTCGGATCCCGCCGCGATCCTCATGACGAAAACCGCTGGTAGCTCGAAAGGTGGCACCTACGCGCGACGTGCCCCGCGCTACCTGATCGAAGCGCCGGTGCGCTTTCGATCGCCGGAGGGGCAGTGGAATGAGGGAACGACCGTGAACATCTGCTCGCTCGGGCTGCTGATCCGGACGGCGAACGCGCCAGCGCCCTCGACCTCCCTCGAGCTGCGCATCGCGCTGAGCCCCGAAGGATCCATGGCCGGTGCGGACGTGGCCTGTACGGGCCGGGTGCTCCGGTCGGAACAGCCTCCGGGCGCCGCAGAGGCGCTGGTTGCGGTGACGATCGACCGTTTTCAATTCACGCCGGCCGCCCGCGAACCGGGCGACGGCGCCGTCCGGTAATACACGTCGTTGGGTATCAACCGATCTCGGTCCGGCGCGGAAGCCCACGTGCCGGGCGGCACAACCGAGCGCGATGGTGGGCAGCGGATACTCGAAGGAGCCGAAGTTATGAACAGGCATAGGTTCGTAAGACGGCTGGTGGTGAGCCTCGGGGCGCTTGCCTTGATCCCGTGGATCGGGGTCACAGCCAGCGGCCAGACCAAGCCCACCGCCACGCAGCAGTCGGTGAGCGATCGCCAGATCGTGATCACCGATGCGGCAGGCCGCAAGCACACGCGCGTGAAACCGATCAAGCAGGCCGAGCGCGAGGCGGCCGCGGATCGCCTCAAGGCCAAGATCATCAAGGCCAAGAAGGGCGAGGTCGTGATCGATGCCGCGGCGGCGATCGGCATCGCAGCGGCGACGCCGTCAACCGCCGACGGGTCGCTGCTCGTCGGGCTGAACGGCGAGCTGATACCGGACTACTCCGGCGTGGTCCCGAACTACGCCAACAGTCCGGCGCCGGTCATCGATCCGGTGACGGGCGCCATCACCGGCGGCATCCGCAAGTTCGTGGACGGGCTGCCGGGCCTCGGCGCAGGGAAAGCCAACAACCTCGGGCAGTACCTTCCGATCGCGACCGCGGACACCGCCTCATTCCCGGGATCGGATTACTACGAGATCGGCCTCGTTGAATACCGTGAGCAGATGCACTCCGATCTGCCCCCGCTCACAGGTCCCAAGATGGATCCTGCCACCACGGGCGGCACCAAGCTGCGTGGGTACGTGCAGGAACTCGGTGGCCTGCCGGTGACGGACCCCCACTATCTCGGTCCCGTCATCATCGCGACCAAGGGGAGACCGGTCAGGATCAAGTTCACCAACCGGCTGCCAACGGGTGCAGGCGGCAACCTCTTCGTCCCGAATGACAACACGCTGATGGGAGCGGGACCCGGGCCGCTCAACACGAACTTCGCCGCAACGTCCGACGTCCTGTGCAAGAAGGACCCGGCTACAGGGCTCGTCCCCCAGATCTGTTACTCCGAGAACCGCGCGACCATCCACCTGCACGGCGGCGTGACCCCGTGGATCAGCGACGGGACACCGCACCAGTGGATCACGCCGGCAGGTGAGCCGACGTCCTACAAAGAGGGCGTGAGCGCCTTCAACGTCCCCGACATGCCGAATCCTGGCAAGGCGGGGAGCCCGACCAACCCGGCGGGTTCAGGCTCGCAGACGTTCTACTACACGAACGACCAGAGCGCGCGGCTGATGTTCTACCACGACCACGCCTCCGGCACGACGCGCCTGAACGTGTACATCGGAGAGGCCGCTGGCTACCTGATCACCGACGCGGTGGAACAGGACCTCGTCGGCCGCGGTCTGATCCCGACGGAACAGATCCCGCTCGTCATCCAGGAGAAGCTGTTCATCGACCCGAACACGATCGGCTACCGCGACCCGACCTGGAACTGGGGCACGGGAGCGGCGGCGCCGTATACCGATCGCCTGGGCAACTCGACGACGTTGCGTCAGCCCGTTCTGGGCGACCTGTGGTGGCCGCACGTCTACATGCCGGCGCAGAATCCGTACGATCCCTCCGGCATGAACGCCATGGGCCGGTGGCACTATGGCCCGTGGTTCTGGCCCCCCACGGCGATTCCGTACGGACCGATGCCGAATCCGTACTACGACGCAATCAACGCGCCGTGGCAGCCGCTCGAGGTCCCGTCGGCGCCCAACCCGTCGTGGGGCGCGGAAGGGTTCCTCGACACGCCGGTCATCAACGGCACGCTGTATCCGAGGCTCGAAGTCGAGCCGAAGGCGTACCGGTTCCGTATCCTGAATGCCGCGAACGATCGCTTCTGGAACCTGCAGTTCTACGAGGCGACGTCCATCGTCTCCGGCATCGTGCTGGCTACCGGCGGCAGCGGCTACACCGATCCGACGCGTGATGTGTCGCCGGTCGTGACGATCGCGGATTGCGCCGGCTGTCCGGGGAAAGGCGCCACGGCCCTGGCGACCGTGGACCAGGATCCGCTCAGCGTGACGTACGGTCAGATCATCGCGGTTGACATGACCACGGTTGGCAGCGGGTACGTCGCGCCCACCGTGACCATTGCCCCGCCGTTCATCGCGGGCGGCGTCGCAGCGACGGCCACCGCTACGGTCTACAACAGCGCCCCCACGGAAGTGGGCATGCTGCCGGCCGTCACGACGGCCGGGTTCCCGCCCACCTGGCCGGCCGACGGCCGTGAGGGCGGAGTGCCCGACCCGGCGCTCGCCGGTCCCTCGTTCGTCATGATCGGGACCGAGGGCGGCTTCCTGCCGATGCCGGTCGTTGTCGCCAACCAGCCGATCGTCTGGAACGCAGACCCGACGACGTTCAACTTCGGGAACGTGTCGGACTTCGGCCTCCTGCTGGGACCTGCGGAACGGGCGGATGTCGTGGTCGACTTCACCGCCTACGCCGGCAAGACGCTGATTCTCTACAACGACGCTCCGGCGGCCTTCCCGGCGCTGGATCCGCGCAATGATTACTACACGTCGAATCCGGATCGCCAGGACACCGGCGGTGCGCCGCCCACGCTCCCTGGCTACGGTCCGAACATTCGCACGATGATGCAGGTCTACGTCAAGCCGGCGATCACGACTCCGTCGGTGTTCAGCCTGCCGAACCTGATGGCGTTCTGGAAACCCGATCCGCTTGCTGACCCGTTGGTGCGCCCGGTCCAGGGCGTGTTCCAACGCGGGCAGGACGAGATCGTCGTCGGCCAGTCCGCCTACGACGAGGCGTACGGCAAGACGTTCCCCGCGACCTACCCGGCGTGGGGCATCGTGAGAATCGCGGACACTGCGACGACCTTCGAAACTGTCGGCGGAGCACAGGTGACGGTGCCGCTGGCCCCGAAGGCGATTCACGACGAGATGGGTGCGACGTTCGACGACTACGGCCGCATGGCCTCCAAGCTGGGCCTCGAGCTGCCGCAGTCGACGGCGTTCATGCAGAACTTCGTGATGCAGGGCTACAACGATCCATCCACGGAGCTGGTGAGGCTGTCACGGATCGGAACGCCCATCGGCGATCCGCTCTCCGACGGCACGCAGTTGTGGAAGATCACCCACAACGGCGTGGACACGCACCCCGTCCACTTCCACCTGTTCCACGTCCAGCTGGTCAACCGGGTCGGCTGGGACAACATGGTGCGGATGCCGCACCCGACGGAACTGGGCTGGAAGGACACGCTGCGAATCAGCCCGCTGGAGGACACGATCGTCGCGCTGCGGCCGATCGCGCCGGCGCCTGACTCGCTGCCGTTCGAGGTTCCCAACAGCTATCGGCCGCTGAACCCGGCGCTGCCGCTCGGCTCGACGCTCGGGTTCACGCACCGCGATCCGCTCGGGAACAACATCACTGTCTTCAACGACGTGGCCAACTTCGGCTGGGAGTACGTGTGGCACTGCCACATCCTGAGCCACGAAGAGAACGACATGATGCGGGCGATCTCCTTCGCGGTTCCGCCGCTTCCGCCGGCGAACCTGGTCGCCACGGTCGTGGGGAACAACAACCAGCGCCGCGTCGTGCTGACCTGGACGGCGTCGGTTTCGGCGACGTTGTCGGGCTACACGATCCAGCGCGCCACCGATCCGAACTTCACGATGAACATCGTCACCACAAACGTTGGCCTGGTGACGACGTTCACCGATCCGATCCGCCGTGACTTCACGCCGTACTTCTACAGGGTGGCGGCGGCGAACACGGTGGGCAGCACGGCGCCGGGCTTCCCGACGATGACGGCCCTCTCCGACTTCACACCGTCGGTGACCGTCAACGCGGTGCCCGCGCCGACCAATCTGACGGCCTCGCTCAACGCGGTGGGCCAGGTGCTGCTGACGTTCCTCGACGGGGCCACCAACGAGACGGGCTTCGTCATCGAGCGCGCGGTGGACAACCCCGACCCGCTCCTGATTGTGTTCGCGCCGATCGCATCGCTCCCGGCGAGGACCGGCACGGGTGCCGTCAGCTACACGGACGGGACCGCGGTGCAGGGTCTGACCTACCACTACCGCGTCCAGGCGGTGAACGGCGCGATCTCGTTCGGATACTCGAACGTGGCCGTGATCTCCGTGGCACCTCCGCTTGCGCCCGCGGACCTGACGTACACCGGTACGATCAGGAACACCAACGCCTCGTGGATCACGCTGACGTGGACTGACAACTCGGGCAATGAGTCCGGGTTCATCATCCAGCGCGCCGGCGACGTGAACTTCACCGTCGGCCTGACGCAGTTCACGGTCGGGGCGAACGTGACGACCTACACCGACACGGTCGGACGCGGCGCCACCTTCTACTACAGGGTGGCCGCGACCAACGTGCTCGGCCAGTCGCCGTGGTCGCTCCCGATCACGGCGGTCGCGCCGTAACCGGTTAGCCGGCGTCAGCCCAGGGCTGACGCCGGCGAGTTCCCATCAATGCGGGGCGGCCCTCCGGGGCCGCCCCGCATCCGTGTGTGTGCGCCGGACAGCCGACGACTCCCCACTGTCCGAAAGAGGCGCCAGCGGGGCATCGGGGAGGGAGATGTCATGGGAACACGTGGTTGGACCGGTCGCCTTCTTACTGCCTTCATCACGACCGCGCTGATTGCGCTGTCGGCCGCGCGAGCGAACGCGCAGAGTTTCACGTACTGCGGTCCGGCTGACATCGCGTTCGTCGTTGACAACACGACGTACATGCTGGCCGCTATCAACGACCTCAAGGCCTCTCTCGGCGCCGCGTCGGCGATACTCACCCAGATCGAACAATCCTGTAATGCGGAATCGGGCGCGGGCCCGGATTACCGGCTTGCCCTCGTGACGTTCACGGACACGGTACAGGTCCGCCTGAATTTCAGCCCGAACAACCGGTCCCAGTTCCAGGCGGCCATTGCCGCCCTCACGACGGGTTCGGCTGGCGCCGGGATCGCCAATGCGTCCGACGAGGCCCTCAACACCGTCATCAACGCGCTCCCGGCGAGCGCACGGCCCGCAGGCAAGCAGACGGGGGACTTTACCGAGGTCTTCCGCGACACCATCAACGGCAACGTCCACGTCCGGAAGTTCATCATCCTGTTGACGAGCTCACCGCCTGGAGGGTTCGACGGCGATTACACCGAGCCGCTGGACCTCGACAACGCCCACGTGCGCGCCATGGAAGCGGCTGCCAAGGGCATCAGGATTCTGGCCATCCTGCCGCCGCTGCCGCCTGGCGTTCCCGCCGGGGGCAACGCCCAGGGGGCGATGCTGGACTTCGCGGACGTCACCGGCGGCTACTTCACGAGGACCGACGAACCGTCACCGCCGTTTCCGCTGGGCCTGACCTACCCGTCCGTCATCATCAAACGTTATCTGTCGGATCCCGATCCCCTGTTCAAGGGCAGCTGCACGCGTGTGAATCGGCCGCCGATTGCGGTGTGCGGGAGCACTCTGGAGATGACGGCGGTCCCTTCGTGCAATCCCGTTCACGCGTCCGTCGACGCCGGCTCCTACGACATGGAAGATGACGTGTTTTTGTCCATCGTCCAGTCTCCTCCCGGCCCCTACGCCGCGGGGACCACGACCGACGTCACGTTGACGATCAACGACGTCAACGGCGCAAGCGCGAGCTGCCAGGGCACCGTGGACGTGCTGTGCGGGACCGACACACAGAATCCGGGCGTTGTGCTGGAAGATCCGTCCTGGCAACAGATCACCGGCCTGCTACCGCTGACCGCGTTCGTCACCGATGAAACCAGTACGAAAGTCGACTTCTTCGCGAATGGGGTGCTGATCGGCTCTGATAACACGCCGCTTTATATGGCGTTCTGGAACACCAACGCTCTGCCCAGCGGGCGGGTCGTGGAACTGACCGCGCGCGGAACGGACGCGGCCGGGCACATCGGGGATGCCGTTCGCGTGATCGTCTCGGTGGATCATACGGACACGACGCCGCCGACGGTGACGCTTTGGGCCCCGACGCCGCCTGTGACCGGCATCGAAACCGTGAGCGCCAGCGCGAAGGACTACCGGGGAATTGCGCAGGTTCAGTTCTTTGCCGGCGCGACGTCGCTGGGCATCGACACGAGCGAGCCGTACGAGGCGACGTGGGACACGACGCAGCTCAATGACGGCAGCCAGGTCGTTTTGAAGGCCGTCGCGACCGATCTCACGGGGCTGACCTCGGAATCGACGATCACTGTTCTCGTTGACCACACCGACCGGACGCGTCCCGTGGTGGCGTTCACGGCGCCGCCGCCAGGAAGCGTGACCGGTGTGGTGGAGCTCGGGGCAACGGCAAGCGACGCCAACGGCGTCACGCAGGTGTCCTTCTACCTCGGTGGCGTGACGCTGATCGGGTCGGACACCGCCGTGCCGTACACCGTGCTGTGGGACACGCGGCCGCTGGCCGATGGGCCCTACACGCTCGTGGCGCGCGCCTACGATGCGGCAAACAACTACAGCGACGCGACCATCGACGTGACCGTGACGCACGGCGTGCCGGTGGTGATCACATCGATGACCCCGTCGGTGACGTTCCCGGTACCAGTCAGCACGCCGATCATGTGGACCGCCACGGCAACGGGCGGCGCGCCACCACTCGAGTACCAGTTCTGGCAGTATCACTTCGCCTCCGCCGCATGGACGATGGTTCGCGACTACGCGCTCGATCCGTCGGTCACATGGTGGACGCCAGCGAGTTCCGGCGTGTATGTCTTCGAGGTCCGGGTGCGGAGCACGAGTTCACCGACGACGGCGTACGAGGCCTCCTTCACCAGCGGTACGTTCCTGATCGGCGCACCAGCCACGTTCACGTCGCTCACCCCATCGGCGTCGTCGGCGCCTTACGGGACCGAGGTCACGTGGACCGCGGCCGCCACGGGGGGAGCGTCGCCGCTCGAGTATGAGTTCTGGCGCTACTGCTACGCGAATCCCGGCTGGACGAAGGTGCAGGACTACAGCACCACCAATACGTTCACGTGGACTCCGGCTCCGAGTGACATCGGCCTGTGCTACGTGCACGCGCGCGTGCGCAGCGTCGGGTTGACGGTCCGCTACGAGGGCTACATCGACAGCGCCGGGTTCCAGGTCCTGTGCGCCGATCCCCCGATGCTGAAATCGGTAACGCCCAGCCCGGCATCGCCGGTGCAGGCGCCCGCCACGATAACCTGGACTGCGTTGGCCACGGGCGGGACCGGCCCGCTTGAATACGAGTTCTGGCGGTACAGCTACACGACCAGGATCTGGTCCAGGGTACAGAACTACAGCACGAGCAACACGTACACGTGGCCAGCCACGATCGGCGACGCCGGCCAGTACGCGCTGCACGTGCGCGTGCGATGCTCGAGCTCGTGGCACACGCCGCCGCCGCCGTTCGAGGACTATCTGGACACCAGTCCCTTCACAATCACGAGCTCGGCCCCGGCCAGGATCACAGCCGTGAGTGTGACCCCGTCGTCGCCGCAGCCGTACGGCAAGGCGATCACGTGGACGGCTACCGGCGCAGGCGGCACCGGCACGCTCCTGTATGAGTTCTGGCGCTACTGCACGGCGAACCCGGGCTGGATCAAGGTCCAGGCGTACGGCAGCGTCGGCGGCGCCTCCTACACATGGACGCCGCAGGCGAACGACGTCGGCTCGTGCTATATCCACGTCCGGGTGAAGAGCGTCACGTCGACGCAGCCGTTCGAAGGCTACTTCGACACGCCCGGGTTCCGGATCACCAGTGCTGTTCCCGTCACGCTGGCATCGCTCACCGCGAGCCCGCAGGTACCGGTTCAGGGTGGCATCGGCACGACAATCACCTGGACGGCGACGGCAAGCCCCGCAGGCGCCTATCAGTATCAGTTCTGGCGTTACAGCAAGACCAGCGGGCTCTGGACAATGGTCAGGGATTACGCGGCGTCGAATACCTTTGTGTGGGCGCCGAGCCTGGCAGAGGCTGGCATCTACGCAATCGAGGCGCGGGTGCGCACCATTGGCTCCACCGCGATGTTCGAGAGCTACCTGACCACGCGCCAGTTCGCGATCACGCCGACACCGCCGCCGGTCGTGTCCTCCCTTACGGCGTCCCCCGGTTCACCGCGGACGCAAGGGACAGCGATCACGCTCACGGCGAGCGCGACCGGCGGCAGTGGCACGCTCGAGTACGAGTTTTGGGATCGCAATCTCACGGCGGGCACCTGGACGTTGATCCGGGCGTACGGGGCGACGAACGCGGCCACTTGGACGGCGACTGGCGTGGGAACTCACCAGTTCCAGGTCAACGTCCGCAGTGCCGTCAATGCGTGGATGCCGTTCGAGAGTTACGCGATGAGCGCGAACTTCGTCGTGCAGTAAGAGGAGGTTCGAGCGCAGCGAAGGGTGGAGCGGGCTACGGGAATCGAACCCGTCTAGCTGGCTTGGGAAGCCAGAGCATTACCACTATGCTAAGCCCGCTCGAAAACGGGTCTGACCCCAATTTTACGTTTTACGTAAGGAGAAATCCAGCACACCTACGACTTACGTAAAACGTAAAATTGGGGTCAGACCCCATTTATGAACGCTACGACCTCGTCACGCCGACGCGCCATCTCCTCCGGCGTCGTCGCCTCCAGGTTCAGCCGAAGCAGCGGCTCCGTGTTGGACGGCCGGACGTTGAAGTGCCAGTCCGGGTACTCGACCGAGATGCCGTCCATCTTCGACACGCGCCCGTCGGCATACTGCAGTTCCAGCGCGTCGAGCTTCTCCTGCACCAGCCGCATGTCGGACAGCTTGGTGTTGATCTCCCCTGAGATGAAGTACTTCGCGCGCAGGGGCTCGAGCAGCTCGGCGAGCGTCTGTCCCTTCTTCGACATCAGCTCGAGAATCAGCAGCGCGGGGATGAAACCATTGTCGGCGTAGAAATTGTCACGGAAGTAGTAGTGTCCCGTGACCTCGCCGCCGAAGATGGCGTTCTCCTCGCGCATCCGCCGCTTGAAAAAGGCGTGCCCCACGCGGTTGATGAGCGCCGTGCCGCCGTAGCGCGCGACCGTGTCCTTCACCGCGTAGCTCGCGCGCACGTCGTAGACGACCTTCGCGCCCGGATGCTTCAGGAGAAAGGCCTCCGCGAGCAGCGCCGTGACGAAGTCCCCGGCGATGAACTCGCCGTCGCCGTCGATGAAGAAACAGCGATCGGCATCTCCATCCCACGCGATGCCCGCATCCGCGCGCTGGCGCACGACGGCTTCGGTGATGTCTCGCCGGTTCTCTTCGATGAGCGGATTGGCCTCGTGGTTCGGGAACGTGCCATCCACCTCGAAACAGAGCCGCGTCGTCCGGCAGGGGAGCCGGTCGAAGAGCGGCGGCGCCACCAGGCCGCCGATGCCGCTGCCCGCGTCGAGGACGACGTTGAACGGCTTGATGACGGCGGGATCGATGAAGGCCATGACGTGCTTCACGTAGTCCTCGAGCGCGTCGTCCTCGGTGAGCGAGCCGCGCTGCGCCGCCTTGGCCGGGAGCGTCCCGCCGATCACCATGTCGCGGATCTCGGAGATGCCGGCGTCTCCCGAGAGCGGGAACGCCTCTCGGCGCACCAGTTTCATGCCGTTGTATTGCTTCGGATTGTGCGAGGCGGTGATCTGTGCGCCCCCGTCGTGGCCATCGCGCGCCACGGCGAAGTACAGCATGTCGGTTCCCATCAACCCGTAGTCCACCACGTCGCAACCCTGGTCGCGCGCGCCGTCGATGAACGCGGCCGCGATCGCAGGAGACGAAAGCCGCATGTCACGCGACACCGCGATGCGCTTCGCGCCCAGGTAAGTCACGAACGCGCGGCCAATCTGGTAAGCGATGTCTTCGTTGACCTCGCCCGGGTAAACGCCCCTGATGTCGTACGCTTTGAAGATCCCCGGATTCACCGCAATGCGATTTACAGCCATGCGTCGAGCCTCGCTGACGATTAGGGTGAAACGCGAGAGTAGTCGGTCAGCACGGACTTGTCGCCGAGGATGGCGCCCGCGGGAACGGCCGCGTTCCGGCCCACGTGACAGTGCCGGCCGAGTATGGCCGCGCTGACGGTCGCTTCGCGGCCGACCCAGCTGTTCGCCCAGAGAATGCCGCCGTCCACGGACGCGTCTTCCTCGACATGGCAGTGCCGGCCGATGACCGAGTACGGGCCGATCCGTGCGCCGGGTTTGATAACCGCACCAGAGGCAACGAAGGAGGGGCCCTCGAGCCGAGCGCCATCCTCCACCCGCGCGTCGGGCGCCACCCACGGTTGGCTGCCCGTCGTGTCGAACGGCGGGGCCAGAAACCGGCCATCCATGATGTCCCGATGAACCTGCAAATACTTCGCCGGTGTTCCGATGTCGATCCAGTAGCCCCGGTAGACGTATGCCGCAAACGTCTCCCCGCGCTCCACGAGCGAGGGGAAGTAGCTGCGCTCGATCGACCAGGCCGTGTCCTTCGGGATGCGATCGAAGGTCTCGGACTCGAGGACGTAGATGCCCGCGTTGATCGTGTCGCAGGTGATCTGGTCCGCGTCCGGTTTCTCGAGGAACCGCCGCACGTTCCCGTCCTCGTCGGTCTCCACGAGGCCGTACGCGCGGGGGTTCGGCACCGGCGTGAGCACGATTGTCGCCTTCGCCTTTCGCGAACGGTGCAGCGACAGCACCTCCGCGAGATTGACCTGGCTCAGGACGTCCCCGTTGAACACGACAACGGAATCCTCCACGTACGGCTCGGCGTACTTGACGGCGCCGGCGGTGCCGAGGGGGCTCGGCTCGACCAGGTACCGGATGCGGATCCCCAGTTCGCTGCCGTCGCCGAAGGTCTCCTCGACGCGCCGCGGCTGGTAGTTGAGGCTGAGGATCACCTCGTCGATCTCCGGGACCTGTCGGAGCAGGTCGATCTGGTAGGAGAGAAACGGGCGGTCGAAGATTGGCACGATCGGCTTGGGGGTATGGAGCGTCAGCGGGCGGAGCCGCGTGCCTTTCCCGCCTGCCAGGAGGATGGCCTTCATCAGAAACGGTAATTAAATCACATCAGGAGACAGGAGGTAGGAGGTAGGAGGTAGGAGGTAGGAGACATGGCGCGGGCTTCGCCCGCGCGGAGATGCATTCTGTCTCCTACCTTCTCGCTCCTGCCTCCTGATAAAATCTGGTTTTCGGCGCCCGAATGAACCTGCCGAACTCGCTGACCGTCGTCCGAATCTTCCTGGTACCCCTGCTCGTGGTGGTGCTTCTCACGAAGTTCGAAGGGCGCCTGATCCTCGGTGTCCGCAAGGAACTGATCGGCGCCGCGATCTTCGGGCTCGCGTCGATGACCGACTGGCTCGACGGTTACCTCGCACGGCGCCGCAAGCAGATCACGACGCTCGGTCAGCTGATGGACCCGCTCGCGGACAAGCTGCTCGTTACCGCGGCGCTCGTCTCGCTCGTGCAGATGGATCTCGCGCCTGCCTGGATGGTCGCGGTGATCCTCGGACGGGAATTCGCGGTCACCGTTCTTCGAAGCATCGCGTACGCCCGGGGAGTGACGATTCCAGCCTCGCCGCTGGGCAAGTTCAAGATGGTGGCCCAGGTGATCGCCATCCTGTTGCTGATTCTCGGCGCGGACCACCTCCAAGGGTTTTTCGTGCTCGGGAAGATCGCGCTGTGGGTGGTGCTGATCGCGGCGGTCGCCTCCGGTCTCGACTACTATCGCCGCTTCAAGAGTGTCCTCGCCGGCGCCACGGACTCTCGGAAGGTCGCGTAGGGCGCCGGCACAACCACGAAAACCGCCACTAGAAGTTGCGCCGCGGTTACCGGTGCGGCGCGGCGCCGTCGCCGGCCATCACCGCATCGCGCATCTCCTCGACGCGCGCCATCGTCGAGTCCGCCTGGACGGAGAGCGCCACGGCGCGTCCGACAATCACGTTCGGCCCCGCTTCGCTCGGACGGAAGATCGTGAACCGCTGCCCCGGCCTGATGCCCTTGTCGCTTCCGCGATTGATCACGATGAGGGATCCGGTGCCCGCGACCTGTGCGCCCTCGGACCCGAACAGGACCTCGCCGGGCTCCGAGTAGTCGGCCGATCCCGGCGGCAGCGCAGTCGGGACCGTCGGCGCGGCAAACGGCTCGAGGTAGTCTCCCGGAATGATGCCGTCGCACTCGTGGATGACCGACGCGATGGCGCGCTGCGATTCGAGGTGATCGATCCGAATCCAGCCGGCCGTGACGACCGCATAGACCGGCTTCTCGCCGCGGGGCGGCAAGTCTCTCGGCGGCAGGGCCCGGCGCACGAAGAACTCCTGCCCCTCGCGCAGCCCTGACTCGCTGCCCGCGTTCACCACCAGCCGGTGCCAGGGAGCGTAGACACCCTTGGCATTGGTGAGCGATCCGGCGATCGAGATCCCCGCCGCAGGGGCGCCGTAGGAGGCGCGGGGGCCGCACGCGATCGCGAGCGCGTCACCCGAGAGGCTGGTTTGCGCGGAGGACGGAATGGCCAGAACGCCTGACAGCACCGCGCCGGCGGCGAGCGAGAGAACGCGCGGGAACCCGGTCATGACATCAACTCCTGGGTTTCAGCTCGGCGACCCGTTTCTGCGCGTCGTCGAGGTATTCGCTGCGCTCGAATTCCTTCACGAGCCGTTCGTAATAGGGCAGCGCCTCGGCGGGCCTCTGCAGCCGCATCAGCGACTCGCCCAGGTGGTAGTACACCGCGTCCCGGTTCGTGTACTCCGGGTCGCGGACCAGGAGCGCCTTGAACCGCTCGACAGCCCCCGGATACCAACGGTTTCGGTAGTAGAACACCCCGACTTGATAGTCCGCGTCCGCAAGGCGATCCATCGCCTCCCGGCGGCGGGTTCGCACCTCCGGCATCAGGGGGCTGTTCGGATACCGATCGAGGAAAACGTCGAATTCCTGTATGGCAGCCTTAGTTTCGGTCTGATCCCTCTGCGGGTTCAGCATCTGGTAGTAATGGGCCATCGCGAGCTTGTACTGCGCGTAGTCGGCCCGCTGGTGGGTGGGAAAGAACGTCAGGAATTCACGGTACTCGTTGATAGCAAGGATCTTAGCCTCGGTCGTCCCCTCGCCGAGGTAGCTGTCCGCTATACCCAGTTTTGCATCCGCGCGGAACTGGCTCTGGGGGTAGCTGTCCACCAGTTCCCGAAAATATTCGCGCGCGTTCAGCCATTTCCGGTCGTTCAGCGCCTCCGTCCCACGATCGAACAGGAACTTGTCAGGCTGGGAGGTCCCGGCGGGCGGTCGCGCACGGCCCGCGGCACAGGAGCCCACCGAGAGGGCCAGAGCGCAGATCGCGATCGAACAGGCCACCACGGAAACGCCGAGACGTCGAGACGCAGCGAGGGAGAACTTCATGCGTTGACCAGAGTCGTGAGCCACCGGTGCTCGGCCTCGATGCCGTCTTCGAGCCGTGTGGCGGGATTGAAGCCGAGGTCGCGGCGCGCCAGCGTGGTGTCCGCGTACGTATCGCGCATGTCACCCTTCTGCGCGGGCTCGCGCCGAATCGTGAGCGGCCGGCCAGCGCATCGTTCGACGATGCCGAGTACGTGATTGATCGACACGCGCGAGCCTCCGCCGATGTTGTAGACGCGCCCGGGCACCCCCCGCTCCCCGGCGGCAATCGTCGCCGCCACGGCGTCGGCCACGAAGGTGAAATCGCGGGTCTGCTCGCCGTCACCGTACAGCGCGATCGGCGTGCCCGCCATCGCCGCTTTGAGGAAGCGATGGAAACCCATGTCGGGCCGCTGGCGCGGTCCGTACACCGTGAAGTACCGCAGCGACACCGCCGGGACGCCGTCGTTTACATGATAGAGGTAGCAAAGCTGCTCCGCGGCGAGCTTCGTGACACCGTACGGCGAAACCGGCTGCGGCAGCGCCTCCTCCCGCATGGGAATGCTGACGTTGTCACCGTAGACCGAGGAACTCGACGCGTACACCAGGCGCTCCAGCGGCTGCCCGGCGCAAGCCTCGAGCAACACCTGTGTTGCCTCGACGTTGTTCGCCGTGTACGTCTGGAAGTCGCGCCCCCAGCTCTTACGGACGCCCGCCTGGGCCGCGAGATGAAACACGTGCGTGCGACCCTCGACGAGCGCTGGCAGGTCTGTCCGCTGCAGCGCGGCCTCGACAAACCGGAACGACGGCCGCCCGGCGAGCGGCTGCAGGTTCTTCTCTTTGATCGCCCGCGGATAGTAGTCGGTGAAGCAATCGATGCCGATGACGTCCGCGCCCCGCTCGAGGAGCGCAGCGGCAAGGTGGGAGCCGATGAAACCCGCGACCCCCGTGACGAGCGCCTTCATTCACACGCCTTTCGCAGTTCATCCGGCAGCCGTCGCGGCTTGCCAAGCGGATCGAGGGCGGCATGCACCGTGTGGCCGGACGCCAGCGGTGCGCCGTCGGAGCGCCGCACGATGTCGTACTGGAACTTCATCCGCGCCGGCGATACGACGACGCCGGTCGTGCGGATGTCGATCTCCTCATCGTACTTCGCCGGCTGGCGGTATTCGCAGTGCGCTTCGATCACCGGCAGAATCACTCCTTCCTCCTCGATCTGCCGGTAGGTGCGCCCCAGCGTTCGCATCCAGTCCGCGCGCCCCACTTCGAACCACACGAGGTAGTTCGCGTAGTAGACGACGCCCATGCGGTCTGTCTCGGCGTAGCGCACGCGCAGGGTGGAGGTCGTCGACCGCACGCCGCGTCAGGCCCGCGCCATGCCAGCCTCGGCGGCCCGGCGCAGGGCGCGCGTGGCTTCTTCGGGGTCCGGCGCGCCGAAGATCGCGTGCCCGGCGACCAGGATCCGCGCGCCCGCGGCGACCACCCGGGCGACCGTCGAGCTGTCGATGCCGCCGTCGATCTCAATGGGCGCGGGGTTCCGGGCCGCGTCCAGCAGGTCACGCACGGCACGTACTTTAGACTCGCTGCGCGGGATGAAGGTCTGCGCGCCGAAGCCGGGATTGACGGACATGACGAGCACGAAGTCCACGTCGGCGGCGACTTCCTCGATCGACACGACCGGCGTGGACGGGTTCAGCACGACGCCGGCGCGGAGGCCGAGTCCCTTGATGTGGTCGATCGTGCGGTGGAGGTGCGGCAGCACCTCCACGTGGACGGAAACCATCGATGCCCCCGCGCGCGCGAATTCCTCGATGTAGCGGTCCGGCTCCTCGATCATGAGGTGCACGTCGAGCGGCACGCGGGCCACTCGCTTCAGCGCACGGACCACCAGGGGGCCCACGGTGATGTTCGGGACGAAGTGCCCGTCCATCACGTCAACATGGATGTAGTCCGCGCCGCCGCGTTCCGCCGCGCGCACGGCGTCGCCGAGCGCGGCGAAGTCCGCCGACAGGATCGAGGGAGCGATGCGGATGTCCGTCATCGGCTGACCTCGAGGGATATGGCCTCGCCCGGGCGAATCTGGAACCCTCCTTGCGGGAATTGCCGGATCACGACGCCGGCAGGAACGCCGGGATACGGCTGCTCGCCGACCACCGCCACGCGAAAGCCGCGCGCCCGGAGCAGGTCGGCGGCGCGGTCACCGTTGACGCCGATCAGGTCGGGCATGACATAGGTGGCGCCCGACTCGCCACGGTTCACGAGCAGCGCGACGCGATCGCTGGTCGTCCGCGGCGGCGGGTCCTGTGCCACGACGGCATCGAGCGTGTAATCGGAGCTCCGGATCTCGGCCAGCGCCACGTTGCCCATCCCGTCCTGCCGCAGGCGCATCTCCGCCGTCCGCGCACTCTGCCCTTCGAGCCCGGGGACGGTGGTCGCCCGGGCCCCGGCGCTGATCCAGACCTTGATGCTGCGCTGCGGGCGCACGGGCGTCCCCGCGCGCGGTTCCTGCACAACGATGCGGCCGGCGCCGACTTTCGGGTCGAGGCGCCGAGGCTCCTCCACCCGGAGGCGCACGCCGGTTTCCGCGAGCGCGGCGGTCGCTTCGCTCACCGTGCGCCCTCGAAGGTCCGGCAGCACGACCTCGCGCGTTCGCAGCGCGACGCGCATCGCGGCCGCCGCGAACAGGGCATACGTCGCCAGCAACGCGCCGGCGAGCAGCAGAAGCTTGCCAGCGCTCCACACGCGCTTCGTCAGTGCCATGGAGAGGAAAATCGTACTACACCGCGTTGGCTTTGACCAACACGGCGGCGAAAAACGACTCGAGCCCGTGCGCGTGGGGCAGCGTGCGGAGCCGCCCCCCGTCGTCGCAGAGCGGCGCCAGGGCGCCCCATCGCGGCAGCGCCTCGAGCAGCCCCCGCCCGGCGGGCGCGAACGCGCCATTCGCCTGCAGGAACGCATCGACGACCTGCTCGTTCTCCTCCGGCTCGCTGGAGCACGTCGCGTAGACCAGGCGTCCGGCTCGCCGGACCGCGGCCGCCGCGTGGCCGAGCAGCTCACGCTGCGCCGCGGCGAGCGGGGCGAGGTCCGCCTCCGTGCGGCGCCACTTGATGTCCGGGTCTCGACGAACGGTCCCCAGCCCTGAGCAGGGCGCGTCCACGAGAACGCAGTCGAAGACCGGCAGGAAGGGAGGTCGATTGCGCAGATCCAGTTGCACGATGGGCGCATCGACCCTGGCGCGGCGCAACGTCTCGCGCAGCAGCGCCACGCGGCGCGCGCGCACGTCGGCGGCAACGATGCCAGACGGACCGCCTGCCTCGAACGACATCAGGGCGGTCTTGCCCCCCGGCGATGCGCACGAGTCGAGGATGCGCTCGCCGGGACGGGCGCCCGCCATGTGCGCCACGAGCTGCGAGCCCTCGTCCTGGACGAGGCACTCTCCCGCGGCGAATTGGGGCGCGCTCAACGGATTCCCTTCGCGGACGACGAGCGCATCCGGCGCGTGCGCCGCTGGTTCGGACTCCACGCCGTACGCACGCAGGTCGCTCCTCAGGCGCTCGGTCGTTGTCCGGAGGGTGTTGACCCGCAGCGTGAGCGGCGCCGCGCTGTTGTTGAACCGCGTCCATCGCTCCGCGGCCTCGAACCCCACGCGGGCGATCCAGCGCTCCACGAGCCAGCGTGGATGCGACCCGACGACTGACAGGTACTCGGCGCTGCGGTCAGGTGCCGGCAGGAGCGCCTCCGGCGTGGTCCGGCCGAAGGCGCGGAGCGCCGCGTTCACCAGCGCCGCGGCGCTGCCGCGACGCGCGGCACGCGTCAACTCGACGGCATCGTTCACGACGGCGGAGGGAGGCACGCGCGCGAGGTGCCACAGTTGGTACAGCGCGAGCCGGAGGATGTCCACGACCTCGGCGTCGAGCCTGTTGATAGGCCGCCGCGCGAGCTTTGCGATCATGGCGTCCAGCGCGCCGCGCCAGCGTAGCGAGCCGATGGCGATTTCGCCGGCGAGCGCCCGGTCGCGTGGGTCCCGGAGGGCATCTCGCGACGCCGCGAGCGCGCTGGGCAGGTCGCGCGTCCCCGCGGAGACGGCGCGCAGCACGTCGTAGGCCGCGCGGCGGGCCGGAGCTATCACGTGGGGCTCTCGGCCGGAACGTCGAAGCGCATGCCCGGCTTCACACGCCGGCCGGCCAGGAACTCGCGCGCGCGCATCGCGCGGCGCGCCTCCGGCTGCAGCTCGAGGATCCGCAATGTGCCGTTGCCCGTCGCCACCAGGAACTCGTCGCCGGCGGCGTGCACGACCTCACCGGGCGCGCCAGGTGTCTCGTGCGACGCGAGCCCTGTGCGGAGTACCAGCAGCCGTTCTCCCCCGAGTGCAGCCTGGGCGAGCGGCCACGGGTGCAGCCCGCGCACGCGGTTGTGCAGCTCGATGGCGGAGCGCCGCCAGTCAAGGACCCCTTCCGCCTTGGTCAGCCGGGGCGCGTACGTCGCGAGCCGATCGTCCTGCGGCACCTCGCGCGCCGTCCCCTGCGCAAGATCATCGACCACGTTGACGCACAGCTCGGCGCCGATCTCCGCCAGCGCGCGCTCGACTTCCTCGCTGGTCTCCTCGGGACCGATCGCCCGCGTGCCGACAGCGAACACCGGGCCTGCGTCCAGCTCCCGTACGACCCTCATGATTGACACGCCGGTTTCGGCTTCTCCCGCGATGACCGCGCGGTGGACCGGTGCGGCGCCGCGGTAGCGCGGGAGAATCGAGGCGTGGATGTTGATCAGGCCGAGCCGCGGCGTGGCAATGACCGCCTCGGGCAGAATTCGCCCGTACGCAGCGACGACGCCAAGGTCCGCGTCGACCGCGCTGAGTGCGTCCTGGAACGCCGCCACTTTGAGGCGCTCCGGCTGCAGCACGGGCAGAAGGGCCTCCTCGGCGACCGACTTCACGGCGCCGGGCGCAAGCTTCTGCCCGCGTCCGCGCGGGCGATCGGGCTGGGTGACGACGCCCACGACCTGGTGACGGGAACGGAGCAGCCGCCGGAGGGCCGTGGCCGCGAATTCCGGTGTGCCAAAGAAAACGAGCCGGAGCGTCACCACTTCCCAGCCCGCTTCAGCTTCTGGATTCGCCTGACGATCATGTCGCGCTTGATGCCCCGCAGGCGGTCCACGAAGAGCGTCCCGTCGAGGTGGTCCATCTCGTGCTGGAAGGCCCGCGCCAGCAGCTGGGTGCCTTCGATCTTCTGGTCCTTCCCGTCGCGATCGAGCCCCCGGCACACGACCCGCGACGGGCGCAGCACGGTCGCGTTGAAGCCCGGGACGCTCAGGCAGCCTTCTTCCTCGAGCTGCGTGCCATCACGCTCGCCGAATTCGGGGTTGATCATCACGACCAGGTCGCCGCTGGCGCGCCCGAGCGACAGGTCGATGACGAAGATGCGAAGGGGCACGCCCACCTGCGGCGCCGCCAGACCGATGCCCGGCGCCGCATACATCGTCTCGATCATGTCGTCGATGAGCGCCTGTGTGTCCGTCGTGATCTCCGTCACGGGGCTGGCCGGGAAATGCAGCCCTTCATCGCCGTACCGGAGAATCGGCCTAAGCATGCGTCGAGAACCGACCCTGCTGCCGGTCGCGCCAGGCGGTATACGCCGCCAGGACGTCTGACATCGCGTCGCCGCCGAACTTTTCGAGAAACGCGTCGGCGAGCACCAGCGCCATCATCGCCTCGCCGACGACGGATGCCGCCGGCACGGCGCACACGTCGCTGCGCTCGATCGCCGCCTCCGCCTCCTCCATCGTCGCGAGATCGATCGAGCGGAGGGGTTTCATCAGCGTGGAGATCGGCTTCATGAACGCCGTCACGCGGATCTCCTCGCCGTTCGACACGCCTCCTTCGAGGCCGCCGGCGTTGTTCGTCGGCCGCGTCCAAGGCCAGACGGACGCGCCCGCGGCCGCGTCGGCCGGGAGAATCTCGTCGTGCACCTGCGATCCGGGAAGCGACGCCCCCTCGACGCCGAGGCCGATTCCGATCGCCTTGATGGCGTGGATGGACATGAAGGCCTGCGCGAGGCGTCCGTCGAGTTTGCGGTCCCAGTGCGTGTAGCTGCCGAGTCCCGGAGGGACGCCGCGCGCGATGACCTCGAACGCGCCGCCGACAGTGTCGCCGCGCTCCCGGGCGCCGTCGATCTCCGCGACCATCCGCGCCTCGAGCTCGCGGTCCACGCAGCGGAGCGGAGCATCGTCGGAGATGGCAGCGGCCCGCTCGAAGGAGATCGTGTGCGCCGCGGCCAGCGCGATCCTGCCGATTGCCACGACGTGACTGGCGATCTCGATCCCGACGGCGCGCAGGAAGTCCGCCGCGACGGCCCCCGCCGCCACGCGGGCCGCGGTCTCCCGCGCGCTGGCGCGCTCGAGCACGTCGCGGACATCCGCGCGATCGAATTTGATGGCGCCGGCGAGATCGGCGTGGCCGGGACGCGGCCGCGTCACCGGCGGCCGATTGGCGCCGCCGGCGTCTGGCGGCGGCTCGGCGGTGATGGCCATCGTACGTCGCCAGTTCTCCCAGTCGCGGTTGCGAATGAGCAGGGCGATCGGTCCGCCGATGGTCTCGCCACCGCGCACGCCGGACAGGATCTCGGCGCGGTCCGCTTCGATGGCCATCCGGCGGCCGCGGCCGTGGCCTTTCTGTCGCCGCGCGAGGCGCGCCGCGATGGCGTCAGCGTCGATGCGCAAGCCGGCCGGGAGGCCCTCGACGATGGTCACGAGCGCCTGTCCGTGCGATTCGCCCGCGGTGAGAAAACGCAGCACGCACGCGTATTTTACATCGAAGTTTTTGCCGATCCCGCGCGGCGTGCCTGCGCATTCGGGCCGGATCTGCGTGGGAGATCTTCTTGCACCACCGAGGGCGTGGACCTAGTTGCTTCACGTTTCGCGCGCACACCGGCGGGCGTGATCGATCTCGCGACTGGGGAGCCCGTGTGGCTCCGATTGCTCCCGCCGTGCGACGCCCCCGACGAGCGGCGATGGGCCTCGGGGTGCTCGCGACTCGCTGCGCTGTGGCACGAAGACATGCCGTCGCTGCTGGACTACGGTGTGGAGGGGGCCGGCGGCGCGCGCTTCGAGGCGTACGAATGGCATGCCCCGCGCCGGTGGAGCGCACGGCGATCCGAGGCCGTGCGGGCGTTCCTCGCCGACGCGGCCACGGAACACTCTCTTGCGGGCAAAGCCGCGACGGCCACCGGCGCGGAGTCTCCGCGGGACGTGCGCCTGGGCATGACACTCATCGATCGCCCCGCGCTTCACCTGCTCTCGGAGATCCTGGACGACGGCCGCCCCGGGCGGTCCGCGTACGTTGCATGTCCGGCTGATCCAGCGTGCGGCGCTACGACCTTCCTGCGGATCGCCGCGCGTGAGGCGAGGCGTCGCGGCTACGTGCCGCTGGCCGTGGGCGCCATCGAGCGCAGGCCGGAGCTGGCCGATGCGCTGCGCGGCCGTCAGATCGTGCTGTTGCGCGACGGAACGGCCGCGTCGGACGTCGCGGTGCGCTGGCTGCTGCGCCTGTGCGCGCTCTCGCCCGGCGGCCACATGCTGCTGTGTGCCGGTCCGCGCCCTCCCGCCGGAGCGGACGCGACGCTGGCGCTGCGACCGCTCGATATCGCCAGACTGGAGGAAAACGTCCACTGGCATCCGCCCCGCGCGCTCACGCCGCGCCAGGTCCGGCGGGCCGCCACCGAATCCGGTGGCATCCCGGGGCTGTTCCTGTCGCGATTGCGCCACGCGCGCGAACGGGCCGCGCCGCTGCTGGTGGCCGAAGCGCGCGCGCCGTACGTGCCAGGGCCGCCCCCGGTTGTCGCACTCCCACCGCTCGAAGGCCAGTGGTCGGAGCTCCTCGAGCGCGCCGAGCGGCTCGCGCGGGCGGGACGACGGGCGGCGGCCGACCGGGAGCTTCGGCGGATCGCCGCCGCGGCCGAGCGCCGCCAGCTCGGCGCCGCGTCAGCCCGCGCGGAAGTAAGGCTGGGCTCGACGCTGCTGGCGCGCGGCCGGATTGAAGATGCTCGGGCGGCATTCGCGTCGGCTGCTGACCGGGGACGTGATGATCTGCGGCTGTCGATCCAGGCGGCGATCGGGACCGCCGCTGTCCACGTCGAAGCGGGTGCGCTGGACTCGGCCGAGTCGATCCTTCGCGCGGCCCACGTCTCGGAGCCCGGCGAGGCCGTGCTGCCGCTGGCCCGGTGTCTCTGCTGGCAGGGGCGCTACGCGGAGGCGGAGCGGCTGGTGCGCGCGCTCGGCGAGAGCACCGACGCGCTCGCCCGCGCGGGCGCGGCGTGTGTGGCGGCACGCACCGCGCTCGCGCAGCACGATCTCCCGCGTGCGTCGCAGGCGGCCGCCTCGGCGTTGGCCATCGCGCAGGCGGCCGAAGACCTGACGCTCCAGGCTCGCGCGCACGAACTCCTTGCGGCCGTCCACGGCCGGATTGCCGACGTCGCCAGCGCGTCGGACCATGGGGGCCGCGCCCTGCGGGCTGCGCGGCGCGCGGGGCTCGTCCTCGGCGCGCTGCGAATCCGGGCAACGGCCGTCGAAAGCGTCCATGCGGCGACCGGCGCGGTCGATCGCCGCCTGATCGAGCGAATGGCGATGACCGCGGACCGCCTGCCGGCCCTGACCCGCGGCCGCCTGTGGGCGATGGCGGCCCGGGTTCATCCCTGCGAACCAGACCGCCGGCGGTTCGCCGCGCTCCTTCAGGGACTGGTGAAAGCGACGGGCGCGCACGGGCTCCTCCCGATCGAACACGAGCCGCCAGGCGCCGCGATCGCGAAAGACGTGTCTGCGTTGCTGGCGATGCAGACCGAGGCAGCCGACGCCCGCGTGCTCCTGCAACGGCTCGCCGAATGGCTCCGTGAACGGGGCGACGCCCGCATCGTCCACGTGGTGGGTCCCGATGGCGCTATCGCGGCGCGGGCCGGCACGGGCGAGCGCATCGCGGCGGCGGAGCGTGCGCTGGTGACGCGCGCCCCCCAGCCTCCGTGGACCGGGGCAGAGGGCCTGGAGGCGGCCGTCCCTCTGCGCCTCGGCGCCGCGGGCTGCGGCGCGCTGGCGTGCCGATGGCCGCTCACACGGCAGCCGGATCCTGACGTGATGCCGGCGATGCTCGCCGCCGCGGCCGTCGCCGCGCCCGCGCTCGCCAGCCTCGTCGACGTCGCGCTCGTGGCCGCTGCCTCGCCGCCGCGCGACGGCATCGTCGGGCGGAGTCCGGCGGTGCTGCGTCTGCGCCAGGCGGTGGCACGCGCCGGCGCGGCGCCGTTCCCGGTGTTGATCGAGGGTGAGAGCGGCGTCGGGAAGGAACTGGTGGCGCGTGCAATCCACGCGTCAAGCCCGCGGCGCGGCAGGCCGTACGTTGCGGTGAACTGCGCCGCGCTGTCCGACGACCTCTTCGAGAGCGAGCTGTTCGGTCACGCGCGCGGCGCGTTCACCGGTGCGCACGCCGACCGCGCCGGGCTCTTCGAGCAGGCGGACGGCGGCACGCTGTTTCTCGACGAGATCAGCGAGTTGTCATCGCGCGGACAGGCGAAGCTGTTGCGCGCGTTGCAGGAGGGAGAAGTGCGGCGAGTGGGGGAGAACTTCACCAGGCGCGTAGACACTCGCATCGTGGTCGCGAGCAATCGCAGCCTCGACGAGGACGCGTCCGCCGGACGGTTCCGCAAAGACCTGCTGTTCCGCCTGGCGGTCGTTCGGATCCCCGTGCCGCCGTTGCGCGCGCGGCCCGAAGACATTCCCCTGCTCGCGGCGCACTACTGGCAGCTCGCCTCCGAGCGCGCCGGGTCGCGGGCCACGCTGACCCCGGCCGCGATCGCGGCGCTCTCGAACTACGCCTGGCCGGGCAACGTACGCGAACTGCAGAACGTGCTGGCAGCGCTCACCGTCCACGTGCCACGCGGTCGTGTGGGCGCCGAGCATGTCGAAGGGCTCGTCTCCACAGCGGCGCCGATGCCCGTCGGGACGCTGGACGCCGCGCGCCAGGCCTTCGATCGTCAGTTCGTCGCGTCGGTGCTGGCGCGCTGCGGCGGCCGCCACGCCGCCGCCGCCCGGCAGCTCGGCGTGTCACGGCAGGGACTGGCGAAACTGATGCGACGGTTGTCCATCGACAAGACCGCCACTGGTCATCGGGGAATTGAGAATCGGGAAAGCGGGTAATCGCACGATCGGTTATCGGGTAAACGGGCAATTGGGTAGTTGGATCGAGCGACCGGGCAATCTAGTCGAGCAATCGCGCCGGTCGCGCGTCAACCGATTACCAGATCCAACTACCCGATCACCCGATTGCAGATGACCCGATCGTGCGATTACCCGATTACCCGCTTATCAATTGCCGATAGCCGCCTTGACCGCCTATCTGAACTTCCTCTGCAGCGCCCGGAGCGCGTAATCGTCCGGACGCAGGCCGATTGCGCGCGTCACGGCCGCCCGCGCCGCGTCGCGGTTGCCCGCCGCCCAGGCCGCTTCGCCGAGGCGCGCCAGCAGCCGCGCGTCGGAGGGGTTCAACGCGGACGCGCGGCGATACCAGCGTTCGCCGGTCGCTGGATCGTCGATCCGCATGGAGAGGTCAGCGATGCGCGCGGCGGGCGCAAGCCGCTCGCCGTCGGGATCGTCTTCCGCCAGGAGGGCGCGATAGCTCACGAGCGCGTCGCGCGTGCGCGCCAGCTCGCCTCGTCGCGTCGAGAGGTCGGCCAGGTACAGGAAGGCGCTGGGTTCGACAGGGAAGCGTGCCGTGGCTTCGAGCAGCGTCTGTTCCGCGGCCTCGAGATCACCGGCGACGAACAGCGCGCGGCCGAACAGTGCCAGCGCCTCGCTGCTCGGGTCCGCGGTCGTCAGCGCCCCTTCGAGCGCCTCGAGGGCCTTGCTGAGCGCGATGCGGTCGTTGCGCGCCTCGGCGGACTCCAGCCACACGCGGCCGAGCGCCACGTAAACCTGCGGCGTCTCCGGAAACCGCTCCGCCGCGCTGCCCAGCGTCAGCACCGCCTGGCTCGTGCGGCCCGTCTTCGCATACGCGAGGCCCAGGGCGACCGCGTGTTCCGGCCGCGGGCCGAGCGCCGCCAGGGCCTCGAGCTGCTCGATTTCGTCCCTCGTGCGTCCGAGGTCACGGAAGATCGTCGCCAGCTCGGCGCGCGCCTCGCTGAAGGCGGGGGAGAACGCAATAGCGGCGCGCAGCGCCTTGAGCGCGTCGGCCGTGCGCCCCAGCTCGCGGAGCGCGAGACCGAGCACGTACTGCGCTTCCGCGTTTCGGCCGTCGAGCGCCACCGCGCTCCCGAGCGGCTGGATCGCGGCGCTGGCGTGCCCGGCCTGGTATTGCGCCAGACCGAGCTTGTAGAACAGGCGCCCCGACGTGTCGTCCAGACGAACGCAGTCGGCGTAGCGGTCCGCCGCCCGCTCGTATTCCTTCAGCGCGTAGTTGACATCGCCGAGCGCCTCGAACACCCGAACGGAGGCGGCGTCGAGTTCCGAGGCGGTCCGCAGGTCCCGGCGGGCGTTCTGGAACTCCCCGCGCCGATGGTAGGCCTGCCCGCGCTTGAGATACGCCAGCATCGCGTCCGGCCTGAGGGCGATGGCGCCGCTGAACGCCTCGACGGCCACGAAGGTGTCGTCGCGCGCCAGGGCCGCGTCACCGACGGCAATGAGCCGTCGGTACTCGCGCTCGGCGGACGCCGCCGCGTATCCCGCGACGGCCGCGAAGCCGGCGGCGACGACGAACAGGCCGATCAGGAACCGTTTCAAGGGTTTAGTGTCTAAGTAAGATACCAGACGCGGGAAGGGTGCTACCATGGCTGAGGAACTTTCGGTGAAACCCGCCCCAGCCCTTACCTGGTCGGAGGTTGGCAGCCGGGAGGCGGCACTGATCGCCCGCTGCGCGGCGGGCGACGAGGATGCCTGCGCCGAACTGGTCGACGAGCACCAACGGCTCGTCTTCCAGCTGGCGCTGAACCTTCTCGGCGACTCCCAGGAGGCGCTCGATCTCTCGCAGGAAGTATTCCTGCGCGTGTTCCGTACACTCCCGACCTTCCGCGGTCACTCCACGCTGCGCACGTGGATCTATCGCATCACGGTGAACCAGGCGAAGAACCGCCTGCGCTGGTGGCGCCGCCGCAGGCGCGCACAGCAGATTTCACTGGATGAGCACGTTCGCCAACACGGGGAGTTGCCGAGCAACGCCGTGGGCGCCTCGCCCGACCGCGTGCTCCGGCAGAAGGAGCTGGGCGATCGGCTGCGCGACGCGCTCGATCGCCTGCCATTCGACCAGCGGACGGCCATCGTGCTTCGGGAAATCGATGGGCTCAGCTACGACGAGATCGCCTTCTCGCTCGGCGTGGCGGTCGGGACCATCAAATCGAGACTGGCGCGCGCCCGCGAGACGCTGCGCGCGCAACTGAGGGGCGTATGAAGCTGCTGACCTGCTCGTCTGTCCGGCGGCGGCTCACGGCGTTCCACGATCGTGAACTGCCAGCCGAGGAATTCTTCGCCGTCGAGTCGCACCTCGCGGGCTGCCCACCATGCGCCAGCGAAGCGGCCGCGCTCGACGAACTCGCCGCGATGATGCGGGGCGTGGCCCACGCGAGCGGCGCCGATCGCGCTGACCTCCGCGGCCTGCAGGCTGACATCCTGAGCCGCGTCAGGCAGGAGTACGACGCGACCTGGCCCGCCCGCCTGCAGCGCTTCTGGGACGACATGCACCTGGTGTGGATCGGAATGGCGGCGGCCGCCGCTTCGCTCGTGTGCGGCACGCTCATGGCCGGGATGCTCCACTACGCGTCGCCCGAGCGGAACGACTCGCTCGCCGCGATGCTCCAGGCGATGGCGTCGCGCGATCCGTACATGCAGCTGCCGAGCCCCGGCGATGTCGTACCCGCCTCGCTCATGGACTCGATCGGCGAGGACGAAGCGGTGCTGGCGTTGTCCGCCATGGTGAGCCGCGAAGGGCGCGTGAACGGTCTCGAGCTGGTCTCGAACCAGCAGGACCGCGAGCACGTCGAACAGTTGCTCGATGCCGTCTCCCGCGCGCGTTTCCAGCCGGCGCAGCAGGCGGGCTCTCCCGTGCCCGTGAACATGGTGTGGCTGCTCACGCGCACGACGGTGCGCGGCAAACAGCACCTGTGAGCGCGGCGCGCGCTACCGCTTGAGTTCCGCCCCGGCGGTGGCGGCGTTGTTCATGGCGTCGGTCGCGCGAATGGTGATCGCGCGGCCGCCGTTCCCCGCAATCTCGATCGCGAACTCCTCGACCCGGGAGTCCGGGATCCCGTCCACCGGATACACCACGCGCCAGCGTTCCCCCTCGAGCGAGTACTCGACCTTCTGAACGGGGGAGTGATCGTCGCGGACCGTGAAGCGCAGCATTCGACCGTCCGCCCCGGCGGCGATCGTGATACGCGGCGGCGCGTTGTCGACCTCGAAGCTGCTGCTTTCTCGCTCACCCGAGAGCGCCGTGCCAGGCGAGTTGGACGGCGCGTCCGACGCGGAGATCTTGACGACGTACGTGCCGTCTGGCACCGACGTGGTGTCCCAGACAACGATGGCGTCGTTCAAACCGCGACGGAGCGTTCGCCAGCCGGTGTCGCCTTCGCGCCGGTAGAGCACGTCGTACTGGAGCTGGTCGCTGTTCGGATCATCAGCCTTCCACACGAACGTCTGCAGCCCCTTCTGGTACATCCGGCGCCCGAGCAGCGGGGCAGCCTGAACGGCCGCGCCCTGCGACGGAGACTGCGCCTGCTGCTGCCGCAAGGCGGCGCCCTGGTCGTCGAACCCCGCGATCTCGAGCTCGCCGGTGGAGAAGGGTTTCTGGAACACGGTACCAGCGGGATGCACCGTGATCGACTCGACCTCCGGCCGCAGGTTCCGCGGCAGGTACGCTGTGGTCACCGAGGTGAGCACGGGCGAGGCGTCCGGCTTTGCGCCGACCAGCACGGCGCGCCACTGAAGGTACCGGGCCTTCGGGCTGACGATGCGGTCCCCTTCCGGGTTCTTGTAGGGCGGCGACCAGTCGCTCCACGTGTCGTCGGGAGTGGCGGTGTTGCCCGTGCGCGTCGTGATCTCCACCTGCCCGCCGTTCAGTTGCGCGCGCCAGCTGATCGTCCCCCAGGAAGCCACCGTCGTGGCGTCGCGGACGTCTGACTCGTAGGTTCCCCTGGCGGCGCGCGCCGCCGAGAGGCGGAACAGCTTGCCGGGGTTCGCTGTCGCGAGCACGTACTGCCCGTCGTTCACCGGCAGCAACGCGGTGACCTGCTGCGCACCCACGCGCCCGAGCAGCGTCGCGCTCATCGACTGGGGCGCGGCATGGAACAACCGCCCCTCGCCACCGGTCGCGACCAGCAGCCGGCCGTTCGCGTCGACGGCGAGATCGTACGGAAGATCCGCGTCCGACGACCAGACGACGTCCGACACGCCGTCGGTCAGGATCCGGAAGATGGCTCCCTTGGCCTGTGACGGGCGCGGTTCGCGCGGCGGAGTGGCGGCGGCCGCAGCCTGGCCCGCGTCCACGATCGCGATCGCCGTGATTTCCGTCGAGACCGTCGGGGTGCCTGTTGCCTGCGGCGGAGGGGTCACGCGTTCCGGCGACGTGTCGCCGCCGCTCGCCGCGGGACGATCGCTGAGCGCGGCCACGTAGATCGATCCGTCGCCGGCAACCCGCAGCGCGCGCACTTCGCGATACGGCGAATCGAGCAGCACGAACCCGCGGCCGTCCTCGCCGATACGGAACACGCGCCCCGGAGATCCTGTCCCGGCCAGCACCCGCCCTTCCGCGTCGAAGGCGAGCGACAGCACGTGCGTCGCGCGGGTGCGGTAGAAGGGGGCCCCCTTGCCATCGGGCGGGACGCGGTAGATGACGCCCTTCTCGCCCGTCGCAACGTAGAGCACTCCCTTGGCGTCGGAGGCGAGCGCCCAGATGTACTTGTCCTCGGGATCGAACACGACGCGCGAGGTGCCGTCGGCGGAGATGCGATACACCTTGCCGTCGGGCGAGGTGGCCGCAAAGAGCCCGCCGCCGCCCGCTGACGCCAGGGCGTGCACCTCCAGTTCCCCTGCGTCGAAGAAGACCGACGCCTTGCCGTCGCGCCCGACGCGGTACACCTTGCCTTCGTTGCCACTCCCGGCGAAGTAGCCGCCATCGGCGCCGGGAATCACCGACCAGAGCACCGGAGCCGCCGTCTCGGCCACCTGCTCGAGCGCTGGACCGAGCGCAAGCCGCCCATCGCTGTCGACCGACAGCGAGGTCGCGTCACCCTTGAGGAACTCAGCCTGCGTCGCGACGATCCAGAACGTGGCGGATGCGGCGCGTGTCAGCACGGCTGCCGAGCAGATCAGTACCACGGTTGTGAGTATTCGTACAGACCAGCGTGTCATGTAAGAGATAAGGAACGGCCTCGGGGTCCCGTTTACTGCTTACTGGCCGCCGCCCGGCGGCTCGAGCCGGACGGTCAGCACTCGCGAGCCGATGACTGCCTGGGTGCTCGGCAGCTCCCATTCGCCGAGCACGGCGTTGCGCAGCGGCACGAAGCTCCCGCCGTTGCGTTCCGCCTCGAGCACCGCCAGCACGCTCGGCGGCAGCGCGGGCAGCGTCTCGCCCTGCACGACGGCGCCCGGCTGATCCGCGACCAGGCGCACGTACAACCGGTTGTTCCGCCGCGTCGTGTTCAGCGCCCGGATCATCTGCCCGACGCTTTCGGGCTGGGTCGGGCGCTTCAGCTCGCGCTGTTCCCAGCGCGTCAGCGTGGAGCCATCCGAAACCAGCAGCGACACAGTCGATGGCGCGTTGGCCGGCAGATCGATCGGCACGGTGCGAATCTCTTCGTCGCCGCGGTAATTGCGCAGCAGTACCTTCAGCGGGACCGTGCGCCCGGCGCGCGGCCGCACCTCGTCCAGCCACACGCGCTCGATCCGTGCGATTCGCGGTTCTTCATCAGAGCGCAGCGTAATTTCGATGTCGCGAAGCTCGACCTTCTCGAGGTCGTTGGTCAGCAGGTACGTGACTGGCCCAGCCACGGCCGCGGCGGCCCCTGCCACGGCATTGTCGCCGGCAAAAATGTCTTCAATCGCGATATCCGGCTGTCCCTTCACCCGGGCGCGTCCCTTGATGTCGTAGGTCGCCGCGCCAAGCTGCCGCTCGTAGGACCCGATCGTGTTGAACACGGAAACGTACGTCAGCAGCGGCGTGAACAGCTGATCGTTGACGATCCGGAACGTGAACGTCTTCCTGAGCCCACGGCCGGACTCGAGCGTGATGGTGACGGGCACGAGTTCGGGCCCTTCGCCGAGCCTGCCGGCGAGCGCCGTCGCCCGGTCCTGTTCGAATGTGCCGATGACGTCCCCCATCGTCGAGATCTTGAACGACGACATGAGGCTCGGAAGCAGCGTGTACACCCGCGCGCGGGTCATCGGGAACGAGGTCCGGCCGAGCGACAGGAACGGGTGCCCGAACGCGTACACATGGTCGCCATCGACGTAGCTCACGGTCCCGGTTGCGCCGAGCTCGAGGTCTCCGTTCATGAGGCTGACGCCCACGGCGTCCCCCGCCTGCAGGCGGCGCGGCTTCGGCGCGGGATCTTCCGCCGGCGCTGCGCCGCCGCCGAGCACGGGCGCAAAGCCCGCGTCCTGGAACGGGCCGGTCAGAAGCGACGCGGTGTCTGGCGTGAAGCCGCCCATGATCAGTGGCGTGGCTATCGGCCGGAGCATGGCGCCCAGGCGTCCGCCATCAGCGGGCGGCAGCCCGAACGCGCGCACGTCGCCCGGCGCGTCGGCAAATGGACGGACGCGATCGTACGCCGCGAGCAGCGCGGCGGCGACGTTCTCCCGCGTGAGCGGCCACGAGAGCGCGGCCTTCTGCACCGCGGGGCGACGGGGCGCCAGCGCCGCCGTCTCGGTCATCTCGGCAATGGGGGTAATTCCCGCGATGGGCTCCTTCGAGAACGCGCCGATCGAGTAGGACACCGCCCCGACCAGCTTCCCATCGATGTAAACCGGGCTCCCGCTCATTCCCTGGATGACACCGGTCTGTGTCAGGGGTCCGCCCTCGAGCCGCGCGAGCACGAGGCTCCGCTGCGGCCCGACGATGTTCCGCAGCACGCCCAGGATGTGGACCTTGAATTCCTCCGGCTCCGTGCCGTCGAAAACGGTCCGTCCGACCCCGACCATGCCCGGCCGGATGTCGTCGAGGGCCATCATCGAAGAGGACGCGGGAAGCGTCGTCCAGCAGAGGGCGGCCACCGCCGCCGCGAGGAGAGTCGTCTTCAGGGGCGTATTCATGGCGCAGTTCCCATTATAAAGCCCTGAACTGCAACGGCTAGTCAGGTTTGACACCGTTCGACCCGGTTTGCTATCGTTCGTTCCGTCTTGATGACCCGTTCTGGCCGCTCCACGCGCCCGTCCTATTGCTGGTGGGGGTATCGCTGCGGCTGGAGGGGATAGGCGCGGGCTCACACAGGCCAAAGACGATATCCAAGCCCCTTCAGCCTTACGGCTGACGGGGCTTTTTCATTTAGGGTCCGTTCGTCTTATGACGCGTTCTCTGGTGTGCGCGACCGTATCGGCGCCGACGCTCGACGCGCTCGTCGCGGAACGGCGGCGGGTCGAGCCTCTGGCCGACCTGGTGGAGCTGCGGCTCGACGGGCTGCGCACCATCGACGTGCGGGAGGCCATCGGCGGCTCCACCCGGCCCGTGGTCGTCACCTGCCGGCCGCGCTCGGAGGGAGGGCGTTTCGACGGGAGCGAGGAGGAGCGGCACCGGATCCTGTCCGACGCCGTCTCTTCGGAGGCGGACTACGTGGACATCGAATGGCGCGCCGGCTTCGAGGACCTCATCCTCGCACGGGGAGGGCGCGGGGTGATCGTCTCGATGCACCGGTTCGACACCATCCCGGTGGACCTGGAAGGCCGGGTGCGCGCGATGGCGACCACGGGCGCGGACGTCTTGAAGGTGGCCGTCCGCGTGAGCGACCTCGCCGGGACCCACAGGCTGTTGCAGCTGCACCACCAGTTTCCGGACCTCCAGCTCGTCGTCGTCGGGATGGGATCGAAAGGGATCGCGACGCGGATCCTGCCGTCGCGCTTCGGCAGCGCGTGGACATACGCCGGCTCGGAGCACGCCGCGGGACAACTCGCGCTGGAGGATCTGATCGACACCTACCGTTTCCGCCGCATCGGTGCGAGCACGGCGGTGTACGGCATCGCGGGGGAGCCGCTCGCTCACTCGCTGTCGCCGGCGATGCACAACGCCGGGTTCGAAGACGCGGAGATCGACGCCGTCTACCTGCCGTTTGAAACGAGTGACCCTGACCAGCTCCTGAGCCTGGCCGACGCGCTCGACGTGCGGGGCCTCAGCGTCACGGCCCCCCTGAAGATCGCGCTCTGCGAGCGAATCCGTCGTCAGGATGAATGGGTGGAGAGCGTGGGCTCGCTGAACACGCTGAAACGAGACGAGCACGGCTGGTGCGCGACCAACACGGATGTCCCGGGATTCCTCGAGCCGCTTCGCGACGAAGAACTGCGCGGTTCGCGCGCAACCATCATCGGCGCGGGCGGGGCCGCGCGCGCCGCGACGGCCGCGCTCAGGAGCCGCGGGGCGGAAGTCACGATCGCGGCGCGGCGCCGGCACGTGGCGGTGAAGCTGGCCGGCCCGGGAGGGTGCGTCAGCGCCTGCCCGCCCGAGCCCGGCAGCTGGGACCTGCTGGTGAACGCCACGCCGGTGGGCACGTGGCCGTCGAACGACGCGTCGCCGGTGCCCGCGCCACTGCTGTCCGGGGGACGAATCGTGTACGACCTCGTCTACAACCCGCCGGTGACACGCCTGCTCCGCGACGCGGCCGCCGCCGGCTGCCGCACGATCAGCGGCATCGAGATGCTCATCGCACAGGCGGAACGTCAGTTCGAGTGGTGGACCGGTCGCTCGCCCGCGTCCGGTCTTTTCAGGAATGTCGCCCATGCGTCGTACCTCCTTTGAGGAGTTCGTCGAGCTCGCACGCCGCGGCACGTTCGTGCCGGTCTGGAAGGAGATGATGGCGGACCTGCTCACGCCGGTCTCAGCCTTCCTGAAGATCGCCGAGCACTCCGACTACGCGTTTCTGCTCGAGAGTGTGGAAGGCGGCGAGCGCGTGGCGCGCTATTCCTTCCTCGGCAAGGATCCGTTCCTGGTGGTCCGCGCGCGGGGCCCGCGAACGGCCGTGGAGCAATCCGGGACGACGACGGAGTCCGACGAGCCGTTCATCGAGAAGGTGCGCGCGCTCATGGCGTCCTTCCAGGCGCCGTTCGTTCCGGAGCTGCCCCGGTTCACGGGGGGCGCGGTGGGATTCATCTCGTACGACGCGGCACCCTCGTTCGAGCCCGCGCTGCGGAAGGCGTGGGGGGCGGTCCCGCCCGGCACCGAGGACGATGGCGCGTTCATGGTGTTTGACACCGTGCTGGCGTTCGATCACGTGCAGCATCGGATCCTGATCATCGCGAACGCCCGCATCACGCCGGAGGAGGACCTCGAGGCGCTGTACCAGTTCGCGTGCGCCAAGATCGAGTTCCTCGAGCGCGAGCTGGATCGCGCGCTGTCGCAGGCGGAGTCCAGCGGGCGGCGCGCGCCGGAGGTCCGCGCCAACGTCACGCGCGACAACTTCGAGACGTCCGTCAGGGCGCTCAAGGACCACATCGGCGCGGGGGACATCTACCAAGCGGTGCTCTCGCAGCGGTTCGAGACCGAGGTCGAGGCGGAGCCGTTCACGATCTATCGCGCGCTCCGCCACGTCAATCCGTCCCCGTACATGTATTTCATCCGCATGGGACGGCTCGCGATCGTCGGGTCGTCTCCCGAAATGTTGGTGCGCGTCGAGGGTAGACGGGTCGAGACGCACCCGATCGCGGGCACGCGTCCGCGCGGCAGGACGGACGAGGAGGATCTCCGGCTGGCGGACGAGCTCAAACGGAACGAGAAGGAGCGCGCCGAGCACGTCATGCTCGTGGACCTCGGGCGCAACGATCTCGGGCGCGTGTGCGAGTACGGATCCGTACGGGTGCCGGAGTTCATGGCGCTCGAGCGCTACTCGCACGTCATGCACCTGGTTTCCCGCGTGGAGGGGCGGCTCGCGGAGGACCGCGACCGGCTCGATGCGCTGATGGCGACCTTCCCCGCGGGCACCGTCTCGGGCGCGCCGAAGATCCGCGCGATGGAACTGCTCGCGTCCATGGAACCGACACGCCGCGGCATCTACGCGGGCGCCATCGGCTACCTGGACTTCGCCGGCAACCTGGATTTCTGCATCGCGATCCGGACCATCACGATCCACGGCCGCACGGCGTACGTGCAGGCGGGGGCGGGGATCGTCGCCGACTCGAACCCGGCGGCGGAGTACGAGGAGACGCGGGACAAGGCGAAGGCGCTGATGCGCGCGATCGAGCTGGCGCACGTGGAGCTGTGATGCTCCTGCTGATTGACAACTACGACTCCTTCACGTGGAACCTGGCGCAGTATCTCGGAGAACTGGGCGCGGAGGTCCTCGTGCGGCGCAACGACGAGATCGGCCTCGACGACATCGATCGCCTCCGGCCGGAGCGCATCGTGATCTCCCCCGGACCGGGACGTCCGGAGGACGCCGGGGTGTCGGAACAGGTGGTGCGCGCCTTCGGCCCGAAGCTCCCCCTGCTGGGAGTCTGCCTGGGCCACCAGGCCATCGGGCACGTGTTCGGCGGGACGATCGTGCGCGCCCCGCACCTCGTGCACGGCAAGCCCTCCACGGTTGAACACGACGGGCGCGGTCTGTTCAAGGGACTCGGCAGCCCGATCCAGGCGGGGCGGTATCACTCGCTCGTCGTGTCCGAAGAACACTGGCCGGCCGACCTCGAGGTCGCGGCCCGCGCCACGGACGACGGCGCCGTCATGGCCCTGCGCCACCGCTCGTACCCGATCCACGGCGTTCAGTTTCACCCCGAGTCGGTGCTGACGTCGGAAGGGCGACGGCTGCTGCGCGCCTTCCTGGAGATCTGATGTTCGCCCCGCTCCTCGAGAAGCTGCACCGGCGGCAGGACCTCACGGAAGAGGAGGCGTCCGCCGCGATGGCCGAGATCATGGACGGACACGCTCAGCCGGCGCAGATCGCGGCGCTGTTGATCGCGCTGTCGATGAAAGGAGAGCGCCCGGCGGAGATCGTGGGCTTCGCCCGCGCGATGCGGGAGCGGGCCGTGAAGGTGCGGGCGCCGGAAGGCATGGTGGTGGACACCTGCGGCACCGGCGGAGACGGCGCGCACACCTTCAACGTCTCGACGATTGCGGCGCTGGTGGCGGCGGCGTGCGGCCTCCGCGTCGCCAAGCACGGCAACCGCTCGGTCTCGAGCCGGTGCGGCAGCGCGGACGTGTTCGACCAGCTCGGCGTGAAGATCGACGCCGCGCCCGCGGCCGTCGAACGGGCGCTCGAGCGCGCCGGCATCGCGTTCTTCTTCGCGCCGACGTTCCACCCGTCGATGAAGCATGCCGCGCCGACACGACGGGAGCTCGGCGTCCGCACGGCGTTCAATCTCCTCGGACCGCTGACGAATCCCGTGGGCGCCTCCCGGCAGCTCGTGGGCGTGCCGCGGCCGGAGCTCACCGAGCTGGTTGCGCGCGCGCTGGCCAGGCTTGGATCGGAGCGCGCGTGGGTGGTACACGGCGCCGACGGGCTCGATGAGATTTCGACGACCGGATACACCAAGGTTTCGGAGGCGCGCGACGGCTCGGTGCGGACCTTCTACCTGCATCCGGCGGACGTCGGCCTGCCGAAGGCGGCCGCCGGCGCGCTGAAGGGAGGCGACCCGGCCCGGAACGCCGACATCGCGCGTCGCGTGCTTGCCGGCGAGCACGGCCCGGCGCGGGACGTCGTCCTGTTCAATGCTGGCGCGATGCTGCTCGTCGCCGGGAGCGCCAGCGATCTACGCGATGGGCTGCGCCTCGCGAGCGGCGCGATCGACAGCGGCAAGGCGGCATCCGTACTCGAACGGCTCGTCGAGGAGTCCAATGCCTAGCGCAACGGCTCCGGACGTGCTCGCCGCCATCCTCGGCGCGACCCGGCGCATCGTCGAGATCCGGAGGGCATCCGTCCCCGAAAGCGCCCTCGAGCGCGACGCCGTGGCCGCGCCGCGCGCCGCGTCGCGCTTCACGGACGCGCTGTCCGCGCCCGGTCGTTTGCGCGTCATCGCCGAGTGCAAGCGGCGTTCGCCCTCGCGCGGCGTGCTGCGGGCGAAGTACGACCCCGTCGCGATCGCGCGCGGCTACGAAGCCGCCGGCGCGTCGGCCGTGTCCGTGCTGACCGAACCCACGTTCTTCGACGGCGCTCCCGAGCACCTGCGCGCGGTGCGCGCCGCGGTGTCGCTGCCCATCCTGCGCAAGGACTTCATCGTGGATCGTTACCAGGTGCTCGAAGCGGTGGCGTGGGGAGCCGACGCGGTGCTGTTGATCGCCGCGGCCCTCGACGACCGCGAGCTGGAATCGCTCCTGCACGTCTGTCGTGAGCGCCGAGTCGACGCGCTCGTGGAAGTACACGACCGCGCGGAGCTGCAACGCGCGCTCGACGCCGGGGCCGCGATTGTCGGCGTGAACAACCGCAACCTGAGGACGCTCGGCATGGACGGGTCCACGGCCGAGGATCTCGTCAGCGCGATCCCGGATTGTGCGCTGGCGGTCGCGGAGAGCGGGCTGAGAACGGCGGGAGACCTGGAGCGACTCGCCGCGATGGGGTATGACGCATTCCTGATCGGCGAGCGTCTCGTGTGCGCACCCGATCCAGGAGGAGCGCTCGCGGAGCTTCTCGCATGACCACGCGGGTCAAGATCTGCGGCATCACGCGACCGGACGACGCCCGTGCCGCCGTCGCCGCGGGCGCATCGGCGATCGGCATGGTGTTCTGGCCGCGAAGCCCGCGCTCGGTGACGACGGAGCGCGCCGCCGAGATCGCCGCGGCCGCGGGTCCCGGCGTGACGAAAGTTGGCGTGTTCGTCGACCAGCCACCGGCGGTCGTGGCCGAGATCGTCGCACGCGTGGGGCTCGACGCCGTGCAGCTTCACGGCCACGAGCGCATCGCGGACTACCAGCTGGGGGTGCCGTTGCTGAAGGCGATCAGCGTCGGCGCCGCCTGGCACCTGGGCATGCTGGATCCGCTGCCCGCCTCCGTGCTGCCGCTCCTCGACGCCGGGGACGATCGGCGGAAGGGCGGTACGGGGCTGGCGATCGACTGGGAGCTGGCGGCGGCCGCCGCCGCAAACAGACGAATCGTGCTCGCGGGCGGGCTCAAGGCCGAGAACGTCGCCACGGCGATCGCGATGGTTCGTCCCTACGCCGTTGACGTGTCGTCCGGAGTGGAGTCAGCTCCGGGCATCAAGGACGAGGCGCGGATCCGTGCGTTCGTGGACGCGGTCCTGACGACGGGCAGCGTGCCCGGGAGACTGTTCTGATGGGCCCTGTCTTTGGCCGGCGCGATCCGGACGCGCGCGGGTACTACGGCGCCTTCGGCGGGCGCTTCGTGCCCGAGACGCTCGCCGCGCCCGTCGAGGAGCTGGAGCGCTCGTATCTCGAAGCGCGCGCGGACGACGCGTTCCGCTCGCGCCTGCAGGGGCTGTTGCGTGACTACGTCGGTCGTCCGACGCCGCTCTACGAGGCGGCGCGGCTCCCCGTGCGCGACGGCGTGCGGCTGTTCCTGAAGCGCGAGGACCTCGCGCACACCGGAGCGCACAAGATCAACAACGCGCTCGGGCAGGCGTTGCTCGCGGCGCGGATGGGCAAGCGACGCGTCATCGCCGAAACCGGCGCCGGCCAGCACGGCGTGGCCGCCGCGACCGCCTGCGCCCTCCTCGGCCTCGAGTGCGTCGTCTACATGGGGACCGAGGACATGGTGCGCCAGGCGCCGAACGTCTATCGCATGCACCTGCTCGGCGCCGACGTGCGCGCCGTGGACGCCGGGAGCCGCACGTTGAAGGACGCCATCAACGAGGCGATGCGCGACTGGGTGGCCAACGTGCGGGACAGCTACTACCTCCTCGGCTCGGTGCTCGGCCCGCATCCCTATCCGCTGATGGTGCGGGAGTTCCAGTCGGTCATCGGCGAAGAAGCGCGGAGCCAGATCGTGTCAGCCGCGGGGCGGTTGCCCGACGCGGTGGTTGCGTGCGTGGGAGGCGGCAGCAACGCGCTCGGCATCTTCGACGCGTTCGTCGGAGACGCGGCAGTTCGCCTCATCGGCATCGAAGCGGGCGGGGAAGCGATCCGACCCGGACGCCACGCCGCGCGGTTCGCGGGCGGCCTGCCGGGCGTGCTGCAGGGCACGCGCACGTACGTGCTGCAGGACGAGGCGGGGAACATCGAGCCGACGCACTCCGTGTCGGCGGGACTCGATTACGCCGCCGTAGGGCCGGAACACGCGTGGCTGCGCGACCTGGGACGCGCAGAGTACGCGTGGGTGTCGGACGCCGACGCGCTCGACGCGTTCGAGACGCTCGCGCGGCTGGAAGGCATCATTCCCGCGCTGGAGTCGGCGCACGCGGTCGCGTACGCGCGACAGATGACGGCGCGCGCGGAGGCGCAGGTCATCCTCGTGAACCTGTCCGGTCGCGGCGACAAGGACGTGGAGACGGTGCAGCGTCTGCGAGGGGAACCGTGACGCGCCTCGACGCGGCGTTCGCGCGGCTGAAGGCGACGACGGACGCGGGGCTCGTCACCTACATCACCGCCGGCGATCCGGACCTGGAGCGGACCGCCGGCCTGCTGCGCGCGCTGCCCGGCGCGGGCGCGGACGTGCTGGAGGTCGGCGTGCCATTCTCGGATCCGCTGGCGGACGGGCCGGTGATCCAGCGAGCGTCCGAGCGCGCGCTGCGCGCCGGCACGACGCTGCGGAAGGTGATCGCCATGATCGCGCGCGAGCGCGACCGGATCGACGCGCCCGTCGTGATCTTCACGTATGCGAACCCGATCGAACGCCTCGGCTACGACACGTTCGTCGCCGCCGCGGCGGACGCGGGGGTGGACGGCGTGCTGGTGCTGGATCTGCCGATCGACGAGGCTGGTCCGCTCGCGCGGAAGCTGGAGGAGCGCGGGCTCGCGCCGATCTTCCTCGTGAGCCCGACCACGCCCCCTGAGCGGGTGCGGCGGGCCGCCAAGATCGGATCGGGGTTTCTGTACGCCATCTCGCGGCTCGGCGTGACCGGCGCCCGCGACGCGCTGTCGAGCGACGCGGCCGGCGTGGTAGCCACCATTCGCCGCGTGTCCGAGCTCCCGGTGGCGCTCGGCTTCGGAATCTCCCGCCCCGAGCATGTCCGCGCCGCGTGCGCCATCGCGGACGCCGCGGTGGTGGGCAGCGCCATCGTGAACGTCATCGCGGAGAGCGGGGACGATGAGGATCCGGTCGCGCGTGTCTGCCGGCACGTGCGGTGGCTGAAGGGGGTCGCGTGAGCCGGCTGGAAGACGAGCTCGCGTCGCTGCGCGCGCGGATCGACGCGCTCGACGAATCGATCGTGCGGCTGCTGAACGAGCGCGCCTCGTGCGCGCTCGAGATCGGCCGCGCCAAGGAGGCAATCGGCCTGGCGCTGTATCAACCGGAACGCGAGCAGGAAGTGCTGGACCACGTCACGGGGATCAACGGCGGGCCGCTGGACGCCCCCGCCATTCGCCGGTTGTTCGAGCGGATCATCGACGAAGCCCGCCGCCTCGAGCGGCTGGCCCAGGAACACAGCGGGTAGAATCAGGACTGAGGACGCACATGGTTGTCGTAATGGAGGAGCGCGCGACAGAAGAGCAGATCCAGCACGTCATCGCCCAGCTCGTGGAGATGGGCTTCGACGTGCACCGATCGACTGGCGCGCTCAGGACGGTGCTCGGCGCGGTGGGCGGAAACCGGCAGGCGGATCCACGGCTCGTCGAGGTGCTCGACGGCGTGCACGAAGTGCTGCGGATCACGGAGCCGTACAAGCTGGCCAGCCGCACGTTCAAGCCGGAGAACACGGTGATCGTGCTGGACGACGTACGGATTGGCGGCGACGAGGTGATCGTGATGGCGGGGCCGTGCTCCGCCGAGACCGACGCGCAGGTGGAGCGCACGGCCGCGGCCGTCAAGCGCGCCGGCGCCAAGGTCCTGCGCGGCGGCGCGTTCAAACCGCGCAGCTCCCCGTACAGCTTCCAGGGGCTGGGGGAGGACGGGCTGAAGATGCTGCGCTCGGCGGCCGACCGGCATGGGTTGAAGCTGGTGTCGGAGATCATGGATCTCAGCCAGCTCGATCTCATGTCGCGGTACGTGGACATCCTGCAGGTCGGCGCGCGCAACATGCAGAACTTCACGCTGCTGCGGGAGCTGGGGCGCGCGCGCAAGCCAGTGCTGCTCAAGCGGGGCATCTCGGCGACCATCGAGGAGTGGCTGCTCTCGGCCGAGTATGTGCTCGCCGGCGGCAATATGGACGTGATCCTGTGCGAGCGAGGCATCCGCACGTTCGAGAACTACACCCGCAACACGCTGGACATCTCGGCGATCCCGGTCGTGCAGAAGCTCAGTCACCTTCCCGTCATCGTCGATCCGAGCCATGGCACGGGGCGCCGTGACAAGGTCGCGCCGATGGCCCGGGCGGCCGTGGCGGCCGGCGCGGACGGCCTGCTGATCGAGGTCCATTGCGATCCCGACCACGCGCTCAGCGACGGCGCGCAGTCGCTGTTTCCGACGCAGTTCGACCATCTCATGGCGGAGCTGCGGATCATC
>DATHTE010000111.1:0-17500 GCA_035463475.1 Vicinamibacterales bacterium
CGCTCCGCGCCCGGCTGGCCGAGTTCGACAGCCTGGTGGAACTGGAGGTCCGTCAGCGGCGCCTGGACGTAGACGCGGGCCGCGCCGCGGCGAGGGCGGCCGCGGACGGCGTCCGCAGCGCCGCCGAAGCGCGTCGCGTCCTCGGAGAGCGTTTCGCTGCGGGCGTCGCGACGAGCACCGACGTGCTCGACGCCGAAGTGGCGCTGCTGCAGGCGGAGCTGGACCGCGCCCGATCGCTCGCGGCGGTCCGCGTCGCGGAGGCCCGGCTCGCGCGGGCGCTCGGCCGATGAACGCGATCGAAGTCCGCGAGCTCACGCGCCGCTTCGGCCGCTTCGTCGCCGTGGACCACGTGAGCTTCGACGTCGCGGAGGGGGAGATCTTCGGGTTTCTCGGCAGCAACGGCGCGGGCAAATCGACCACCATCCGGATGCTGTGCGGGCTGCTGCATCCCACCTCCGGCACCGCGCGCGTCAGCGGCATCGACGTGGCGCGCGATCCCGAGGCGGTCAAGCGCCGCATCGGCTACATGTCGCAGCGCTTCTCGCTCTACGAGCTCCTGACGGTGGACCAGAACATCGGGTTCTTCGCCGGTCTCTACGGGCTCGCGGGCAGCAGGCTCGCCGCGCGCCGCGACTTCATCCTGGAGATGGCCGGGCTGAAAGGGCGGGAGCAGATGCTCGCGCGGGATCTCTCCGGCGGCTGGCGCCAGCGCCTGGCGCTCGGCTGCGCGATCCTGCACGAGCCGCCGATCCTGTTCCTGGACGAGCCCACCGGCGGCGTCGATCCGATCTCGCGGCGCGAGTTCTGGCAGCTCATCGACGTGCTCGCCGGGCGTGGCGTCACCGTCCTGGTGACGACGCATTACCTGGACGAAGCGGAACGCTGCGAGCGGGTCGCGCTCATGCACGCGGGCCGCATCGCGGCGCTCGGCACGGTCGCCGAGGTGAAGCACATCTTCCGCGACCGCGCGATCGTGGAGATCCGCGCGGTCGATCCCGTCGCCGCGATGCGGCGGCTCGACGAGATGCCCGAAGTGGAGAAGACGAGCCTGTTCGGCACGTCCGTGCACGCGATGCTGCCGCGCGACGTCGCGGCGCGCCTCTCGCTGGCCGAACGGCTGCGCGCGGCGGGCGTCGCCGTGACGTCGGAAGCGCGCGTCGAGCCCTCGCTCGAAGACGTCTTCCTCGAGGTCGTCGAGCGCGCGGAGCGCGCCGGCGAAGGGGCACGCGGATGAGAAAGGCGCTCGCGGTTGGCCGGAAGGAGATGCGGCAGATCGTGCGCGATCGCCGCACGCTCGCCATCCTGGTGCTGTTCCCCGCCTTCGTGCTCGTGCTGTTCGGCTACGCCCTGAACTTCGACATCCGGAACATCGCGCTCGCCGCGGACGACCGTGACGCCACGCCCGAGAGCCGCGAGCTGGTGTCGGCGTTCGTCAACTCCGGCTACTTCGATTTCGTCGCGGCAGTGCACTCGCGCACCGACATCGAGCGCCTCATGGACGCCAACGAGGCGCGCGCCGTGCTCGTGATTCCCGAAGGGTTCGCGCGGCGCCTGCGGTCGGGGGAAACGGCCGACGTCCAGGTGCTCATCAATGGCGACAACGCCAACACCGCGGCGACCGTGCTCGGGTATGCAGCAACCATCCTGCGTTCCGTCTCCTCGCAGTACCGTCTCGCGCCCGTCGTTCCGCCCGTCGGCCTCGAGCCGCGAATCTGGTACAACCCGGAGCTCCGCAGCAGCCTCTTCCTGGTGCCGGGCCTGATCGCGTACATCGCGATGCTCACGGCCATGATCGCAACCGCGCTCTCCGTCGTCCGGGAGAAAGAGGCGGGCACGATGGAACAGGTGCGGATGGCGCCGATCTCGACGCCGCAGTTCATCGTCGGGAAGACGATCCCGTACCTGGCGATCTCGCTCGTCTCGGCAATCCTGATCCTCATCACGTCGCGCGTGCTGTTCGGGCTGCCGATGCGAGGGTCGTGGTGGGTGCTGCTGTTGACGCTCACGCTGTTCCTCGTCGGCGCGCTCGGGACCGGCCTGTTCGTGTCCACGCTGGCCAACACGCAGGAGGTCGCGTTCCAGATCGCCCTCCTGCTCGCATTCCTGCCCACCTTCATCCTGTCCGGCTTCATCTTTCCCATCTCGAACATGCCCGTGGCCGTCCAGGTCGTGACCTACGCCGTGCCCGCCCGGTATTTTCTCGTGGCGCTGCGCGGCATCGTGCTCAAGGGTGTCGGTGTCGAGGTCATCGCCGCGCAGATCGCGGCGCTCACGGTGTACGCGCTCGCCGTGCTCGCCCTTGCCTCGATGCGCCTCAGGCGGAGCTGGGCCTGACATGTGGTCGATCTTCCGCAAGGAATTCCTCGAGCTGCGCCAGAACCCGCGGATTTTCGGGATCGTCATCGTCGCCCCGATCCTGCAGCTGACCGTCCTCGGCTACGCCGCGAACATGGACGTGAAGAACGTGCCGATCGTGGTTGCCGACGGGAGCCGCTCGGCGGAAAGCCGGCGGCTCATCGCACGGTTCGAGGGCTCGCCGTACTTCACCGTGCTCGACACGGTCACGACGGTTCAGGAGATTGACCCGTTCATCGAGCGCGGGACCGCCTGGCTCGCGATCGCGATCCCGTCGGACTACGCCCGGTCGATCGGGGAGGGGAGTCCGGCCCGCCTGCAGGTCGTGGCGGACGGCAGCGACGCCAACTCCACGACGATGGCTCTCGGGTACGCGTCGAACCTCGTGGCCGCGCACGCCGAGGAACTGCTGGCGGAACGCGCGCCTGGCGCCGTGCCGGTGGATCCGCGCATCCGCGTGTGGTTCAACCCACAGCTCATCAGCCGCGACTTCATGGTGCCCGGCGTGCTCGCGCTCCTCCTGCTCGTGATCACCTCGAACCTCTCGTCCATGGCGATCGTGCGCGAACGCGAAATCGGCACGTACGAGCAGCTCAGCGTGACGCCGCTCACCCGCTGGGGGCTCATCGTCGGCAAGCTCCTGCCGTACGGGTTGATCGGCATGGTTGATGTCCTACTGGTCATCGCCGTGGCCGTGCTCTGGTTCGAGATTCCGCTGCGCGGGAGCCTGTTGCTGCTCCTCGCGATGTGCGCGGTGTACCTGCTCTCGACGCTCAGCCTCGGACTGCTCGTCTCGACGATCTCCCACACACAGCAGCAGGCGATGATGACGGCGACGTTCTTCTTCCTGATGCCGATGATCTACCTGTCCGGCTTCATCTTTCCGATCGAGAACATGCCGCCGGTCATCCAGCTCGTGACCTACCTGATTCCGCTCCGGTATTTCCTCGTCATCGTGCGCGGGATCTTCCTGAAGGGGATTGGCCTGGAGGTGCTGTGGCCCCAGGCGCTGGCGTTGAGCGCCTGGGGTCTGACCGCGCTTGCCATCGCGGCAAGCCGGGCGAGGAAGAGCCTGGACTAGTCCTTCGCACGGCGGACGCGGCACGCGACGCGGCCTACTCGGTCCGCAGCGCGACGGAGGGCTCGATCCTGAGCGCCCTGCGCGCCGGCAGGTATGACGCGACGAACGCGACGGTCGCGAGGACGACGGCCACGGCTCCCAGCGCCGTTGGATCCGTGGGACGCACGTCGAACAGGATGGCGCCCAGCCAGCGGGCCGCCAGGGCTGCGGCCAGCAATCCGATGACGAGACCGGCGGCGGTCAGGCCGAGACCCTTCTTCATGATCAGCCGTCGCACCTGCGCGCGACGCGCCGAGCGCCACGCGGACGCCGATCTTCGCCGTGCGCTGCGACACGGAGTAGCTGACCACGCCATACACGCCCAGCGCGGCGAGCAGCAGCGCGGATGACCCGAAGAAGAGGAGCAGGATAATGCGGAAGCGCGAAGGGGCCGTCTGCTCGTCGATGCCGCGCCCAAGTGGCCGGAGCTCTCCCGCGGGCAGGTTTGGATCGAGCGCCGCGATCTGGGCCGGATCGCCGCCGCGAGCCCTGCCGATATCGCGGGCGACGTTCCCGTCAGGTTCAACGCGGCATCGCGGTACGCGGCGATCGCTGTGAACACGCTTCCGCCCTGTGACCGGAAATCGAGAAACTCAGGTCCGGAGTGGTTGTCGCGCGGCTCGTCTCGCTTTTGTCTGATACACAAGGACGATGCGATCGGCGTCCGGATAGGGAAGCGGCCGCAGGATCACGGCGTCCACGATGCTGAAGATCGCCGTCGCGCAGACGATGCCGGGGCGAGCGTTAGCAGCGCCGTGGCCGTGAACCCGGGCGCCTCCGGAGCTGCCGGACCGCGAACTTGACGTCAGCGAGCACTCCGGTGATCCCAACAAGGTGCATGCCTGACTCAACCGTGGGAAACACGCCGAAATCCAGCGGCGTCGATCCGGTCCGCCGGCCCGGATGTCCGGATCTGGGATTCTGGTGTCCGCCGAACTACACTGCCATCCCCATGGCGCACTGGATCGGCACGTCCGGATACAACTACCCCGAATGGCGCGGGAGCTTCTACCCGGAGAAGTTTCCTGCGGCGAAGATGCTCGAGTACTACGCCGAACGGTTCAACACCGTCGAGGTCAATTACACGTTCTATCGCATGCCGACCGAGAAGCAACTTGCCGGCTGGGCGGCGACGACGCCGGCGTCCTTCGTCTTCACGCTGAAAGCGCCTCGCCGGATCACCCACGATTCGAAGCTGCAGAACTGCGAGGAAACCGTCGCGACCTTCTGCGCCACGGCCCGCACGCTCGGCGACCGGCTGGGCGTGCTGCTGTTCCAGCTTCCACCCACGTTCCGGCGCAGCGTGGCCGTCCTCGAGCAGTTCCTGGCGTGTCTTCCCGAAGGGACGCGCGCCGCGTTCGAATTCCGTCACGCCTCGTGGCACGACGACGAGGTCTACACCGCGCTGCGGCGGCGCAATGCTGCGCTGTGCATTGCCGACAGCGAGAAGATGAGCACCCCGCCCGTGGTGACGGCAGACTACGGCTATCTGAGGCTCCGCGATGAAGGCTACGACGACGCCGACATCGCGCGGTGGGCGGAGGAGATACGCCGGCTTGCCGGGTCGTGGCGCGACGTGTTCGTGTACTTCAAGCACGAAGAGCAGGGGGTTGGGCCGCGGCTCGCGACGCAGCTTCGCGAGATGCTCCAGGGCGAACCAGCCCGGTAGCGAACGCGAGGATCCGCTCCTCGGCCCAGTACCGATCTCCCGTCCCGTTGCTGCTGACGAACGCGCAATGCCCACCGTGCTTGGTCAGCTCCATCGTGATGACCGGATTGCCCGTGACGCGGGCATCCCGGAACGGCTCCGGCGGCACGAACGGATCGTCCTCGGCGGTGACGATGAGCGCCGGCACCCGCACGCGGTCAATCACGCGCATCGCGCTGGCACGGTAGTAGTAGTCGTCCGCGTTCCTGAACCCGAAGTGCGGCGCCGTGAACACCTCGTCGAACATCCGCACGGTTCGCACGCGTCCGAGGCGCTCGATGGGAAACCGGCCGGGCCACGCCTCGTCCTTGCGGCGCATGCGCGCCTTGAGGCTTCGCACGAAGTTCCACTGGTAGACCACGTTGCTGCGGCGCTCCAACGCCCGGACGCACGCTCCGACCTCGATCACCGGCGAGACGGCGGCGACGCCGAGCAGCTCGGGGGGCGCCGCGTCGCCGTACTCGCCCGCGAGCTTCAGGGCCAGGTTGCCGCCGAGCGAATAGCCCGCGACGATGAACGACGTCAGGCCGTCCAGCGCGCGCAGCTCGCTGATAACGGCGCGCGTGTCGGCGGTGAGGCCCGAGTGGTACAGGCCCGCCGACAGCGCTTCGGTGCCGCCGCAGTTGCGCTGGTTGAGCAGGACGACGTTGAAGCCTGCGGCGTACGCCTTGTCGGCAAGGCCGCACATGTAGTGCGCTCCGCTGGAGGCTTCGAGGCCATGGAGGCCGACGATCGTCGCGGCCGCGCGCGGGCGCTCCTGCCAGTGACAGTGGGCGAGGACGCGCGCGTCCTCCGCGACGTCGAAGTAGCGCGGCACGGGGGAAGGCAGCCGCGGAAACCGGCGCGGCATCGCCCACGCGTACAGCGTCATCACGTGGCCGTTTCTCAGGGAAGGCTTAGGGGAGAAACGCATCGTCAAAGGCTACTAGTAAAAGGTAAAAGGAAAAAGGTACGAAGTGCAAAGGGTATAGGGGAGAGTTACGTGTGATCAACGCAGACCGTAGATGAAGAACTGCGCGTTGCGATACGCGACCGGCAGCGGCAGGGGAATCTCCGTGATCAGGAAATCGAGATCGTAGCGACGCGCGAGATCGCGGGCCTGCTCCGCCGACAGGGCGTCGAAGTCGCCTGAAGCGCGGAGGCGGTCCGCCACGCGCATCGCAATGGCGCGATCATACATCGCCACCGCGGGGTCCTTGGTCGCCTCCACGAGGACGTCGCGGCGCGCGCTGACGCGGAGGCTTTCCCCGTACAGCACCGCATGATACGGGTGCGCCAGCCAGTGCGATCGCGCGTCGCTCGACGCGGCCCAGCGCATCGCGTCGCGCCAGGGGGATTCGGCGAGTGTCACCGCCGCGAGCGATCGTTCCGGAAACCGCACGGTCAGCAGATACACGCCCCGCACGGTAGACAAGGCGAGCAGCAGCACGGCGAGGACCGCCGGCGCACGCGGGTACGCGCGCGCCCGGTGTTCGACCATCCAGACGAGACCCGCCGTGGCGAGAAGATCGAGGAGCCAGAAGATGCGCGAGGGCTGCATCTGCACCGCGAGCGCGCCGCGCGCGGCGAGCGGCGGCAGCAGCACCAGGAACGCCACGAGCAGCGCGCCGGCGCCCGTGAGGAGCGCCGCTTCACCCGACGTCAGTTCTCCCGCGCGGCGCCGGATGGCCGCCGCGGCCAGAATGACCGCGACGTACGCCGCGCACGCGATCCACGCCCACGCCGGCCAGAGGTCGGGGAACAGGTAGTCTTTTTCCGCGATCACCGCCAGCCACGCAGCATCCATTGGCCGCAACCGGCCCGCGAGCGGACCGAACGCAATCGCGGCAGCGAACAACCCGGCGGCGACGATCGCAAGTGCCAGCAGCGCCACGCGATCGCGCCGCTCTCCCACAAGCCCCGCGACGCCCAGAAAGATCAAGAACCAGAAACCCGTGGTGGTGTGCATTGCCGTGGCGAGGAGCGCGAGGATGAGCGCCGGCCAGACCCCGCGGCGCAGAAACACGGCGAGCGCGAGCGCGCCCAGGGCGAACGCGACCACGCGTGGATGGAAGTAGCCCTCGAGCGTGTTGACCCCGGTCCGCGCGACCGCGTGCCGCAGCGTCAGGACAGCGACGAAGGCGGCGACGGACCACGGCGATCGAAACAGCGTGCGGCCCAGCGCTACGCCAGCGCCGTACAGCAATAAGAGGCTGCCCAGGTGCAGCGCGTACACCGTGGCGGGCGCGCCGAGACCAAGCGCGGCGCCGCCCCTGAGCGCCGCGCTGATCGCCTCGTCCGCGAGCGTCAGGCGCGATTGCACGTCGAGCAGCGCTCCGTCCCGCGGGAAGAGCGCCGGCTCGGCGCTGCGGAACGCGGCAGGGAGGTAGAAGGCGAGGTCGGACACCCCGTAGCGGTAGCCGGCGGCGTTGGCGATTGCCAGCGCGCAGAACACCGCAGCGCCGGCCCCGACAAGGGCCGCCCGACCGCTACCCTTCATCCGCCGTCGGGCCGTACATCGCCGGCAACGGCACGTTCCGCAATCGCAGGTACACGCTCAGCTGCCCGCGGTGATGCACGCTGTGGTTCATCATGAAGCGGCGCAACGCAACGATTCGCGGCATCGTGAAAACGGTCTGTCCCCCCTTCTTGAAGGTCCACATGGCGAGCAGCTCCGGGTCCGACTTCCCGTCGATGAGCGCGCGCGCGTTGGCGACGGTGCGATCGAACCGCTCGAGCAGCTCCGCGCGCGTCGCCGGCACCTTGGGCGCGCTGTCCGGCGCGAGACCGACCACGTCGAATTCCGTCATCGTCGTGATCCAGCTAGTCCACGTCGGGATGTTGGTGATGTGCGTCGCGAGGTTGCCGAGGCTCATCGACTTCTCGTGCGGCCTCCACCCGAAATCCGCCTCCGGCGCGCGCTCGAGGAGCCGGCGCGTGACCGCCATCTCGTGGTCGTATTCCGGGAGCAGCATGTCCTTGATCGCCATCGCCGTTATCGTCCGCCGAAGTTGACCTTGGGCACCTGCCTCGCTTCCGGAGGCACCTCGAAGTAGGGATACTCCTTGAAGCCGAACATCTTCGCGGTGACGTTCGACGGGAACTGTCGGCGCAGCGTGTTGTACGCCTGCACGTTCTCGTTGTAGCGCATGCGCTCTACCGCGATGCGGTTCTCGGTCCCCGCGAGCTCGTCCATCAGCCGCGTGAACTGCGCGTCCGCTTTCAACTGGGGGTAGTTCTCCACCACCGCGAGGAGCCGTGCCAGCGCGGAGGTCTGCTGATTGGCCGCCGCGATCCGCTGCTCCGGCGTCTCGGCGCCCGCCATCCGCGCCCGCGAGTCGGCCACGGCCTGGAACACTTCCTTCTCGTGCGACGCATACCCCTTCACGGTCTCGACGAGATTGGGGATGAGGTCGTTGCGGCGCTGCAGCTGGTTCTCCACCTGGCTCCACTGCGCCTTGATCGCTTCCTCCTGCGCGGTGAAGCGGTTGTACGAGCATCCCCCAACCGCGACCGCCAGCACGACGACGACAACGTGCCCGAGCGCCTGTCTTGTCATCATGGACATCACTCTTCTTCAATATTCTGTATCGCTTTCGGCATTCGCTCATTCGGCATTGACGCCTTTGGCATTCGGCCTTCGCCACTGCCGTTTACCACCCTCCCGATGCGCCGCCGCCGCCGCTGCGTCCGCCGCCGAAGCCCCCGAAGCCGCCGCCCCTGCCGCCGCCGCCGAACCCGCCGAACCCGCCGCCCCAGTGCCCGCCGCCGAACGGCCCCACGCCGCTGCTCCAACCGCTCCAGCCGCCGCGCCCCCAGAATCGCCGGCGCGGGCGCCGCCGCATCACGCTGTTCAGGATAAAGAAAACGATCAGCGCGAAGAGGAAGAGCTGCGTGAAGGGGAACGGTGCCGGCCTGTCCACCGGCGTTGCGGGCACCTCTTCGAGCTTGACGCCCCGCCGTTCCGCGACGCGGTTGATGAGGCGCGTCACGCCGAGGAGCAATCCCGGTCCGTACTCGGTGCGCCGGAACGCGGCGAGGATCGTGTCGCGCGTCTCCCCCGCGAACCCGTCGGTGATGAACTCCTCCAGCGCGTAGCCCACCTCGATTCGCAGCATCCGGTCCTTCACCGCGACGACGATCAGCGCGCCGTTGTCTTTCCCTTTCTGGCCAATGCCGGCGCCGTGGTTCTCGAACAGCCTGACCGCGTATTCGTCGATGTCGGCGTAGGGGGCGAAGGTATCGACCGTCACGACGGCGATGACGTCCCCCGTGGCGCGCTGCAGCGCGCGGATGCGCCTGTCCATCTCGGCGGCGCTCGCCTCGTCGATCACGCCGGCGAAATCGTGGACCGGCTCGGTGAGGCGCGGGAGGGTGCTCGCGCCCTGGGCGAGCAACAGCACGAAGAGCAGCGGGAGCGTCATCCGCGATCGACCGCCCGCCACAACTGCTCGACGCAGCTGAGATATCGGGGCAGCAGCGCCGTGGCGTCCGCGGCCTGTCCCTCGCGCGCGAAACGCAGTACGTCCACCACCGCCGCGGCGTCGACGCTCAACGCGCTTCCGGCGAACGCCGCCAACTCGTCGTCCGCGGCGGCCGCGACGCCGTGCAGCCGCGCCACGTTCTGCAGTGAAGACCGGAGTGCCGGCGCCGACGCCCGAATCAGATCGGCGACGGCCGACGGGCGCCCGTGCGTTTCGAGGTAGCTTTCGCGAAGGTGGATCAGGTGCCCTTTGACCTGCCGCTCGCATCCGCGGCGCAGGTCCGCGCTCCCGACGCTGACGGACGGCTCCGGCCACGCGCCGTGCAGGACCTCGTGACTGGCGAGTATCGACTGGTACTCGATCGGGAACACGTCGAGCGAGCGCTCGAATTCTTCCCGCGACAACAGCAGTGGCGTGGCGAGCTTTGCCTTGTGCCACGCGGCGACGACCGTGAGCAACGCGGAGAGATCCTGCAGCGCCATGGCATCCACCAGAGCAAGCGTGTGCACGACGCCTGCTTCGGCGGCGGGGGCGTGGGCCGATTCGTAGGCGGCCACCAGGCGGAGCCGCGGCCCGAAGACTCTGACCAGATCGCCCGCCAGGCGCTCGGCTGCGCCACGCTGCGCGGCACTCAGAATTGACATGGCTCTCGTTCCCCACCCGTCCTCGACGATCGATTGTCCGCAGGCCGTGCGCTCAAACCCGCATTGTACGTTTTCTGCCCGGTGCCGCCCGGCCGCCGAACGGTCGCACACTCTGCGCGATCGCTGACGACAATCCGGCAGGTCGCGTGCCCGGGCGCTCGGGGACGCGCCATAACTGGCGTGAAAACGGCCGTTGTCGGCGTGGCATCCCCGTTGCCTCTCGGACGGGCAGCGAATCCTGGAGCGCATCACAATGGCAATGCTTATCGTCGAGGAGTGCATCAGCTGCGGGGCGTGCGAGCCGGAGTGCCCGAACACCGCGATCTCGCAGGGGGAGCTGATTTACGTGGTTGACGCCGACAAGTGCACGGAGTGCGTCGGCGCGCACGACGCTCCGAAGTGTGTCGAAGTCTGCCCGGTCGAAGGGTGCATCGTCACGGACCCCAACCACGCAGAGTCTCGCGAGGAGCTGCAGGCGAAGTACGAGCGCATGCACTGACGCGATTTCCGCCAACGGCCCGCAAGCGTCGCCGGGGGCGCCCTTCCGTTCGCCTGAGCGGACGGCGGTCGGGATCACGGCCACACGGGCCGCGATGAACGGATGCTAGACCGTCTTTCTGGCGTTCTTTCTCGTGGTCCGGGTGGTCTTTGTCGTTTTGCCCGTTCGCGTCCCCTTGGCGGTGCCCGTGGTTCCGGCGGGTTTCCGGGCCCGCTTCGGTGGCGCCACTTTCGCCGGTTTCGCGGGGCCCCGCTTCGGCTTGTCCGCGGCCGTTGAGGCCTTCAGCGCGGCGGCGCGCTCGATGATGCGCGCCAGCATCTTGCCGGCGTCGCCCCCCTTGGCAGGTCGGTTCGACACCCAGACGTCAGGCTGGTCGGTCGCGAGGATGTCCTCGAAGTCGCCGTCGCTCTTCACGCTGCGCGGCGCGAACTCCGTGATGTCGAGGTCTCCCGCCCAGTCATCGCGGTGCTTGATCAACAGCCAGCTTGGCTTGCTGCCGTACGCCTCCCGGCCTCCCCGGCCACTCGTGCGTACGAGCGCCCACGATCCTTTCAGCTTGTAGCCGTCGAGCGTGAACTTCAGGTCTCCTTTCTTGATGGCCGCATCCACGTCCGCGACCTGCGGCGTCCACGTGCCCTGGTCCCAGAGCATGACGATCCCGGCGCCGTAGCCGGACGGAATCACCCCCTCGAAGGAGCCGTACTCGAGAGGATGTTCTTCGACCTGCATTGCGAGGCGCTTCGTGCGCGGGTCGAGCGACGGGCCTTTCGGCACCGCCCACGACAGAAGCACTCCGTCGTGTTCGAGGCGGAAGTCGTAGTGCAGGTGACTCGCGAGGTGTTTCTGCACGCAGAAGAAGCGCTCGCGGGCGCCCACGGCCCGGCGCGCGCGCAGGTCCTCGCTGCCGGGCGGCTCCGGCGACTCGCTGAAGTTGCGTTTCTGACGGTACTTCTGCAGGGACATACGCTTGAATGGGGTCAGGTTCCCTTACGTTTCCGTCATGGGGTCTGACCCCATTCCATCTTCTCCTTCTCTAGGCAAACGGCGCGAGCTGCTCGCGGCGCGGGGCCGGAGTCACCATGCTGACGACCACCAGGGCGACGACCGAGACGACCAGCGCCGGAAAGATGGCGTCACGCTCGGCGAGCGCGGGAGGCAGCAGGCGCGCCCCCTCGTTCCAGAACACCGTGACGGCGGTCCCGAGCGCAATCGAGGTGACCGCTGCGGCCGCCGTCACGCGATTCCAGAAAAACGTGGCCATGACCACGGGCGTGATCGCAGCCGAGTAGATCGTGTACGCGTACATCGCCTTGGCGAGAATCGATTCGAGGCGCAGCCCTTGGTACAGCGCCCAGGCTCCCAGCAGCACCACCAGCACGCGCGAGACGACGAGCACGTTCCGGTGCGATGCGTCGCGGTTGATGAAGCGGGTGTACACGTCGTTGATCAGGTTGGTAGCGGGCGAGAACAGGTAGTTGTTCGCCGTCGAGATCACCTTGGCGAACACAGCCCCCATGAGGATTGCGCCGAGCAGCTGCGGGAGCGCGTTGCGTGCCGTGTACGGGATGATCTCCCTCGCGTTCAGCTCCGACGAAGGCACCGTGAAGTACATCGCGGAGCCGAAGACCGCAATGGCGACGATCAGCGTCTCGAGGATCCCGGTGCCGACGAACCAGCCGGCCACGGCGACCCGCGCATCCCTCTCCGTTTTCGCGGAGAAGAACTTCTGGTACATGCTCTGGTTGCCGAGCATCAGCAGGAACGTGGGCAGGAAGTACTCGAGCGCGCGGGTGAGCCCCGCGCCCGCCCCCTGGTTGATGCCGTTGCGTACGCCGAACTCGCCGAACAACGTGAAGTGGCTCTCCGGGAGCGCGGCGTGCAGGCCGCTCCAGCCTCCGGCTCGGGCGAGCAGCACTGGCGCCGCAACGAGGCCGATGACCGAAATGAGAAGGCCTATCGCGAGATCCATGTACGCCACGCTGGCCATCCCGGCCACCGCCGTGAACGCGATGACGAACGCCGCGATCACAATTGTGCCCGCCTCCTTGCTCACCTCGGGGAACACGAGGTGCAGGATGTCGCCGCCGGCGCGGAACTGGTAGCTCGTGATCGCGGTGTACGCGAAGAGGATCGCTATCGTCCCGAGGACGCGCGCGGTCGTGTTGTAGCGCGTCTCGAGCAGGTCCGGGATTGTGAACTGCGCGAACTTCCTCGCCCGCGGCGCCACGAAATAGATGATGAGCAGCGCCAGCCAGCCGCCGGCCGGCTGCCACAGGGCGGCGAAGCCGTTCCGGAAGGCGTTCTCCGCGCCCGCGAAGAGCGACCCCGCGCCGATCCACGACGAGAGCAGCGTGAAGACCAGAACGTATGCGGGCAGCGAGCGCCCCGCGACCAGATAGTCCGCCTTCGTCTTGACCTTCCGCAGCTGCGAGAGGCTGACGCCCATCAGGACCAGTACGATCACGGCGAGCACGAGAACGTAGAGATTCATACGGGCGCGTATCGTACCTCATGTTCGCCGGGCGGTGGCGGACAGGCCGGGTTCGGCCTCCGGCATTCAAACGGTGTCACAATACGCGCTGTGAACGTCGTCCTGGTCTCGACGTACGAGCTCGGCCGCCAGCCCTTCGGCCTTGCGTCGCCGGCCGCCTGGCTGCGCGACGCCGGGGTGGAGGTGCGCTGCGCCGACGTCAGTCGCGAACCGCTCGACGACGACGTCATTGCGGCGGCGGGCGCGATCGGCCTTTATCTCCCCATGCACACCGCGACGCGACTCGCGCTGCCGCTGCTGGAGCGCATCCGTCGCGTGAATCGGGCCGGCCGCGTGTGCGCCTTCGGTGTCTACGCACCGCTCAACGCTACGGCCCTCCGCGAACGCGGGGTCGAGGCCATTTTCGGAGGGGAATTCGAGGAGGCGCTGACACGCTGGATCGTGACCGGCATGGAGCCGTCCACGGCGCCCCCCACCCGGCTGCGGTTTCGCGTGCCGGACCGGACCGGCCTTCCGCGCCTGGACCGGTACGCGGCGCTGCAGCTGCCTGACGGAAGCCGGCGGGTTGCCGGCTACACGGAAGCGAGCCGGGGCTGCAAGCACTGGTGCCGGCACTGTCCGATCGTTCCGGTCTATGGCGGGCGCTTCCGCGTGGTCGACGTGGATGTCGTCATGGCGGATATCCGCGCCCAGGTCGAGGCCGGCGCGCAACACATCACGTTTGGCGACCCGGACTTCTTTAACGGCATCGGCCATGCGCGAAAGGTGATCCGAACCCTCAGCCGCGAGTACCCGGGCCTCACCTACGACGTGACGATCAAGGTCGAGCACCTGCTCCAGCACGCCGACGCGCTTCCGGTGCTCGCGGACACAAGCTGCCTGTTCGTCACGAGCGCCGCGGAAGCGGTGGACGACGGGATCCTCGCCAGGCTGGACAAGGGGCACACGCGCGCGGACTTCGAACGTGCCGTCGAGGCCTGCCGAGCCGCTGGCGTGGCGCTCGCGCCGACGTTCGTGCCGTTCACGCCATGGACCACGCTCGAAGGCTATCGCGAGCTCCTCGACGCGATTCACGCGCTCGATCTCGTCGCGAACGTCGCCCCCATCCAGCTCGCGATCCGCTTGCTCATCCCGAACGGGTCGCGCCTTCTGGAACTGGACGAGGTGCGCCGTGTTGTCGGCCCCTTCGATCCCCAGGGGCTCGTCTACGCGTGGACGCACGCTGACCCGCGCGTCGACAAGCTGCAGACCTCGATTGAAACGCTCGTGAGGGAACGCACGAATGCCCCGCGTCAGACCGTGTTCGCCGAGGCACGGCGCCTGGCGTATGAGGCGGCGGAAATCGCACCGCCCCCACCGCAACCGCCGTTGCTCGCCCGTGCCGCGGTGCCGTTCCTGACCGAGCCCTGGTACTGTTGAGCGGAACCAACGCAAGAGCAGGGGGCTCTTGTCTAGCGCGTGCTCAAGGCCGAATGCCGAAGACCGAATGCCGAAGGCGTGAATGCCGAATGGGTGAATGCCGAAGGTGCGCGTCCTAGTTCTGTCGACGACCACCGGCTATCAGCTGCGCGCGTTCGACGACGCGGCGCGAGCGCTCGAGCACGAGCTGGCGTTCGCGACCGACCGGTGCCATCGCCTCGACGACCCGTGGCGCGATCGGGCCATCCCCGTGCGGTTCTACGATGAGCCGCACTCTCTGGGCGCGATCGAGCGGGCGGCGCGCGCCACGCCGATAGACGGCGTCGTCGCGGTCGGCGATCGGCCGGTGGTGCTCGCGGCGCTCGCCGCCGAGCGGCTCGGCCTCCCCGGCAACCCGCCCCCCGCCGCGCGGGTGACGACGAGCAAGTTCCTCATGCGTGAGTCGCTCGATCGCGCGGGGCTCCCGGTCCCATGGTTCGTTCGCGTGCCGGCCGCGACCGCCGCGGGCAGGGCGCTCGACGCGCTCAGGGCGGTTCGGCTGAAGCCGGACATCACCGGGGCGGGGCTCTTCCCGTGCGTGATCAAGCCGCTCGCGATGGCAGCGAGCCGCGGAGTCGTGCGCGCAGACGACGAAGAGACGTTCCGTGAGGCATTTGAACGCGTGCAGGCGTTGCTGCACCGCCGCGATGTTCGAGCCCAGCGCAACGAGTGGCACGGCTCCATCCTGATCGAGGGCTACATCCCAGGCGCCGAACACGCGCTCGAGGGAGTGCTGCACCGCGGCGACCTCCAGGCGCTCGCGATGTTCGACAAGCCCGATCCGCTGTCGGGACCGTTCTTCGAGGAGACGATTTACCTGACCCCCTCGCGCCTCGACACCGCGGCCCAGACACTGATCGTGCACACCGTGGCGGCGGCGTGTCGCGCGATCGGCCTGCGGCACGGGCCAATCCACGCGGAAGCGCGCGTCAGTGACGGGCGGGTGTACGTGCTGGAGGTAGCCGCCAGGCCTATCGGCGGACTGTGTGCCCGGGCGTTGCGCTTCGTCCGCGGCGAGGCCGCGGGGGCCGGCGCGGGCGGGACGCGCCTTCTCAGCCTCGAGGAACTGCTGCTGCTCAACGCCGTCGGGACCCCCATCCGGGATTACCAGAGGGAACCGCGCGCCTCGGGCGTCATGATGATTCCAGTGCCCAGGCGCGGACAGTTCAGAAGGGTGGAGGGCCTCGACGCCGCCCGGGCCCTTCACGGCATCGAAGACATCATCATCACCGCGAAGCGGGATCAGATGCTCGTGCCGCTTCCCGAGGGATCGAGCTATCCGGGGTTCATCTTCTCGCGGGGCGATTCGCAGGACGAGGTGGAAGCGGCGCTCCGCCGCGCGCACGCGACACTCAAGTGGGTGGTCGAGCGCCCCCTGGACGTGCTGGGTCAGCCCTGACCCCGGTTATCCCTTCGACTTCTCAGGTACGTAGCCGGGCGGTAAGGCTGCCCCTTCGCCGAAGAAGAACTCCTCCATGTACTTTGCCACCAGGTCCTGGGCCTCCTTCTGCCAGGGCATGAGACGGTACTCGTTGAGGATCATCTTCATCCGCTCTTCCCACAACTTCCATGCCTCAGCGGAGACGTTCTCGTAGATCCGATGCCCTAACTCGCCCGGCCAGGGTGGGGCGTCCAGTCCCGGAAGTTCCCGCTGCAACTTCACGCACTTCACGACGCGACCGCTGGTCAACGACTCCTCCTCAGGTGGGTATCCCCGTGCTCGCGGTTCATGCTATCACCGGGTGCGACCGCTGTATGATTCAACAGCCGGACGTAGCAAAACCTTCCATGTTGGCGCATGGTTTCAATGAAGCACATTCCGGGTATCTCCGTAAGTGACGGTATTTTCAGCCCAAGCTCAACCCGGCCTGACTCTGCAGTGATGGCACATCCTTTGAAACCCGCGTCACGCGCAGTACGTCCGCGTGCGTGGATGATGGCCGGCAAACGGGAACCAGATCCGCCCGATGAGAAGGTCCCGGAGACCCCTCCGGACGAACCAGAGCCGGCCCCCGTCCGGGATCCGTCCGCGGAACCGTCGACCCCACCGTACGTCGTGGCCGGGGTCGGGGGAGTCAATAACCCGTTCAAGCCTCGGGGGGAGAGTGGCCGTGAACAGTGGTGATCACAAGGAACGTCGTGGCTTCGCATCGATGACGCCAGAAAAGCAGCGCGAGATCGCGAGCAAAGGCGGGCGCGCCGCGCACGCCAAGGGCACCGCCCATGAGTGGACGTCAGAAGAAGCACGCCAGGCCGGACGCAAAGGCGGACAGATCAGCCGTGGCGGCCGGGGCCGTCTGAAGAACGAAGAGATCACGGGCGTCGTTGCCGCGCCCCAGCATGGCGGCGAAGTCGGCGCGCGCGAGTAATTCCTTCGTAGCAAGCAGGCCCTGGGTACGCTCGCCTGGAGCCTGACGGAATGGTGATGCGGGATCGCGGCGGTCCCGGGACGTAGCGTTCGTGAGGAGAAGACGATGCTGGATCGTGTAGCAAAGGCCCTGGCCGCGCTGGTCGTGTGTGGCGTGTCGGCAGCTGCCGCGCAGACGCCCGCGCAAACCGGCACGGCGCGACAGCCTGCAGGGCAGCAGCCAGCCACGTCGACGGCGGAACCGGTGGCCGTCGAGACGCGGCCAGCGACCTCCACGCATTTAGGCGACACCGGGCTGTGGTTCGTGCCGACGGGGGAAGTGCTGCCGGCGCGGAAGTGGTCGGTGAGCCTGTTCCGGTCGAATTTCGACTACGAACAAGGGTTCAGCGACGTG
>DATHTE010000112.1:0-6991 GCA_035463475.1 Vicinamibacterales bacterium
CGTGCTGCCGACTGTCAGATTTTCGCCCGCCATAACTGTCGAATTTACAGCCGCCGCTAACAGCGGTTGCCGCGGATTGCGGACGCGGCCCTGCGGAGCGCCGCGAGCACACCGCGAAGCCGGAATGCGCCGCGCAGGCGCAAGAGTCCGGCGTGGGGTACTCGGGGGCCCCACGCCTGCTGTAAACAAGCCGCCGAAGCAAGCATTCCCGCGCGCGGAGCCGGGCCGCGGGAGCAACCGCGGCACGCGTCGAGTGACGGCACCGCAAGTGAGCACCGGGGAGCACACCGCTGTGTCGACGTGCGCTGTGCGGTTGCCGTGGATTGCGGACGCGGCCCTGCGGAGCGCCGCGAGCACAGCGCGAAGCCGGTGTGCGAAGCATTGTTTAGCGCTCGGACTGTCGTCCTCGCTAGGGCGCAAGAGTCCGGCGTGGGGTACTCGGGGGCCCCGCGCCTGCTAAGCGCGCGGCCGAAGGGGACCGCCGCGGAGCGGCGGCCGCGAGCGCCAGGCGTAGACAAGCCGCCGAAGCAAGCATTCCCGCGCGCGGAGCCAGGCCGCGGGAGCAACCGCGGCAACCGCCGCACGCGTCGAGTGATGGCACCGCATCTGGTCAAATGACCACCGGAGAGCCCGAGTACACCGAACGTTGGTTGTGTTGACGTGGCTGTGACGCGAAGCCCTGCGGAGGTCAGGCCGACACGCCTCGCCTGACCGCGCGAGAAGACTGTGGGCGACAGCCAGCTCACGGAGCTGGCGGCAGACGGTCGCAGACGTCCTCGCAGCGCGGTCCGGCCACCGTAGCCGGGCTTCGCGGCGCGGCTACGTCAACACGAGCGCCGTTCGGAGGTTTGGGACTAGTGCCGCTTTTCGACGACTTTTATCAACCTGGGGAGGCGTTGTTCTCGCCCTCGCGTAGCTCTTTCTGATTGCGGTTTCCCGGCACCCGCCCCGCGACAAGAGCCGCTCTACTTTTAAGCACTGGCCGTCCACCATTTAACGCGCTCCCTCACCTGCCGGAAAACCGCTTCGGCCCTGCACCCACCTCGGCATTTCCCATGCGTCCTCGCGGTGCACACAAACCGGTACCGGAGCCTGCGGCCGCCCATGCTGGCGGCCGACAGCCGTCTCGGGCGGTGGTCTTGACGCTACGTCGAATGCACCTCGCATCGAGCACGACTCGATCGCAGCGGATCTGTGCAGACCTGTGTTGTGCCGTGAGGATGCGGGCATGACCCTTCGGCGTCGGCCCGCAGAGCGCCGCGCGATCCCGCGGTTCGATGTCGTGGGCGAGTTATGGGGAACGCTCGAGACCGCCCAGGCGCTTCCCATCGTGAACATCGGAACGGGCGGCGCGCTGATTCTCAGCGAGAAACCCTGGGAGGTCGGATCGCTCCGGTCGATTGTGTTTGCCAACCTGAACGAGATCGGCCATGCCGACGTCCGCGTCCGGCACATCGCGCCGGCCGTCGGGCCGGCGCGCGGCTATGCGGTTGGCGTGCAGTTCGTGTCGGTGAGTCCCGGCCTCGCGGCGGAGATTGCGCGCTGGACCGGCGCGCCGGCCGACCCGGTGCCGCCCGACAAACAGGTGCCAGAGAAATGACGCTGCAGACATACGACGAGCGTCGGCTTGCGCCGCGCGTCCCGGTGGATGGTCAGACGCTCTCGGTGGTGACCGCACGCAGTGTGCGCGTCATCGACATCGGGCTCGGCGGCGCTCTTCTCGCGTGCCTGCCACCGGTGCCGCAGGGCGGGACCCTGCGGCTGGCCCTCGGGTCGGCGCCGTTCGCGTCGGTCATCGACATCCGGCACCGGCGGCACGACGACCGCACGGGAGAGGTCCGCGTCGGAGTCACGTTCGTTCGGATGACGGCCGCGTCCCGCGACGCGCTCGAGCAGTTCCTGGCGCGCGCGGGCAAGCAGAACTGAGAGTCTCCATGAGAGCGAATCGCAACGGCGAGCTGATCGGCGACAGTTCCGTGATGCGAGATCTCAAGCAGGAGATCGAGCGGGTCGCGCACTCCGACGCCAAGGTGCTGATCACCGGTGAAAGCGGCACGGGCAAGGAGCTGGTTGCGCTGGCGGTGCACAACGCGAGCCCGCGCGCGGGGCGTCCGTTTGTTGCGGTGAACTGTGCCGGCGTCCCGGAGACGCTGCTCGAGTCCGAGTTGTTCGGACACGTCAAGGGAAGCTTCACCGGCGCCTACCGGGACACTCCAGGCAAGCTGGAGGTCGCCGACCAGGGGACGATTCTCCTCGACGAGATCGGCGAGATGACCCTGCGGATGCAGGGGTTGTTGCTGCGATTTCTCGAGAGCGGCGAGCTGCAGAAGGTCGGCGCCGATCGAGTCATGGGACGCGTGGACGTGCGGGTGGTCGCGGCCACCAACCGGAACCTGCGCGACATGATCGTCCAGGGCACGTTTCGTGAGGACCTGTTCTACCGCCTGAACGTGATCCACCTCATGGTCCCTCCGCTGCGCGAGCGCCGCGAGGATGTCCCCGCGCTGCTGGCGCACTTCCTGTCTCACTTCACGAAACACAACGGGCACGGCCCGGGGCAGATTACGCCGGAAGCCCTCCGGCTGCTGACCGAATACAGCTGGCCCGGCAACGTCCGCGAGCTTGAAAACGTCGTCGAGCGCCTGGTCGTGAACGGACGGTCGCACGAGATCCGGCCGGAGGATCTGCCGGCAGAGATCCGTATGCAGCGCGGCTTCAACCTGCGCCCCAAGAAGGAGCGTCGCCGGACCGTGGCCGACGATCTCTACAAACGCATCGTCGAGGACCACGAGTCGTTCTGGACGGCGGTGTATCCGCTCTACATGCAGCGGGAAATCACGCGATCGAACGTCAGGGACCTGGTGCGCAAGGGACTCGAGGAGGCGCGGGGCAACTACACGATCGTGGCCCGCCTGTTCAACCTCGAGCCGGGTGACTACCGGAGGTTTCTGAATTTTCTGCGCAAGCACGACTGCCAGGTGCCCTTCAAGGAATACCGGCACTAGCGCTGAAGGTGAGAGCCATGAGAGGGCGGCCGGCGCAGGAGGACCCGCCTTCGGAGGTTATGAACCGTGACGGTTGTTCTTCGGTCGGCGGCGGTGATTGCGATCGCGTGCGCGCTGCTCGTGCCTGCCGCGGCCGCACAGACACAGCCGCGGCCCGCGACGAACGGACCGAAAGTGGAGGCCGTGACGCCGCCGGCCGGTTACGTCATCGGTCCTGAGGACCTGCTGACGATCGTGTTCTGGCGCGACCGGGACATGTCGGCCGACGTTGTCGTGCGGCCCGACGGGATGATCTCCTTGCCCCTGCTGAACGATCTGCAGGCCGCCGGTTATACACCGGAGCAACTGGCAGTTGCACTCGAGAAGGCCGCCTCGAAATACATCACCGAGCCGAGCGCCAGCGTGATCGTGCGCGAGATCCGCAGCCGGAAGGTGTACGTCGTCGGCGAGGTCGCCCGGCCCGGCACCGTCCCCCTGATGAGCGAGATGAATGTGCTCCAGGTGATCGCAGCCGTGGGCGGTCTGCTCGAGTACGCGGACAGGGACAACATCACGATCGTCCGCAACAAGAACGGGCGCGAGTGGCGGTTCAAGTTCAACTACAACGACGTCGTCAAAGGCAAGAAACTGCAGCAGAACATCCTGCTTCAGCCCGGGGACACGGTCGTGGTGCGGTGAGGGCCCAGTGAAGCGCACTGCCTGGCCGGGCATCGTGTTCGCCGCGGTGGCGCTCATCGCGCAGGCGGAGCCCATGTTTGCCCAGGCCACGGCGGGCGCCGAGCGGCCCGCAGGCGGGCTGTTCGGGGCGACAAGGCCGAATGGCCCTGAATCCGAGAGACTCGACCTGTCGGTGTCGCTGGCCGAAGCGTACGACGACGACGTGTATGGCGATCTTCGAGCGGGACTAGGCCCTGGCGCGGTGCAGACGCGGGGCTTCTACACGATGTTTCTCGCAGACGCGGCGTACGCGCGACAGGGAACGCGCCTGCAGGTCGGCGCCAGCGCCGGCTCGGCACTCCGCTACTACCCTGAACTGGAAAAGGTCCGGAGCGTCAGCCACACGGCAGCGATCGGGCTTTCCGGGCGGTTGCCCTGGCGAACCACGCTGTCCATGAACCAGACGGCGGCCTACTCACCGTCGTACCTTTACGGTCTTTTTCCCGGCATCGGCACCCCCGCGCTCGGAGATGCCCTGCCCGCCGCGCCCGATTACACGATCAACGACTTCGAGTCCTACGCGTACGGAACAACGCTGACGCTCGAACGCAACATGGAGCGTCGCAATGCGCTGTCGGCCACCGGCGAGTTTCGCTATACGGACTTCCTGCACCAGACCGAGCAGCGGCCGGATGTGAGATTCCATGCGGTCAGGGGGCAGTTCAGAAGGCACCTGTCGAGGAACACATCCCTGCGACTCGGGTACGGGTACCGCAAAGGGAATTTCCAGTACACGACCGCCGGCGCGATGACAGAGCACAGCCTGGACGCTGGCTTCGACTACGCGCGTCCGCTCTCGGCGCGGCGCCGGGCGCGCGTTGGTTTCACGTTGGGATCTTCCGTGGCTGACACCCCTGAGCCCTCGGCGGGAAGACCGCTGCTGGGCCGCCTTTACCGCTTCCGCGGCGACGCGATGCTCGGCTACGACATTGGCCAAAGCTGGCAGGCGCGGGCGACTTACCGCCGCGGATACGAGTACGTGGCGGAGTTCCCCGAGCCGGTGTTCGTCGATGGCGCGACCGCCGCTCTGAGCGGGTTGTTTGGCCGCCGGCTGGAGATGCGCGTCACAGGAGCGTATTCCACCGGTGAATCGGCGCTCCGCCGGGATGGGTTCTTCTTCGACACCTACACGGGGAACCTCCGGTTCCAGTACGCGCTGAGCCGGTCGTTCGCCGCGTACGCCGAATACCTCTATTACTTCTACGACTTTCGCGGGAACACGCAGGGGCAACTCGCATTTCCGGACGAGCTCGAGCGGAACGGCGCCCGGATCGGCATCACGCTGTGGATCCCCGTGGCGGGAAGGTAAACCGTGCTGCCAGGACACAAGTACACGCCCGACGAGATCTTCCGGATCCTCACGCGACGCCGCTGGCTGGTGTTGTTGCCGTTCGCCGCAGGGCTCGCGGCTGTGCCGACGATCGCCCGACTGGTCCCGGAGCTGTACCGGTCCGAGACGCTGATCATGGTCGTTCCGCAGCGCGTCCCCGACAGTTACGTGAAATCCACTATCACCGAAAAGGTCGAAGATCGTCTGCCCTCGATCAGCGATCAGATCCTGAGCCGATCGCGCCTCGAGCGCATCATTCTCGATTTCGACCTGTACGCGCACGAGCGAGCAACGGGGATCATGGAAGACGTCGTTCAGCGCATGCGGTCCGACATCGACGTGAAGCTGGAAGGGAAGGAGTCCTTCCGCGTCAGCTACGTGAGCCACGAGCCGAAGACAGCGAGGCAGGTCACCGAGCGCCTGGCTTCTCTTTACATCGAAGAGAACCTGCGAGACCGCGAGAACCTCGCGGACAGCACGAACCTGTTTCTCGAGTCGCAGCTCCAGGACGCCAAGCGCCGGCTGATCGAGCACGAGAAGAAGCTCGAGGAGTACCGTCGCCGCTACGCCGGCCAGCTGCCATCGCAGCTCGCCAGCAATCTGCAGGTCATTCAGAACACCCAGCTCCAGCTCCAGGCGGTGAGCGAGACCATGAATCGCGCACGGGAGCGTCGTCTGCTCGTTGAACGTCAGATAGCAGATGCCCAGACGCTGCCCGTACCTGTCATCCCAGTCAGTGGCGCGATGTCTACCGGGGAAGGGCCGGTCCCGCTCACCGCCGCCCAACAGCTCGAATCTGCGCGGGCGCGCCTCGAGGTGCTGAAGCTCCGGTACACGCCGGATCACCCGGACATCCGCGCGCTCGAACGCGCAATCGTCGATATGCAGGCGAAGGCTGAAGCGGAGGCGAAGCAACCGCCGGACGTCCTGGCGAAAAAGACGCTTTCTCCGGAGGAAGCCGCGAGGCAGAAACGCATCGCCGACCTTCAGGCGGAGCTGGCCGTCATCGACCATCAGATTGCGGCAAGCCAGGCGGACGACGGCCGCCTGAAGAAGGCGCTCGCGGATTACCAGGCGAAAATCGACGTGGTGCCAACGCGCGAGTCGGAGCTCGTCGAGCTGACGCGCGACTACACCACGCTGCAGGAAACCTATTCGAGCCTGCTCGCCAAGCAGGAGGACTCGAAGCTTGCCGCCAACCTGGAGCGGCGGCAGGTGGGCGAGCAGTTCAAGATCCTCGATCCGGCGTCGCTGCCGGAAAGGCCCCACAACCTGCGGCAGCGCGTGGCGATCATTCTCTCCGGCGCACTGGCGGGACTGGTGCTCGGCCTCGGGCTGGTGGCGTTCTTCGAATATCGAAACCTCAGTTTCTCGCGTGAAGCGGATGTCGTGAGGCTGCTCTCGTTACCCGTGCTCGCGCTGATCCCTGCGATGACGTCGGAGCGCGAACGCCGGCAGCGCCAGCGTCGCGGCCGGCTCTTCGACGCTGCGGCCACGCTTGTTCTGGTTGGGTCGGTGGCGATCGTCATTGCCTGGAGGCTGCGGTCCTAGACCGCGCGAGTCAATGTACGAGCATTTCTACGAACTTCGCGAACTCCCGTTCGAGCTGACGCCGAACCCGAGATACCTGTATCTCACGCCGCGTCACCGGGAAGCCCTGAGCAACCTGGAATACGGGTTGTCTTCGGCAAAGGCGGTCACCGTCCTCATCGGTGATGCCGGCACCGGCAAAACGACCTTGCTCAGGGCGGCGCTCGAATCGGAGATGTGTCGTGGCGTGCGATGCGTGTACCTCGGCAACCCGGCGCTGACCCGGGACGAGTTCGTGGATGTTCTCGCGCGCCGCTTCCGGCTCGGCGCCGCCGCAGGGCGTTCAAAGAGCACGATGCTCGAGAGGCTCGAACGCGTGCTGCGCGAGCGCCGTGCGCGAGGGGAGATC
>DATHTE010000113.1:0-28158 GCA_035463475.1 Vicinamibacterales bacterium
GACGGGGTTCTCGGTGAGCGGCACGGGACAGAACTTCGGCAACGAAGCGCTCATCGATCGTTTCCTGAGCATCCTCCAGACCAGATACAACTACACGCCTAGCCCGGATCCCAAGGGGGAGTTCATCCGCGCGACGGACAACGACAAGTACTTCGTCCGGACCGATTTCAACGTGATGAATGCCCATCAGTTGACGGTGCGGCACAATTACATCAGCGGGCTGAACGACATCGGGACGCCTTCGCTGAGCGAGTATCGGATGCCCGACAACTTCTACCGATACGTGAGCAACACTAATTCGACCGTCGTGCAGCTCAACTCGACGTTCGGCAAGGCGGTCAACGAGCTGCGGGTCACCTACACCCGGGTGCGCGATCATCGCGAGACGCCGTTCGAGCAGCCGCCGTTCCCGCAGGTCACCGTCACGCTGGCGCCCGGGCGCACTGCACGAGCCGGTCGTGAGCAGTTCTCGACGCGGAACGCGATCGACCAGGACATCATCGAGCTCAACGAGGCGTTGACGTTCCTCAAGGGGAACCACACGGTGACGGTGGGGACCCACAGCGAGTTCCTCGACCTGAAGAACCTCTTCATCCGCGACAACTTCGGTACGTACAACTTTGCGAGCCTCGAGCGCTTCGAGCAGGGTCTTGCGCAACAGTACGATCGGAGCTTCTCGGCCACCAGCAATCCGCTGCAGTTGGCGGCGTTCAAGGTCAACCAGATCGGCCTCTACGCCGGAGACCAGTGGCGCGTGAAGAACCAGATCACCGTGACCTACGGCCTTCGCGTGGACGCGCCGCAGTTCCCTGACAAGCCCAACGCGAATCCCGTCGCGGTCGCCAATTTCGGCTATGCGACCGACGTGGTCCCGGGCGGCGTACAGTGGTCGCCCCGCATCGGCTTCAACTGGGATCTGCGCGGCAACGGGCGAGAGCAGGTGCGCGGTGGCGTCGGCGCGTTCTCCGGGCGCCCGGCCTACGTCTGGATCTCCAACCAGTTCGGCAACACCGGCATCGACTTCAGGCGCATCGGTGCATCCTTCAACACCGCCAACCGGATCCCGTTCGTGCCAGACCCGAACGCGCAGCCGGAGACGGTGACCGGCGCCACCGCGGGATCGTTCACCAACGAGATCGACGTGATCGACCCGGACTTCAAGTATCCGTCCATCCTGCGCGGCAACGTGGGCTGGGACCGCGAGCTGTTCATGGGTTTCCTCGGCACCGCGGAGTTCGTATGGTCGAAGACGCTCAAGGACATCAAGTACCAGAACCTGAACTTCGTGCAGCACCCGACGGCGACCGGGTCGGGCGGCCGTCCGTTCTTCACGCGGCGGACCTCCGCGTTCAGCGACGTCATCCTGCTGGAGAACACGAACAAGGGTTACAACTGGAACCTCAGCTACGAGATGCGCCGCCCCTTCCGGAGCGGGTTCTTTGTATCGGGCGCCTATTCGTACGGCGTGGCGAAGAGCCTGATGGACGGGACGTCGGATCAGGCCGCTTCGAACTGGGGCAACGTGTACACGCCCGGCGACCCGAACAACGTGCCGCTCGCGCGGTCGAACTTCGATCCGGGCCACCGAATCAACCTGACCGCGGCGTACGATGTTCCACTCGGGCGCGGAGTCAAGGCCACCGTGTCGGCGTTCTACTCCGGCCAGTCCGGGCGGCCGTTCACGCTGACGACCAATCGCGACGTCAACGGCGACAACCGTGGAACGAACGACCTCCTGTATATCCCGGCAAGCGCGAGCGAGCTAACGTTCGCGGGAGGGACGTACGACGACTTCAGGAGCTTCATCGACGCGGACGATTGCCTGGCCGATTATGTGGGTGAAATCATCCCGCGCAACGCGTGCCGGGCGCCCTGGACGAACACGCTCGACGCGCGGGTCAACGTGCAGCTCCCGTTCCGGCGCGTGCGGACGGAAATCACGATGGACGTGCTCAACCTAATCAACCTGTTCGACTCGAAGAGCGGGCTGTATGAGTACATGTCGTTCGGCCAGCTCTCGCTGTTCCAGCCGATCCCGACGAGCGTGACGGCGACCGCGCCACTGCGTGGCTACGACATCGGCGCGATCACGTCCCCGACGTTCCGGAAGTTCCTGCGGGACGATCTCCGTTCGCGCTGGCAGATCCAGCTCGGCGCGCGGCTGCGGTTCTAAGGCAGGGTTCAGGGTTTAGAGGGTTCAGGACGGCTTCAGGATCAGGGTTCAGGCCTCAAGCCTCCTGAACCCTGAGCCCTGAACCCTACTTCTTCAGGCGCTCGCAAGCCCCCACCGCGCCGGCGGGATCAATCGCGGCAGAGCCCTGCTCGATGTGCTGGACCACGCCGTTCGTGTCGATGACGAACGTCGTCCGGCGCGCGACGCCGTTCTGCTCGTCGAGGATGCCGTACTTCCTGACGACCTCGCGCCTGCCGTCGCTCAGGATCGGGAACTCGATCCCGAGCTGCTCCCGGAACGCCTTGTTCGCCCACGTGCTGTCCACGCTGACGCCGAAGACGGCCGTGTTGGTCGCGTTGAACTTCCCGGCATTGTCCCGATACTGGGACATCTCCTTCGTTCAGCCGGGTGAGAAGGCAGCGGGGAAGAACGCCAGCACGACGTTCTGTTTGCCGCGGAACGCGCTGAGGCTGACGTCCTTGCGCGCGGGCTTGCCTTCTTCGACTGCCAGATAGGGGAGCGTGAAGTCCGGCGCCTGCTCGCCGACCTTCACGGCGGGCGGCGGCGGAGGCGGCTGGCTCGCCGGCTGCTGCCCTCCGGCGATCGTTGCCAGCAGGGTAAACAGTTCAAGCATGACGGGTAGTCTAGATCAAAAAGGTTGATCTGGTGATTTGGTGATTTTGGGATTTGGTGATTTGGGGATTAGGGGATTTGGTGAGCTGGTGACGGGCTCGTCCGTGGGCTCCTCGGCCAGGGCGCGGAATTGCTCGTGCAATTCGAGGAATGCGTCCACGACGTCCGGATCGAACTGGGTGCCGCGCCCGGCGGCGATCGCCGCGACCGCCTCGTCGTGGGGCACGCGCCCGCGGTAGATGCGCGTCGTCGTGAGCGCGTCGTAGACGTCGACGACTGCCACGATCCGTCCCGCGATCGGAATCTCCCGTCCCGTGAGCCCGCGCGGATAGCCGCGGCCGTCCCAGCGCTCGTGGTGCGTGTACACCACGTCCTTCGCCACCTGCACGAGCACGTCGTCGCCGGCGCCCGGTCCGGCGAGCCGTTCGGCGCGCGCGATCGCCTCGTGCCCGAACTCCGGGTGGCGCTCGATCTCTTCCCGCTCGTCCCCGGAGAGCGCCCCCGGCTTGTTGAGCACCGCGTCGCGCACGCCCACCTTGCCGATGTCATGGAGCGGCGACAGGCGCGAGATGAGTTCGATCCGCTCCGGCGTGAGGTACGCGGCGAAATACGGGACGCGCGCCAGGCGCGCGGCCAACAGCCGGGAGTACGCCTGCGTGCGCCGCGCGTGCAGCCCTGTTGCGCCGTCGCGCGTTTCCATGAGCGACGTGAGGGACTGCACCGCGAAGTGGTGCGCCCGCTGGCGGCGTTCCTGCTCATGCTCCGCCCGCCGCCGCTCGAACCTCACGCCGGCCACGACGACGACGGCCAGCGCCGATACGACCGCCAGCATGGGGTACATCGGGGACAAAAAGATGCCGGCCGAATCCACGCCCTGTGCCGTCGCGCGCCACAGCAGCGGGAGCAGCAGGGCGGCGAGCGCCGCGCCGTACATGTGACCGGCGACGGCGACGAGCGCGGTCGCCGTCAGCCCGAACACGAGCGTTGCGGCGATCTCGTACGCGCGCCAGTAGGAGGGCGTGGAGATGAAGTCCTCCTGCAGCAGCGTGTCGGCGGCCGACGCGTGGACCTCGATCCCCGGCATCGCCGTCTCGACCGGCGTCGGCGTGACGTCGCGGACGCCCAGCGCCGTTGCGCCGACGAACACGATCCGCTCATTCAAGGCGTCCGGCGGCGTCCGGCCGTTGAGCACATCCGCCGCGGAGACGTGCGGGAATGTTCCACGCGGGCCGCGAAAGCGGACGACCAGGCTGCCGCGCTCGTCGAGGGGGACGAAACGCTCGCCGATCATCAGGCGGGCGCGTTCCCCCGGCAGGCGCGTGAGCGCGAGGTGCCGCACGCCAAGCGCGCTGCCCACGGCCGTGAGCGCGAGCGACGGATAGACGTTCTCGTTGAACGCAATCAGCAGCGGAAGGCGCCGGAGAATCCCGTCTCGGTCCGGACCCGCGTTCAGGTACCCCGACGCCCCCGCGGCGCGATTCAGCGCGGGGAGGCTGCAGACGACGCCTCGCGCGCGAAACAGCTGCTCGAACGGCGATGGCTGTCCGGCCGGCGCAAGCGACGCGACGTCGGCCGGATGGATCACGCACCTCTCGCCACCGCCGTCCGCGTCGAAGGTGAAGGCATACGTCATCACGACGCCCCCCTTCCGCAGCGTGTCGGCGAGCGCGGCGTCAGTGTCGGACTGGCGTGACGATCCCCCGCTGGCAAAACGATCCGGCTCCGCGAGGAGCAGATCGACGGCAACCACCGATGCGCCGAGCGCACGGACACCCTCCACGAGCCGCGCGATCACGTCGCGGGACCAGGGCCACTGGCCGATTTCGGCAAGGCTCCGATCGTCGATCGCGACAATGGCCACGCGCCCCGACGGGGGGCGCGTGCTCGCGGCGCGGAACATCGCGTCGTAGATCTTCAGATCGATGGTGGTGAGAGAGGCAGGCGAAACCGCCGCGAGCGCGGTGGCCGCGAGTGTGACCGCAACGCCGTGTGCGAAAACGCGGCGGGAAGTCATGCTGAGCCCCGGGGCGACGACCTACCGGACCGTGACCTCGACGCGCCGGTTACGGGCTTCGTCGGTGCCGTCCGGCGTCGGGACCAGCAGGTCGGCTTCGCCGTGCGAGGCGACCTCGACCTGCGCGGCGCCGAGGCCGCTGCTGATCAGGAGGTCGCGGATGAGCGTAGCGCGCCGGAGCCCGAGGTCGATGTTCGACTTCGGGTCCCCCGTGGTGTCCGTGTGGCCGATCACCGTGACGTCTGGAGCGGGGCGCGCGCCCACGAACGCGACGATTTCCGTCACGAGCGCCTGCGATTCGGGCGTGAGCGTGTCCGAACCGGTTTCGAAGTAGAGGAGGAAGTGCCGCGGCGGCAGCGGACGCGCCGCGAGCGCGTCGCCGAACAAGCGCTGAACTTCCTCGCTCGTGATCGTCTGCGGCGCGCCAGGGGCCTGCCCGGGAACGACACGCGTCGAGTCGTTCGCGCTCGTCAGCTCCACCGATCCGCCGGTGGCTGACACGGTCGCGGCGCCCACTCGCCCGTCTTCGGGGTCGGGCAACAGCACCACGAGATCCGCGCGCGGTGGGGCAGGCGTGACCTGGGGGCGGGGACCGCACGCGCCGAGCATCAGCGCGGCGGCGCAGGAGATCCCCGCAACGGCCGCGCGCGTCACTGACTGACTCCGATCAGCAGGTGCGTGCCGCGGATCCCGATCACGGAAGCCGGTGTTTCGATCTTCACCGTCCCCGGGGCAAGCTCCGCGATCCGCCCGGACACGTACGCAGCGACGCCACGCGCGAGCCGGGCGACGAAACCCAGGCGTCCCTCGGCGGGCGCATAGGCAAAGCTGGTGACGCGCAGCTCCGTGTTGGCGCCGAGCGCCAGGCGGGTCCCGTCCTTGAACGTGACGCCCACGCGCGAGTCGGGACCCGTCCGCACGGTGTCCCCTTCGACGATGGACTGGCCCAGGGCTAATGGAAGGTCCTGGCCGGCGCGCACGATGAATGCGGCGCCGGTGACGCTCTTTACAGAACCGATCGTTGGTTGCTGCGCCAGTGCCGGTGTCGAGAGCATCGCCAGCACACTGAGGGCGCCGACGCTGGCCCGCAGGAACGTCCGGTCGGACTGTCGGGGCACCGGAACATTATACTGCTCAGTCTGTGGTCACCACGGGTGGGGACACGTGCAGTTTGGTGATTTGCTGATTTGGTGATCCAAGAATCGCCAGATCACCAAATCGCCAGATCACCACATCGCTAAGTTGCTCTGCTGCGGTTTTCAACACTGAACGGCTCGCCCGCGTCGCGCAGTGCCGCCTGGGTCCGCTCTACTGCTTCGCTCAGGTAATGCGCGTCCATGTCGATCCCCACGAAGCTCGTGCCGAGGCGGGCGCAGGCGACGGCGGTGCTGCCCAGACCAAGGAATGGGTCCAGCACCAGGCGGGAGCGGTCGAGCCCGTGCAGTCGGACGCACATTTCGGGCACCCTGGCAGGAAACGTCGCCGGGTGCGGCCGTTCGCGATCGCGGCTCTGGATGGTCTCGTACGGGATGAACCAGGTATTGCCGCGGCAGCGAACGTCGGAGGCGGCCGCCCGCCAGCGGCTCACGTTCGATTTGTCCTGATAGGGCACGCCTACGGCGCGACGGTCCAGCCTGGTGTGGCCGGCCGGGGTGAAATGGAAGATGAACTCGTGACAGTCGTTGAGAAAGCGGTCGCTGTTGATCGGTTTGTAGTGCCCCGCCGCGATGCCGCGCTCGTCGATCGCAATCGACTTCACCCAATGGATCAGATTCTGGAGGTGGAGGTGGCGCCGTACCGTCTGCGCGACGTCCATGGCCACCCAGGGGTCCGTCGGTTTATGGCCGACATTCAGGAAGAGCGATCCATGAGGGGCCAGCACCGCCTTGGCCGCGGCTGCCCAGCGGTTCGTCCACTGAAGGTACTCCTCGCGCGGCAACTGATCGTCATACGTGCGGTACTCCACGCCGAGGTTGTACGGCGGGGAGGTCACGATCACGTCAACGCTGCGCTCGCCCAGCCGCGGAAGCACGCGCAGCGAGTCTCCGCAGTGAAACGTCAGCGTGGATTGGCGTGTCTTCAGGACGGCAAACACCGTGGACCGGCCGGACCGGGAACGCTTCGCGACGGGGGAAGGGGAAGACGAGGTGCGGGAAACGACGTCGGAGGCTGAACGAGGAAACCGACCAGCACGGGGCATTCGTCCGTCAGAGTCGGACATCTGCCCCGGCGTGTCAACCGCCGGCCTAGCTGGCCCTCGCCACGCCCCGTGCGCCGAAGCGTGCGGGCATCAAGAGGTGGTTGCGCCGATGCGCGCTCACCTGGCAGCTGTGCCCCTTCTCTTCGACGTACGTCAGCTCCCGGCTGGTCGCCACCTCACGGTAACGGCCCGTGACGCAGCCGCACGAGAGCGTGGTGAAGCCCAGGAGACGAACAAGTGAACCCATAACCGCCGCGTCCCTTCGTCCGCGGTTAACCGGGCGATAGCAAACGGAATGCCGCTGAGGTCCTCCCGGCTTCGCGTCGCTGGTTGCCGTTGGCTGCGCAGAATCTCTAATGCTTTTGACGCATCGGCGCGGCGAGAGGATCGCAATTCGTGATCGCGTGCGCTGTCGCGGACCAGTACGCGGCGGTCGGGCGTGTCAGCGCCGCCGCGCCGTTGGATTTCCGTCGTCAAGAAATTGGATGTCAGTGCAGGGCTTGGCGCGCGGCAGCGAGCCCGTCCCGCGCCGCGCGGTTGTCGGGCGCAATCGTGAGTGCCTGCGCGAACCAGTCGGCTGCCTCCGCCGCGTTTCCGTTCTGTAAGGCGAGCGTCGCGAGGTTGACGTAGGCGGTCGGATCGGCGGGGTCAGCGGCGAGCGCCCGCTCGAATGCCCGGCGAATTTCGTGATCCGGCGCTTCGAGCGCCCCGAGCGCCGCGCCGAGGAGGTTCCAGCTCGCGGCGCGGTCCGGCTCGGCCTCGGCGGCGCGCGCCGCCATGACACGCGCCTCTTGAGGCTGCCCGCTGAGCAGGTGCAGGACAGCCTGGAAATACGCCGTGCGCGGACCGGCGGGGCGCGACGCGCGCAGCGCGTCCACCGAGCTGGCCAGAGCATCGCGATCCTGCATGTCGGCGGCGATCGCGGCCAGTTCCTCGTGCACGTCTGCGCTGCCCGGCGAGAGGCGCTCCGCCTCGCGGATGTGCCGGATCGCCTCTTCCGTCGAGCCGCGTGCCGCCAGGACGCGAGCGTACTCCAGCCTCGCCGCTATCGATCCGGGGTCTCGCGCGATGATCTCATCGAGGGTCCGCTCAGCGACACGAACGTCACCCGCGGAAGCTGCCGCCCGCACCAGCGCGGCCAGCGTCGCTCGATCGCGCGGCAACAGCGCGGCCGCTCGAACGAGATACTCGGTCGCGCGGCGCGTCGCCTGCGCGCGGAGCAGCACGTTGCCCAGGTCTCGCAGCTCCTCCGCCTGCTGCGGGTAGCTATGCTTCGCCGCGCGGAGCAGATCCGCCGCGTTGTCCTCGCGGGAGGCGCCCACCGTCGCTTCAGGCGCGGAGAACTCCAGCGCCATCCGGTCATCCACCTGCAGCGGCGCCTCTCCGGCCCAGTTCCGCGCGAAGGTTTCGTCGCCGAGCCGAAACGCCTGGAGCAGCGCGACAAACCGGATGCCGCTCGCGGCGAGGTCGGCGCGAACCGCCGCGGGCACGGTGCTGGCCTGCAGCCTCGCGTTGCGCGCAGACGAGGTGCGGCCAAGCAGCAGCAGGTCGCCGTCGCCGACCAGCCACATGGTCACGTGCGGGAACACCGAGGCAAACGTCGCCACGATCGACCTGAGGTTGTCGCGAGACATGTCGTAGGTGTGCGTCCACTGGCACACGACACCACCCGGCGCGAGCCGGTCGCGCACGCTCTCGAAGAACTCTCGGGTGAACAACGCCGCGACCCCCGCCATCCACGGGTTGGACGGTTCGGAGATCACCACGTCATAGCGGACGCCGCGGGCCAGGCGGAAGTGCGTGCGGGCGTCGCCGACGAGCAGACGCACGCGCGGGTCGTCGAGCGCGCGGCGGTTCTCGCGCGCGAACCACCGCGAGGCCTGGACGACCTCCGGCGAGATCTCGACGACGTCGGCCGATTCAACGTCGTGCGTGAGTGCCGAGCCCAGCGTGACGCCGCTCCCGAGGCCCACGACGGCAACCCGGCGCGCCGCGCCGTGCTCGAGCAGCGGCAGGTGCGCCAGCAGGCGTTGCGTCAGCATGTCCCCGCCCGTCGAGGCATCCACCTTGCCGTCGATGGAGAGGGTCCTCACACCCGTCAGGTCGCGCACCGCCACCGTGCCGGTGGCTCCTTCGCGGTAGTCACGCAGCGTGCCCGCCTCGAGCAGATCGCGCAGGTCGCGGCCACCGATATAGGCGGCGTACTTGTATGCGCCGCTGGACAGCAGTTTCCGGTTCCACTCCGACCGCAGAAGCAGGATCGAGGCGAAGACGGCGAGACCGGCGGCGAGGGCGGCGAGGAGGACCGTGCGGCGGGCTTCCCTGAGAGCGAACAGCAGCGCCACGGCAAGGACAATTGCCACCGCGAGCGCAAACGTGGTCTGCAGACCAAAGCGCGGTATGACGGCCAGCCCTGCCGCGAGCGATCCGCCAATGGCCCCCGTAGTGTTGGCGGCGTACAGTCCCGCAGCCTCGCGTGAACCGCTCGCCCCCGCGATCGAGAGCGCCAGTGGAAACACCGCACCGAAGCACACCGCGGCGGGGGAGACGAGGAGAACCGCCCATCCAATCTCTATGAACAGCAGTGATGCGAGCCGCGCGTCGGGGCGCGACGCGTGTCTCGCGATATCGAGCAGCGCGGCATCCACGGCGGGAAGTGCTGCCGCCGTGGCGAGCGCCGCGAGTGCCAGGACGATGGACAGCCACGCCGCGGCGCGCGTCGTCCTGCGCGTGAGCCACGTGGCGGCGGCCGACCCAAGGGCGAGCCCCACGATGAAGCAGGCGACCATGCTGCTGAAGGCGTAAGTGGTGGGTCCCATCACCATCGCCAGCGTCCGGGTCCACGCGATTTCCAGCAGCAGCGCGGCGAAACCGGAGAGCGCGACCGCGGCGAGCGCGATGACGGGCGCGGCCGGCTGTCGAGCCGCGCCGCGCGCTCGATCGGTGCCATGGCGCGCCTCGACCCCTCCCGGCACGACGAGACGCCACGCGAACCCCGCGACGGCCAGGTTGCCCACGACCGCCACGGCGCTCGCGCGGAACATCCCGAGCGCCGGCAGCAGCAGGAATCCCGCGGCGAGCGCACCGAGCGCGGCGCCGGCCGTGTTCGTAGCGTAAAGCGACGCGGCGGTTCGCGACTCAATCCGGGCCGCCCGAACGATCAGCGGGTAGGTGGCGCCCATGGCCGCCGCCGGCAGGCTGACAACGATGATCGCCGCCGCGAGGCGCGCGAGCTGAAACACGGCCCCTCCGCTGCCGTCCGCGTACGCGATGCTCAGGAGCGGATGCGCGAGGCGGACGAGCGAGGGCACGAGGAGCGCGAAGATGCCGATGGCGGCCTCCGCCGCCGCGTAGGCGCGAAGCGCCGTGCGCGGGGAGAGCGTGGAGGTGAACCGCCCCACGATCGAGGCGCCCACGGCGAGCCCGCCCATGAAGGCTGCGAGCACGGTGCTCGCGGAGGCAACTGTATGTCCCAGCTCCAACGTGAGCAGGCGCGTCCAGACGACCTCGTAGATCAGCGCGGTCGCACCGGAGATGAAGTAGAGGAGGTGGAGGTATGTGGCAGCCATGCCCGGCTGCCACGCTGAGGTGTCAGGGGTGAATAGAGCCGGCCCCGTGCGTCGCGCACGGGGCTGGCTCATGCCGCTAGAACTCGTACCGGATGCCGAAGCGGACGATGCGCGGATCGAGGAGCGCAATGATCTCCTGATAGCGCGCGCCGCCGGTGATACGCGCGTTCACCACCGTGCCGTTGTTGAACAGGTTGAATACGTCGACCATGCCGGTCAGCTTGCCGTAGCTTCCGAAGCGGAACGACTTATCGAAGCGCATGTCGAAGATGCTGACGTTGGGGAACCGGTGCGCGTCGATCGGCTCGACGCGGACGGTTTCGCTGCCGGCATTTGGCAGGTTGAAGCTCTGCGTGCGCCCCCAGTTCCGCCCGCTCTGCAGCTTCCACGAGCCGCTCACGCCGATGTCGAACGGCATGACATAGCGGCCGAGGATTTTGGCGTTGTACACCGTGGAGGTTTCGCGGCCGAAGATCTGCTGGTTCGGTCGCCAGTTGTATGTCCCCCCGATGCCGCCAGCCGACAGCACGCTGGTCGTCGAGGTGACGCCGTGCAGTTCCTTCAGCCACGTGTGCGAGAAGGTCGCCAGCGCCATCCATCTCCCCCGGAAGCGCCGGTTCGCGGTGAACTCGACGGTGTGGTACTCGGAGTCGGCAAGTTCGCCTGGATTCGTCCAGACGCGGTCCGACAAGACCCCCGCAGGCCGATCGACGAGGTTGATCTGGCGGTCGTCGCCGGTACCCGTCACGCCGTCCGGACCCGAGTCGGTGCGGGTTAGCGCAATCGCGTAGGCCGGCTGGCGAATGATATCCACCTCGCTCCAGTTGTCGCGCACGTTCTTGTAGACGTACGACACGCGTCCCGAGAGTCCCTGCCGTAGCTCGTGCTCGAAGTGCGTCGAGAGCTCCTGTCCGTACGGGCGCTTCACGTCGCGGTCGATGCGGACGAACCCGGCGCCGCCGAGCGTCTGCAGAAAAGCGCCCATTTCGGCCGGCGAATCGAGCTGCCGGTTACCGTTCCGATCCGTCCAGCGATAGCGAAGCTGGGCGAACCCGACCGGGTTCTCGCGGTTGGCGAGCGTGTCGGCCGAGTTGAAGTAGAACCGCCCGAAGAACGCCTTGAACACCGTGTGCCCGTTGCCGCTGATGTCGTAGGCGAACCCCGCGCGCGGCGCAAGCACGCTGTGCTCTGCCACGGTGGCGGCCGCCACCGTCCGCGGGGCGTAGAAGTCGAGGATGCGCTGATCGGTCGTGCCCCGCAGAGCCCCCGGCATCTCAGGTGTATGCGCCTGCTCCGGCCAGGAGTCCCGGTAGCGCTCGAGGCGCGCGCCGATGTTCAGGGTCAGTCGGTCGTTGAACTTCCACGAGTCGTTCAGGTACGCGGCGTGATAGGTCACGTCGGTTATCCCGAGCACCGGGCCGTTGTACAGCTCCAGCTCCACGGCCGTCGCGCCGCGATCCCGGTAGAAGATGTTGAACGGCTGATCGTTGAACTCTTTCCGGCGATCCCGCTTCCATTCGTATCCGAACTTGAAGTCGTGAGAGCCGTGCCAGCCGTCTTTCATGTACGAAGCCGACGTCGTGAACTGTGGCTTGTATCGCTTCCGGTCCTGGTAGCCATCGTTGGCACCCCCCTCGAAGAGCTGGTCGGTCAGCAGATCGATCCGTCCCGGCACGAACTGGTCCTCGGGCCAGATGCCCGACTCGGTCTGCGGCCGCAGGGGGAAGAAGTTGTACCACTGCCCGACGAGCACATCCAGGAACAGCCGGTCGCTGAGAACGCTCGTCCACTCGATCTTCATCGGATAGTTCCGCGACGCCTGGTAGAACGAGGCGGAGAGCGGCGTCGTGGGACCGAAGTCGCGGCGGTCCTGCAGCTTTTCCCGCTTGTTCATGTAGCCGATGATCTGGTTGTTCTTCGGGAGCTGGAACGTGCCCTTTACCGTGTAGGCGTTGGTGAGTTTCGAACGGGCCAGCTCCGGGAATCCCAGGATGGTCTTGTACTGGTCGTTGAGCCGGTACGAGTAGAAGAACCACGCCTTGCGGCGCCAGATCGGGCCGCCGACGCTGGCGTTGATATCGTACTGGCGGTCGATCGGGTTGCCGCGCTGCAGCGGCTCCGGCGTGAAATAGCCGTCCTTCGTCCTGCCGCCTGCGGTCTTCAGCTCGTTCGGGACGTTGTCGCTGATCGTGCTGTCGTTCTCGTAGTCGCTGTACCAGGTTGCGCTGAACCGGTCGCCGCCGGACTTCACGGTGATGTTGAGCTGGGCGCCGAACGTATCGGCGTCGGCCATGTTGCCCGCGCCGCCAATCTGGAATTCCTCGAACGATCCGAAATCGAAGTATCCGGCGTTCGCGTTGGTCGACTCGGTGGTGTTGATGCCCTCGATGCGGGTCGTGTTCTGGTCGGACATCCCGTAGGTGAGATAGCCCGTCTGCGTGCCGGTATGCGAGCCGCCGACGTCGTACCCCGTCATCTGCAGGCCCGGCGCCTGCGCCATGGCGGCCCAGATGTCGCGCGCGTTGGGGATCTCGGTCAGCAGTTCCTTCGTGAAGTTCGTGCCGACGCTGGTAGTCGACGTGTCGACGATCGGAGAATCGCCCGTGACCGTGACGGTCTCCTGCAGCGTGGCGACTTCCAGCTTCACGTCGACCGTGAGCGTTGTGTTGATGACAACGCGGATACCCTCGTGCTTGTAGGTCTTGAACCCGTTGAGCTCGAAGTTCAGGGCGTAGACCCCCGCCGGCAGCGCGATGAATCGGTAGGAGCCGTCCGCCCCCGTGGTCGTCGTCTGGGGTTGAATCAACGCCGGGCTGGTGGCCGTGACCGTCACGCCGGGCAGCACCGCGCCGGTGTTGTCTGAAACCGTGCCGTTGATCCTGCCGCGGAACTCCTGCGCGGCGGCGGGTGTGGCCAGCGCCACGAGCGCGGCCGCCACGACGAGTCCCCTCCCCAGGGACTTCAAACCCTTCTGTCGAGTGCCCATTCCTGCCTCTCCTCCTGTCGAACCGATCCGTTACGGAAACGATGAAAGCGCGGTAGCGTGAACCGGCCCAGGAGCAGGCGGGCGACGAAAGAGGTGCCGAAAACGATAGACGTTCCCGCACGGATTGGCAAGCTGCAGCTTGACATAGGCGCCGTTCGCACCGGATAGTGCGCTGCCCCCCGCCGGCGGCCGGCGGGTTCCTACTGGAGCGGAGGTATGGGGAAGAAATTCAGTCCGCGCAGCATGATGCTGGCGCTGTGCGTCGTCGCCGGGACAGGCGTTGTGACGGTTGGCGGCGCCCGCGCCCCGCAAGGCCCCACGCCGTCTCTGCCGCTGCCCGCCGACGTGTTCGGCTTCGCGCCCGGCACCGACCGGCGACTCGCCGATTTCGACCAGATCACGACGTACTTCCGGCGGCTCGATGCCGCGAGCGATCGGGTCCGGCTGTTCAACATCGGGCGGAGCGCCGAGGGGCGCGACATGTTCCTGGCGGCGATCTCCTCGGAGGCGAACCTGGCGGCCCTCGATCGCTACCGGGACATCGCCCGGCGCCTCGCGGACGGCCGCGACCTGAACGACGACACGGCGCGGTCGCTGGCGCGCGAAGGGCGCGCGATCGCCTGGCTCGACATGGGACTGCACGCGAGCGAGGTCGCGCACGGGCAGGTGAGCGCCGAAGTGGCGCGTGCCATCGCGGGCGATGAAGGCCTCGAGATGCAGCGGGTCCGCGAGAACGTCATCGTGGTGCTCATGCCGGTGATGAATCCCGACGGCCTCGATCTGGTCGCGAAATGGTACCGGTCGAACGTCGGCACGCCGTTCGAGACCAGCCCGCTCCCGGTGCTCTATCAGAAGCACGCGGGGCACGACAACAACCGCGACTGGTTCATGCAGAACCTGCCGGAGACGCGCAACGTCACCAGACAGCTCTATGAGGTGTGGCATCCGCAGCTGCTGTACAACCATCACCAGTCCGGGCTCGCGTCACCGCGGATCTGGACCCCGCCGATGGACGATCCGGTCAATCCCAACATGCACCCGCTCGTGAACCGCGGCATCTCGCTCCTCGGCGTGGCTATCCAGCAGCGGCTCGAGCAGGAGGGCAAGCGGGGCGCGCAGGGGTACTCGACGTACTCCAACTGGTGGAACGGCGGCATGCGCTCGACGCCGTGCTTCCACAACATCGTCGGCATCCTCACCGAAACGGCGTCCGGGCGGTACGCGACGCCGGTCACGATCGAAGAGAAGCAGCTCCCCGAACGGCTGGGGAGTGGCGAGAATGCGCGCCTGCCGTCCACCTGGAACCCGAGCCCGTGGAACGGGGGCGCGTGGCGCCTGCGTGATCAGATGGACTACATGGTCACGGCGACGATGGCGTACGTGCGCGTCGCGGCCGACTATCGCGAGGACTGGCTGTACAACCGCTACCAGATGGCTCGGGATCAGGTCGCGGCCGGCCGCAAGGGATCGCCGTACGCGTTCGTGATTCCCGTGAACGACGGCAGCGAAGGGGAGAGACTGCAGCATGACTGGCCGACTGCGGTGAGGCTCGCCGAGACGCTGCACCGCGGCGCGATCGAGATCTTCCGCGCGAGCCGTGCCTTCGAGGCCGGCGGCGCGCGTTACGCCGCCGGCTCGTTGATAGTGCCGATGGCGCAGCCGCACCGGGGCTATGCCAAGGACCTGCTCGAACCGCAGCACCATCCGGACAGACGCGACGGCGCGAACGGCCCGCCGAAGCGCCCGTACGACATGGCGGGCTGGACACTGCCGTTCCAGATGGGCGTGCGCGTGGACCAGATCGACCGCCCATTCGAAGCGCCCGTGGAGCGCGTGACTGACGTCGGCCAATTGGCGCCGCCAACTTCGGGCCCCGCGACCGATCGGCGAGAGAACCGATCGGTCACGGCGGTCTATCGCGAGCTTCGTGCGGCAGGGCGGGCGCCGCGCATCGGGATCTACAAGTCATGGGTGGCGTCGATGGACGAGGGCTGGACGCGCTTCGTGCTGGAGCAGTTCGAAGTCCCCTACGCATCGCTAAAGGATGCGGACGTTCGCGCAGGCAACTTGCGCGCGAAGTTCGAGGCGATCGTGCTGCCGAACCAACCGGCGAAAGCCATCGTGCAGGGGCACGCGCCGGGCACGATGCCAGCCGAGTACGTAGGCGGCATCGGCACGGCGGGCGTCGCGGCGCTGAAGCAGTTCGTCGAGGACGGCGGCACGCTCGTCGCGTTCGACGATGCGACCGACATCCCGATGCAGTTCTTCGGCATTCCCGTGAAGAACGCGCTCGAAGGGCTGCCGAACACGGAGTTCTACTGCCCGGGCTCTCTCCTTCGGATGAGCATCGACCAGACGAGCCCAATTGCGGCGGGCATGCCGTCGGAGCAGGCGGCGTTCTTCGTGAACAGCCGCGCGTTCAACGCCGAGCGGCCGGCCGTGGCGGTCACGTCCTACGCGGCCCGGGACGTGCTGATGTCCGGCTGGATCAACGGCGAGCGGCACGTGGCGGGGAAGTCCGCGATCGTCGACGTGCCGCTGGGCAAGGGACGGGTGGTGCTCTTTGGCTTCAGCCCGATCTTCCGCGGTCAGCCGCACGGCACGTTCAAGCTGCTCTTCAACGCGCTGCTGGCCGGAGCGGCAGGCAAGACATAGTCGTGGCGCGAGCCTTTCAGGCTCGCGCGCGCGAACCCGCAGGGTTCGCGCCACAGGCGAGGAGCCCTCATGCATAACTGGATTCGGTCGCTGTTCGCGCTTGCGGCGATGGCGGTGTCGCCCACGGCCGGTGGCGCCCAGGACGTCGGCGCGCAGCTCATGGCCGACCCGGCGGTCAAGGCAGCGCTCGCGTTCGTCGAGCGGAACGAGGCGCGCATCATCGACGAACAGGCCCGCATCTGCGAAGTGCCGGCGCCGCCGTTCAAGGAACAGGCGCGCGCCGAGGCGATGCGCGCCCTGTTCGTCGCGAACGGCCTCGGCAACGTTCGCATCGACGCCGCTGGCAACGTGATTGGCGAGCGGCCCGGGCACGCCCCAAGTCCGAACGTCGTGTTCTCCGCCCACCTCGACACGGTGTTCCCGGAGGGTACCGATGTGCGCGTGACGCGGCAGGGCACGGTGTTGCGTGGTGCGGGTATCGGCGACGATTGCCGCGGGCTGGCGGTCCTGCTCGGCGTGATCCAGGCTCTGAAAGACGCCAGAATCCAGACGCCGGGGACCATCACCTTCGTCGCGACGGTCGGAGAAGAGGGGCTCGGGGATCTGCGCGGCGTGAAACACCTCTTCGGCCAGGAGCTCAAAGGACGGATCGACAAGTTCGTGTCGGTGGACGGTACCGGGCTCGGCATCACGCACGTGGGTGTTGGAAGCCACCGCTACCGTGTCACGGTGAGCGGGCCCGGCGGCCACAGCTACGGCGCGTTCGGGTTGGCAAACCCGATCCACGCGCTCGGCCGCGCCATCGCGACAATCGCGGACTTCACCGTTCCGTCCTCACCGAAGACGACGTTCAACGTGGGGCGGATTGGCGGCGGCACGTCGGTGAACTCCATCGCGTACGAAGCCTGGATGGAGGTGGACATGCGATCGGCCGACGCTGCCGCGCTCGCCGACGTGGACGCCCGCTTTCAGCGGGCCGTCGACGACGCGGTGGCGGCCGAGAACCGGCGCTGGAACGACAAGGGACGGCTCACCGTGAAGAAGGACCTGGTGGGGGACCGCGCCGCCGGCAGCACGCCACCCGACTCGGCAATCGTGCAGGCGGCGGTCGCGGCGACCCGCGCCTTGTCGCTGCCGGTCAGCCTCGACCCCGGATCGACCGATTCGAATGTGCCGATGGGGCTCGGCGTCCCGGCCGTGACGATCGACGGCGGCGGCACCGGGCGGGGCGCCCACTCGCTGGACGAGTCGTTCGATTCAACCGACTCGTGGAAGGGGACCGCCCGCGCGCTGCTGTTCGCTCTCGCGATCGCGCGTGACTGAGGCGAGCTCTCTGAACGTCGCGAGATCCTCCTTTCGCTGTCGGGTCGCCCACACGCGGACGCGCCAGACGCGCCACGCAAACGCCAGATGCGCCATCCCGAGCACCGTCAGCTCGACGAGCGCGGCGGTGAGGGCCAGCGGCACCGCATTGATCGCCGTCGCGATGAGAAAGATGACGCTGAAGAGCGGGTCCGTCCCGGTGCCCGGAAATCGCGCGCCCCACGCCATCGCCGTGCGCTCCCACGCCGGACCCGCGGCGGGCAGCGCGGCCGAGTCGGAGACATCGCCTTCGAAGCGCACCTGCACATACCGGCCGACTCGTTCGACCCCGATATGCAACGCGGCGACGGTCTCGAAGCCCGCGGCGAGAACCAGAAGGGGAACTAAAGTGGCAATCGGCAGAGGAAACGCGGCATTGGTCGCCACCACCAGGGCACCCCACGCGCCGAGCGTGGCGACGAAGAGCACAGGCCTGAGACTGCCACGCTGGCGGATGGTGGCGCGCAGTTCGCGGTACTCTTCGCGGGCGAGATCCTGTTGGGAATCACCCATTTGTAGGCTCCTGCTCTCTTTTGCAACGCGGTATCAGCCGAGAAGATACCAGACCCTCATATTTGTAAGCCCGAGGGGCCCGGAGCTCTGCTGGTATGAAACTTGTTACGGCAGTGCTCGGACGAGCGACCTCGGGCGTATGGGTGTCGGAGACGCCAGAGCTTGGTAAGTGTTTGCATCCACAGCAGTTCGATGGTAGGATGCCTTTACTCCTAGCTTTCGGTAACAATCCACAAACCTCGGGGCGCTGTATCGGCACTGGAGGGGTAGTGTACCGGTTCCGTCTCTTCTTCGTCCGCATCCTGACGGTGGCGCTGAGTTTTGGGCTATTTGCCCCAGCAGCCGAGGTCTCCGCCGCCAGTTCAACCACTACCCAGAAGCGCTCGACCGTCACCTCCTCGAAGTCGAAGAAGAAGGCCCCGCGCTATTCGGCGTCGAAGGCGCGTGCCCGCCGCGCCAAGCTCGCCCGTGCCCGCGCCGCGGCCCGCGCGCGCGAAGCAGCCCGCCTCCGTGCCTGGCGCGAGGCGATGACGCCGCGGTTCCGCACGGACGAGTCCGGCGCGCTGATTCCCGACATCCGCGCTGCCGCCGCCATCGTGATGAACGCGGAAACGGGAGAGATCCTCTACGAGACCAACGCGCAGGACAAGCGATCGATCGCCAGCATCACGAAGGTGATGACCGCGCTCGTCTTTCTCGAGGACGACCCGGACCTGTCACAGACGGTCGTCGTCACGAGGCCGGACGTCAAGGCTGCGTCAACGACATTCCTGCGCGTGAACGAGCGACTGACGCTCGAGGACGTGCTGCACCTCACGCTCATCGCGTCCGACAATGCCGCGGCCCGAATCCTCTCGCGGGTCTCGCACGGCGGCACGCCTTCGTTCATCGCCCGGATGAACGAGAAGGCGATCGAGCTCGGCCTGCAGAACACGACGTTCGCCGACCCCTCTGGCCTGGACGCGGACAACGTGTCGTCGGCCTACGACCTGTCGCGGCTGATTGCCTACGCCGCCGGCGACGAGCGGATCTCGGCGATCATGCGGAAGCCTGACTACCGCGTGACGACGAGCCGGCGCGCCGTTACCATCCACAGCACGAACCGTCTCCTCGCGCGCGACGACATCGACGTCCGCGGCGGGAAGACCGGCTTCATCGGCAAGGCGGGCTACTGTATCGCCACGCTCGTGCGCCTCCCCCACGGCGAACAGGTCGCCGTCGTCATCCTGGGCGCGCGGTCGAACACGCTGCGGTTCGCCGAGACGCGTCACCTGTTCAACTGGCTGAAGGACAAGGCCAGCGCGATCCTCGGGACGGACAAACCGCAGTAAGGGCCCGATCGTGCCCATCGGCAATTGATGATCGGGTCATCGGGTAATGGCACGATCGGCAATCGGCAATCTGGTAATCGGGTAGTTTGATCGGGGAATCGGGTGATCGGGAAATCGGGGAAACCGAGCCCCATCTCCGCGACGCGGCGACGTCTGCCCGATTGCAGATGACCCGATTGCCGATCGTCCGATCAAACTACCCGATTGCAGATGGCGCGATTGCCGATCGTGCGATTACCCGATCCCCCGACCATCAATTGCAGATCGTCTCTTCTATAATCTGCCCAATGTCTCTATTGCAGCAGGCGCCGCGGTTCAGCGCGGCGGCTGCGGCGGCGATTGCGCGCGAGTTGTTCGGCGTTGACGGATCCGCGCGCCCCCTGCCGAGCGAACGGGACCAGAACTTCGCGCTCGAGACCTCGGGCGGCGAGCGGTTCGTGCTGAAGCTCGCCAACGCCGCCGAGGCGCGCGGCATGCTCGAGGCCCAGAATGCCGCGATGGCGCACCTCGCCGGGCACACGGCGATCTGCCCCCGCGTGATCCCGTCACGAGACGGCCGTCTGATCGCCGAGGCCCGGGCCGACGATGGCACGGCGCATTTCGCGCGGCTGGTGACGTGGCTGCCTGGCGTCGCGCTCGGCGTGACTCGCTGGCAGCCGCTGTCGCTCTTCGAGGAGCTCGGCGCCCGGCTGGGCGAGATCGACCGGGCGCTGCAGTCGTTCGACCATCCCGCGCTACATCGCGACTTTCACTGGGACGCCGCGGGCGGCGTGCGGCTGGTGCGCGAGCATGCGCCGCTCGTCACCGATACCGCGCTGCGCGATGTGATCCTGCGCGCGGTCGATCGCATCGAGCGCGACGATGCCGGCCGGTTCGAGCGGCTCCGCCGGTCGGCCATCCACAACGACGCGAACGATCACAACGTCCTTGTCACGCGAACCGGCGACTGGTACACGAGCGGCCCCCGCGTGACGGGCTTGATCGATTTCGGCGACATGGTCCACAGCTTCACGGTGGCGGAGCTCGCCGTGGCGACCGCCTACGCCGTGCTCGGCAAGCGGGACCCGATGGCGGTGGCGGCAGCGCTGGTGCGCGGCTACCACGCGGAGTACCCGCTGACCGACGACGAACTGGCGGTGCTGTTCGGGCTCGCCACGCTGCGGCTGTGCATGAGCGTGGCCCTGGCGGCGGACCAGCACGGGCAGCGACCCGGCGACGAGTACCTGCTCGTCAGCCAGGACGGGATCCGCAAGAGCTTGCCAGAGTGGCTCGCCGTGCACCCGCGTTACGCGGAAGCCGCCTTGCGTCACGCGTGCGGGCTGACGCCGGTGCCCCGCGGCGCGCGCGTGGCCGCATGGCTGGAGAATGTCGCGTCGCCCGCGCCGTTGCTGGACGTGTCTCTCGATGGCGCGGCGATCGTGGACCTCGGCGTCGGAAGCGCGCTCGTGAGCGGCGACGCGCGCGAAAATGCCGCGCCCGCGCTTCAGCGCCGCATCGAGGAGACCGTGCGCGCCGCTGGTGTCACGTGCGGAGTAGGCCGACACGGCGAAGCCCGCGTGCTGTACGCGTCTCCACTCTTCGCGACCGGATCGGGCGATCGGCGCACAGTGCATCTCGGCACGGACCTGTTCGTACCTGAAGGATCAACCGTGCGCGCGCCGCTCGCGGGGACGGTGCGCGCGCTTTCCGACAACGCGGATCCGCAGGACTACGGCCCCGTCGTAATCCTCGAGCATGCTACGGACGAAGGGGACGTCTTCTTCACGCTGTACGGGCACCTGGGCCGCGAGTCGCTCCCGCGGCTGCGCGCCGGGCAGGCGCTGCAGGCGGGGGAGACGGTCGGCACCGTCGGCTCGCCGCGGGTAAACGGCGGCTGGCCTCCACACGTGCACGTGCAGGTGATCGTCGATCTGCTGGAACGCGGCACGGACTTCCCGGGAGTCTGCCGCGCCGCGGAGCGCGACGTCTGGAGCGCCTTTTCGCCGGACGCGCGCGCGATGCTGCGCATTTCGCCGAGGCGCTCGTCAGCGTCTTCCGATCTTCCGGACCCCGCGGCGCGGCGTCGCCGGGTGGTCGGGGCCAACCTGCGGCTCGGGTACCGGAGGCCGGTCAGGCTGGCGCGCGGCTGGATGCAGTACCTCTACGACGACGCGGGGCGCCAGTATCTGGACGCGTACAACAACGTGCCGCACGTCGGGCACTGCCATCCACGCGTCGTTGCGGCCGCCGAAGCGCAGATGCGCGTGCTCAACACGAACACGCGCTATCTGCACGACAGCCTCGCGGCGTATGCCGAGCGGCTCGTTGCCACGCTGCCGCCGCCGCTCACCGTCTGCTATTTCGTCAACTCGGGAAGCGAGGCGAACGAGCTGGCGCTGCGGCTGGCGCGCGCGCACACGGGCGGGCGGGATGTCATCGTGCTCGAGGGCGCCTATCACGGCAACACGACGACGCTCGTGGAGATCAGCCCGTACAAGTTCGACGGGCCCGGCGGCGCCGGGCGCGCCCCGTGGGTCCACGTCGCCCCGATGCCGGACGTCTATCGAGGAGCGCACCGGCCTGAGGACCCGGACGCCGGCCGAAAGTACGCGGCGGGCGTTGCGGACGCACTCGCGGCCGCGCGCGCCCGCGGTGGGCGCGTGGCCGCCTACATCGCCGAGACCTGCCCCAGCGTGGGAGGCCAGATTGTGTTCCCGCCCGGATACCTCCGGGCCGCCTATCAGCACGTGCGCGAGGCGGGAGGCATATGCGTCGCCGACGAGGTGCAGACGGCGTACGGCCGGATGGGCACCAGTTTCTACGCGTTCGAGGACCAGCACGTCGTGCCGGACATCGTCGTGCTCGGGAAGCCCATCGGCAATGGGCATCCGATCGGCGCGGTGATCACGACGGAAGCCATCGCGCGATCCTTCGACAACGGCATGGAGTTCTTCAGCACCTTCGGCGGGAACACGGTGTCCTGCGCGGTGGGCACGACCGTGCTCGACATCGTGCAGCGCGAGCGGCTGCAGGCGCACGCGCGTCGGGTCGGGGATCACCTGCTCGATCGGCTGGGGCCGCTGGCGCGGCGTCACGAGCTGATAGGCGATGTGCGGGGATCCGGACTGTTCATCGGAGTGGAACTGGTGAGGGATCGCCAGACACTGGCACCCGCTCACGAGGAGGCCGCGTTTGTCGTGAACCGCATGCGGGAAGAGGGGATTCTGATCGGCACCGACGGCCCCTTTCAGAACGTGCTGAAGATTCGCCCGCCGATGCCGTTCACGACGACCGACGCGGACCTGCTGGTGGAAACGCTCGACGGCGTGCTGGCAGAACTCTGTTGACGGGCCGCCTTCGGCCTTCGGCTTCGGCATTCGGCATTCGGCCTTGCTCTAAGAGCGGTACCCCTTCTGCATCGCGGCGGCGTCGAGCGGGAGCGTGGCCACGGTGTCCACCGGCAGCATGATCGGCCGCGACGCGCGGCGGCCGTCGTGCGCCTTGAGGTACCGGGTGCACACGTCGCACGCGGCGATGCGGTACATGCCGTCGCGGCTCGCGAAGGAGGTGATTCGCGAACGATCGTTGTTGCCGCAGTACGGGCAGGTCAGCGGATCGAACTTCCACCGACAGGTGCAGCGGCCGCAGATGAGCAGCCGATCCGCGGCTGGCGTGATCGTGGCAAACTCCGGTTCCCCCCCGCACAGGGGGCAGTAGCCCCACTTCCACCCTGACAGGTCAAGGCGGGACTGCGCGGCTTCAACGCAGCGCACGAGGAACGGGCGCATGGCGAGCGTGAACATGTGATCCAGGCCGGCGGTCTCCGCGTCCGCGGAGGCGGCCGGCGGAGCGCTGCCGCTGCGCCCCGAAATCGCGGCGAACCAGCGCTGGACGACCGGCTCCAGCGCGTTGCCCTCGCGCGCGAGCGCATCGACCTGCCGCACCTCATCGTCCTCGATCGCGTCGTGGCGCCGGAGGGAGTCGGCGGTCTCGCGCAGCACGAACCGGAAATCGCTCCAGTTGAGCGGCAGGTGCTCGAACCGAAGGATCGGGCGGCCGTCGCGCAGGTGGCTCTGGAGCTCCGCAGGGTCGAGCGCCAACGAGGGCAGCGGGATCCGCCCCTGGATCCGGCGCTGCAGCTGCACCAGCTCGATCTGGAGGTCGGCCGCGGCTTGGAGCTCCGGGTGGTGCTCCTTGAGGTGCGTGAGCTCGACCACCTCACGCGCCTCGGGGCGCCCGCGCTGCGCCGGCCGGTGGTCAGTCAAGGTACCGACGATTCTATCGTGAACGCGCGTTTTCAACCTTGTTCGCCCCAGCCGAACGGCGTTCGGCCTTGACAACGCGCTGCTATGGCGTGAAGGCCCGTGGTAGTCTCGAAAGGAACGCCATGGCTGACCCCGTTTCGCCGCCCGCGGCCGCGCGGCGCGGCTCTGGCCGCCGCGCCCTTCTGCTTGGCCTGATCGTCGTCGTGGTCATCGCGGCTGGCGCCTGGGCGTGGTACTTGCGGCCGCGGCCGCCGCGGAGCGCCAACGGCGTCCCGCTCGGGGCATTGCCGTCCGGCGTATCACGCGATCGCCTGAGTCTCGTCATCATCACGCTCGACACGGCGCGCGCCGATCGGATCGGCGCCTATGGCAACAAGAACGTCGAAACGCCGACGTTCGACCGCCTGGCGCAGGAAGGCGTCCTGTTCGAGCAGGCGGTGTCGGTAGCACCGCTGACGCTGCCGGCGCACTCGAGCATGTTCACGGGCAAGTTTCCGCCCGAGCACGGGGTCCGCGACAACGGCGGGTTCTTCCTTGGCGCCGAGCAGCTCACCCTCGCGGAGGTGTTGAAGTCGCGTGGATACCGGACCGGGGCGTTCGTCGGCGCATATGTGCTCGACTCCAAGTGGGGGATCAACCAGGGCTTCGACACGTACTTCGACAAGTTCGATCTCAGCGAGAGACGCGCCATCTCGCTCGCCGCCATCCAGCGCCCCGGCAACGAGGTCGTCGATCAGGCGCTGCCGTGGATCGAACGGGCCAAGGACGCGCCGTTTTTCGCGTGGATTCACCTCTACGACCCGCATACACCGTACCGCCCACCGGAACCGTTTGCGACCCGCTACAAGGGGCACCCGTACAACGGTGAGATGGCGTTCACTGACAGCCAGGTGGGGCGCGTCGTCGCGAAGCTCCGGGCGCTCGGGCTGTACGATCGCGCCGTGGTGATGGTGATGGGCGATCACGGCGAGAGCCTTGGCGACCACGGGGAGGCGGCCCACGGCTTCTTCATCTACAACAGCGTGACGCACGTGCCGTTCGTCGTACGGGCCCCGTTCCGCCTCGCGCAGCACCGACGCGTGGCGGATCCCGTGCGATCGGTGGACGTGATGCCGACGGCGCTCGACCTGCTCGGCATCGCACCGCCTCCCGGCATCTCAGGCGTCAGCCTTGTTCCGCTGATCGCGGGCGCGACGCGGGAGCTGCAGCTCGACGCGTACTCGGAGGCGATGTACCCCCTGCATCACTATGGCTGGAGCGATCTGCGGGCGCTGCGGTCGGGACGCTACAAGGTCATCGATGCCCCACGGCCGGAGCTCTACGACCTCGATCGCGACCCGCGGGAGCAGACGAACCTGTATTCGGAGCGCCGGCAGCTCGGCGATCGGCTGGTGTCACAGCTCCGCAGCGTCGAGGAGGGCTTCACGAAGACTCAGGCCGCGCTTCCGGCCGCCGACGTCGATCCTGAGGCCCGGCAGCGGCTGGCCGCGCTGGGCTACGTCGGATCGTTCGTCGCCACCGCCGCGGATCCGCGCACGACGCGTGCGGACCCGAAGGACAAGATCGAGCTGTTCAACAAGCTGGGCGAAGTCACGGAGCTCTCCAGAGAGCGCGGCCCGTTCGAGCAGATCGTCGCGCTGCTCAACGAGATCGTGCGGCAGGATCCCGAGGTCATCGACGCGTGGTTCATGATGGCGACGCAGCACATGACCCACGGCGATCTCGAGCGCGCCGTGGAGTACTACAAGCGAACGCTGCAGCTGAAGCCGGACTACGACCTGGCGGTATTCAACCTGGCGCAGGCCTACCGGCGCATGGGAGACGACGAGGCGGCGCTCGCGGGGTTCGAGCACTACCTGACGCTCGATCCGAAGGATCCGTTCGTCCACTACCAGATGGGAGAGATCTGGCTGGACCGCGGCGATACGGCGCGCGCGGAGCGGTTGTTCCGTCGGGCGCTGGAAATCGACCCCCAGGTCGCCGCGGCGAAAAACGCGCTGGGCGTCCTCGCGCTGCGGCGCGGCGATCCGGCGACCGCAGAACGCCTGATTCGTGAGGCGCTCGCGACGAAGCCGACGCTGCGGCTTGGCCACTTCAACCTCGGACTGCTCGCGGAAGAGCGCGGCGACCTGCGGACCGCCGAGCGGGAGTATTACGAGGAGCTGAAGGCGCACGCGGACAGCTTCAAGGCCGCCTTCAACATGTCCCGGATCTACCGGCAGGTCGGCGACCGCGAAGGGGAGATCGGCGCGCTGAAACAGTCAATCGAGAGCAACCCGCGGTTCGCGGAAGGGCACATCTTTCTCGCGAGAGCGTACCTGGAGGCGGGCAACAACCTGGACGAGGCGGTACGGCTCGCGCGGCGCGGGCTCGAGCTCGCGCCGCGGTCGGAGATGGCGCCGCTCGCGCACTACGTGCTCGCGGACATCTTCAACCGCCAGGGACGTTCCGCCGAAGGAGCGCAGGAAGTGGCCCGGGGGCGCGCGCTCGAAGCGCGTCTCAAGTCCGCGTCGCAGTAACGTCCTCACGAAAAAAATCCCGGGGGCGGCAGACGCCCCCGGGATGCTCCTGTCAGGACTTCTGGTCCGTCAGAATATCCAGCGCGCCCCGAACGTCACCTGACGAGGGCTCTGGATACCGGTAGGCGCCTTGTAGGCCACACCCGCGCTGCTCGGATACCGCGTCTGACGCGATGTTACCGAGGCGGTATTGAACAGATTCTCCATGTCGGCGTAGATGCCGAACCGGTGCGTCTGTACGGTGAACGCCTTCTCCGCGCGCAGGTCCACCTGGTGGAAGAAGTCGTTGCGCTCCGAACCGCGCGGCGCAAGGAAGATCTGCCGGCGACTCGAGCTCGGCAGGTTCAGGTCGCCGCTGCCGAACTGCCCGTACGGCGTGAACGGACGTCCGCTGAGCCCGGTGTAGTTTCCTCCCAACATGACGTCGATTCGGGGCACGAGGTAGGTGAAGTACGCCTTGAACTCATGCCGCCGTGAGTTCGTGAGCTCCCCGTACGCGTTCGTGATCGCGGTGTTGGGGGAGTTCCACGCCGTACCGCCGAGCCAGTTGCCGAACCCGCTGTTGTCGACGTTCCCCTCCGCCTTCGAGAGCACGTACGATATCTGGAACCCGAGACGGCCCCGCAACGAGTTGCTCAAGAGCAGCATCAGCGCCCTGTACTTGCGCTCCGGTTCGGCCGTCGCGATCACGCTGCCGTCCGTCGCCAGGTACTGGAACCCTTCGGTGTTCCGGATGGTGAAGCTCTCGTTCGACTCGTCCTGGTTCTCCCAGTAGTAGCCGGTGAACGGCTGGCCCGTGAGCTGGTTGGTCAGCGTGACCGGGCGGAACCTCGCATCGGCGATGACGTTGTTGAGGAAGTTTCCGGTGTTGCGCCAGATCCCTGTCGCGGTGAACCGGAGCCTCCGCATCAACTGCGCTTCGAACGACACGTTGAATTCATCCGTGCGCGGGTGCTCGATGTCATCACTGATGCGGTAGACGTCCGCCGGCACGATCACCTCCGGCGGCCCGATCACGTTGCCGTTCTCGTCGAGCGGCGTATACGTGTAATCCTGGATGCCGGGCGTGGCCGACGTGTAGAAGCCGCTCGCGGCCCCCTCGTAATACCGGCCCCAGAATGCCTTCAGTGCCGCGGTGTCCTTGCCCGTCAGGTCGTACGAGATGCCCACGCGGGGTCCCCAGGCCGCCTTTGGCTTGTAGACATCCTGGTCGAGAACGGGGCTGTTGCCGCGGATGTGGTCCAGCCGCAGCCCGATGTTGAGGGTCGCCCGCCCGACGCTCCACTGATCCTGGGCGAATGCCGACGTCCGCTTGTTGTCCCCCTGCACGTCGTAGCCGTAGGTCACGCGGTAGTACGGGACCCCACCGTACGCGTAGATGTAGAAGCCGGCGGGCCCGTACGGCTGATATTGGCTCCGCACGTGGCTCCGCTCGATCTCCGCGCCGAACTTGAACGAGTGTCGTCCGAACTGCTCCGCGTACTTCGTGAGGGACACCTGCGCCTGGTTGCGGCTGCGATCGGCGTAGTACTGCCCGCCACCGCCGCCGGTGTATTCATTCGTGGCGAAATCGATGGTAAACGGGGAGGGATCGACCGGATCGAGGTAGTAGTACCCCGTATACCCGGTAAACTTCGCCTCGAGCAGCGCGCCCGTACCGAACACACGCCGCCACTGCGCATTCCACACCCACTCCGGCGCGTCCTCCTCGACCGTCTGCTGGTCCGTTGCCTGCTCCTCGGGCCAGACATCGACGCGTCCCGTCACGTTGTACGAATCGTACTGTGTGCCGAGGATGATCGTGTCGTCCGCGGTCGGCTGCAGCGTGAACTTCAGGTTGATCCGCGGGCTGATGTCTTGCGAGTTGGCAACCGGGCCGATCGGATCGGAGAGCTCCGAGTACCGTTGAACGCTGGCGAAGAAGAACGCTTTGTTCTGCTTCAACGGCCCGCCCATCTG
>DATHTE010000114.1:0-15591 GCA_035463475.1 Vicinamibacterales bacterium
AGGCTCTTCCCCAGCCACTCCCTGATCGCCTCGATCACCTGCGCGCTGACCTTCTTCTCCTTCAGGTCCGGATACTCGTCGAACTCCCCGGTCTGGGCGGGCACCAGCAGATGGTTGACCCCTTCGATGACTTTTACCTCCACCGGCCCTCCCTTCTTGCGCGCGCGTGCGAGCGCGGCGAGCTTCTCGGCGTGGTGAGGCGCGACCTGCGTGTCGAGCGCCCCCTGCAGCACGAGAATCGGCTGGCGCATGTCCTTCATTACCTTCGCGGGATCGAACGTCAGGAAGCTCTGGAACCATGGCGTCTGCGCGGCGCCGCGGATGTCCGGCGGGATCTCCTCCCAGCCCTTTCCGGTCGCGACCGCGCGGTGGATCTGCTGCTGCAGCTCGATCTTCTGCCGGCGTTCTTCTTCCGAGAACTTGGAGCGGGCCAGCACGTGCTGCTGCTGCTCGAGCACGACTTCTGCGCCGGTGCTTCCCATGCCGGCCACCAGGATCAGCCCCGCGATGTTCTTCTCCCTGGTCGCCGTGATCATCGCCACCGCCGCACCCTCGCTGTGGCCGAGCAGCGCGATTCGCCGCTTGTCCACGTCCGGCCGCCTGGTCGTGTAGCGGAACACGGCGCGCACGTCCTCCGCGAAGTCGTTCAGCGTGGCGCTTTCCGCCCGGCCGCCGCTCTGCCCGACGCCCCGCTTGTCGTAGCGGACGACCAGGAACCCGGCGTCGGCGAGGGCGTTCGCGATCTGCCCGAAGATCGGGATGCCGAAGACGGTTTCGTTGCGATCATGTGGGCCCGAGCCCGCGACGAGGATCACGGCTGGGAAGCGCAGCTTCTGCTGCTGCCCCACGGGGCGCGTGACGGTGGCGGCCAGCGTGAATCCGTGAGCAGGGATGGTGGCGGCCTCGTCGCCCGGGTGCGCCACGACCTCGAAGCGTGTCATCGCCGTCGCCAGCTCTTCGCGAACGACCTGCAGCGTGACGGAAGGCACCTCGAGACGGGCCATCCGCCCGCGGCCGTCAACCCAGATGTCGGCCACGACAGGCAGTCCCGGGTTCTGGAACTTGAGGCGGAACCGACGCACGGCGAGCGTGCCGCTCGTCGTCTGAATCTGTTCCGCGGAGACGTCCTCTACCGTGAGCGCCACCTCCATCTGCGGCGCGACGTACGCGGGGAACTCCGCTCCTTTCTCGGCGTTCACGAGGCGCGCAGCGACCGCCTCGTAGCCCGCGTAGAAGTTGTTCGGCACGACGAGCGCGCGGGCGGAGATCGTGTCCGTCTTCTGCGTCGTTGCCTCGCCGGAGGTGATTTCGCTGACGGCGGTGGTGAGGCCGAACGATGTGTTGAGCGCGAACTTCCTGCCGTTGACCAGCGCGTCGATGCGCAGCTCGACAGGCTGCCAGTCCGCGCTGTACCGGACCTCGAAGTGGCGGTTCTCCAGGCTGAGGTTCCCGGCGGCCATTCGCGACGTCGAGGACACGCGCCAGCCGTCGGGCGTCCGCACGAGGTTCCCCTCTTCGCGGCCGATTTGCTGCCCCTTCATGAAGATCGTGTAGGTGGCCTGCCCCGTGGCCGGCACGTCCTGTGCCCACGCGGTGCCCGCCAGCAGGAGGGCGGCGGCGAGCGCGCTGAGGCTAGAATTTCGGATGAGAGCCATTGTTGTGAGGATACCTGAGTATGACGCGCTCCGGGGGGGAACGGCCGTCATCGAACGGCCCGACCGCGGCGTGGTGCGCCTCGACGGGGCGGATCGCAAGTCGTTCCTGCAGGGGGTGCTGACCAACGACGTCCTGGCGCTCGAGCCGGGCGGCGGCTGCTATGCGGCCATGCTGACGCCGCAGGGGCGGATGATCGCGGACATGAACGTGTTCGACGCCGGCGGGTTCGTGCTGCTCGACGTTGCGCGCGAACAGGCCGCGTCCATCGCGTCGAGGTTCGACCACTCGATCTTCAGCGAAGACGTGAGCGTCCGTGAGGCGACGGCGGAGTTCGGCCGGTTCGCGCTGGCCGGGCCTCGGGCGGGCGAGGCGACCGCCGCCGTCGCCGCCGGGATACCGGGGGTGAGGAGTTTCGCGAATCCTGCCTGGCCGATACCTGTGTTCGAGCTGTTCTGCGATCCCGGCGCTGAGGAGCCACTGCGGGCCGCGTTCCGGGCCGCCGGCGCGGTGGAGGCCGGTCGCGAGGAGGTCGAGGCGGTGCGGATCGAGGAAGGTGTGCCGCTGTTCGGCGTGGACATGGACGACGACACGATTCCGCTCGAGGCCGGCATCGAGGGCCGCGCGATCAGTTTCACGAAGGGCTGCTACGTCGGCCAGGAAGTGATCGTCCGCGTGCTGCATCGCGGGCACGGTCGCGTCGCCCGCAAGCTCGTACGGCTGGAGATTGACGTCGCTTCGGATCGCAATCTGCCGCCGGTTGGCACCCCGCTGGTCGCGGAGGGCCGCGAAGTGGGAAAGCTCACCTCGGTTGCCTGGTCACCGCGGCTCGGCAAGGGGGTGGCGCTCGGGTACGTTCACCGCGACTTCGCGTCGCCGGGCGCCCGGTTCGACAACATGTCGATCAGCTCGGCATCGGCCGGCGGCAGTTCGAGCTGACCGAGGTCGGCGCGCCTCACCCACTGCATCTCCTGTCCGAGTTGCGGCGTCGGCTCGCCGCGGAGCGCGCAGCGATAGAAGTGCAACTCGATCGTGCGGTCCGGGTACTGGTGCGTGACGGCGAGCATGCGTCCCTGCACGTCCACGTCCACCGCCAGTTCCTCCCGCATCTCGCGCGCGAGGCACGCGGCGTGATCCTCGCCTTCGGCGCATTTGCCGCCGGGGAACTCCCACATGCCCGCCAGGTGCGTGCCGTGCAGCCGCCGCGTGACGAGAAACGCCTCGTCTCGCTCGACCACTGCTGCGGCGACGACGATCTTCGGGGCGCTCATCGTGGCCCCTTCGACCTTGACGTTTTCAGCCTTCGGCATTCGGCCTTCGGCATTTGCGAAGCGATGGTGCGACAGAGCCCGCGAAGCGGGCAGATGTCGCATCGCGGCGCGCGTGCCGTGCACACCGTCGCACCGAGGTCCATGAGCGCCTGGTTGAAATCGTAGACGTGCCGCGCCGGCAGCACGGTGCGGGAGAGCTCCCACAGGTGCTTTCGCGCCGCGTGCGCCTTCGCGTCGCCGCGGGCCACGAAGACGCGGTGCAGGACGCGCGCGACGTTCGTGTCGAGGATCGCGGCGCGCTTGCCGAACGCGAAGCTCAGAACGGCGCCGGCCGTGTACGGGCCGATCCCCTTGAAGGCCCGCAGCGCTTCGGCGTCGGCGGGCAGATCGCCGCCGTAGCGCGCGACGGCCTCGTTGGCAATCGCGTGCAGCCGCCGCGGCCGGATGTTGTAGCCGAGCGGATACCATGTGCGCGCGACGTCGTGCGGGTCGGCCGCGGCGAGCGCTTCGAGTGTCGGAAATTTCTCGAGCCACTCCTCGTACTTCGGCAGCACGCGGTCCACCTGCGTCTGCTGAAGCATGATTTCGGAGACCAGCACGCGGTACGGATCGCGCGTGCGCCGCCAGGGGAGATCGCGGCCGTGCGCGCGGTACCACGCCAGGAGCTTGACTCGGAACTTGCGCCGGGTGGGCGGTGCCGGCAGGCCGTTTCTGGGCATCCGTATAAAATTGGGGCAGTGACGATTTATACGCGAACCGGGGACGCGGGGGAAACCGGTCTTTTCGACGGCACGCGGGTGAGCAAGTCGGATCCCCGCGTGGCAGCCTACGGCGAGGTCGACGAGCTGCACGCCTGGGTCGGTCTCGCGCGGACGTCGGGCGCGGATGCCGAGCTGGCCGGCATGCTGGAGCGGGTGCAGCGGGACCTCTTCGCGCTGGGCGCGAGGCTCGCTGACCCGCAGCGACAGATCGCGGGTCGCGTGACGAAGGCGAGCATTGGTTCGGAGGATGTCGAGCGGCTCGAGGGCTGGATCGATCGGCTCGAGGGCGAGCTGCCGCCGCTGCGCCGCTTCATCCTCGCCGGCGGCTGTCCCGCGGGGGCGGCCCTGCACGTCGCGCGCACGGTGTGCCGCCGCGCGGAGCGGGCGGTCGTGGGCCTGGCGTCCGACGCGGATCGCGAGGTGATCGTGTATCTCAATCGCCTGTCGGACCTGTTGTTCGTGATGGCGCGCGCGGCGAACCGGCGCGCGGGCGCCTCGGAGATCGAATGGTAGTGCCGCCGGAGCTGGCGGCGTCCTACGCGGCGTGCGAGCGCCTCGCGCGCGCCCACTACGAGAATTTCCCGGTCGCGTCGCTGCTGCTGCCCGCGCGGATGCGTCCGCACGTCGCGGCGCTGTATGCGTTCGCGCGGACGGCGGACGACATCGCCGACGAGGGGGACCTGCCGCCCGACGCGCGCGAAGCGCGCCTGACAGAGCTCGGCGCAATGCTGGTGACACGTGAATGGGGTCAGCCCCGAGTACATTTTCGTCAGGGCGCCGAAATAGAGGCGGCCAGCGAGAATGTCATGGGGTCTGACCCCATTCACGCGGTGCGTCACACCATCGCCGCCTGCCAACTCCCGGTCCAGCTCTTCCACGACCTGCTCAGCGCCTTTCGTCAGGACCTCCACGTGACCCGCTACGAATCCTGGGCGGCCCTCCTCGACTACTGCTCGCGCTCGGCCAACCCGGTCGGGCGCCTCGTCTTGCGCATCGCCGGCCTGGACGACGCGCAGCTCGATCGCCAGTCGGACTGCGTCTGCACGGCGCTGCAGCTCACGAATTTCTGGCAGGATCTCGAGCGCGACTGGAAGAAGGGTCGCCTGTACGTGCCGCGCGAGATCCTCGACGCGACCGGCGCGCGCCAGCAGGATCTGGCCGCGCGGGTCATGACGCCGCAGTGGCGCGCCGCGCTCGGCCGCGCGGCGGGCCTCACTCGCACGCTCTTCGACCAGGGTCGCGGCATCGCGGACCGCGTCCGCGGCCGCCTCGGCTGGGAACTCCGTCTCACGTGGCTCGGCGGCGTGCGCATCCTCGATCGGCTCGAGCGGCGCGGCTTCGACGTGTTCGACCGCCGCCCCGCCCTGTCGCTTGCGGATTTGCCTCCGCTCGCCTGGCGCGCCATCGTCTGGAACCGCTGATTCGTGTCGCGAAATACGAACTTCTACTACGCGTTCCTCGTCCTCCCGCGAGACCGACGGGAGGCGATCATCACGCTCTGGGACTTCTGCCGCGTCGCCGATGACGCCGTGGACCTCGCGCCGGACGAAGCGTCGGCCACAGCGGAGCTCGCGCGGTGGCGCGGCGAGATCGCCGCCTGCTATGGCGCCGGTGCGCCCGCGACCGATGTCGGGCGCAAGCTCGCCGTCGTCATCGGACGCTACCAGCTCCCGCGCGGGCCGTTCGACGATCTGCTCGACGGCATCGCGATGGACCTGACGATCAAGCGCTACGAGACCTTCAACGATCTGTACCGCTACTGCCTGCGGGTCGCGTCGGCGGTGGGGCTGCTGTCCGTTGAGATCTTCGGGTACCGCGCTGCCGCGGCGCGGGACTATGCCGTGGAGCTCGGCATCGCGCTGCAGCTCACCAACATCCTGCGTGACGTGCCGGCGGACCTCGCGCGCGGGCGGGTGTACCTGCCGCAGGAGGACCTGCGGAAGCACAACGTCACCGAGGCGGACCTCGCGGCGGCGGCCGCTGGCGACGTCCGGCCGCAGGTTCGCGCGCTGCTGGGTCACTTTGCGGGGCGCGCGCGGCACTATTACGACCGCGCGCGCCGCGCGTTGCCGAGGGAGGACACGCGGCGTCTCGTGCCGGCGGAGATCATGGGCGCGATCTACTTCGCGCTGTTGCGGCGGATCGAGAGCGCGGACTACGACGTGTTCACCCGCCGCGTCCGTGTGCCGCGGCCGGTGCGCGCGCGCGTCGCGCTGACCACCTGGGCGCGCGTCGCGCTCGGCCGGTTCCGCGCGGTCTGGCGATAGCTTTGGGGCCAGGTCTGGATCGGGCGGGTTATGTGCTGACCCCAGTCATCGTCGTCGGGGCCGGGTTTGCCGGGCTGAGCGCCGCCGTCCGCCTGTGCCTCGCCGGGAAACGCGTGCTCGTGCTCGAAGCGCGGCCGCGCCTCGGCGGCCGCGCTTCCGCGTTCGAAGACAAGGCGACCGGCGCGCAGGTGGACAACGGGCAGCATGTCCTGTTCGGGTGTTACCGCGAGACGCTCGCCCTGCTGCGCACCGTCGGCGCTGCGGACAAGGTGCGCGCGCAGCGCGCGCTGGATGTGCCATTCATCGACGCGAGCGGCCGGAAGACGCGCCTGCGGTGCCCGGCGCTGCCCGCGCCGCTGCACCTGCTGGGCGGCCTGCTGGCGTGGGAGGCGCTCGACTGGCGGGACCGGTGGGCCGCGCTGCGCGTCTGGCGTGCGATCCGGAGAGGAGGGGGCCTGTCACCAATTGTCCTCGGCGACGGACAATTGGTGACAGGCCCCGTCCTCTCCGTTCGCGACTGGCTCGTCGCGCTCGGGCAGACGACACGCCTCCGTGAGCTCCTCTGGGAACCGCTCGCGGTCGCCGCGCTCAACGAGCCGCCCGCCGAGGCCTCCGCCGCCGCGTTCGCCGAGGTGCTCGCGCTCATGTTCCGCGGCGGTCCCCGCAACTCCGCGATCGTCATGCCCGCGGCGCCGCTCGACCAGATGTACGCCGAGCCCGCGCGCGCCTTCATCGAGAGGCATGGCGGACGCGTGCGGACCAATGCCCTGGCGAAGATCACCGCCACCGCCGCAGGCGTCACCGCCGTCCGGACGGGCGCCGACACGCTGTCCTGCCCCCGCGTCATCTCGAGCGTGCCCTGGAACGCGATGGGGAACCTCTTCGACGAGCTGCCCGCCCCACTGCGCGGCATCGCAGACGCCGCGGCACGCGTCACCTCTCGCCCGATCGTCACGGCCAACATCTGGTTCGATCGCCGCGTCCTCGACGAGCCCTTCGTCGGCCTGCCCGGCTGCACCATCCAGTGGGTGTTCGATAAAGGGACGGACAGGTCGCACCTCTCGTGCATCGTCAGCGGCGCCGTGGACCTGGTCGATCGCCCGGCCGACGACATTCTCGCGCTCGCGCTCGCGGACATTCGCGGCCGCCTTCCCGGTGCTCGTGCCGCACACGTCACCCGCGCCACCGTGGTGCGCGAGCGCCACGCGACGTTTTCGACCGCCCAGCCCGACGTCCCGCGGCCATCCTGCGTGACGCCGGTGCCCGGCTTCTTTCTCGCGGGCGACTGGATCGCCACCGGCCTGCCGGGTACGATCGAGGGCGCCGTCAGGAGCGGCCGCCTCGCGGCCGACGCTCTCCTGGCCGCGGAACTCTGAGGGGGCCGTGAAGTCGGTCATCGTCCACTACCAGGAGATCGCGCTCAAGGGAAAGAACCGTCCCTGGTTCGTCGCGCGGCTGGTGCGCAACCTGCGCGAGGCGACGAAGGACCTCGACGTGCGCGGCGTGCGGTCGCTCATGGGACGCGTCGAGGTGCTGCTCGGGCCTTCGGCGGACTGGGACCGCGTGAGCGATCGCCTCGCCACGGTTTTCGGCGTCGGGAACTTCGCGCGCGCGAGCCGCGTGACGGTCGATCCGGCGGCGGAGCCGGCCGCCGTGTTCGACGCGATCGCCGCGGAAGTGCTGGCGGACCTTCAGGGCGTGGACACACCGAGCTTCCGCGTCTCGGCCCGACGCGCCGACAAGCGCTTTCCGGTCCCGTCACCGATGATCGAGCGGGAGGTCGGCGGGCGCGTCAAGCAGGCGATGGGTTGGCGCGTGGATCTGTCCCACCCGGCGCTTACGATACGCGTGGAGATGCTCACGTCCGAAGCGTTCTACTCCTTCGGCAAGGAGCGCGGCGCGGGCGGGCTTCCCGTGGGTGCGAGCGGCCGCGTCGTGTGCCTGCTGTCGGGCGGCATCGACTCGCCGGTGGCGGCGTGGCGGATGATGCGCCGCGGCTGCCGCGTGACGTTCGTGCACTTTCACAGCTACCCGATCCTGTCGCGCGCGTCGCAGGAGAAGGCGCGCGAGCTGGCGCGACTGCTGACGCGCTACCAGTTCCAGTCGCGCCTCTTCCTCGTGCCCTTCGGCGAGATCCAGCAGCAGGTCGTGCTCACCGTGCCGCCGCCGCTCCGCGTCGTCATCTACCGCAGGATGATGTTGCGAATCGCGGAGCGCGTCGCGCGTCAGGTCAGGGCGAGGGGCCTCGTCACAGGCGAGGTCGTCGGCCAGGTCGCGTCGCAGACGCTCGAGAACCTCGGCACGATCGGCAGCGTCGCGCGAATGCCCGTCCTCCGGCCGCTCATCGGCATGGACAAGGAGGAGATCACCGCGCAGGCCGAGCGTCTCGGCACGTACCCAATCTCGATCATCCCCGATCAGGACTGCTGCACGCTGTTCACGCCGCGTCATCCGGCGACGAAGGCGCGCGTGGCGGATGTGGAGGCGGCGGAGCAGACGCTCGCGATTGACAGCATGATCGACAAGGCCATGGCTGAGACGGCCGTGGAGCAGTTCAACTTCCCGACGCCACCAGAGCCCAGAGGCCAGGCACCAGAGGCCAGAGGTCAGGTCCCAGAGGCCAGGGGGCACGTGCCGGACCCCACGCACGAGAGGTAGAATCCGGAGGTTTCGGGTGCGATTGATTATCAGGCCCGACCGGCAGGCCGGGCGAGGAGAGTCATCGTGAAGATCAGTTCGGGCAAGCTCGCCGGCATGAAGGCGGTTTCAAACGAGCGCGGCGTGATCGCAGCGGCGGCGATGGACCAGCGCGGCTCGCTCAAGAAGTCGCTCGCCAAGGAGAAGGGCAGCGACGTCACCGACGCCCAGATGGACGAGTTCAAGTCCCTGGTCACCGAGGTGCTCACTCCGCACGCGAGCGCCATTCTGCTCGACCCGGAGTGGGGCCTCAACGCCTCGAAGCGCCGGAGCAGAAACGCGGGGCTGCTGCTCGCGTACGAGAAGACGGGATACGACAAGACAGGGCCCGGGCGTCTTCCCGACCTGCTCGATGAGTGGTCGGCGCGCCGGCTGAAGGAAGCGGGTGCCGACTGCGTCAAGATCCTGCTCTACTACACGCCGTTCGATCCGAAGGACGTCAACGACAAGAAGCACGCGTGGGTCGAGCGCATCGGCGACGAGTGCCGCGCGAACGACATCCCGTTCTTTCTCGAGTTCGTCGGGTACGAGGAAGGGACCGACGAGAAGGGCTTCGAGTTCTCGAGAAAGAAACCGCAGGTGGTCCTCGGCAGCATGAAGGAGTTCACGAAGGATCGCTACGGCGTCGACGTCATGAAGGTCGAAGTGCCGGTCAACATGAAGTTCGTCGAGGGCGCGAAGTCCTACGCGGGCCAGAAGGCCTACTCGAAGCAGGAATCGATGGACTGGTTCCGCCGCGCCGCGGAAGTAGCCACACGCCCGTTCATCTACCTCTCCGCGGGTGTCAGCAACGCGGAGTTCTCCGAGTCGCTGGAGCTCGCGGCGGAGTCAGGCGTGAAGTTCAACGGCGTGCTGTGCGGCCGCGCGACGTGGAAGGACGGGATTCCGGTCTACGCGAAGCAGGGGGCCGAGGCGTTCCGGAAGTGGCTGCAGGATCAGGGAGTCAAGAACATCAACAACGTGAACGATCGGCTCCGCGCCGCGACGCCGTGGTACGAAGCTTACGGCGCTCGCACCGCTGAAGCGCTTGCCTGAACCCGAAGCGCGCTGGTGTTGACGCAGGTACGCTGGAAACTCCGGCGAGCCGACAGCCGCTGTTCGCGCCCCGGTTCCGCGCGCGGGACCGCTTGCTCCGGCGACCTGTCTACAACAGGCTTGGGTCCCCGGGCCTCCGCTAAGCTACGGCCCGCCGCCGAAGCCTTGGCGAAGGCGGCCGAGACCCCAAGCCGGACTCTGGCGCCTGCGCGGCGCGGTCCGGCTTCGCCTGGCGCTCGCGGCGCTCCACAGGGGCGCTCACCGCGGCCATCGACTCGCCGGTTTCGCCTCGCGGCTGCGTCACCACAAGTGCCGTCGGGAGCCGTCGCGCCTAATGCACGAATGCCGAAAGCGCAAATGCCGGATTCTGACGCGTTCGGCCTTCGGCCTTCGGCATTGCAGTTATCAGCGCCTTCTGAGCACTTCCATCCCGCTGACGTCGCCCAGACACGTCGTCCCCTGGTAGGGCACTTCGATCGTGTCGTCCTTCAGCCTCGCCGATCCGTTGAGCGAGATGAAGCAGGACGGCAGGCCCGGCGCGGTCGCCGTTCCCTTGGCGACCCATTTGATGATCGATCCGACGAGCTCGCCGCTCGCCTCGCCTACGAGCTTCAGGTCCCCGGCGCAGGTCGCGCTGAACGTACCGGCCGCGGTGGTTCCGGTGTACTCGGTCACGTTCCACTTGAAGTCGGTGCAGGTGTTCGCCGCCGGGATGATGTTGCCCGACGACCACGCACCCGCGAGCGACCGCAGATCGGTGGACGGGCCGGTTGTCTTCTGCGTGAACTCAAAGCAGGCAGCTGAGGCGAGGCTTACACACGCGGCCAGCGCCGCAAGTGAAATCTTCTTCATGGTTTCAGTCTCGGGGGAGCACAGCCATCGTAACCCATCATTGAACGTAGCACGAGCTGTGCCGCACCGCGGGGTCGCCGCTCACTTTAGGTTCACGGCAATTCCCCGCCCGCTCGACTCTCGTGTACGCGTCCTTACAGTTTTGGGTGCCGGATGCCAGCGTAGTAATCCCGGAGGGCGTCGCGCGTGCTCGGGAACGCGAGCTCACGCCACGGCACATCCGCCTCGCCAAACAGGCCCGCCTCGCTGCCCTCGTCGTCCACGCACAGCGCGCCCCCGGTCATCGTCGCCGCATAGACGATGATGATCGGGGTGCGCCCGGGATACGCGTACAGGTTGACCAGCGCGTCGAGCCGCACCTCGAGCCCGCACTCCTCTCGCGCCTCGCGGACCGCTGCCACCTGCGGTGTCTCTCCGCGATCGACGTAGCCGCCCGGAAAGACCCAGAGGCCCAGCCCTGGCTCGATGGCGCGTTTCACGAGGACGATCTGGCCGTTGCCGCTCGAGATGATGGTGCCAACGGCCACCTTCGGATCCAGGTAGAGCACGTAGCCGCACGCGCTGCACACCAGGCGCTCGCGGTCGCCGGTCTTCAGCACGCGCGTGTTGAGGCGGCCGGCGCAGACGGGGCAGTACCGGTAAGGAGCGTCCATGCAGCTCGGAAAACTATAATGCTGTATGGCCATCTTGAAGGTCGCCTACATGGGCCACCCGGTGCTGCGCGGGCGCGCGCGCGAGCTGCAGCCGTCGGAGATCAGATCGCCGGACATCCAGCAGCTCATCGATGACCTGTTCGAGACGATGGCCGAGTACCAGGGCATCGGGCTCGCCGCGCCCCAGGTGCACGAAGCCGTCCGGCTGTTTGTCGCGGGCTACGACAACGACGAAGGCGACCAGGGGTTTCCGCGCATCGCCCTCATCAACCCGCAAATCACCGTCGTGGACACCGACATGGTGGAGGACTGGGAGGGTTGCCTCAGCGTCCCGGAGATCCGCGGCCGCGTGCCGCGCGCCCGCGAGATCAAGGTGGCCGCCTACGACCGCAACGGGAAGAAGATCGAGCTCGAGGCGCGCAACTACATCGCTCGCGTCATCCAGCACGAGACCGACCACCTCGACGGCGTGCTGTTCCTCGATCGGATGAGGAACTTCGACACGCTCACGTTCCTGGACGAATTCGAGCGGTACTGGTCGCGCGAGGCCGTGACGCCGGAGTAAGGGTCCAGGGTTCAGCCTACCTCCTACCTCCTACCTTCTCCTATGATCAGCGTCCGCAGTCGGGCGCGGCCTGATGACGCCACCGCTACTTCCGCGAAGACCGGCTTCCCCGCGCGGATGTCCCGCTCGATCTGCCGGCCCCGGCCCTGCTCCACATAGAACGCGTCGATGCCGTACTCGACCGTGACGCGTTGTGGCGTCGTGTCGCGATCGGCGGCGGACGGCGGCGTCCAGGCATGCCAGACCGCGCGGCCCCGCAGAAACGTGCCGCTGGACGGCTTACGCGTGCTGATCTTGACGGCGACGTGTTCAACCGGCACGCCGTCCGCGCCGGGGCGTGGTTCCAGCGTGACGTACACCATTCGAGAAGTCCGATAGCTTCGTGCTCTCGGCCAATCTCCTTCGAACGCCACGACGGTCTCCGAGGGGGTGTTCGCGTCCGGGGTCTGCCCCGATGTCTGGCGCACCAGCGAATTGGCGGCGTACCGCAATACGACGTAGTCGCCGCGAAACAGATCGCGCGGGTCCACCGGCACCACGCGCAGGTACACCGTCTCGCCGCTCCAGAGCGGCCATGCGTGCCCCACCAGCATCACGCCGAGCACGCCCAGGCAGAAGACTCCCGCGGCGATCGACGACCTCGTTTTACGCGAGGGCATCATGCACCTCCTCGACCGGCGGCGGGCCGCCGCTGACGCCACATCCGTGCCAACAGAATCAGTGCTGCGGCGGCGGTGAAGAGCAGCAGGGCGGACCAGAGCATGTTGCCGATCAGATCGATCCATCGGACGACGAGGAACGAGAGCGCGATCAGCACGCCCACCGCAAACAGCCGCGCGTCATCCATCCTGATGCCGGCGCGCAGCAGCACGACGGCAAGCGCAACGGCGAGCGCGCTGAAGCCGATCGCCAACGCCCAGGTGGCGCGCTGCGACAACCCCTGCTCCGGCGAGAACACGGCGGCCGCCGCGAGGCCTGTCGCCACGAGGAGCGCCGCGACGAGCACGGGCAGCGCCTCGGCGAGCGCGCGGCGGCGCGCGCCGGCGAGCCACGCGTACACGATCAGCAGGATCCCGACGGCAACCTGCGGCCAGCGCAGGCTGCCGGCGCCGGGCGGACCGATCCGGTGAAACTCCTTCACCATGAGCGGGAGAAGGCCGATCAGCATGTAGGCCCCGCCCATCCGGACCCAGGTGAGGCGCATCGGCGAGCGATCGTGATGCAGAAGCCCCGTGGCGAACGCCGCGGCGCCCGCGGCGAAGATCACGCCGACGGTGACCGGGGGCCAGACTTGCCAGCTCACGATCCACTGCGCGCCGATCCAGAGAAGGAAGAGCGCGCCGCACCCCGCGAGCAACGTCCGCTGTTGAAAGCGGTACGCGAGCCGCAGGGCCACCGCCGCGAAGACCACGAACAGCAGCGTGTCCCCTCCGAATGAAACCGCCTCCATCCACACCCAGCTCCCGAGCAGCACCATGCCGAGCGCGGCCGTGATTGGGCTGTCGAGCAGGTGGGCGACCAGCAGGGCGCCGATCATCCACCACATCATCCCGTCGGGGTAATGGCCGCTGATGTGGAACACCTGCGCGAGGAGCCAGATGGCGTTCCCGTAGAGAAGCACGCCGAGGAACCCGAGCAGCTCGCCGGCGCGCGGGTGCTCGCGCGCGTACGCGACGGCCGAGCCGCCGAAGGAGGCGGCAACCGCGCCGAGGATGAGGGCGGCCTTGACCAGGCGCGGCATCTGGTCCCAGTTGTAGCCGATGACCAGGAGCACGCCCATGGCCGCCATGACGAGCGCAAGCGCCCACAGCGCGAACGTTGCCGCGTGCCGGCCGAAGGTTCCCGGTTCGTACAGGTCGAGGATCGCGCGCTCCTGGGCCGTGGTGATGACGCCGGCGCCCCGCCACCGCGAGGTCTCACCGCGCAGCCACTCGAACCGGCGCGCGGAGACTGCTCGCCGCTCGCCGTCGGAGTTCGTTCCGTCTTCGGTCATTCCGTCATACCTTCTGTCTTCTGCCTTCTGCCTTCTGCCTTCTGCCTTCCGCCTTCTACCTTCCGCCTTCTGCCTTCTGCCTTCTACCTTCTACCTTCTGCCTTCTACCTTCTACCTTCTACCTTCTACCTTCTGCCTTCTGCCTTCTGCCTTCTATCTTCCGCCTTCCGCTCCGCCCTCAGCCGTTCGAGCTCCACCTCCGAGTGGTCCGCAAAGCGCATGGCGTCGGCGATCGCGCGGTGCCCGGCGCGTTCGGCGATGAGCCGGTGCATCTGCTGGCAGACGCGGCGGTACGACGGGTGCCCCTGCGGGGCCGTGCGCAGCTCGATGACGTGCATCGCCTCGCGGGCGCTCATGTCCATGTAGAAGCGCACGCGGTACGCCATGGCGACGGCGTAGGGGGCGACGTCGAGCAGGCCCGCGCCGGCGAGGGCCTCGTACAGGTCCGCGGAGCCGTCCATCACGTGCTGCCAGTCGTCGAGCGCACCGGCCGCACGGATGGCATCCGGCTCCACGTAGCCGTGGCGTGTGCTGAGCGGCTGCCATTCCAGCGTGAGCATGCGATGGCGCTGAAGGTCGCGGAAGGCGCCGTAGTCGGCGAGCACGTCGAACCGGTAGCGCGTGCGCTCGAACGCGCGCCCGGGCTTGTGGCGGCGGTTGCGGCGCTCGCCGACGTAGGCGCGGAACAGCTCGGCCCGCTCGTCCGCGCTCATCGCGCGCGCGACCGCCAGGCACTGGTCGTCCGGCAGGCGCGACGCCGCGTAGAGCGCCGCGGCCGCCACTTTGATCTCTCCCTCGGGATCGAACTCGGAGAGCGTCACCTCGGGGCGATCTGCTGCCGCCGCGCCGCCCGTCACGCGCCTGGCCACGGAGACCGTGTGCTCGCGCCCCTCACGGAGATACCGGCTCCACAGGATGCCCCGGTCCGCCTGGTCCACGCGCGTGAGGAACGCGGGGATCACCTTGCGCAGCTCGATCAGCATGAGGTCGGCGAACTGCCGGACCTCGGCGAGCGGATGCGCGCGCATGCGAAGCAGCAGCGCTTCGTACGCCTGTCCGGTCCCATAGATGCCGACATTCGACTGCGTGGCGGCCGGCAGCATGCCGCGCAGCGTGTCGAGTGCCTTCGCGCGGATCGCGGAGCGGTAGACGGGGTCCGAATCGGCCGGCTCCTTCGGATACCGCTCGCGGAAGTGCGCCTGCATCGGCTCAATCCATCGCTCGTACCTCGCGAACGCGTCGTCCAGGGTGGCAACGAACCGCTGCCTCAGCGCCGGCGCGGCATCGAGCTCCGCTGGCACGTGGTAGCGCCATCGGCCGCCGCGCTGCTGCGTGTACGGAATGTACCGCGTGGACTGTTCGAGGTACGCCATCAGGCGTCCCCACTCCAGCACCTTCGTGAGGATGTTCGACACGTCCTCGCACGCGAGGTGCACCCCCCCGAGCTGCGCGACCGAGTCGTCTCCGTAGTCGCTGAACACGCGCGCGTACAGCTGCTCGGCGCGCCGCTCGCCGACGCCTTCCGCCGGCGGCGCGGCCCCTTCACCGCCGCGCACCTCGGGCAGGAACTCGTCGAGGAACAGCCGGCGGAGCGACTTCGGCGATCGCGAATAGCGCGCGAAGAGCGCTCCCTTGACGGTCTCCGCCAGGTTCACGAGCGCGAACACGGGGCCGTCGAGGTTGGTGAAGTACGGCTCGAGCGCGCGGCGCTCGCTGGAGGTCAACTGGTCAGCGGTCACGGACGCCCTTTCCATGTAATCCGCCGCGAGTCGGGCGGAAGCACTACCGGCTGCCGCGAAACGGGCTCCGCACGCGCCCTCCGCCGGGTCGCGCTGCTGGCCCGC
>DATHTE010000115.1:0-15400 GCA_035463475.1 Vicinamibacterales bacterium
CGCGGCCCTGTGGAGCCGGCGATCTTCGTCGGAGCTCAGATCGCCCGAGCACGCCGGAGGGCGAGCGCCAAGCGACGCCGGAACGCGACGCGGAGCCGCGAGAGTCCGGCGTGGGGTCTCGGGGGACCCACGCCTTCTGTAGACAGACCGGCGCAGCGAGCGTTCCCGCCGGCGGAACCGGGACGCGGGGCAGCAGCGCGACCCGGCGGACATGTCGCATTATATTGACCCGTGAGCGAACACGTTTTCAGCCACCGGCTCGACGTCCGCTTCCGCGATTGCGACGCCCTCGGGCACGTGAACAACGCGGTCTACTTCACCTACATGGAGCAGGCGCGATTCAAGCACTGGCGGACGCTGTGGGGCTTCGGCGAGGACCGCTTTCCCGACCCCGGCATCATCCTGGCGCGCGCCGAGTGCGACTTTCGTTCGCCCGCGCGCGTCGGCGAGCAACTCGAGGTGCGGCTGCTCCTCGCCGGCATCGGCCGGACGAGCTTCACGTACGAGTACGAGATCGCCAGCGCGGAGGACGGGCGCACGATCGCGAACGCGCGGTCGGTCCAGGTCGTGTACAACTATGCGAGCTCGACGCCCGTCCCGGTGCCCGACCTCTGGCGGCAGCTGCTCGCCAGGAAGTTGGTATGATCGCGCAATGGTCCTGATCTTCGGCAAGGACACCTGACCCTACACCGAGGCCGCCCGTGAGGAGTACGAAAGGCGGCGTGTCCCGTTCGAGTACCTGAACGTCAAAAAGGACAAGGCCGCGCTCGACCGCATGCTGACGTTCTCCGGCGGCGAACGCCGCGTGCCCGTCATCGTCGAGAACGGCAAGACCACGATCGGGTTTGGCGGCACGTGAGGAGTATGAACGCTGCCGTGCGCAGCGCGCTGTTGGTCCTGCTGGCTTCTCTGACGCCTCTGGTGGCGCCAGGCGTACGCGTGACTCCTGAGATCCCCGTCTCTGCGTCCCCCGCGCCCTCTGCGCTTCCTGTCTCCGCGTCCTCTGCGGCCTCTGCGGTTGCCGTCTCCGCGGCCCCCGCGCCCTCCGCGGTTGCGGTGACCGGCGAGTGGGTCGCTCGACAAGCGCAGGACCGCGACACCGGCCGCGACTCGCGCGCCGACATGCGCCTCACGCTGTACGACCGGCACGGGCGCGCGCGCCAGCGCCGCCTGACGATGGTCGCGAAAAAGGGGGTCAAGGCGGAGGGAGACAAGGTCCTCATCCGCTTCACCTATCCTGACGACATCAAGGGCACCGGCTTCCTCGTCTGGGAGCACCCCTCATCGGAGGACGAGCGGTTCCTTTTCCTGCCGTCGCTCGGCCGCGTGCGCCGCATCGCCGGCGCGGAGGCGCAGGAGAGCTTCGTGGGCACCGACTTCACGTACGAGGACATCGGCGGGCGCGAGTTCGACGACTACACCTACGCGCTCCTCGACGACAACGCCTCCTGGCGCGCGCCGGACGGCGCCAGCCACCCCGCGTATCGCCTCGAATCGAGGCGGAAGGACGCCAGCGTCCGATTTCCGCGCGTCGTGTCGCTCATCACGAAGGGCAGCTTCGTGATCGCCGCCGCCGAGGTGTTCAACCGCCGCAACGACCGCGAGAAGGTCTACACGGTAGGGCGGCTGGAGCAGGTGAGCGGCATCTGGACCGCGCTCGAGGCGGAGATGGCGAACGCGCTCGATCGCACCCGCACCACGCTGAAGATCGACAGGATCGAGTACAACGTCGGCCTCGGCGAGGCCGAGTTCACCCGCCGCAAGCTCGAGGAGGCCGCGACCCGCTGACGCCGCATGTCTGACACGATTGCGGCCTTCCTCTATCGCTGGCGGCGGCTGCTGTGCGCCCTGATCGTCCTCGGCGCCGCCGCGTCGCTCCCCTCCCTCCGCGTCGTCACGAACATCGACAACGACATCACCGCCTGGTTCTCGCGCGAAGACCCCGTGTTCAAGGAATACGAACGGTTCCGCGAGGAGTTCGGCGGGACGCGCACGCTGATCGTGGCGCTGGAGAGCCGCGACGGGCGAAGCATCTTTACCCCCGAGCGGTTCCGCTACCTGGAAGAGGTCACTGCCGCCATCGAACGGATCGAGACCGTGCAGCGAGTGCAGAGCCTCGCCAGCGCCAACATCGTGTCGGGCGCGAACGACACCCTGCTGGTCAGGCCGCTCACCGAGGTGTTCCACGAGCGCGGGATCGACGCCGTCAGCGATCTCGCGATGGGGGACGAGCTGATCCGCGACGAGCTCATCTCAGCCGATGCGCGCGTCGCAGCCATCGTCGTCACGTTCGACGAGGACCGCATCGACGAGGTGCGCACGCGCGTGATCGACGCCGTCCATCGCACGGTGCGTGCGAAGCTCCCGCCGGGGCTGGCGGCGCACTTCAACGGCAGCATCGAGATCAGCGAGACCTACAACCGTGTGACGCTCGCCAACACGGAGAGGTTCACGCCGCCGATTCTGCTGGTGACGGTCGGCGCGATCTACCTGGTGTTCCGGTCGTGGCGCCGGACGCTGCTGGCCACGGCGGCGGTCCTGATCAGCGTCTCGTGGACGCTCGGCGTGTACACGCTGCTCGGGTTCACCTACAACGTGCTGACCAGCATGCTTGTGCCGCTCGTCATCGTGCTCGCGATCGCCGATGACGTGCACATCATGCAGCACTTCGAGCACGAGCGCCGCCATCGCGACGCGGAAGGGGCGTTCAAGGCGACCGTGGGTCACCTGCTGGCGCCACTCCTCGGGGCGAGCGCCACCACCGCGCTGGGGATGCTCTCGCTCGCCACCAGCAATGTCGTCGCCGTGTGGGAGTTCGGGATCGGCGCCGCCGCCGGGATCATGATCGACTTCGCGATCTCGATCGTCCTCATGCCGACGATGCTGGCGTGGCTGCGCCCGGAGAGCTCGCGACAGTCCCCGCACGAGCGTTTTCTCATCGAGCCGATGCGGCGCGTCGCGAGGTTTTCCACCTCGAGACCGAGGCTGGTGCTCGGAACGGCGGCCGTCATCGGCGCGGTGACGATCGCCGGCATGAGCCGGCTCTACGTCGACACGAACCACATCAATTTCTTCAGGCGGACCCATCCGCTCAGCACGTCCGCGGCGGTGATCGACGAGCGGCTGTCCGGCATCTACAGCTTCAACGTCCTCCTGGAAGGAACCGAGGACGAGCTGAAATCTCCGGAGGCGATGCGCCGGATGGAGCGGGCCTCGGAGGAGCTGCGAAAACTGGAGTACGTCAAGAAGGTCACCTCGATCGCCGACTATGTGAAGCGTATCAACCGCGAGCTGCACGGCGGCAACCCCGAGGCGTCGGTGCTGCCGGAAGACGCCCCCACCATCGCGCAGGAGCTGTTCGTGTTCACCATGTCGGATCGCGGGCGCACCGAGCTCGAGCGCATGGCGGCGAGCGACTTCTCGCGCGCGCAGATCGCCGTCAAGCTCGCGTCGATGAGCTCGGACCTGGTGTTCGAGCAGATCGTGGTGGCGGAGCGGGTCGTGGCGGAGGCGTTTGCCGGCTCCACCATCAAGGCGACCATCACCGGCTCCGGCCGGCTGTTTTCGACGCTGGATCACTACCTGGTGGCGTCGCAGCTCACCAGCTTCGCGACCGCGTTCGTCACCGTCTTCGGCGTGATCTTTCTCGTGTTTCGATCGGCCCGGTTCGGCGTCCTGGCCATCATCCCCAACCTGTTCCCCGTTCTCGCGGTCCTCGGCATCATGGGATGGCTGAGGATCTCGATGAACGTCGCCACCGTCATGGTCGCAAGCGTCGCGCTCGGGGTCGTAGACGATGACACGATTCACTTCATCAACCGGTTCCGGCGGGACCGCGCGCGCGGCGCGACGGTCGATCGCGCGATCGAGGCGGCGACCGCGTTCGAGGGGCGGGCGGCGCTGACGACCGCGATCATCAACAGCGCGGGCTACGGCATCCTGCTTTTCTCCGAGTACCGGCCGACCGCGTGGTTCGGCGGCCTCCTCGCGCTGACCATGGCCACGGCGTTCCTCGCTGAGGTGTTCGTGCTGCCGGCGACCATCAAGCTGGTGCCGTGGTTCCAGGGGGAAAGGGTTCTGCAACCTGCAATGCCGAATGCCGAATGCCGAAGTAAATGACGAAGCCTGGCGGACTGCCGAAAGAGGCGGGAAGGCCTGGCGAGAGTCCGGCGCGACGATGCGGTCACCGCGCGCGGATTGTCGATATCGGCTCGCCGATTACCCGATCCAACTACCCGATTGCCGTTCACCGATTACCGATCGTGCGATTACCCGATTCCCCGATTATCAGTTGCCCGATTGACCGCGTCTCACGCATAGGAGCTCTGTTGCTGTGCGCGTGCTGGGCGACGGTCGCGTCGGCATCGGCGCAGATAGGTCCGGATGGCTACGTGTCGCTCACGATTGACGCGCTGCCGAACGCGCCGCGCACCTCGACCGAGCTGCGGGCGCGTCTGTTTGCATCCGAGACGGTGAAGCCGCGGGAGGGACTGACCCTCCACGTCGGCGGCTTCGTCGAAGGATTGCTCGGAGACAGGGACCGGCCGGAGACCGTGCGGGATGCGATCGTGCAGCCGCAGGAGATCTACCTCGAGCTCGCGGCGCCGCACTCCGACCTGCGTCTCGGCTACTCCCGCATCGTCTGGGGCACGCTCGACGAGATCCAGCCGATGGACGTCGTCAATCCGCTGGACCTCGCGCGGTTCGTGTTCGAAGGGCGATCCGAGGCGCGGCTGCCGGTCGCGATGGCGCGCGGCCGGGTCTTCTTCGGCGAGCGCGCGACCGCGGAAGCGATCCTGGTGCCGTGGTTCCGGCGCGGGCGCTTCGATCAGCTGGACGAGCCCTCTTCGCCGTTCAACCTGGAGGCGGACGCGGAGCCGCCGATCGTGGTGGAGATCGACGAGCCCGGCGCGGCGATCGGCAATCTCCAGGGAGGCGGCCGCTTCAGCGCCACGACCGGCCGCGTGGACTGGTCGCTCGGCGCGTATCGCGGGTTCCGGCCGTTCGGCAGCTACGAGCTGCTCCCATTCGTGCCCGGACAGCGGCTGCGCGCCGTCCGCACCTTTCCGCGCTACACGATGATCGGTGGAAGCTTCGAGACCGCGGCTGGCGACTGGGGATGGCGGGGCGAAATCGCGGCGACGCGAGGCTCGGACCCTGAGACGGTAGACGCAGGGGTCGGCTTCGATCGAGGCGCGGGCAAGTATCGTTTCAGCGGGTCGGTCGTGGTCCACCGCGACACGACCGATCCGTACACCTCGCTTTCGCTCGTGGTCGCCGCCGATCGCACGTTTCGGCAGCAGCGCTACCGAACGCGCAGCTTCGTCGTCTACAACGCCACGGAGGAGGTGGTGTTCGCGCGCAACATCACGGCGGTCGAACTGCGCAACAACCTGGCGCTCGAAGGTTCGGTCGGGTGGTTCTTCGGCAGTCCCGACGCCGGCGGCCGCGACGTCATCGCGAGCCTCGCGGACCGGGACTTTGTGTACGTTCGAATGAAGGTGCATTTCTGAGGCGCCTGCGGCCCGAGCGAGGCGCCGGAGGGGAGTCCCGAGCGGAAGCGAGGGACCGCCGAGCGAGAGCGAGCGGGGGTGGGGCCCCGCGAGCAATGAAGAAGCTGACGTTCGTCACGCTGCGCGCGAACAATCCGGGTGCGTATACCGGCGAGACGGGTAACAACACGTACCTGCTGATGGGCGCGGAGCCGGCCCTCGTCGATGCGGGCGTTGGCGACGCCGCGCACGTGGCCGCGATCGCCGAGGCGCTCCAGGGGGCGCCGCTCGCGCGCGTGATCGTCACGCACGCGCATTCCGACCACGCGTCGGGCGCGCCGGCAATCGCCGCGCGGTGGCCCGGCGCCGTGTTCCTCAAGCTGCCCTGGCCCGGGCGCGACGATCGCTACTCCGTCGAGTGGCAGCCGCTCGCCGAGGGAGACGAGGTGCGCGCCGGCGACGCGCGCCTCACCGTGGTCCACACGCCCGGGCACGCGCCCGACCACATCTGCCTGTGGCACGGGGAGACGCGCTCGCTGTTCTGTGGCGACCTTGCCGTGCGCGGGACGACGGTGGTGATTCCCGGCGGACGCGGAGGCAGTGTCAGCGCATACCTTCGCTCGCTCGAACGCGTGCTGGCGCTCGCGCCCGCCGTGCTGCTCCCGTCGCATGGCCCGCAGATCCGCGACGTCGAGCCGCTCCTGCGCAGCTACATCGAGCATCGGCTCGAGCGGGAGCAGCAGATCGTCGAGGCGCTCTCGCGCCGCGCGCGCACGATCGACGACCTGCTCGCGCAGATGTATCCCTTCCTCGATCCGCAGCTGCACGACGCAGCGCGAGCGAGCATCGCCGCGCACCTCGAGAAGCTTCAGGACGAAGGAAGGGTCAGAGAATCTTCCGACGGGACGTGGGAACTGACATCATCACCGCCGAGCCGCTGACCCAGACTGACGCCTTCGGCATTGACGCCTTCGGCATTGACGCGTTGACGCCTTCGGCATTGACGCATTCGGCCTTCGGCATTGCCTTTATGACTCTGCCGGCATCCATCCCGGCGGCAAAGAGGGCAGGCGCTCGGCGCGGCGCGCGGCGCGGGGCAGCGCGTCCTTTACGACCTTCTCGAGCTCCTCGAGGTACTCGACGAAGCGGCGGCGTCCTTCGGGTGTCACGCGGCAAAGGGTCTGCGGTCGCCGCCCCTCGAACCCTTTCCAGATCTCGACGAGCCCCGCTTCGCGCAGCACGTCGAGGTGGCGGCTCAGGTTCCCGTCGGTCAGGCCGCACAGCTGCTTCAGCTCGCCAAAGAGGAACCCTTCGGGGCGCGTGACGAGGGAGGTCATGATGCTCAACCGCGCCTTTTCGTGCATGACGCGATCGATGCCCTCGTAAGCGAACCGTCCCGGCGGCTGGTCGGTATGTTTCCTAGATTTCATCTCTCTCGACATTCCAGTACAACGCCAGCGCGGCGAGCAGTTGCCCCGCGCCGAAGGTGCCTCCGACGGACCAGGGTGAGCGCGTGACGGCGCTCGGGGCGAACCACAGCAGCGCGACGCCGGCGACGAAGTAGAACAGCGCGACCCAGCCGCTCGCGCGCGGCAGGTAGGGACGCGACGCGAAGATGCCGAGGCCGAAGAACAGCGCCCACAGTCCCGGCAGCGCGGGCACGAAACCGGGGCTGAACCGCGCGAACGTGCCGCTGACGATCGCGCCGGCGGCGAGCGCGGGCACGAACTGCCCGACGACGCGCCGCGTCCGGCGCCGCTCCCGGGACCCCTCGCGGAGCAGGTAGTTGTGCGCGATCTCGCTGCTCGCGATGAGCCCGCAGATCACCGCGGTCAGCATCCAGTACAGGACGAAACCGATCGGGTCATTCCAGCCCAGCCCGCGCGGCTGCAGCGCCGCCGCGGCAATCCCGGCCAGGCCCGAGCAGGCCACCGGCAGCGGCCTGTAGCCTCGGTACACCTCGCCCTTGGCGATCTGCTGGTGTATCTCGGCGATCTGCTCGATCGCCCGGGAGAGGTGCATGTGCGGTACTTTGCACCGTAAAGCTGGCGGGAGTCAAGGGGGCGGACGGCAGGTCGTGGTCATCGGGGAACTGATAATCGGGAGATCGGGTAATGGCACGATCGGCAATCGGGTAATCGGGTAATCGGGTAGTTTGATCGGCAATCGGGCGCGTTCCGCCGGCAGGTTCTGCCGGGCCGGTTCGGTGCACGCGCCGAACCTCACGGCAGAACCAACCCGTAGAACCCGCCGGCAGAACCGAGCTCAGGGCGCCAGCGTCACCTCCAGCGTTTGCCCTGCCTCGAGGGCAACGGCCTGCATACTGGTGGCGGTCGTCTTCAGCGCCAGCACGGCCGGCGCGCACATCGTGCGGGGAGCCTCTCGCGTGAAGCGCTTGCGCGTACCACCTGGTGCCGGGTGCGAAGGAGGGATCGCGGCGTTCCCGAACCACGCGTTGAGCGTGGCCCTCGCGTACGACCGCCGGGAATTTTTCGATTGGGCGATGAATTATCCGCCCTGTCGGAGGGGTTTTCAATGGTACTGCGCCGGCCGTCGCTCCCTGCACGCAACTGCCTGCGGATGCGCTGGTTGCAGGCTCATGGAGTGGGGCGCGCGGCGCCGCCGCACGGTGGTATACGATCCCCCCTTCTGTGGCGGATTACGCGAATCCCGGCCTTCTCATCGAGCCGCGCGACCTGCACGCGGCGCTCGGCGGGTTCCAGGTGATCGACACGAGCCCCGCCGAGCGGTTCGCGGGCGGCCGCATACCGGGCGCGGTTCACCTCGAGCTGTGGGCGCTCAGCCTGATGGACACCGATCCGGCGCCGCTGCGCGCGTTTCTGTCCACGGTCAGCCACTACATCAACACGCGCGGCATCGACCCGAAGCGCCCTGTCGTCGTGTACGAAGCGGAAGAGTCCGGCATCCGCGCCGCGCGCGCGTTCTGGTTCCTCGAGTATTTCGGCCACCCCAACGTGCGCGTGCTGAACGGCGGCTTCAGGGCATGGCAGGCGGCGGGGCTGCCGGTGGAGACCGGCGCGGGCCGCACGCCCCCCTCCGGCAAGTGGCCGGACGACGGGAGCACGCCGCGGCGCGAGGACGTGATCGCCGGCTGGCGCGACGTGATGGCCGGCATCGACCCGCGATCCGCGCGCGAGCGCGTCGCGATCCTCGACACGCGCACCGAGGGGGAGCACCGGGGCACCCTCGTGCGCGCGAAGCGCGGCGGCGCGATCCCGGGATCGATCCACGTCGAATGGAAGGCGACGCTCGCCGCGGACGGCCGGTTCCGGCCGGCCTCGGAGCTGCGGCGGCTCTACGAATCAAACGGCATCACCCCCGAGCGCGAGGTGATCACGTATTGCCAGGGAGGGTACCGCGCCGCGCACGGCTACCTCGCGCTGCGGCTCCTCGGCTACCCGCGCGTGAAGAACTACATTTCATCCTGGGGCGAGTGGGGCAACAGGGATGACCTGCCAGCCGTGACCCCTCCCACTTAACCCCCGGCTTCGGCCGCTGGCCTCCGGCCTCTGGCCCCTGACAAGGATCAGCGCATGGACAACGTCATCGATTTCATCAATACCAATCGCGACCGCTACATCGACGAGCTGAAGCAGTACCTCGCTATCCCCAGCATCTCCGCGCTGCCGCAGCACCAGGCCGACCTGCGGCGGTGCGCCGAGTACACGGCGGAGGAGTTGACGCGCGTGGGGCTGCAGAACGTGCGGCTGGTCGAGACGCCCGGGAATCCCGTGGTCTACGGCGACTGGCTGAACGCGCCCGGCGCGCCGACCATCCTCTTCTACGGGCACTACGACGTGCAGCCGGTCGACCCGGTGGAGCTGTGGGAATCGCCGCCGTTCGAGGCGACGGTGCGCGAAGGTGAGCTGTACGCGCGCGGCGCCGTCGATGACAAGGGGCAAATCTTCATGCACTTCAAGGCAATCGAAGCGCACACGAAGCAGAACGGCCGGCTGCCCGCGAACATCAAGGTGATCCTCGAGGGAGAAGAGGAAGTCGGATCGGCGAACCTCGACGACTTCGTCCGCGGCAACAAGGACCTCCTCGCCGCCGACGTCGTCGTCATTTCGGATTCGCCGATGTTCGAGCGCGGCGTGCCGTCGATCTGCTACGGCCTGCGCGGCCTCATCTACTACCAGATCGACCTGCGCGGCACGAAGAGCGACCTGCACTCAGGCTCCTTCGGCGGCGCGGTGGCGAACCCCGCCTTCGTGCTCGCCCAGGTCCTCGCGCAGATGAAGGACCGCGGCGGGCGCGTCAAGATCCCGGGCTTCTACGAGGACGTGGTGCCGCTCACGGAGGAGGAGCGCGCGGAGTGGAAGCGGCTGCCGTTCAACGAGACGAAGTACAAGAAGGAACTCGGCGCGCCGCGGCTGTTCGGCGAAACGGGCTACAGCACGCTCGAGCGCGTGTGGGCGCGGCCCACCTTCGAGGTCAACGGCATCCTCGGCGGCTTCACCGGCGACGGCTCGAAGACGGTCATCCCGGCGGTCGCCATGGCGAAGGTGAGCATGCGCCTCGTGCCGAACCAGGACCCCGACAAGATCGCGAACCTGTTCGAGGCGTACGCGAAGAAGGTCGCGCCGAAAACGGTGGAGCTGAAGCTGACGCGCATGCACGGCGGCAAGCCGTGGATGGCGGCGTTCGACAACAAGTTCGTCCAGGCCGCCGGGCGCGCGATCGAGAAGGGCTTCGGCACCAAGCCGGTGTTCAACCGCGAAGGGGGCTCGATCCCGGTCGTCTCGACCTTCCAGGAAGTGCTCGGCCTGCCGTCGGTGCTGTTCGGCATCGGGCTGCCGGACGAGAACTCGCACGCGCCGAACGAGAAGCTCGATCTGTCGAACTTCCACAACGGAGTGATCTCGGCGGCGTATTTGTACGAGGAGATAGGGGCGATGAGGGGAGAGCTCGGGTCGATCGGTAATTGATGAACGGGTAATCGGGTAATGGCACGATCGGCAATCGGGTCATCGGCAATCGGGTAGTTGGATCTCCAATCGTCGATCACCCGATGCCCGATCCAACTACCCGATAGCCCGATTGCCGATTGCCGATCGTGCCATTACCCAATTACCCGTTTATCAATTTCCGATGGACACGTCGCGCATATACGATCTTTCCATGCGCGAGCGTCTGATCCGCGTCGCCGGTCTCCTGTTCGCAATCGCCTACGCCTCCTTCATCGTCTGGATCTACGCGCGGCAGCCGCAGACGATGGCGCAGGTGACGGGCGGTCTCGCCTCCGAGGTCGGCGTCTACCGCATCGACGAGGGGTCGTTCCAGGACGGCTTACGGTTCTTCCGGAACGATCAGTTCGTGGAGGCGCGCGCCGCGTTCGCTCGCGCCGACCCGGCGGAGCGGGACGCGCGCACGCAGTTCTACGTCGCGTACGCCTACTATCGAGAGGGCTGGGGACGCGTCTACAGCGACGACGAGCTGTTCGCGAAGGGGCTCGAGACGGTGGAACGTGCCATCGCGGTGGCGCCGGGCGGACGCCTGCGCGTGGACGACCCGGACCTGCAGATGCGCAGCGCAGACGAGCTGAAGGCGGAGCTGCAGGAAGGGCTCACCCGCGATGCGTCCGACCTGAACCCGCTGCGCGTGCTGCGGAAGCGGAAATGAGGCCGGGCAGATGAAAGCTGCGTACGTGACGGCCCCTCCGATCTCGCCTGCGCGCGAGGCGATCTATCTGCCGGCGCTGTTCCTCACCGTCGCGTGGCTCGGCGGCCTGCGCGTGGCCGGGCGCGTGACGTTTGCCGCGCCGCCGCTCTTCTCGCTCGTGCTCGCCGTGCTGCTCGTGGCGATCCTGGTGAGGAGCGGCGCGTTCGCCCCCGAGCGGCTGATGCACGCGGAGCGATCGCTCGTCGCCAACCTGAACGGTCTCGCCCTGATCGTCGCGCTCTTCGCTGCCAGCGCGCAGGCGTTCACGCTCGCCACCCCCGTATCAGGCCTTCCGCTGTTGCTCTTCAACGCGTTTCTCTTCGTGCTGCTCGTCAACACGCTCGTCGCGTCGCCAGACCGCGTGCGCGTCCTGCGCAGCCTCATGGTGGTCTTCGGCGCCGCGTTCGTCTTGAAATTCGTCGTGCTCGCGGCGTTGTTCGATCCCTCGGGCGGAACGCTGAAGCGCGTGCTGCAAATCCTCCTCGAGGGCGTGACCCTCGGCTCGCTCAGCCAGGAACCGATGCACGCCGCCTCGGGCTACGCGGCGTTCTTCACGTTGCTGCTGTATCTGATCGGCCTCGCGATGCTGCCCGTGCGCCCGCCCAGACCCCCTCGCACGCACTCGACCCTCCCCGCGCGCCAGGGCGAACCCTGACGCCCGAACCCCCTGACGCCCGAACCCTGCCACGGGGGTACTGGTACTCCACCCTCCGCCAAACTGGGCAAAAAGAGGAACAAGAAGCCGATCCTGCGCCCAATTCAGCACATGTCGTTGCAGTTCAGATACGCCCGACAGTACTAAGCGCCCCCCGGTACCGGGACGCGGGTACCATTGTCGCCTCACCCTGTATCAAACACACTTCCCGCGTGCCCTTCTCTATACGGCGGCTGCCCGGTCGGACGAGTGCGGCCACGAGAAGCGGTCCAATGGGCGCCACGGCGCGGCAGAACGCGTTCGGGCGACCCAGATGTGAGGGAGATATGCGGAGGAGTCTTGCGGCAGTTGTGGCCCTGGCGCTGGTGGCGACGCTGCCGGTACCGAGCGCGGCGGCGATAGCGGCGCCACGAGTGCGGAAGGAAAGCACCGGCTCGGTCGAAGGGATCGCCCGCGACGCGCAGCGTCAACCGCTCGCGCGCCACACGGTGCAGATTCGCGACGTGCAGACGGGACAGCTTGCGGGCACCGGCACCACCAGCTCGGCCGGCCAGTTCACGTTCAGCGGAATCGCTCCCGGCAGCTACGTCGTCGAGGTGCTGAACGCGGCGGGGCAGATGGTCGGCACGTCCGCGGCATTCAGGGTCGCGGCAGGCACGGTCGCCATGGTCACGGTCACCGCGAGCCCGATGGGCGCGCTCAGGCGCGCGGGCGGCCTGGGATTCGGGTTGTTCGGCCTCGGTTCGGCGGCGACCGCCGCGATCTTGGCTGGTGCGACGGTTGGAATCGTGGTCGGCGTCATCGCGACAAGAGACGAGGCGAGTCCGTCGCGGTAGCCGGCTCGTTGAGATGAATACGTGAGGCGCCGGCCCCTCCGCCCGGGGTCCTCTCGGGCGGTCCGGCCCTTCGGCCGGAACGGCCTGCGCCGTTCTTCTTCAGGAAAGCTCGCTGTAAGCGACAGGGCGGTAGCCTGTCGTCATCCACATTGCCTCCAAGTTAGTGCTCGCAACGTTCGCCTGAAGCCCGGCGGACCTCCCGAGGATTTATGAACGATCAGTTCTCGCTCGATGACGTGAAAGGGGTCGGCGCGCCGCGCGTCGCGCCGCTGGCGGAAGCGCGGTCGGCGTCGCCGAGGCCGGGCTATCCGGAAGCCGCGCAGGTCGGCGATGGGAAAGAGCCGCACCTGCTCGATTATCTTCGCGTGCTCCACAAGCGCCGGTGGACCGCCGCCACGGCGTTTCTCTTCGTTGTCGGCATCGTGACGGTCTACACCTTCACGGCCACGCCGATCTACGAGGCGCGGACGCGGCTCCTGATCGAGGCAGACAATCCCAACGTCGTCTCGTTCAAGGAGGTCATCGACGAGGACCAGACCAAGGCCGACTACTACCAGACGCAGTACAGCATCCTGAAGAGCCGCATCCTGGCGCGGAAGACGATCGAGGCGCTGAAGATGTGGCACCACCCGGAGGTCGCGGACCCGAAGGGAGCGCCGGAATCGCAGGCCGCAGCGACGGCCGCTGACGAAACGGCAGCCCAGTCGCGCGCGATTGACAGGTTCCTCTCGCGCCTCACCGTGGCGCCAATCCGCAACAGCCGGCTGGTGGACGTCAATTACCGGTCGCCGGATCCGGTCGTCGCGGAGCGGATCCTCAACACGCTCGCGCGGGCATACATCGAGCAGCACCTCGAGTACAAGCTGATGGCGTCGAAGGAAGCCACTGACTGGCTGGGCCAACGGCTGGGGGAGCAGCGCAAGCAGGTGGAATCGGCCGAGTCGGCACTGCAGCGCTATAGGGAGCAGAACGACGCGATCTCGCTCGAAGATCGCGAGAACATCGTGGTGCAGAAGCTCGCGGACCTGAACGCCGCGGTCACGCGTGCGAAGACCGTGAGGATTGAAAAGGAAGCCCTGTACAACCAGTTGCGCGCGATCCAGGCCGATCAGGTCGCGCTCGACACGTTCCCGGCGGTCCTCAGCAATTCGTATATCCAGCAGCAGAAAGCCGATCTGACGTCGCTCCAGAGCCAGCTCGCGCAGGCCTCGGAAAAGCTGGGCGACCGCCATCCCGACATCATCAGACTGAAGTCGGCGGTGCAGTCCGCGCAGCTGAAGCTCAGCGCCGAGATCGCCAAGATCGTTCAAGCGGTGCGGAACGAGTACGAGTCGGCGCACGCGCAGGAGAACAGCATGGTCGCGGCGCTCGAGGCACAGAAGCGCGAGGCGCTCGGCATGAACCGGCGCGCCATCGAGTATGGCGTGCTGAAGCGCGACGTCGAGTCGAACCAGCAGATCTACGACAGCCTGCTCCAGCGCGCGAAAGAGACCGGCGTGTCGAGCGAGCTGAGGACGAGCAACGTCCGCATCGTGGACCTGGCGGAACGGCCGCAGGGTCCCGTGTCGCCGCGCCGCGGCCTGAACCTGCTCCTCGCCGTGCTCGGCGGTGCGATCTTCGCTTCCGGCCTCGCGTTCTTCTTCGAGTATCTCGACAACCGCATCAAGTCGCCCGACGAGATCAAGGCGTTTCTACGGCTGCCATCGTTAGGCATCGTCCCCTCCATTCCGCCAAAGGCGCTCAACGGCTCGCAGCCGCTCCTCAACAACGGAGTGCCCGCCAACTTTGTCGAGGCCTTCCGCACGCTCCGCACGAACGTGCTGTTCTCGTCGGCGGAGGAAGGCACCCGATCGGTCGTCGTAACGAGCACGGGTCCGAGCGAGGGCAAGACCGTGGTTTCGACCAACCTCGCGCTTGCACTCGCGCAGTCCGGCCACCGCGTCCTGCTCATCGACGCCGACCTGCGCCGGCCTGCCGCCCACACGCGTTTCGGCCTGTCAGCCGAGCCGGGCCTGTCCAACCTGATGGTCGGGAACGCGCGTGCGAGCGAATGTGTGCGCAACACGTCGGTGCCCGGCCTGTGGCTGTTGCCCGCCGGCCGGATTCCGCCGAACCCGCTGGAGCTACTCGGGTCCAAGCGGTTCAAGGATTTTCTTCACAGCCTCGGTGAGCACTTCGACTGGATCGTCGTCGATTCCCCGCCGGTGATGGCGGTGAGCGACGCCGCCGTCGTGGCGCACGCGTGCTCCGGCGTGCTGTTCGTGGTGGGGTCCGAGATGGCGAACCGCCACGCCGCGCAGGCGGCCATCGAGCAGCTCGAGACCGCAAGGGTGCACTTCATCGGCGCCGTGCTGAACCGCGTGGACCTCGAGCGGCAGTCGTACTACTACTCGCACTACTACAAGCGCGAATATTCGAACTACTACACGCGCCAGGCGTCTTAGGTGCGTCCCCCGTATCTTCGATGGTGACAGCCTCCCACGCCGCGGCCGACGTCGGCAAAGGCCTGCTGGTCTTTCCGAAGCACGCGGCGCGCGTCCTCACCGGCGACCGTGCGTTGCGACGGGTCCTGAACAACTCCGCGTGGCTCCTCAGCTCCAACTCCGTCGGCCTCGCGCTCTCCTTTCTGCAGGGCATTCTCATCGCCCGAATGCTGGGAGCCGAGAGCTTCGGCGCCTTCGCGTTGATCACGAGTTTCACGACGGTCGTGAACCAGTTCGCCGACTCGCGCGTGT
>DATHTE010000116.1:0-19109 GCA_035463475.1 Vicinamibacterales bacterium
CTCGGCGCGCCACGGGCGCGCCCGCCGGAGCGGAGCGGGGCAGGGGGCCCCCGCGAGCGACGGCGTAGGGGAGTCCGAGGGGCGAAGCCCCTCGGATCTAGGTTAGACTTCCCGCTCCTCATGCAGGTGATTCGCTCAACCAGGCTCTACGACGTCTGCATCGTGGGATCCGGCGCGGGCGGAGGCATGGCCGCGAAGGTGCTCACCGAGGCCGGCGCGGACGTGGCGCTGCTCGAGGCGGGCGGCGCGTGGGACTCGGCGACCGATTCGAAGATGTTCTCGTGGGCATTCGAGTCGCCGCGCCGTGCCGCCCCCAGCGATGAACGCCCCTTTGGCGAGTACGACGGCTGCATCGGCGGCTGGACTCTCCAGGGAGAGCCGTACACGATGGCGCCGGGCACGCGCTTCGACTGGTTCCGCGCCCGCATGCTTGGCGGTCGCACGAACCACTGGGGACGCATCTCGCTGCGATTCGGCCCGTTCGACTTCAAGCGGCGCAGCCAAGACGGGCTCGGCGACGACTGGCCCATTGGCTACGACGACCTGAAGCCGTATTACGACGAGCTCGATCGGCTCATCGGCATCTTCGGCTCGGAGGAGAATCTGCCGAACGAGCCGAACGGCATCTTCCAGCCGCCGCCGGCGCCGCGGTGTTACGAGCTGATGGTGAAGCGCTCGTGCGACCGCCTTGGCATCACCTGCATTCCGTCCCGAATGTCGATTCTCACGGAGCCGCTCAACGGCCGGCCGGCGTGTCACTACTGCGGGCAATGCGGGCGGGGATGCGCGAGCTATTCGAACTTCTCGTCGCCGTCGGTGCTGCTGCGACCCGCGCTCGCGACCGGCCGGCTGCAGCTGGTCACCAACGCGATGGCGCGTGAGGTGACCACCGGCGAGGATGGGCTCGCGACCGGCGTGTCGTACGTCGACACGAAGACCCTCCGCGATCACCACCTGCGCGCGCGCATCGTCGTGCTCGCGGCGAGCGCGTGCGAGTCCGCGCGCCTGCTGCTCAACTCACGCTCCGCGCGTTTTCCGAATGGACTCGCGAACTCCAGCGGCGTGGTGGGGCGCTATCTCACCGACTCGACGGGCGCCTCCGTTGCCGCCCATATCCCGCGCATGGCGGAGAGCGTGCCGCACAACGAGGACGGCATCGGCGGCATGCATCTCTACATGCCGTGGTGGCTCGACAACCAGAGGCTCGATTTCCCGCGCGGCTACCACATCGAGTTCGGCGGAGGACGCGGGCAACCGGGGTTCGGGTTCCTGAACGGCATCGAGCGCATCAACGGCGTCGGCGGCTACGGGAAGAAGCTGAAAGACGACTACCGCCGTTATTACGGCTCGCTCCTGGGGTTCTACGGTCGCGGCGAGATGGTGCCTAACCCTGACAGCTACTGCGAAATCGACCCCCACGTCGTGGACAAGTACGGCATTCCGGTGCTGCGCTTCCACTTCCGGTTCAGCGAGCACGAAATCAACCAGGCCCGCCACATGCACCAGACCTTCAGGCAGATCATCGACGACCTGGGCGGCATGCCGCTCGCGCCGATGCCCACGCCGGCGGATGCGTACGGGCTCGATCCGGGAGGGCGCGTCATCCACGAGGTGGGGACCACGCGCATGGGGAGCGATCCGAAGTCCTCCGCGCTCAACGCGAACTGCCAGGCGCACGACGTGAAGAACCTGTTCGTTGCGGACGGCGGCCCGTTCGTGTCCAACGCCGACAAGAACTGCACGTGGACGATCATGGCGCTGGCGATGCGGACGTCGCGGTATATCGCGGAACAGAGACGCAAGGGATCGCTGTAAGGGGGACAGTCACACTTCTCCTCGGCGAAAGAACGGAAAAGTGTGACTGTCCCCTCGGGAGGTGTCATGGATCGCCGCACTGCACTCTCACTGCTCGCAGCGGCGCCCGCCGCCGGCGCACTCGCGTGGACCGACGCCGAAGCGCGGGACGCGGTCGAGCAGGCGACGGCCGCTCGCCGCGCTGCGGCGCGCGCGAAGCAGCCCTACGTGCCGAAGTTCTTCACCGCGGCCGAGTATGCGCTGCTCGTCGCCCTCGTGGACTCGATCATCCCCAAAGACGAACGGTCGGGCAGCGCGTCCGACGCGGGCGTGCCGGAGTTCATTGACTTCCTGATGGCCGACCAGCCCGCGCGCCAGGTCGCCATGCGCGGCGGTCTCGCGCGCATCGAGCGCCTGTGCCTGGATCGGTACGATCGCGGCTTCGTCGCGTGCACCGCGGCGCAGCGGACCGAAGTGCTCGATGACATCGGCACTGCGGGGAACGCGCTCGCGCGGCCCGAGCTCAGCCAGGCGGTCGCGTTCTTCAACAGCCTGCGTGACCTGACCGCGACAGGCTTCTGGAGCAGCCGCATGGGAGTCACCGACCTGCAGTACTCGGGCAACGTATACGTTGCCGAGTGGAAGGGCTGTCCCGAGGAGGCGCTGAAGAAGCTCGGGGTGGAGTAGCACACTCCCGACGATGGCGTGCGCCCGCCGCGTCGCGCTGCCGCCGCGCGTCCCGGTTCCGCCGGCGGGAACGCTCGCGCCGCCGATCTGTCTACAGCAGGCGTGGGGCCCCCGAGTACCCCACGCCGGACTCTGGCGGCTCCGCGTCGCGTTCCTGCTTCGCCTGGACTCGCCGGCTCCACAGGGACGCGGGTCAGCAGCGCCACGCGGCGGTCTGTTGCCGCGCGCGCTCCTGCTGCGGTTGTTCCCTGCGTCCTCGGCGGTTATATGGCCGCCCGGCAGTACTCCACGCACCGCTTCACTTCCGCCACCGTGTCCGCGCCGTCGTACTCGTACTCGATGTTTGCCGGTATCTTCCACCGCTCGGCGCGGAGCAGGCGCAGCACTTCGCGGATCGGTGCATCTCCTTCGCCAAACGGCACCGCCGGACCCTGGTCGCGCTGGCGGTCCTTCACGTGCAGCGTGACGATGCGGTTGTGGCGCTTGCGGAGGAAGGCGAGCGCATCGAAGTTGGCGGCCGTGAAGTGACCGATGTCCAGGTTGACTGCGATCATCGGCGACACCGCCAGCGCGCGTTCGAAGTCGTCCGGTGTCGCGAACTCGTTCGGCTTGATGTCCGAATGGTTGTGCATCCCGACACGAAGCCTCGCGCGTTCGGCGTGCGGCGCAACACGGCGCACCACCGCCTGGTGTGCCGATGCAGTCAGCACCGGTGCGCCGAGCGCCTCGGCCATCGCGAACCCCCGCGCGATCTCTTCGTCCGAGAAGTCGTCCCTGAAACTCAGGTTGTATGCGTTCAACCGGATGCCTGCTCGCTCGAACTTCGCGCGAATCTCCGTGAATGTCGAAAGCGGACCCGTGACGCGCCATTTTCGCAGGTCTTCACGCGACAGGCCTTTCGGCTCGACGTGCCCCTGCCACAGTTCGCACGACGTCAGCCCGGCAGCCGTCATGCCGTCGATCGCCCCCTCGAGGGGCCGATCCCGGAAGCTGTAGCTCTGCACGCCGATCTCGACGCCGGGCGCGGCTGAACCCCGTTGTGCCTGGAGCGACGTCCACGGTTCCACCACCGACGTGGCGAGGCTGCCCAGCATGAGGACGTGCCACTCTCTTCTGCTGATTCGCGTCATCGATGCTCCTGAAGCGATCGGGTGCTTGACCCGCACGAGAAGGTCAGGCTAGCCTCACGGACTGCGAAAGGCGGCCATTGTTGCACAGCGCAGCCCTCACGGCGCTCGTTTTGTCCCTGTTGATCGCCATGCCTCCACTCACGCAGTCCACGGCTCAGCCGCCGCGCGACGCCGGCGGCTGGCGCGTGCTGTTCGACGGCACATCGCTCGCGGGCTGGCGCGGCTACAAGCAATCGACGCTCCCCGACGGATGGAAAGCGCAGGACGGCTTCCTGGTGCGCCTGTCCGGCGGCGGCGACATCGTCACCGTTGACGAGTTCGGCGACTTCGAGCTCGCCCTGGAGTGGAAGGTGACCGAGGGCGGGAACAGCGGCATTTTCTACCGCGCGCTCGAAACGACGGAGCTCATCTGGCACAACGCGCCCGAATACCAGATCCTCGACAACGCCCGCCATCGTGACGGAAAAGATCCCATGACGTCTGCCGGCGCGTGCTACGCAGTGTATGCGCCCGCCAAGGACGCGACCAAGCCGGCCGGGCAATGGAACGAGACGAGGATCGTGGCGCGCGGGCCGCACGTCGAGCACTGGCTGAACGGCGTGAAGGTGGTCGAGTTCGAGATCGGCAGCCACGACTGGAGGAGACGCGTCGCCGCGAGCAAGTTCAGGATCTACGCGGCATTCGGTGAACAGAAGAAGGGACGCATCGGCCTCCAGGACCACGGCGACGTCGTCTGGTACCGGAACATCCGGATCCGGGAGCCCCGGTGACCTCCACGCGAGTTCTCCTCTCCGCGATGATGTTCCTCGAGTACTTCATCTGGGGAGCATGGTACGTGACGCTCGGGACGTACCTCGGCACCACCCTGAAGTTCACGGGCGACCAGATCGGGCTCGCCTACGGCAGCACCGCAGTGGCGGCGATGATCTCGCCGGTGTTCGTCGGAATGGTCGCGGATCGCTTTTTCGCGACAGAGAAGATACTCGCGATCCTGCACGTCCTCGGCGGAGTGATCCTGTACTACGCGTCCACGCTGACGGAATTCGGGCCGTTCTACGGGGTGCTGATCGGCTACACGATCTGCTACATGCCGACCCTGGCGCTCACCAACTCGCTCTCGTTTCACCACATGCAGGACCCGGCTCGCGAGTTCCCGAGGGTGCGCGTGCTCGGGACGATCGGCTGGATCGTCGCGGGCCTCGTGATCGGGCGCATGGGCCTGGAACCCACCGCCGTTCCCCTCCGGATTGCCGCAGGCGCATCGATTCTGATGGGGCTCTTCTGTCTCGGGCTGCCGCACACGCCGCCGCGCCATGCCGGCACGCGCCCGACGCTCAGGGACGCGCTCGGCCTCGAGGCGCTGCAGCTGTTCAGAAACCGGTCGTTCGCCGTCTTCGCGGTTGGATCGTTTCTGATCTGCATCCCTCTCCAGTTCTACTACGCGTTCACGAATCTGTTTCTGAACGAGATCGGCGTCTCCGAGCCGGCCAGCAAGATGACGATGGGCCAGATGTCGGAGATCTTCTTCATGCTGATCCTGCCGTGGTTCCTCGTGCGGCTCGGCATCAAGCGGACGCTTCTCATCGGGATGGCTGCCTGGACGCTTCGCTACCTGCTGTTCGCGTACGGCGATGCCGGCGCGCTCGTATGGATGCTCTACACCGGGATCCTGCTGCACGGAATCTGCTACGACTTCTTTTTCGTGACGGGGCAGATCTACGTCGACGACGCCGCGCCGTTGAGGATACGCGCCGCGGCGCAGGGGCTGCTCGCGTTCATGACCCTGGGTGTGGGGATGTTCATCGGCGCGTGGGCGTCAGGTCGGGTCGTGCAGCACTACTCGACGCCGGGCAGCGCCGGCGTGCTGCTCCACGACTGGGGCGCGATCTGGATCGTGCCGGCCGTGGCCGCGGCGGTCGTGCTCGCGATCTTTGCGGTGCTGTTCCGTCCGGCCCCACACCAGAAGGTAGGCGAATCCGAAGCAACGTCGCCGCACGCGCCGGGCCAGCTGGCGCCGGAATGATCAGGCCCAGTACGCCTGGCCGGCCGGCGCCGCAATGACGATCTCCTTCAGGAACGCGACCGCCTTTCGCAGCCCCTCATCGCCCGACATCAGGCTGTCCTCGTGCTCGATGCTGAGCACGTGATCGTAGCCGGCCATCCGCAGCGCGCTGACGATCGCCCTCCAGGTTCCCGCATCGTTGCCGTAGCCCACCGTGCGGAAAATCCAGGAACGCTGGAGCTCGAGCGTGTACTTCTTCGCGTCGAGCACGCCGTTGACGGCGGTGTTCCTCGCGTCGATGCGGCAGTCCTTCGCGTGGCAGTGGTAGATGCTGTCGCCCAGCGCGCGGATCGCCGCCACCGGATCGATGCCCTGCCAGAACATGTGGCTCGGATCGAAATTGCAGCCGATCACGTCCGGAGCCACCTCGCGCAGCCTCGCCATCGTCTCCGGGTTGTAGACGACGAAGTTCGGGTGCATCTCGATCGCGACCCGGACGCCGCTGTCGCGGCAGAAGGCGGACGCGCGCCGCCAGTAAGGGCTGACGCGCTCGCGCCATTGCCAGTCCAGTCTGTCGAGGAACTCCGGAGGCCACGGCGCGACGATCCAGTTTGGGTGCGTGGCGCGCTCGTCGCCGCCGGGACAGCCGCTGAACGTGATCACGCGCGGCACGCCGAGCGCCCGCGCGAGACGCACCGTCTGCTCGAACACCTGGTGGTGCGCCTCGGCGATCCGGCGGTCCGGGTGCAGCGGGTTGCCGTGGCAGCTGAGCGCGCTGATCTCCAGGCCGCGGGAGGCCACGGCATCGCGAAAGCTGCGCAGCATCGATTCGCTCGCGAGAAGTTCCGACGGACGGCAATGCGCGTCGCCCGGGTACGCGCCGGTTCCGATCTCCACGGCGCCCAGGCCAAGCGAAGCCACGTAGTCGAGTGTGTCTTCGAACGGCTTGTCGCCGAAGAGCACCGTGAAGACGCCGATCTTCATGAGACCTCGTCGACGCGCACCCAGGCGCGCCGTTCCCAGGCCAGCTCGATCGCCTGAAGCAGGCGCTGGTTGCGCACCCCTTCGTCGAAGCCGGGCGAGGCGGGCGTCCCGGATGCCATGGCCTCCAGGAGATCGAAGACCGTGTGCGTGAACGTGTGCTCGTAGCCGATCAGGTGCCCGGAGGGCCACCACGCGCGCATGTAGGGGTGGTGGGCGCGATCGGTCACGAGCACGGTGCGGAATCCCTGCGCGGTTGGAGCATCGGCGCTGAAGAAGACCTGCAGTTCATTGAGGCGCTCCAGGTCGAATGCAATCGAGCCGAGGCTGCCGTTGATTTCGATGCGATTTGCGTTCTTCCGGCCGGTGGCGAATCTCGTCGCCTCGATCGTGCCGATCGCGCCGTTCTCGAACCGCACCACGGCAGCAACGGCATCGTCCACGGTCACGGCCCCGCGGCGCGCCGGATCGCCCGGGATGGGTCGGTCCTTCACGAACGTCGTGAGCGTGGCTGCGACCTCGGTGATTTCTCCGACGAGGAAACGCGCGAGGTCGATCGTGTGTGACCCGATGTCGCCGAGCGCGCCGGATCCCGCCTTCTGCCGATCGAGACGCCAGACGAACTCGCATTGCGGATCGACGAGCCAGTCCTGAAGGTAAGCACCGCGGAAGTGGTGGATGCGGCCGATCTTACCGTCGGCGATCATGTGCCTGGCCAGCATGATCGCGGGCACGCGCCGGTAGTTGTGGCAGACCATGTGCGGGACGCGCGCCTTCTGCACGGCGGCGAGCATCGCCTCGGCCTCGCGCACCGAGTTCGCGAGCGGCTTCTCGCAGATGACTGCCTTCCCGGCTTCGGCGGCGGCGATGGCGATCTCCGCATGGCTGTCGCCCGGCGTGCTGACGTCCACGAGGTGGATGTCCGGCCGCCCCACCACCTCGCGCCAGTCCGTGGCGGCTTCCTCCCAGCCGAGCTGGCGCGCGGCGCGATCGACCTCGCTCGCGGTGCGGCCGCATAGCACCTTCATGCGCGGCGTCAAGCGTGGGGAGAAGAACGGGCCGACCTGCCGGTAGGCGTTGCTGTGCGCCCGCCCCATGAACGCGTAGCCAATCAGCGCGACGTTGACATCAGCCACGGCGCGAGATTCTACAACGGCTTGTCTCGGGCTGCGATCGTCTCCTAGGATGTCGGACACCCATGCCGACACTTGGCGTTGGCATCGTCGGCATCGGCTGGGTGGCAACCCAGCACCTCAAATTGATGAGTACACTATCGGATCTTCATACCAATGGGACTCGCACCAGGCACTCGCCTCGGCACCTATGAAATCGTGGACGTCATTGGCTCCGGCGGGATGGGCGAAGTCTATCGGGCTCGCGACACGAAGCTCGATCGCCCGGTGGCGATCAAGGTGCTGCCCGAGCTGTTCGTCGCCGATCCGGACCGCGTCGCGCGGTTCGAGCGCGAGGCGAAGTCGCTCGCCGCGCTGAACCATCCCAACATCCTCGCCATCCATGATTTCGGCGTGAGCGGCGGGACGACCTACGCCGCCATGGAGCTGCTCGAGGGTCAGGCTCTTCGCGATCGATTGGCTGGCGGACCGCTGCCGCCGCGGAAGGCGGCAGACTACGCGGCGCAGATCGCGCGGGGCCTGGCCGCCGCGCACGATCGCGGCATCGTCCATCGCGATCTCAAGCCCGAGAACATCGTCGTGTCGCCGGACGGGCGCGTGAAGATCCTCGATTTCGGGCTCGCGCTCCAGGTCGGGGTGGCGGCGTCGCTCGCGTCGGACGTGACGCGGGCGCGGACCGACGCCGGCATGGTGCTTGGCACCATGGGGTACATGTCACCCGAGCAGGTCCGCGGCGAGCCGGTCGATTTCCGGTCCGACATTTTCTCGCTCGGATCGGTGCTCTACGAGATGTTGTCCGGCCGGCGCGCGTTCGCGCGTGACACGGCGGCCGAAACGATGACCGCTATCCTCCGGGACGATCCGCCGGAGTTGCCGGGAGGCGGCGACATGCCTCTGTCGCTGCGCGGGATCGTGCAGCACTGCCTCGAGAAGGCGCCCGCCGAGCGGTTCCAGTCCGCGCGCGATCTGGCCTTCGCGCTCGAGCAGGTGGTGGCGTCGGGCTCCGGCGCGCGGCAGGTCGTGCACGCGGGTGCGCCATCGCGCCGGTTCCGGGCGCTGCCGGCCGCGCTGCTGCTCGGCGCGCTCGTCGCCGGTGCGGCGCTCGGATTCGGCGTCGGGCGGAGCGCCAGCGGCACGCGCGTCGCGCATCCGAAGTTCACGCGCCTGACGTTCGGGCGCGGGACGATTCGAAACGCGCGGTTCGCGCCCGACGGTCAGACCGTGGTGTACGGCGCGGCGTGGGACAATGCGCCGCTGGCCGTGTACCTGGCGCGGACCGACTCGCCGGACTCCACGCCGCTCCCGTTGCCGTCTGCCGAGCTCCAGGGCATCTCCGCGCAGGGCGAGCTCGCCGTGACGCTCGCGCACGAGTACCAGGGCTGGGTGGGGGAGGGCACGCTCGCGCGTGCGCCGCTCCTCGCAGGCGGCGCCCGCCCCATCCTCGAGCGCGTGCGTGAAGCCGACTGGCTGCCGGATGGATCGGACCTCGCCATTGTCCGTCGCGTGAACGGCCGCGAACGGCTCGAGTTTCCGGCCGGCCACGTGCTGTACGAGTCCACCGGGTTCATCAGCAACATCCGCTTCGCGCCCGACGGCCAGCGGATCGCCTTCGCCGACCATCCGGTGTTTGCCGACGACCTCGGCGGAATCTCGGTCGTCGATCGCGCCGGCAACCGCACGGTGGTCTGGACGGGGCAGGACAGCGTACGCGGTGTGGCCTGGACGCCGGACGGACGCGAGGTCTGGTTCACGACGAACCAGGGCACCGATTCGATGATCCGCGCCGCCACGCTCACCGGCCAGAATCGAGTGGTCCACACGACGCTCAAGCGCGCGACGATCTTCGACATCGCGCCTGACGGCCGCGTGCTGCTGGGGGACGAAAACCACCTGCGGCACGTCGAGGCCATCACGCCGGAGAGCCCGGCCGCGCCGCGTGATTACTCGCTCCCGCGCGAGCAGTCGGTCGGCCGCACGATCTCGGCGGACGGGCGGTTCATCGCGATCACGGATCAGACGTTCCGGGGGTACACGACGTACGTGCAGCGGACGGACGGGTCCGCGCCGGTCCGCGTGGGCCGCGGCGATGCGCTGGAGCTGTCGCCGGACGGCCGCCTGATCATGTCGGTCACCTCCGCGCCGCCGATGCGGCTGCTCCTCCATCCGCTCGGTCCGGGCAGTACCCGCGAGCTGGTGAACCCGGAGGAAATCGTGATCGAGAACGCGCGATGGCTGCCGGACAACTCGCGCGTGGTCATCTTCGGGCCCACGGCTCGCACGCGGGGCCGCGTGTTCGTCCAGAGTGTCGCCGGCGGCGCCCCGGTGGCGTTCACGCCCGAAGGGGTGACGTCGCCGACGTGGTGGGCCGCAGCCGTGTCGCCTGACGGCGCGCGCGTCACGGCGCGCGGCCCAGACGGCGTCATCGCGCTGTGGAACCTCGCTGGCGGCGCACCGCAGCCGCTGCCGAACCTTGCCGCGGACTACGTGCCGATCGCGTGGAGCACGGACGGCCGGAGTCTCGTGGTGGCGCGCCGGATCCGGCCGGGATGGTCCATCGCCCTGTTCGAGATCGCGACCGGCCGCGTGCAACCCGTCCGCGACATTGTCGCGAACGAGGCCTCGGGCCTCCGAGGCACCTTTGTCGTCGCGACCCCGGACGCGAAGTACGTCGTCCACAGTTATTCGCGGTTGCTGGTCGATCTCTACGTGGCCGAGGGGCTGAAATGAGCGCTCCAGCAGGTTGAGAGCCGGCTTGAGATCTCGGACATCGCGACGGGGCGGCGGACGCTCGCCTACCGCGCCCGGTGCGGTTCGAAGCACCCAACCCGCCCTCGGCGCTGCCCATTGGTGAGCTGCGCGCGTGCAACAACGATCACGGTCTCCCTCCGGACGGCACAACGCTGGCCGCGAGCTGTGATGGTCCGGGTGACCGGTCGGCAGTGTACGTTCTGGCCGAACCACCCGCATGATCGCCCCGACCGCGATGCGCTCGGGCTGATCGGGGTCTCGTACACCGTGCAAAGCACCTCACTCGGCCACCAACTCCACCGTCTCCCCCTCCCTCACGCGTCCGGGACGGAGCACGTGCGCGTTCAGACACAGTCGTCCCCCGAAGCGGCGGACGATGTCGCGGAGCACCTCCGGATCCTGTTCGCCGGTATCCGGATCGTAGGTCGTCATGACGCACCGCCCGCGGAGGTCGGCGACGCCGATGTCCGCGTGCGGCAGCTTCAGCGTGGCGCCCGTCCACTGCCGTTCGGCGACCCCTTGCACGTCGCCGATGAGGATGTTCGGGCGCAATCGCCTGACATCCCGACCGAACACTGTTACAGCACCGTCGGTGCAGACGAGCAGCGGCAGGATGTCGAATCGTTCCGCGCCATCGAATCGCTCGAGCCGCGCGCCTGGCGCGACCGCCGCTTCGACGCGCGCGGCCACCTCGGGTGAATTCCAGGGCAGTCCATCGACGAGCGGTTCGCCGTCTGGGCCGAGCGTCGCGCGAAGCTGCAGCAGGCGAGGGAATCGTCTCGCCGTCAGGATGCGCCCCTGGCGGTCGTAGACCTGCACGACTCGATCGCCCGCCAGGCCGGTCTCCGTCATCGCAACGTCGTTCAGGCGTTCACCGGCCATCGACTTCACCGGATAGCGCCAGATTGCTGCCACTCTCATCGACGCGTGGGCGCCACTCGTGCCCCTCCTGCTGCGCCGCGACCGTCCGGGCGGTCACGCGCGGGAAGTCGATCTCTGTTTGGGCGAGCAAGCGCACGTCACTCACCCCGCCGCGCCGATCGAGGACCGCCGAGGCGCGCCCTTCACGCGTTCGCCGGCTCGCCCAGCATGTGCGAGCGCGTCAGGCGCCGGCGCGGGGCATCGCGTTTGCCGAACAGGATCTGCGCGACGTCTGTCTGTCCTGTTTCGAAGCTAGCGGCCGATCCAGCCAGATAGAGCAGCCAGGTGCGATAGGTGGTTCGATCGACTTCTTCGAGACAGCCGGCCGCGTTGCGCTGCAGGCGTTCCACCCAAGCCCGGCACGTCAGCGCGTAGTGCGGCCGCAGATCCTCGACGTCCAGCGCCTCGAAGCCGGCAAGTTCCGCGCTGCGGAGCACGTCGGAAAGGTGCGGCAGCTCGCCGCCGGGGAACACGCGCCGCTGGAGGAAGAGCGTCTGCGGGCCGTCCGTGACCGGCTGCGGCCGCACGATCCCGTGGTTGAGGAATAGCCCGTCGGCCTCGAGCAGGTCGAAGATCTTGCGGAAGTAGTTGCGCAGGCGGCGCCGGCCCATGTGCTCGAACATGCCGACCGAGGCGATCTTGTCGAACTTGCCCTCCAGATCACGGAAGTCCGTCTCGTAAAACGTCATCTTCGCTGCGGCGGCGCGCCGCGCGAGCTGGTGCGCGTACTCCGCCTGCGCGCGGCTCAACGTGCACCCCGTCGCCTCGGCGCCGTAGCGCTGCGCCGCGTGCATGACCAGCCCGCCCCAGCCCGACCCGATATCTAGGAACCGCTCCGACGGCCGGAGATCGAGTTTGCGGCAGATTAGATCCAGCTTTGCGGCCTGTGCAGCGTCGAGCGATGTCTCCGGTGTTGAGAAGTACGCGCACGAGTACACGAGGCGCGTATCGAGGAACTGCTGGTAGAAGGCGTTCGAGCGGTCGTAATGGAACCGGATGTTGCGAGCCGCGCGCGCCGGCGTCTGGAACCAACCCTCGATGCGGTGCGGCGCCAGCCGCGCCGCCACGGCGTAGAGAACCGCTCGCCAGGTTCGCCGCGTCTGAGATTGAAAGAACCGGACCGCCGCGACGAGATCGCCGGTGACGTCCACCTCGTCGCGGATGAACGCCATCGCGGCCGAATACGGGTCGGTGTTGAGGAACCACTGCAGGTGGCTTCGATCTCGGGCCACGATCGTGAAGGCCGGAGGGCCGTCGCCGACCCGCTCTTCAGTGCCGCTCGCGAACCGGACGGCGTACGAGCCGGGGGCCTGAGGGGTCGCCCACGTGGCGGTCGCGGCGGTGGTTCGCGCGATCATCATCGCAGCACAGCTTCGCCCGGGCGGTTTCGGCGAGAGAATAGATCTAGCACAGGCACGACGCAGGATCGAGACTTGTGCCGCTGAGGGCTTGGAACACTGAGGAGCGCGATGACCGACCTGCCGATTGTGTGTTCGCTCACGCCGGCCGCGTTGAAGGCGCGCCGCGAGGGGCTGCTGTCGCGGTTGTGGCTGCGCGCGGACGCACACGAGGAACTGCTTGAGGGCCATCGCCTTCGGTTCTCGGCAGCCGACGACACGCTCGCCCTGATTGCGCGCGCCGTGGATGCGGAACGTCACTGTTGCCGGTTCCTCCGCTTCGACATCCGCGTCGAACCTGACGGTGGACCGATCGTGCTCGACATGACCGGACCGGCGGGGACGCGAGTGTTCCTGTCCGCGCTGTTCGAAGCCTAAGCGCCGGCGTCCGCCAACCGAACGCCGGTCGGCCCCTCGGCCAGCGTGACGAACGAGGTGGCGTGTGAGCTTCTGGACCGACTTGCTGCAGTTTCTCGGACTTCGCCGCCCGCGTCCCGCACCGCCGCCCCAGCCGAGGCAGCGGCCGGTGGCCATCCTCGCCGTCGGGCGCCCCGGCGCCGAGGTCTCTCTCGCGAAGGGTCCCGAGGCGCCGGACTTCGCCGGCGTGAGCTGGAAGGCGACGAATGCCGACGGCTACTACTGCTGTTTCGAGTTGCCTGCGGGGCGCGAGATCCCGGTTTGGGTGCTCATCCGCGAGACGGAGGAATACGAGCCGTACGCGCATCCCTTCGTGATCCCACCGACCGGCAATCATGATCTCATCTGCGGCGAGTTCAGTGACCCCGCCCCGCATCAACACGTGTTGCCGCCGTCCGTTCGCAAGTTCAGACCGCGCCGGGGTCTCGTCGGCGCGGACGGCGGTTCATTCGTGGACGGCCAGGGTCGCTACCATGCTCTCGGGACGACACTCTTCTGGGCCGGCTGGGGTTACCGGCACGACCGGGCGCGTCTCGAGCAGAACCTGGCCTACATCGCGAAGGCCGGGATTGACTACATCCGCGTGCTCGGAGAAGTGGGACCGGGCAGCGGATGGGAGGACCGCCAAGTGGATCCCGGGTGGCCAGATTACGACCAGGTAGTCGCGGGCCTGACGGATCTCGCGTACGACAAGTACGGCCTTCGAGTCGAATGGTCGATCTTCGGCGGCATCGGGCACTCCCAGACGGCCGCGTCGCGTGAGCAACTCGTGCGCCGCATGGCGGCGATGGCGCGGGCGAGGCCGCACAAGGTCCAGCACTTCGAGATCGCGAACGAAGGCTGGCAGACCGGTTTCGACGGCGAGGCAGGCATCGCGGAGATGCGCGCGCTCGGGTCGATCGCGCGCGGGAGCGGCCACCTCGTCGCGCTCACCGCCCCGACGACGCCCGACTACGCGAAGGCGCTGTACGGAGGCTCGGCGGCGAACTTGCTCACCATGCACTTCGATCGCAGCTGGAACGGTACCGGCCGCGAATGGCGGCCCGTGCGTCAGGCGTGGGAGGTGCAGTTCCTGGAAAAGACGCCGCGCTGCTGGACGAGCAACGAGCCAATCGGCCCGAATTCGTCGGTCACCGCCGACGACGACCCGCTGCGCATCGCGATGTCGGCGGCGATCACCTGGCTGTGCGGCGGCGCGGGATACGTGCTGCACACCGGCGCCGGCATCCGCGGCAGAGACGACTATCACCCCGTCGGCGGCCAGCGCCCGCCGAACTTCTGGCAGACGAACAACATCGAGCAGATCCTGTCCGGGCTTCGCACTGTTCGCACGCTCATTCCCGTCGGCATCCAGAACTGGAGCCGGCACAATTCCAACGATCGCTTTCCGCAGTACCCCTTCGACACGAGCCTGCTCGTCGCCGCCATCGACCGCGAGGACCTGCTGCGAGCCTACGCCGCGACGGACGGAGCGGAGTTCGTGGTGGCGCCGATCCGCGTGCGCGCGCAGGTGGAGTTCCGCGCGCGGTCGTCCATGCACGTCGAGATGTTCGAGCCGCTGACGGGACGCCTGCTGAACACGTGGGACCTGAAAACCGGCCAGAGCCTGACGGTGGGTGCGGAGAACGTCGCCGTGATCCTGAGAGGCAGCTTCACTCACGACGTCCCTGGCGGCGGCGGGGCCAGGGCGTGAAAGCCCTGCGCGATCGCCAGTGCCACGTTCGCGACGAGATCGGGTCTGCTGTTGACTGCGTACAGGTGGGACGTGAGCATCCAAACCTCGCGCTTGATGCGCTGCGGTGCGGCCACGCCGCTGCTGCCGCGCCGCGTGAGCTGGGCGTGCAGCATGGGAACCACTTTGTCCGACAGGCGTAGCGCCGTGTCCACGACGAAGAGTGTGAGATCCGGCCGAAGGACCACCACCCGATCGAAGAAGGCCCGCACCTCCTCGTCAGACAGATGTTTCGGCGGCGACGATTTCAGCTCGAGGTACACCAGCTTGCCTTCGGCCGCCGCGACGACGTCGAGATCGCCGCCGACGCCGGGCGCGTGAAACTGCACGCCGGTGGCCACGTCAAACCCGAGCCCGCGTTCCAGTTCGCGCGAAAGATACCACTCGAGCGTTGGGCCGAAGCTCGCCGCGGGGCGCACCAGTTGATAGCGCCCGTCCGGCCGCTGTCTTCCGATGCCGAGGGCGACAAGGGCGTCGGCGAACCTGCGGGCGACCGGACCATTCACGTACGGCGTCGCGGCGTCAGGCGCAAAGCCGTCGGGCCTTTGGATGGCGCCGCGGAGGAACAGGCGGAAAGCGTAGTGCCGCAGGAGCATCGAAAAACGCTCGGCGGCCGCATCGTCGAAGTCCGGTGGAAAGGGCAGATCCGCCTTGGGGATTCGCGGCCGCAATCCGCGGCGCGCCAGCATGCCCAGGGCCTCGCCGGCAGATAGGCGCGGCGGGCGGCGCCGCGACTGCCGGACGGCGGCCGCCGCCTGTTCAATCTCGCGAGCCGTCCGGCGTCGGGGCACGGCCAGTTCCTTCCCGCCGGCGTTCGACGGCCGTCGCCGGGCCCGGCGGGGCGGTCTCGAACGGGGCGCCGCGCAGGCTGTTGCAGCCTGCGCGCGGTGGGCCTACTGTACCCCGATAGGGGGCGCCGCATGCTGCCCGCATCGGATCTCCGGGTTGGGCTCGCGATCCGAATCGACGGCTCGCTGTACAGGATCACGGAACTGACACACCACGCGGGCCAGGGGAAGATGGGGGGCTTCACGCACGCGAAGCTTCGCCACGTCGAGTCGGGCACGGCTCGCGAGTGGCGCTTCCGTTCCGACGAGCCGGTCGAGGACGTCATCCCGGAACGCCGGAATCTGCAGTTCCTCTACAAGGACGAGCGTCTCAGCCACTTCATGCATCCGGACACGTTCGAACAGGTCGAGATCGAGAACACGCGGCTCGGCCGCGCCGGCGTGTTTCTGGTCGAAGCGATGATCGTCTCCGTCGAGTTCGTCGACGGTCGCCCTGTCGGGGTGGTGATGCCGGACGTGGTGGAGTTGAAGGTTGCCGACACCGCGTCGCCGGCGCGGTCGCACGGGGGCACGAACGTCTGGAAACAGGCGAGACTCGAGAACGGCATGACGATCATGGTGCCGCCCTTCATCGCCTCCGGCGAGGCGATCAGGGTCGATGTGGATCGCGCGACGTACATCGAGCGCGCGCACAAGAAGTAGGCAGCCGCGAGGTTTGGCGCGAGGCGAGGCCACCGTGATCTCCTTTGGAGGTTCGTGCGGAGGCCGCGCGACCGACGTCGCGTCCTGAGCTTCGGCGCGCGGGAGGGACTTGGAGGCATAGTCGCGCGAGACAACCGACCACGACCAGCGCAATTCCTGCTCTCGTCCGACCCCGCATGCAACGTGGACCGCGTGTCTTGCGCGCGGCTCCGCCGGGGCAAGCGACCACTCGCCGGTGCCGACAGCCATTGGCCGGGAAGTCCTTGAACCCGGCTCCGTCGGGTGCGTACGATTGCGCCAATGCGCGCCGACTCGGCCCGCCCGGCGCGTCGTCGCCCGGCGGTGATTTCCAGGGGAGTCAGCTGATGTCGTCCATCCGTCTGTACCGCGTCATCATTCCTGTGGCAGACCTGGATGCTGCCCGGCACTTCTATGCGACGCTGCTCGAACAGGCGGGCACTCAGGTCTCACCAGGCCGCCACTACTTCACGTGCGGGGACGTTATCCTCGCGCTCTACAGTCCCAGCGCCGACGGCGACAGCGTCCGGCCCTATCCGAATTTCGACCACGTGTATTTGGCGGTGGACAGTCTCGAGGCGGCCTTCGAGCGGGCCGAGACCCTTGGGGGGTTATCGACCGAAGTCGGGGATGGCCAGCTGCCGATGGGCCGGATCGCGCTACGGCCCTGGGGAGAGCGGTCCTTCTATTTGCGTGACCCGTTTGGCAACCCCTTGTGCCTTGTGGACTCAGCCACGATCTTCACCGGGATGCCCGTGGGGGAAGCCGCCGATTCGACGCGGTCGATCTCTCGAGAGCTGGAACTGCCCCTCGATGCCGAGGCCACCTTCGCACTGCTGCACACGCCCAGTGCGATTCGCGTCTGGTGGTCCGCAGCGCGAGCCGTGGTCGCGCCCCGCGCAGGCGGGATCTGGGTGGCCACCTGGGGGCCGAATGAGGATGCTCCGGAGTACACGACGGCGGCGCGCATTCTGGTCTGGGATCCGCCGCGTCGGCTGCGATTGGGCCAGTTCGAGTATTACACGGCGGATCGCGTTGCCCCGCCGTTCATCGCCGCGCTCGAGACCGCCTTCTCGGTGCGATCGAAAGGCGAGCGGAGCATTCTCCGCGTGCACCAGACCGGGTTTCCATCGGCGTCCATGGCCGACGACTTCTTCTCGGCCTGCGAACGTGGCTGGGCGGCCACGTTCGAAGGGATCGCACGCTACGTGGCGGAGGGACGCGCCGATGCTCGATAGGTTCGGTCAGGAGTCCGACGACGACTGGATCCACACCCGCGTTGGTCTGCATCTGGACACGCGGGCTGACGGCACCTGGGTCCGCTTCTCTCACACGGGCTGGCGCGCTGCGAACGAACACGACCGGGTCTCCTGCAATTGCTGGGCGCTGTATCTCCGGGTGCTGCGGCGATCGCTGGAGCACGGCGAATCCGTGCCGTACGAAGACCGCCTCGACGTGTGAACGCGCGAGTGGTGGGAGGTTCGATGCGTCTCGACTATGCGATCGTGTTCGTCAGCGACATGTCACGTGCCGTTTCGTTCTACCGCGATGCGCTCGGTCTCAGCCTGCGCTTTCAGACATCGCACTGGACCGAGCTCGAGACCGAAGGGACCACGCTCGCGCTCCATCTCGCAACGAGTCCCGCTTCTGTCGCCGCCGACGCGCGCGACGAGCCAGCCGGCCGGTGCCGTCCCGGTTTCAGCGTTCCGAACCTGGACGAGTTTCACGCAAGGATGCTGGAGCGAAACGTCCCCTGCCTGCAGGAGCCACGGCAGGTGTCTGGCGCGCGCATCGCGAAGTACCTCGATCCCGATGGACTTGTTATCCCGGTCAGCGACCGGCGCGCAGGCTGATACCTCAATATGTTCCGCGCGGCGATCCTCGCGACTCTGTTCTGCGTCATCCAGACGGCCGGCCCGGGCCAGGCGCTCAGCGTGCTGCAGATTCGCGCGTCCCTGCGCGACGCCGGAGGGAACCAGACACCAGTGCCGCGCCACACGCTGCTGGTGAGTGACAACCCTGCAACGGCGTTGCCCCGGGTTGTCGTCACCAGCCTGGAAGGCACCGCGCGAGTGCGGTTGCGCCCCGGAAGTTACACCGTGGAATCGGAAGAGCCGATCGTGTTCCAGGGAAAGGCCTACCGGTGGACGCAGTTGGTGCAGATCGTCGCCGGCCGGGACGCAGTTGTCGAGCTGACGACGGACAACGCCGAGGTGGAGCCGGCTTCCGCGGCCTCGACAACGACCACTGCGCAGTCTCAGTCCGATCCGTCGTTCCTGTTGCCTCAATGGCAGAACAGCGTCGTCGAGGTCTGGACGCCGACGGCCCACGCGTCCGGATTCGTGATCGACGCGAGAGGGCTCGTCGCCACGAGCCAGCGCGCCGTTGGTGCCGCAACATCCGTGCAGGTGCAGCTCACTCCGGAGCTGAAGGCGGCCGCGCGCGTGCTCGCGGCGGATGCGACGCGAGACGTGGCGGTTCTCTGGATCGATCCGACGTTCGCGGCATCGGCGCGTCCCGTTCCGCTCAATTGCGCGGAGAAGGTGCCGCGGCAAGTTGAAGAGGGGCAGGAGATCTTCACGATCGGCATACCGCCTCGCCGGCAGAAAGAGATGACGTCCGGAAAGGTGGTGCGACTGGCCTCGTATGCCATCGTGTC
>DATHTE010000117.1:0-2575 GCA_035463475.1 Vicinamibacterales bacterium
CGGTCGCCGGGAGGCGGGTTTGGGGCCGAACGGAGGCAATCTGTCTGCCAGACAGGCGGCGCACCCGGCTGAGAAGCGCGGGGACACGACGTTCCGGGTCAGATCTCGCGTCAGATCTGACCGACACGTGCGAACAAAGTCGCCGCCACCGATCTCTTTTCGGGCCCGCTTCGCCGGAAGTCGCCAGAATCTCGCATTCTCCGCTGGCACGGAACTGGCGCTTTGGCCACTTGCCCATGAACAGGTTGGCCGTGGACGTCCGGCCGTTCGCCGCTTTCGCTTTGAGGGCTCCGGCGCATAAGGCATTCGGCCCACGACGGGCGCTTTAGGCGCTCCGCTGGCGGTTCGTCATTGGCTTCGGCCTTCGGCCTTCGGCCTTCGGCATTACAAGAGGTGTAGCTGTGCACATCGCGGTTCTCGGCACCGGTTACGTCGGCCTCGTCTCCGGCGCGTGCCTGGCTGACTTCGGCGTGCGCGTCATCTGCGTTGACGTGGACGCCGATCGCGTGGCCGCCCTCCAGGCCGGCAGGATTCCCTTCTACGAGCCAGGCCTCGCTGAAATCGTGCAGCGGAACGTCGCGGCGGGACGCCTGGAGTTCACGGGAGACGTCGCGAAGGCCGTCTCGCAGTCTCTCGTGATCTTCCTCGCGGTGGGCACGCCCGAAGGCCCGGACGGCGACGCGGATCTGTCCCAGATCGTAGAGGCCGCCAGATCGATTGGGCCGCACCTGGACGGCTATCGCGTGATAGCCACGAAGAGCACGGTGCCTGTCGGCACCGGAACGCTCATCGAGGATCTGCTGCGGAAGTGCGCACCGGAAGGATCCAGCTTTGACGTGGTGTCCAACCCGGAATTCCTGCGCGAAGGCTCCGCCGTCGGCGACTTCATGCGGCCGGATCGCGTCGTGATCGGCACGGACAGCCAGCAGGCGGCCGCGATCATGCGCGACATCTACCGGCCGTTGTACCTGATCGAAACGCCGGTCGTCCTCACGTCCCGGGAGACTGCGGAGCTGATCAAGTACGCGTCGAACGCGTTCCTCGCGGTCAAGATCTCGTTCGTCAACGAGATCGCCAACCTCTGCGACCAGGTCGGCGCCGACGTCCATGGCGTCGCGAAGGGGATGGGTCTGGACAAGCGGATAGGGCCCAAGTTCCTGCATCCCGGTCCCGGCTACGGCGGGTCTTGCTTCCCGAAGGACACGCGCGCGCTGGCGGCGCTTGGCCGGCGTGCCGGCGCGCCGCAGCGCCTCACCGAAAGCGCGATCGACGCCAATAACCGCCAGCGCCAGCTCACGCTCGACAAGATCAAGCGGGCGACTGAAAGTGTCGATGACCCCACCGTCGCCATCCTCGGCCTGGCATTCAAGCCCAATACGAGCGACGTGCGGGAAGCGCCGGGCCTTCACATCGCTCGCGAGCTGCTGGCCGGAGGTGTGAATCTGCGGCTGTTTGACCCGGTCGCCATCGAGGATGCGCGCGTTGCGCTTGGAACGGATGCGGCGCGCGCTGTGTTTGCGGCGGACGCCTACGAGGCTGCGTCAGGATCCGACGCCGTGGTGATCGCCACCGAGTGGAACGAGTTCCGGGCGCTCGACCTCGATCGCCTGAAGGCGGCAGTCCGCCGGCCGGTGGTCATCGACACCCGGAACGTGCTCGATCCGGTTCTCGCGCGCGCCAAGGGATTCGATTACCACTGCACTGGGCGGGAGAAGGCTTTTCCAAGCCAGGCAGGCAACGGCTCACCGGCGGTGTTCCCGGGACCAGGCTCCCGGCTGGTGGCCAGGTGAACGATCGCCGTCAGACGCTGTCCGACAGTATCGAGGGTGCCCAGGAGTGCATGACGCTGCTCGGCGACGCGCTCGAGCAGGCGCGAATGGACATCGAGCACGAAATCAGCGACCAGACCGCACCGCGCACCCTCGAGGCGCTGTACCTGGTCAACCACAAGCTTGAGCAGCTGCAGAAGCATGTCGTCCTGAGCGCGCGGATTCTGAACGATCTTCGGAGGCTTCGGCACATTCTGTTTGAGGGATAGCGCAGCTTCGGACCTGCCACGCGATCGTTCGGCCGCTGCCACGAATTCGAGAACACGGCCTGGCCGGCAGGGGTCGCTTCGCGAGCCGGTCGGCGGCGCGGAAAAACGCGCGTCCGGCAACGCGCCTCGCGATCCGTGCAGGGAACCCACTGCCGACGCGAACGGCCAGATCCCGTTCGCGCCCGGCGTCACCCTGCACGGCAGTCACGCCTGCCGCGCGTTTTACTTGATCGGGATCGCGCCGCCTCCAACGGCCCTCGAATCGACCCCTGTCGACCAGGCCGTAGGGATTCGCAATCCGTGGCCCTACCGCGGTCCGCAACTATTCCGGTACGCACTTGCGTTGCCGGTGTTCTGGCGCATTGAGGCGGTTGTGTCAACGCCGGTCCAAAATCTGACAGTTCCGCCGGGTGAAAATCTGACAGATCGACGAGGGGACGAGCCTCAGGTCGTCGTGGCCTCCTGACGGGCCGGAGTCCGGCGGCGGCGGCCGCCGCCGCTGGACTCCGGCTCGTGCGCGGTGTGCAGCGTCTGCCA
>DATHTE010000118.1:0-3775 GCA_035463475.1 Vicinamibacterales bacterium
CTGCCGGTTCGCGATCCCGGCCGTCTCGTGCAGTTCACGTGGCGGTACCCCGGCGATCCGCCGCTGAACATGTTTAGTCTGGAGAACTACGCGCAGTATCGCGACCGCAACACCGTGTTCTCGGACATGGTCGGCGTCGCGCCACTGAGGACGGAGTCGTCCGCCGGCCGCGAGCCGATCGGCGCCTGGGTGGTCACGGGGAACTTCTTCCATGCGCTCGGCGTGAGGCCCGCGCTGGGGCGCGTGCTGGATGTCTCCGACGACGCGCCGGGCGGTCCCCCTCTCGCCGTTGTGAGCTGGCGGTACTGGCAGGCGCACTTCAACGGCGAGGCGCGAGCCCTCGGCGGCATCATCGACATCAACGACCGTCGCCTGCCCGGCCCCGTGCACGCGACCGTCGTCGGCGTAGCCGAGCCCGATTTTTCTGGCGTGACGGCCAGCATGCGGTCGGACGTCTGGGTGTCTCTTGGCGCGATTCCCACAGCGATGCGATCGCGGGGGGGTGTGGCGCTGATGGCGCGGTTGAGGCCGGGGGCTTCGATCGCGCAGGCGCGCGCAGAGATGCGCGTGCTCTACCAGTCGAGCATCGACGCGTTGGTGCAGCGCGATCCGCAGTGGCGACACGTGGCGATCGACGTGAAGCCTGCGCGCGCGGGACTTTCGACTCCGCTCACCGACCAGTTCGGCGGACCACTGTCGCTGTTAATGGCGATCGTTGGCATTCTGCTGCTGCTCGCGTGCGCCAACATCGGGGGCCTGCTGCTGGCACGCGGGGCCGCGCGCCAGCACGAGATGGCCGTGCGCGTCTCGCTCGGCGCCGGACGTTTCCGCATGGTGCGGCAGATGCTGACCGAATCGCTGCTCCTGGCCTCGATCGGCGGCGCCCTGGGCCTGGTCGGTGCTCGATTCGGCGCCACCATTCTGACGCGGATCATGACCTCGGGCACGCAATCGCTGGGCCCTTCACCGCGTCTGGAGATCCCACTCGATGCGCGCGTGCTGACGTTCACGATCGGCGTCACCCTGCTGGCGGCGCTCGTCTTCGGGCTCGCGCCCGCTATCGCGGCGTTCGTGTCCGCGCCGGCGTCGGCGCTGCGACAGGGGGGCGGAGCACAGACGAAATCCCGACGCGTCTTCGGCAACGGCCTGGTGGTCGCGCAGGTCGCGATCTCCCTGGCGCTGTTGAGCGTGTCGCAGCTCTACATTGACCACCTGCGTCATCTGCGCGACCGAAGTCTCGGGTTCGATCGCGACCGCGTGCTGCTGATGTCGGTGAACACCTCGCGCGCCCAGAACCGCGAGCAACTCGCTGCGCTCTATAGAGATGTCGTCGCGCGCCTGCACGCGATTCCCGGCGTCGACTCGGTCGCGGCGAGCGGCATGACGCCGATGTCAGGCGCGGCTGGCAGCGCGTTCCTCCGGGTCGAAGGATTCGACGAGCCTGCGCACGACAGGCAGCGTGTGTCCCTCAATACCGTGTCGCCGAACTATTTCCTCACGTACGGCACGCCACTCCTGGCCGGACGCGACTTTCGCGACTCCGACATGGATCAGCCGCGCCGTATCATCGTCAATCAGGCGCTCGCGCGGAAGTACTTCCCTGGCCGTGATCCGCTCGGGCGTCACGTCTGGCTCGAGAACCAGCGCGATCCCTACGAGATCGTCGGCGTCGCTGGCGACGCGAAGTATAACGACGTTCGGCTCCCGTCCCCACCCACCGTCTACCAGTTCGCCCTGATGTCCAGAGGGTCGAGCGACCTCTCGCTGCGGACGAGCGGCCGTCGGGCGGGCCTCGCGGACGACGCCCGCCGCCTCGTCGACGACGTATTTGGTACGAGTTCCGTCGGACGAGTGACCACCCTGGCCGAGCAGGTCGACGCCTCGATCGTTCCCGAGCGGTTGCTGGCAACCCTGGCGGGGTTCTTCGGCGCCGTCGGCGCGCTGCTGGCGGCGATTGGTCTGTTTGGGTTGCTCGCCTACACCGTCGCACGCCAAACGAAGGAGATCGGCATTCGTATGGCTCTCGGCGCCACCCGCGGTCGCGTGAGCCGCATGGTGGCGACGAGCGCGGGCTGGTTGGTCAGCGTGGGATTCCTTCTTGGCGCGCCGATGGCGTTCTGGAGTACACGATTCGCCGCGCGCAGCGTCGAGAATCTTCCGGCTGGCGGGGCGGTGCCCATTGCCTCGGCTGCGGCGGCCCTGATCGCAGTGGCGTTCATCGCGGTCTACGTCCCCACGCGCCGCGCCACACGCGTCGAGCCGGTCGTCGCACTACGCGCGGAATAGGTTGCCTGCGAACCGCAGAACGTGCGAGCTATTTCGACGGGCCGGTTTGCCGTTATGCTTCAACTCGGCAACGGCTCTTTGCGTGAGGCGCCCTACCCTGCAACGTCGCGTGCCGGGCAACTCTGGTCGCCAGCCGTTAGGCGATGTCGGTAGAATGCGCTCGCTGGGAACCCATGAATCCGGCCTGCCGATTTATTGCGGTGTTCGCTGTCACCCTCGCTGGCTGCATTTCAGGGACTGGCGGGAGGACCAATGCTGACCTCCGCGAGCGTCCGGCGGTCGATCTGATTCTGAATGCCTTTGAAGATTACCCGCTCGTCGCCCTTAGCGAGGGGGCCGGTCACGGGCAACTCGACACCCGTGATTTCTTTACCACTCTGATCCGCGACAGCCGTTTTCCCCACGCGGTCAGGAACATCGTTATCGAATTCGGAAATGCACGCTATCAAGCGGTGATGGACCGCTATGCCTCGGGCGAGCCGGTCGCGCGGGATGAACTTCGCCACGTGTGGGAGGACACGACGCAAGTGAGCGGAATCTGGTCACTGCCCATGTATGAGGGAATGCTCGCGGCAGTGCGCTCCGTGAATGCAGGGCTGCCAGACGCACTCCGCGTTCGCGTCCTGCTGGGCGACCCGCCAATCGACTGGAGCACCGTCACCAGCCCTGCGGACGAGGACATGAACGACTGGCGCGATGCCCATTTTGCGTCCATCATCGATCGTGACGTCGTGCGCCGCCATCAACGAGCGCTGATCTTGATCGGTGGCGCACACATCAGCCGCACGGTCCTGTTTCCGAATAGCCTCATTCACCTGCTGGATTCGCGATTTCCCGGTAAGACCTGGGTGGTGGGAATCCTCGATTTCGGTCGGGTAGATCCCGATATCAGAACTCGGCTTCTGGGGTGGACGGTGCCGGCTGGAGTGGCAGTGCGGGACACATGGCTGGGGAAAGTGAAGCCTGAGCGGATCGGGTTCACTCTCTCAATGGGTGGTGCTCTCGAGGATGATGTCGATGCGCTGCTCTTGTTGACCGCAGGGCCGCCTCAGCCCTCGGAGCCGGCCGCGCTCGACCCGATGTACGAGCTCGAGCTCGCGCGAAGACGGTCACTCGCCCGGACGACGTTGGCATTTCGGGGAGCGAAGATTCGGTTTGAGGACAACCGTGCCGTCTTTGCCGAAGATGCGGATGAACCGCTACTGAGCGTACGAAAGGAGCTGCTGCGCGATCGTGGGTTGAGACTACTGGTAAAGGCCTTTGCTGACCAAGCGGAATCGGACGCGGCGGCGCTTTCGAGACAACGCGCGGCGCTTGTCGTCGACTGGCTCGCGGCACGCGGCGTGGCACGGCAGCGCTTGATTCCCCGAGGCTGCGGTGCGGTGCGGCCGCTCGACTTCGGGAACTCTGCAAGCGGCCGTGCGATGAACCGTCGGGCGGAATTGGTGCGGGTGACACCGACGGCAGGCTGTGAACCGCCATGGTAAGG
>DATHTE010000119.1:0-4894 GCA_035463475.1 Vicinamibacterales bacterium
CCCGGCTCGGTCGCTTGCGGGGGCCCCAACGCCCCGCGCCGCTCCCTCGCAGGCGCGCCGTGCGCGCCTCGCCCGTCACAGACCGAAGTACAGCACCGCTGCGGCGGTCGCGAGAATGTTCAGCACCGCGATCGGCAGCAGCCACTTCCACCCGAACGCCATCAGCTGGTCGTAGCGGTAACGCGGGAGCGTCCACCGCATCCAGATGTAGAAGAACAGCAGCGCGGCGACCTTGATCAGGAACCAGATCCAGTCCAGCCAGTCCGGCAGGAACGGCCCGTGCCAGCCGCCGAGGAACAGGCTCGTCGCCACCGCCGACACGGTGACCATGTTGATGTACTCCGCGAGGAAGAACATCGCGAAGCTCATGCTGCTGTACTCGGTGTGATAGCCGGCGACCAGCTCCTGCTCCGCCTCGGGGAAATCGAACGGCGCGCGGTTGGTCTCCGCGACGCCCGCAATCATGTAGACGATGAACCCGACCGGCTGGAGCAAGACGAACCAGCGCGGGATGAACCCGAACCAGTAACCCGCCTGCGCGCCGACGATCTCGCGGAGCGACAGCGAGCCGGCCATCAGGATGACCGCCGCGAGCGCCAGCCCGTACGACAGCTCGTACGAAATCATCTGCGCCGAGGAGCGCAGCCCGCCGAGGAGCGAGTACTTCGAGTTCGAGCTCCACCCGGCCAGCACGATCCCGTAGATGCCCATCGACGTGATCGCGAAGATGACGAGCACCGCCACGTTCACGTCGGCGACCTCGAGCCGGATAGATCGGTCGAGCAGGCCGAAGAACGTGGTGGTGGCGCCGAAGGGCACGACGGCGAACGCGGCGAAGGCCGCCGTGGCCGAGATGATCGGCGCGATCGAGAAGAGGATCGCGTCCGCCGCCTTCGGGCGCAGATCTTCCTTGAACAGCAGCTTCAGGATGTCGGCGAATGGCTGCAGGATCCCGAAGGGCCCGACGAGGTAGGGGCCATATCGCACCTGGATCCAGCCGGCGATCTTCCGCTCGAAGTACACGAGCACCGCGGCCGAGCCGATCAGACACCCGAACACGACGAAGATGAGGACGAGATGGGCGAGCGTTTCGGGCGTCATGCGTGGGCACCCGCCCGCTCCGCGGCTCTGACGTCCCGCCGCCAGTCCGCCACCAGCGGGCATCGCCCCTCGCGGACGTGCGCCTCGAACTCCGCCCGGAAATTCTTGACCGTGGTCAGGGCCGGCGCCGCGGCCGCGTCGCCGAACGGGCAGAGCGTCTTCCCCGCGATGTTCCCGGCGACGTCGTCGATGAGATCGATGTCCGCCATCGTGCCCTCGCCGCGCTCGATGCGGCGCAGGAGCTTGTGCAGCCAGTCGGTGCCTTCGCGGCACGGCGTGCACTTGCCGCACGACTCGTGGCGGTAGAAGTGCAGCAGGTTCTCGGCCGCCCAGACCATGCACGTGGTGTCGTCCATGACGATGATGGCGGCGGATCCGAGCATCGAGCCGGCTTTCGCGATGTCGTCGAAGCTGGCGGGGATGTCGAGTTGATGCGGCAGCAGGATCGGGACGGAGGAGCCGCCCGGGATGACCGCCTTGATCGTGCGCCCCTCGCGCGGCCCGCCCGCCATGTCGTAGACGAGCTCGCGCAGCGTCGTCTTCATCGTCGTTTCGTACGTGCCGGGGCGCTTGACGTGGCCGCTGACGCAGTACAGCTTCGGGCCGCCGTTCTTCTCGGGGCCGAGCGCCGCGTACCACTCGGGCCCGTTCGTGATGATGCCGGGCACGTTGCAGAGCGTCTCGACGTTGTTGACAGCCGTCGGCGCGCCATACAGCCCCGCCACCGCCGGAAACGGCGGCTTGATGCGGGGCTGGGCACGCTTGCCCTCGAGCGACTCGAGCAGCGCCGTCTCCTCTCCCGCCTCGTACGCGCCGGCGCCCCTGTGGACATGGACCTCGCAGTCGAAGCCGCTGCCGAGGATGTTCTTTCCGATGTAGCCCGCGCGCCGCGCCGCTTCGATCTGCTCCTCGAGGATGCGCTGCACGTGGTAGAACTCGCCGCGGATGTAGATGTAGGTGATCTTCGCGCCGATCGCGTGGCAGCCGATCAGGCACCCCTCGAAGAGCAGGTGGGGATTGCGCTCCATGAGCACGTGGTCCTTGAACGTGCCCGGCTCGCTCTCGTCCGCGTTGCACGCGATGTACTTCGGAAGCGGCGTGTCCTTCAGCACGAACTTCCACTTCAGCCCCGTCGGGAACCCGGCGCCGCCGCGCCCGCGCAGCCCCGACTTCGTCACCATCTCGATGATGTCGTTCGGCTGCATCGCGAGCGCCTTCTTCAAGGCCTCGTACCCGCCGTGCTTCACGTAGAAGTCCAGCGTGTGGCCGTTCGGCTCGCGGACGTAGCGCGTGAGGACTGGATCCATAGCGGTCCTGGGAAAGTGAGAAGTTAGAAGGAAAAAGTCAAAAGTGTCCGCTCCTCTTTCTTCCTTCTTCCTTCTGCCTTTTCACTTTTCACTTCCTCCCCCCCTTCCTTCCACCTCCAAGTGGCAGCCGCTGAGCGCCGCCAGGCCCTTCTCCTTCAGGTCGTCCAGCAACTTCGTCACCGTCTCGGGTGTCTGGCGCTCGTGCCAGTGCTCGTTGTTCACCATCACCACCGGCGCGCGGTCGCACGCGCCGAGGCACTCGAACTCCATCAGCGTGAACATCCCGCTCGGGTCCGTCTCGCCGACCTTGATCCCGAGCTTTAGCTCGATCGCGTTGATCACGCGCTCGGCGCCGTTCAGGGCGCACGACAAGGTCCGGCAGACCTGCAGAACGTATTTCCCTGTCGGCTGCCGGAAGAACATCACGTAGTACGACACGACGTCGTCCACTTCGGCGGCGGCGATGCCGATCACCTCGGCGACATGGCGTGCGGAGGCGGCCGTGATGTAGCCCTGCTGCTCCTGCACGAGGTACAGGGCCGCGAGAATCGCGGAGCGGCGCCGCTCGGGCGGATAGCGACGGCAGATCTCCTCCAGCTTCGCGCGGTTCTCCGGCGTATAGGTGAACGGCTTCCCTTCGTCGAGCACCGCGCGTTGCGAGCGGTGGTGCTCGGGCGTGCCGTACGGGACCACAGCGTGGAAACTCATCGATCGACGTCTCCCATCACGACGTCAGTGGAGCCGATGACGGCGATCACGTCGGCGATGAGGCCGCCGATGATCAGTTTCGGCAGCCCCTGGCAGGCGTAAAACGACGGGGCGCGCATCTTCACGCGCGCCGGACGGTTCGTGCCGTCCGAGATGATGTAGGTGCCGTGCTCGCCGCGCGGCCCCTCGACGGGGACGTAGGCTTCCCCCGCGGGCACGGTGAAGCCCTGCGAGTACAGGAGAAAGTGCTGGATGAGCGCCTCCATCTCCGTGTACACGCGATCCTTGGGGGGCGGGACGATGCGGTAGTCCTGGATGTCGAAGACGCCGGTGGGCGAGATGCGCTCGAGCGCCTGGCGCGCGATGCGCACGGTCTGGCGCATCTCCTCCATGCGAACCAGGTAGCGGTCGTACACGTCGCCGTGCGTGCCGACCGGCACGTCGAAGTCGAACGTGTCGTACCCCGTGTACGGGAATTGCTTCCGCACGTCATAGGAGATGCCGGCGGCGCGGGCGATCGGGCCGGCCAGCCCCCAGGCGATCGCGTCCGGCCCGCTGATGACGCCGACGCCCCGCGTGCGCTTCAACCAGATCTGGTTCTGCGTGAGCAGGTCCTCGTACTCGTCAATCTTCTTCGGGAACTGATCCAGGAACGCGCCGACGGCGTCGTGAAAACCGGGGGGCAGGTCCTCGCGCAGGCCGCCGATCCGCATGTAGCTCGGGAACATCCGGAAGCCGGCGATCAATTCGTTGATGTTGAGCAACTGCTCGCGTTCGCGGAAGCAGTACATCATCACCGAGACGGCGCCGATCTCCAGGCCGTGGGTGCCGAGCCAGACCAGGTGGCTGTTGATGCGCTGGAGCTCGGAGAGCAGCACGCGGATCCACTTCACGCGGTCCGGCACCTCGATGCCCAGCAGCTGTTCCGCCGAGAGGCAGAACGCCATGCTGTTCGAGTGCGAGCTGAGGTAATCCATGCGCTCGACCAGCGGGACGACCTGCTGCCACTTCTTCTGCTCGCACGTCTTCTCGATGCCGGTGTGGAGGTAGCCGATCGTCGGCTCGGCGGCCCGGATCGTCTCGCCATCGAGCTCGAGCACCAGGCGCAGCACGCCATGTGTGCTGGGGTGCTGCGGCCCCATGTTGACGGTCATCGTCTCGGTGCGTAACTCGGGCATCACAGCTCCCGCTCAATCAGCTCGCACACCGCGTGCAGAATCGTCCTGTGCACTTCCTGGGCGCGGGCGGTCGGGGCGCCCGCGACGTTCACGTGCACGTCGGCCGCGCGCCCGATCGGGCCGCCGTCCCCCCCCGTGAGCGCGATGGTGGTCAGGCCCCGCGCCCGCGCGGCGTCGAACGCGGCGAGCACGTTGGGCGATCGGCCGCTCGTCGAGATCCCCAGCGCGACGTCTCCCGGCGCGCCGAGTGCCTCGATCTGCCGCGCGAACACACGCTCGAAGCCGTGGTCGTTCGCGACCGCCGTCAGGATGCTCGTGTCGGCCACCAGCGCGATTGCCGCCGCCGCGCGCCGCTCGCGCTCGAACCGCCCCACCAGCTCGGCGGCGAAGTGCTGCGCGTCGGCCGCGCTGCCGCCGTTGCCGAAGGCGAGCACCTTGCGCCCGCCCTTCAGCGCGGCGAGCATCACGCGCGCGGCGCTCACCACGCTCGCCAGGTCCCCGCCGCGCGCCCCCTCGTGCGCCCGAATCGCCGCGTCGAGGATGTCGGAGACCACTCGTTCGGCCAGGGTGCTTTCGGTCTTGGCGCTTTTGGCATTCTCC
>DATHTE010000120.1:0-83701 GCA_035463475.1 Vicinamibacterales bacterium
TCGGCCCCGACGTCATCGCCGCGGGCTACCACGTGCGCCCACGCCTGGCGGAGGAGGCGTTCCTGGGCGGGCGCGAGCTTGTGCCCTTCCTCCGGACGGGTATCACCAATGCCGACGCCATCCGCCAGGTCGTGCGCGTGAACCTCGCCCACGGCGTCGATTGGATCAAGATCCTCGCGACCGAACGGGCGGGTACGGCGGACACCGATCCGCGGAAGCAGGTGTACACCGAGGCTGAGCTGCGAGCCGCGGTGGACGAGGCGGCGACGAAGAACGTGCCGGTGGAAGCGCACGCGCACGGAGACGAAGGAGCCCGAGCCGCGGTGCGCGCGGGCGTCCGCAGCATCGAGCACGGCACCTATCTTTCAGATGAGACCCTGACGTTGATGAAGGAAAGGGGCACCTATTTCGTTCCCACCTACACGACGGTGGTGGATCTCGCGGAGCCGGGTGGCGATTACGACGTGCCGGCCCTCAGGGTTCGGGGGCAGCACATGCTGCCGCGCCTGCGAGACACAGTGCAACGGGCCCACCGCATGGGCGTGAAGATCGTCACAGGGGCCGACACGGGGTACGGCCCGGACAGCCTCACCCGCATTTCCCAGGAAGTGACCAACTTCATCGAGCTCGGGATGACGCCGCTACAGTCGCTCCAGGCCGCGACGATCGTGCCTGCCGAGATGCTACGGCTCGAGAAGCGGATCGGCGCCATCGCCCCCGGCTTCGAGGCCGACCTCATTGCCGTGGAGCGCAACCCGCTGGAGCACCCGCGCGCGCTGCAGGACGTGCTGCTCGCGATCAGCAACGGGCACATCGGCCTCGACCGGCTCGAGATGGCGCGGCCGGCCACGGGGACGGCGGCGCTCCTGCCGCAGGGAGCGAAATGAAGGACCTGATCGATGTGCTGATCGTCGGGGCCGGGCCCGCTGGCCTCGCGACCGCGATCGCCGCCACCAAGGCTGGTCTGACGTACCGGATCCTGGAAAAAGGCGCCCTGGTCAACTCGCTGCTGCATTACCCGCGTCACATGGTGTTTTTCACCACTCCGGAGCTGATGGAGATCGGCGGGCTGCCGTTTGTCAGCCCCAACGAGAAACCCACGCGGATGGAGGCGTTGAAGTACTACCGGCGCGCCGCCGACGCCTACAACCTCGATATCGTGTTCGAGGAACAGGTGCTGCGCATCGAACGCGAACAGCTCGAGACCGTTCCCCGGCCGCTCTTCGCGGTCGAGAGCCGATCGAACCGCGGCGTTCGCCGGATCAGCCATGCCCGGACCGTGGTCATTGCCACGGGGGCGTACGACGTGCCCAACCTGCTCAACGTCCCGGGAGAGGACCTGCCGCACGTCTCGCACTACTACACGGAGCCGCACCCGTACTACAGACAGAACGTGGTCGTGGTCGGCGGGAAGAACTCGGCGGCGGAAGCGGCGCTCGATCTCTATCGTGCGGGAGCGCACGTCACGCTGGTGCACCGCAACGCCACGCTCGGTGACTCGATCAAGTACTGGGTCAAGCCCGACATCGAGAACCGGATCGCGGAAGGGGCGATCGCCGCGTCGATGAACACGACCGTGGTGGAGATCACGCCCACTGCCGTGATCGTGAACTCGCCTCGCGGCCGCGAGAGCATTCCCGCCGACGGTGTGTTCCTCCTCACCGGCTATCTATCGGATTCCGACCTGCTGACGCGCGCGGGGATCGCGCTCGATCCCGACACGTGCGGCCCGGTGCACGATCCGGTCAGCTACGAGACGAACGTTCCGGGACTGTTCGTGGTCGGCGCCGTCGTCGCGGGGCGCCAGAGCGGCACGATCTTCATCGAGAATGGCCGGTTCCACGGCGAGGTCGTGATTCGCGCCATCGCCGCCCGCCTCACGAGCGCTTGAGCGCGCCTCTGAAGCGCGTCCGTCGCTCGGAGTCGGCTCCAGGCCTGTTCGCTAGCCCAACCGTACCGTCCGGTCGCAGATCCCTCGGCGCCGTACGCGTGCCTGCGGCATTCGGCCAGGTTTTGACATTGGCTTCGGCGTTCAGCCTTCGGCATTCGGCATTGACGATCGACCACGTATACTACGCGCCTTCGAAGGAGGGGCTCCATGGTCCAAAACACGTCAGTGTTGGCAGGAGCGCTGGTGTGGATTGCGCTTGTCGGGTCGGCGTCTGCCCAGGAGGTGCAGACACCCGAGCGTGCCATCCCGAACCAGTACATCGTCGTCCTCGACGAGCAGCAGGTCGGGAGGGCCGAGGTGCGCGGACTGGCCGAGGCGCTCGCGCGTCAGCAGGGCGGTCGTGTTCTTCACGTCTACGAGCATGCGCTTCGGGGATTCGCCGCCGCGATGTCCGCCACCGCCGCGGCGGCTCTGGCTCGCAACCCGCAGGTGCGCTATATCGAGCAAGACAGCGAGATGACCATCGTCGCCACCCAGACAGGCGCCACGTGGGGCCTCGATCGGATCGATCAGCGCGATCGGCCGCTGAACGGCACGTACGTCTACAACACGACCGGCGCCGGCGTGCACGCTTACATCATCGACACGGGCATCCGGCGGACGCACGTGGAGTTCGGAAGCCGCGTTTCCACGAGCGGCTACACGGCGATCTCGGACGGCAGGGGCACTGACGACTGCAATGGGCACGGCACGCATGTCACCGGGACGGTGGGAGGCACCACGTACGGCGTCGCCAAGCAGGTGACGCTGCACGCGGTACGCGTCCTCAACTGCAGCGGGTCGGGCACGACGTCCGGCGTCATCGCGGGGGTGAACTGGGTGACCGCCAACCGGGTTCTGCCAGCCGTGGCAAACATGAGCCTTGGCGGCGGCGCGTCAACAGCCCTCGACGATGCCGTCCGCAACTCGGTGGCGGCTGGCGTCACCTACGCCATTGCCGCGGGAAACAGCAACGCCAACGCCTGCAACTCCTCACCGGCCCGCGTCTCGCAGGCGCTGACCGCCGGCAGTTCCACGAGCAGCGACGCGCGGTCCTCGTTCTCCAATTACGGCACCTGCGTGGACCTCTTTGCGCCCGGCTCCAGCATCACGTCCGCCTGGTACACCAGCAACACCGCGACGAACACGATCAGCGGTACCTCCATGGCCTCGCCGCACGTCGCCGGCGTCGCAGCGCTGTACCTGGCGAGCAACCCGTCAGCGACCCCGAGCGCGGTGCACGCGGCGGTCGTCAACAACGCGAGCACGGGACGGCTGTCGGACATCGGCACGGGGTCGCCGAACCGGCTGCTCTATTCGATCTTCGGCTCCGCGCCGGCCGACTCGCCGCCGCTGGCGAGCTTCACGTTCACGTGCGCCGGCCTGACCTGCACCTTCGACGGCAGCGGGTCGAGCGACGACTTCGGCATCACCGGCTACACGTGGAGCTTCGGCGACGGCCAGGGAGCATCCGGCTCGATCGTTCAGCACGCGTACTCCGCCGGCGGTACCTACACCGTCACGCTCACCGTGACCGACACGACCGGCCAGTCCGACGCGGCGACTCAATCGGTAACTGTTTCCAGCGGCGGAGGCGGCGCTCCGTGCACGAGCTGCACGGCGTACACGGGGACCCTGTCCGGCACTGGCGACTCGGACTATCACCCGAACGGGTCGTACTACTACAGCTCGCTATCGGGCACGCACCGCGGCTGGCTGCGCGGGCCGTCCACCGCGGACTTCGACCTGTATCTGCAGAAGTGGAACGGGTTCTTCTGGGCGACGGTCGCGCGGTCTGAAAGCGTGACGTCTGAGGAGCAGATCGCGTACAGCGGCACGGCGGGGTACTACCGCTGGCGCGTGTACTCGTACAGCGGCAGCGGCAGCTATACGTTCTGGCTGCAGCGTCCGTAGCTGAGCTGGGGTCAGGTCTGTTTCAGACCTGACCCCCTAATGCACCTTCGCCCCGTTCGCCGGGCGCTCGGCGAGGACTTTCATCTCGAGAAGTTCGAGGAGCATCTTCGCGCGGACCACCACGCCCGGGCACTCGAGCAGGGCTTGCCGCTCGAGCGGCTCCAGCTCGAGATACTGCGAGAGCGCGTTGATGAGATCCTCGTCCGGGATGTCCGGCGGGAATTGCCGTTCGCGCCGGCCCTTTGGGCCGGCCGCGAGCACGACCTCCTCGACGCGGCTCCGAATCGCGAAAAGCCGCTCGCGATCGCTGCGCGACACGGACTCCTCGATGGGTTCCACGGTCGCGAGCCGGTACGGCTTGCGGCCGTCCTCTTCCTGGATCCTGAACTTCGACAGCCCGCGCAGGACGATGTTGGAGCGTCCGTCCGGCAGCGGCTCCACGTGCGTAATCACGCCCGCGCAGCCAACCGCGTACACCGGAGGGTTCCCTTCGTACCGGTCTTCCCAGCCGGCCCGCAGCAAGGCCATGCCGATCACGCGGTCGCCCGCCAGCGCGTCGGCCAGCATCTGCCGGTATCGCGGCTCGAAGATGTGGAGCGGGAGCAGCACGTTGGGAAAGAGCACGGCGGTCGGCAGCGGGAATATCGGGATGACTGGCGGCAGCATCAGTGTATGGTGCGCGTCTTCCGGTTCACGTAGTCCATCAGCACGTACTGGCCGAGCGTGTAGGGGGTCGTGAAGTACGCCTTGCCGCGGCAGATTTGCGCCACCTTGCGGACGAAGCTGACCAGGTCGTAGTCACGGGCCAGCATGAACGTGTTGATCATGATGCCCGCCTTGCGGCACGCGGCGACTTCGGCGAACGTCTCGGTGATCACGAACGGGTCCAGCCCGAACGCGTTCCGGTAAACCCGGCCGTCCGGGCGCGTGACCGCCGACGGCTTGCCGTCAGTGATCATGACGATCTGCCGCATGTCCTTCCGCTGCCGCTCCAGCAGGCGGCGCGCGAGGCGCAGCCCCTCGCGCGTGTTCGTGTAATACGGACCCACCCGGACCCGGGCGAGCTGCTGGATGGGGATCTCCTCGGCGGAATCGTGGAAGAGGACGGCCTTCAGACTGTCGCCGGGGTACTGGTGGCGGATCAGGTTCGACAGAGCGAGCGCGACGCGCTTGGCCGGCGTGAACCGATCCTCGCCGTAGAGGATCATGCTGTGGCTGCAGTCGAGCAGGAGCACCGTGGCGCACGAACTCTGGTACTCACCCTGCGCCACCATCAGGTCCTCGTAGTCCACGTCGATCGAAAACGCGCCGCCGTTGTCCAGTCCCTTGCGGGTGACGGCGCTCAGGATCGTCGCGCTCGGGTCCAGGTTGAGCGTGTCGCCGAACTCGTACGGCTTGGGCGCGGCGCCCGCCTCGATACCGGCCGACAGGTCGTGCGTGTCGTGGCGGCCGGCGCTCGAGCGTCCCAGAGACCCGAGCAGATCGCGCAGCGCACGGTATCCGAGAAAGTCCAGCGCCTTGTCGGTCACCTGGAAGCGGACGTTCGACTCGGGGCCCCGGGCGCCCGAGCCCTGCTCGCGGCGGTTTCGCTCAACGCTCGTGTCGGGCGCCGCCGTGATGAACCCCTGCGTCTGCAGCCGCTCCATGATCTGCTGCACCAGCTCCTCGAGTGCGTTCTTCGTCTCGTCGTCGCCAGCCTGGCCCAGCAGACGCTCGAGCGTCTCATCGGGCAGCAGGCCGCCGTTCAACAATGCGTCGAGAATCGCGTCGTGGAGCGCCTGCAGCGTCTGTTCCGTCTCGTCGAAGTCGTACGGGTTCCCAAAGCCGCTCGACAGGAGAAGATCGGACAGCTGCGACATGAGATCCTCGAGGTTGAGCCCCTCGAGATCGTCGCCGGTGAAGCGGGTGTACTTGTACTTCAGTTGTAGTACCTCTTCTTCCCGCCAGGCGGCACCTCGCGCTCCATGAGGTCGTCGAGGTTGCCGCGCGCCTGCGGTTGCCGCGCGCGCACCGGCTGCGCGGCCGAGTACGTGCGCTCGTCGCTGCGGCTGATCTTCTTCGTCGCGTAGAGCCCCTCGAGCACGAAGTCGATGGCGGAGGCGAGCGCGGCCTCGCCGTGTCGCCCCTTGCCCAGCGTCTGCTCCGCCAGCGACCGAAGCCCCTGCACCTGCGCCGCCGATTCGACGAGCTGCGCCGCAGGGGCGGTGTCGTCGAGCTGCAGCGTGCCCCCCAGCTCGAACCACTCGATGATCGCGCGCGTGTCCGCCTCGCCCATCCATCCGGCGAAGACGTTCGCGACGGCGGCTCGGATCAGCTCGCGTGCCACGTTGTCGGCGCCGCGAAGTTCCCCTTCGTACTCCAGCTCGAACTTGCCCGTGATCGAAGGCATCGCGCTGTAGACGTCCGTCACGCGCGGGACCACGATCGGCTCCCGGTTCAGCAGCGCGCGCCGCTCCGCGTTCGACACCGTGTTCTCCAGGCAGGTGATCGGCATGCGCTGGCTGACGCCCGACCGCTTGTCAACTTTCTGGTCCGTCCGCGCCTGGAAGGCGATCTCCTCGACCACTTCGCGGACGTAGGCCGGGACCTCCACCGGGGCCGCAGTGGGCCGCGGACGGCCGTCGCGCGTGGCCGATCGGTCCGTCCACGACTCCTGCTGGGTGATGCGGATCCCCTCGTGCCGGGTCGCGGGGTAATGGGTCCGGATCTCCGAGCCGATGCGGTCCTTCAGGGGAGTGATGATCTTGCCGCGCGCGGTGTAGTCCTCAGGGTTCGCGGTGAACACCATCATGACGTCCAGCGGCAGCCGCACCGGGTAGCCTTTAATCTGAACGTCCCCTTCCTGGAGGATGTTGAAGAGCCCCACCTGGATCTTGCCTGCCAGATCTGGCAGCTCGTTGATCGCAAAGATGCCGCGGTTCGCGCGCGGCAGCAGCCCGTAATGCATCGTCAGCTCGTCGGAGAGCTGGAGCCCGGCGCGCGCAGCCTTGATCGGATCGATGTCGCCGATCATGTCCGCGATCGTCACGTCCGGGGTCGCGAGCTTCTCGACGTACCGCCGCTGCCGCGGCAGCCACGCGATCGTGAGCGCGTCCCCTTCTTCGCGCACGCGTTCCCGGCACGCGCCGCAGATCGGCGCGAGCGGGTCGTCGTAGATCTCACAGCCGGGGACCACGGCGATCTGATCGTCGAGCAGATCGACCAGCGCGCGCAGGATGCGCGTCTTCGCCTGCCCGCGGAGCCCGAGCAGGATGAAATTGTGTCGCGAGAGGATCGCGTTGACGATCTGCGGGACGACCGACTCGTCGTAGCCGACGATGCCCGGGAAGAGCGGCTCGCCGGAACGGAGCTTCTCAATGAGGTTTTCTCGAAGCTCGTCCTTGACGGAACGGTGGGGCAGGCTGCCGGAGGCGACAGCACGACGGAGCTCTCCCAGGGTCTTCGCGGCCATAGGCGCATATTAGCAGGCTTCGGGCGCTGCTCTTCATGCGCGGGGCTTCAGGTAGGATCAGCGGCGGATGCATCGTGCGCTCAGGGGCCCGCGCCCGCTCGTCTTCGCGCACCGCGGGGGCGCGAAGATCGGCCCGGAAAATACGTGGCTTGCTTTCGACCGCGGCCTTGCGGCGGGCGCCAATGGCCTCGAGCTGGACGTGCACCTCTCCAGGGACGGCGAGGTCGTCGTCATGCACGATCGGACCGTCGATCGGACGACCGACGCGCGCGGCCCTGTGGCGCGCTTCACCGCTGCGGAGCTCGGACAGATGAACGTCCTCGGTTCGGGCACCGGGGTGCCGCTTCTGCGCGAGGTGCTCGAACGCTATCGAGACGTTCCCATCATCGTCGAGATGAAAGTCTCGAGCCGGTCGATCGCGCTGCGCGTCGTGGACCTGGTCCGACAGGCTCGGGCCCTCGATCGGGTCGCGCTCGGGTCCTTTCACGCGGGCCCGCTGAAGGCCGCGCGCGTTCACGAGCCCGCTATTCCGACCGGCTCGGCCCCGGCCGAGACCCGGCTCGCGCTCTACGCCAGCTACTTGGGAATCGCGCCGTTCTGGGCGTCTTACCGCAGTTTCCAGGTGCCCGAGCGGACGCGCGGCACCAGGATCGTCTCGGAGCGCTTCGTGCGGCTCGCCCATGCGGCCGGCGTGGCGGTCCAGGTGTGGACGGTGGATACCGCCGCCGAGATGACGCGATTGCTCGACTGGGGCGTGGACGCGATCATCTCCGATCGGCCCGATCTGGCGGTTGAGACCGTGCGCGCGTGGTCGTCGCGACGAGGCAGCGCATCCTGACGACCGCCGGCACCAGCTACCAGGTACCAGGTACCAGGTAACAGGTAACAGGTAACAGGTACAATAGATCCCGCTCTCCCCATCCTATTCCGCTGGAGTACTCGAGATGCGCACTGCAGTGTTCGCAGGCTGCGCGGCCGTCCTGCTCGCCGGCTTGCCTGCTGCCGCCGATCGCCTTCCAGATCGCGCCGACCCCGTCGTCGATTACCGGATTGACGTGCGGCTGGACGCGGTCAACAAACAGCTGATCGGACGCGAGCGCCTGGTGTGGAAGAACCCGTCTTCAGACGCCGTCGGCGATCTCTGGTTCCACCTGTACCTGAACGCGTTCAAGAACAGCCGTTCGACCTTCATGCGCGAGTCGGGCGGTAGGCTGCGCTCCGATCGCATGACCCGCGACTCGTGGGGCTGGATCGATGTCACGTCGATGCGCCTCGTCGACGGACGCGACCTGCGCTCCGCGGCGACATTCGAGCACCCGGACGATGACAACGCCGACGATCAGACGGTGCTGCGCGTCCCCCTTCCAGAACCGGTGCGCCCGGGAGGCAGCATCGCGCTCGAAATCGAGTTCCGCGCGCAGCTTCCCGAGGTGTTTGCGCGCACGGGGTACAAGCGGAACTTCTTCATGGTGGGCCAGTGGTTCCCGAAGGTGGCGGTCTACGAGCCCGCCGGCACGCGAGGCCGCTCGGCGGGAGGCTGGAACTGCCACCAGTTCCACGCCACGTCGGAGTTCTACGCGGACTTCGGCGCGTACCGCGTGGCGATCACCACGCCGAAGGGGTTCATCGTCGGTGCGACGGGCCCGCGCGTTTCGACGACGGAGCATGCCGACGGTACCGTCACGGTTGTACACCAGCAGGACAACGTGCACGACTTCGCGTGGACGGCCGATCCCGAGTACGTCGAGCTGCGTCGCACGTTCTCGGCCAGCAGGGACGTTTCGCCGCAGGAATACGAGCAGGCGAGCCGGCTGCTCGGGCGAACGCTGGACGAGGTGCGGCTCAGCGATGTCGAGATCATCCTGTTGATCCACAAGCCGCGGCTGGCGCAGGCCGAGCGGCATTTCCGGGCCGCGAAAGACGGCCTCAAGTGGTTCGGGCTCTGGTACGGCCGGTACCCGTACAAGACGCTGACCGTGGTCGATCCGGCGTTTGGCGCCGGCGGCGCCGGCGGAATGGAGTATCCGACGCTCATTACCGCGGGCACCTCCGCGCTGCTGAATCGCTGGCCGCTCGACGGTGTCCGTGCCGCCGAAGAGGTCACCGTGCACGAGTTCGGTCATCAGTACTGGTATGGTCTCGTCGCGAACAACGAGTTCGAGGAGGCGTGGCTCGACGAGGGGCTGAACTCCTACTCGAGTGGGAAGGTGATGCAGCGCGCGCATGGCGCCGAAGCCTCCATGATCTCGATTCCGTGGCTGAAGCTCTCGGGGCTGGAACTGGTGCGCGCGCAGAACAGCCCCGATCGCAAGTCCGATCCAATCCTCACGCCGGCCTGGAAGTTCGAATCGACGGGCGCTTACGGGTTTGCCTCCTACGCGAAGTCCGAACTCGTGCTGCGCACGCTCGAAGGCTACCTGGGTGAGCAGACGATGGCCCGGCTGATGCGCACGTACCACGAGCGCTGGCGGTATCGACATCCCCGCAGCGAGGATTTCTTCGCGGTCGCCAACGAGGTTTCGGGCCGAGATCTGACGTGGTACTTCGATCAGACGGTGGGGGGCACCGGCGTTCTCGATTACGCGATCGCGTCCGTCACCTCGGCACAACGAGCGGAGCCGATCGGCACGTTTGACGGGAAAGCGGGGAAGCACACCGTCAAGATGGACGATGCGCGCCGCCGCGAGCGCGAGCGGACGGACCGGCCGTACGAGTCCACCGTGGTCGTGCAGCGGAAAGGGGAGATCGTCTTTCCCGTGGAGATTGCGCTGCGGTACGAGGGAGGGCGGACGGACAGGCGCAGATGGGACGGCCGCGACCGATGGCTGAAGATCCGCACGACGAGCCCGGAGAGACTCTCGAGCGCGGACGTCGATCCGGACCGCCGCGTTCTCCTGGATGTCGATTGGCTGAACAACGCTCGGCGGGTGGAGAGCGACCGGCGCGCGGCGACCAAGTGGTCGTCGCGGTTGATGTTCTGGGTGCAGAACCTCGTCGCGACCATGGTGGGATTCTGAGGAGGCGATGATGATTCGAGCCAGCATTCGTTCGGGTTGGCGCGCCGCCTTCGCGAGTCCCCGGCTCGTCGCGGTCGTGTGGGCGTGGAGTTTCGTCTTTGCGGCGATTGCGGCTGTGGCCGCATGGTGGTGGCTCGGCGCGGCGTTCAACCACGCGCCCGAGTCGGACCGGACGCTCGCGCGCTTTCAATTCGGCCTCTACGTCGAGTTGCAGCAGTACGATCGGTTTTCGCCGGTGTCGCTCCTTAGAGGAGCCGTGCTCGCGCTGCTCGCGGTGGGGGCCATCGCGAACCCGCTGCTCGCCGCCGGCGTCCTCGAAGTGCTCGTCTCGCGCGACGACCGCCCGCTGCTGCACCGGTTTTTCCGCGGGGCGGGACATTTCTTCGGCCGCTTCCTCCGGCTGCTGCTCATTGGCGGGTTGGTCACCCTCCTCGCGGCGGAGGTCGTGTCGACGATCACATCCGGCCTCGTGCGGGCCGTGGGCGAGTCTTCCTGGGAACGCGCGTGGCTGGCCGCGGCCCTCGCGCGACTGCTGCTGATTGCCGGTGTTTTCGGGCTCGGAGTCGTGGTCCTCGACATTGCGCGCGCTCGCGTCGCGCTCGCCGGGACCGAGGTCCGCAGCATGCTCCGGACGTGGGTCGGCGCAGCCGCGTTCGTGGCCCGGAACTTCCGATCGGTGCTCGGGATCTACGCGAGCTTCGCGGCGCTCATCGTTCTCGTACTGGGGGCGTACGCCGGGGTCTCCCACGTGCTGCCCGCATCCACGCCCGCGGGCATCTTCGCGGCGTTCGCACTGCAGCAGCTGTTCATGGTCGTGCGGGGGACGTTCCGCGTCGCGCGGGCCGGCGCGGCGGTCGAGTTCTGCCGGCTCCGCGAGCCGCGCGTCGCGACCCTGGCGCCGGCGGAGGTGGCGAGGGTGGAACCTCCGGTCGAAGTCAGCGAGTTAGTTCCGCAGCGGTGACGAACCGCGGCTCGACGTCCACCGGCACCCCCTCCAGCCTGTCCAGGACCTTCTGCACCTCGGGGCGGACAACGGCCATTTTCTCGAGCCACGACCTGGCGCGGGCGTAATCGCCGTTCGCCTGCAGCATCATGATCTCGCCGGTGAGCGCGCCCACGGCCTGCTTGATCGCGGCCGCGTCCACGTGAAAGGTGCCGTCCGAACGCACTTTCACCGCACCGGCGTCCAGGAACGTGTTGAGTTGCAGCGCGACGCCGCGCCCGTGCGCCTCGTTGACGCCGAAGCGGATCGATCGAAACGCCGAGGCGAGAAACGTCGTGTAAAGGTCCGTGGTCAGGCTCGCGTCGATCGCCTTGCGATCCGCGAGGTACTGGATGGCCCACAGCCCCGCCACGTCGGCCTTCGCCTCCTCGATCGCGCTGTACAGGTCCTTGAGCTCCTGCCGGACGGTGGTCTGACGGCCGCCTACCGTGATGTGGTGCGGCCCGAGGCCATGCATCACCTCGTGCATCACGATGTGCGTGAAGAACGCGTCGAAGGAGACGTACCGCTGGTCGGCGGCGGCAAGCGCCACCTTCGAGATCGGCACGAGCACGCGGCTGAATTTCGCTTCCTGGATGTTCTTCAGCATGACGCGCTTGGCGCCTTTCTCGCGCACCACGCGCTCGTCGTTCGGCAGGTTGTACGCCGCCGTCTGCACCCCGCTGTTTCCCTCGCCGGCGCCGAACACCACGTTCACGACGCGCAGCGGCGCCAGCCCGCCCAGCTTCGGGTTGCGCAGCTTTGCGTCAATCGGCAGGTGGTCCTCCAGCTCCTGGAGGTGCTGGTTGAACAGCTTCAGCTTCTCCGTCTCGACATCGTCGCGAATCGTGATGAACGCCTCGAACGCGGCCTTGTAGTTGAACCACTCGTCCTCGTAGACCTCGTACGGCCCGATCGTCGGCTCGATGCTGGCGTCGAGCTCCATCCACGCCACGTCGCTGGCATAGTAGTCGTTGCTGAGGAACGCGTCCGCCCGAAGCTCGAGGAACTTCCTGAGCGTGGGCTGCGCCGTGAGCCGGGCCGCCTCGCGCAGCAGCTCCGCGGCGCGCTGCAGCGGGCCCTGGTATTCGACCGCGTACGGAACCGCGGCAAACGTCCCATCCTCGCGGCGCCGGATCGTCGTGAAGAACCCGGTCGCGGCGCGGCGCTCGGTCTCCGGGAGCGACGCGATCCATTTCTCGACCGCGTCCTTCGTGGCGCCCGCGGGGTAGTAGTTCGCTTCCGGCGGTTTTGGCGGCGCGCCCGGCACGAACACCGCGTTGTGATCCAGCCGCGACCACGGGCCCTTGTTGATCAGGAAGTAGTGCAGACGCGCGCGGCCGAGCGGCGAGTCGTCGGCGGCCAGCTCCGCGAGCATCGACGTGTTGCCCGCCCAGACCTGCTCGAGGAACAGGCCGTCCATCAGCCGCGCGGCGTCCACCAGCGTGGCGAGCGCCCGGCGCTCCGTCGCCGCCAGTTGAGAGATCGGGGCGGCGATGTCCGCGGGCGCGAAGCGCGCGGTCATCTTCAGCAGCTCCGCGACGCCCGGAAGGGGTTTCGCGGCATCGGGTTGTGCGATCACGGGGAAGGCTCCGGATGAGAGAAGAGCCGCGACAACGGCGGTTGCCATGAGCGTGCGCATGCCAGGATCGTAACCACAGAGGCGCCGGGGGCGCCATTCTCATCGCGCACGCCCATCGGTGGCCCGCCCCGCTTACTCTGCGTTCTCTGGGCCTCCGCGGTAAGGAGGAGGAGAAAGTCCGAGCCGCCATGTGCAGCGCACCACGCGCGGCCGCCGTCCAGGAAGGACCGGCGCTCTCCTTGCGATAGAATATGAAGGTTATCCAGCCGCGGGTAACACGCGCAGGGGATTCTCAGCAATGAAGAACGCCGCCCCGAGGGATTCTGCCGAGTTCGAGCAGCTCGAAACACGCGAGTGGCTCGAGTCGCTCGATTACGTGCTCCAGCAGGGGGATCGGGACCGCGTCCTGCGCCTGCTCGACGCGCTCCGCCTCCGCGCCCGCCGATCCGGCATCCGCATGCCGTTCTCGGCGGTCACGCCCTACGTCAACACCATCCCGGTCGAGGAACAGGTGCCGCTCCCGGGCAGCCAGGAGATCGAGCGCCGCATCAAGAGCCTGATCCGCTGGAACGCGCTCGCGATGGTGATCCGCCAGAACCGGATGTCGGAAGGCATCGGGGGCCACATCTCCACCTACGCCTCCGCCGCCACGCTGTACGAGGTGGGCTTCAACCATTTCTTCCGCGGGCGCACGAAGGATCACGACGGCGACATCATCTACTTCCAGGGACACGCCTCCCCGGGGATCTACGCGCGCGCGTTCCTGGAAGGGCGCATCAGCGAGAAGAAGCTGGAGAACTTCCGCCGCGAGCTGAAGCCGGGCGGCGGGTTGTCCTCGTACCCGCACCCGTGGCTGATGCCCGACTTCTGGCAGTTTCCGACCGTTTCGATGGGGCTTGCCCCCATCATGGCCATCTACCAGGCGCGCTTCATGCGCTATCTCGAAGATCGCGGGCTCAAGAAGCCGTCCGACAGCAAGGTGTGGACGTTCCTCGGCGACGGCGAGACCGACGAGCCCGAGGCGCTGGGCGCAATCACGCTCGCGTCGCGCGAGAAGCTCGACAACCTGATCTTCGTCATCAACTGCAACCTGCAGCGGCTCGACGGTCCCGTGCGCGGCAACGGCAAGATCATCCAGGAGCTCGAGGCCGCATTCCGCGGCGCGGGCTGGAACGTGATCAAGGTGATCTGGGGCAGCGACTGGGATCCGCTCCTCGCGCGCGACAAGGACGGCGTGCTCGTCAAACGCATGGGAGAGGTCGTCGACGGCGAGTACCAGAAGTACGCCGTCGAGACCGGCGCCTACATCCGCCAGCAGTTCTTTGGCGTGGATCCCCGGCTCGCCGATCTCGTCAAGGGGTTCTCAGACGATCAGCTCAAGCGCCTGCGCCTGGGCGGCCACGATCCGGTGAAGGTGTTCAACGCCTACCGCGTCGCCGTTGCGCACAAGGGGCAGCCGACGGTCATCCTCGCGCGCACGATCAAGGGCTACGGCCTCGGAGAAGCGGGCGAAGGGAAGAACATCACGCACCAGCAGAAGAAGATGAACGACGAAGACCTGCGGTCGTTTCGCGGCCGCTTCGGCATCCCCGTGTCGGACGAACAGATTGCCGAGGCCCCGTTCTATCGACCGCCGGACGACAGCCCCGAACTGAAGTACATGCGGGAGCGCCGGAAAGCGCTCGGCGGGCCCGTGCCGTGCCGGCTGACCCGCTTCGAGCCGATTACCACGCCGCTCGAGGCGCTGTTCGAGGAGTTCCACAAGGGCACGGAGGGGCGGAAGGCCTCGACGACGATGGTGTTCGTGCGGATGCTGTCGAAGCTGCTGCGCGATCCGGAGATCGGCGACCTGATCGTCCCCATTGTCCCGGACGAAGCACGCACGTTCGGGATGGAGTCGCTCTTCCGTGCGGTCGGCATCTACTCGCACGGCGGTCAGACCTACGAGCCGGTCGACATGGACACGCTCCTCTACTACAAGGAGGCGACCGACGGGCAGATCCTCGAGGAAGGTATCACCGAAGCGGGTTCGATGTCGTCGTTCATTGCCGCCGGCACCGCCTACGCCACGTACGGCATCAACACGATCCCGTTTTTCATCTACTACTCGATGTTCGGCTTCCAGCGCATCGGCGACCTGATCTGGGCCGGCGCCGACGCGCGGATGAAGGGGTTCCTTCTCGGTGGCACGGCGGGGCGCACCACGCTGGCCGGCGAAGGGCTGCAGCACCAGGACGGGCACAGCCACGTCCTGGCCGCGCCGGTGCCTCCCTGCCTGTCGTACGACCCGGCGTACGCGTACGAGCTGGCGGTGATCATCCACGACGGCATCCGCCGGATGTACCGCGAGGGTGAAAACGTCTTCTACTACATCACCGTAATGAACGAGCCCTACGCGATGCCGCCGATGCCGGAGGGAGCGCGCGAGGGCATTCTCAAAGGGATGTACCGCTTCAGTGCCGCCTCGGTCGACGGCGCGGCCAACGCGCGCGGCAGGAACGGGAAGCCGCTCCGCGCGCAGCTCCTCGGCAGCGGCGCAATCCTCAACGAGGTCATCGCCGCGCAGAAGATGCTCGAGCAGTACGGCGTGGCGGCGGACGTGTGGAGCGTGACCAGCTACAACGAGTTGTCGCGCGACGCCCACGACGTGGAACGCTGGAACGTGCTCCACCCGTCCGAGCCGGCGCGCGTGCCGTACGTCGCGCAGTGCCTGGCGAGCGAACCGGGTGTCGTCGTGGCCGCGTCGGATTACATGAAGGCGCTGCCCGACGCCATCGCGCGCTGGATCGGCAGGCCCATGGTGACGCTCGGCACCGATGGCTTCGGCCGCAGCGAGGATCGCGCCGGGCTGCGTGACTTCTTCGAGGTGGACGCGCGGTACGTGACCGCCGCGACGCTTGGGGCGCTCGCGCGCGCCGGCGAACTCGATGCGAAGGTCCCGCAGCAGGCAATCAAGGACCTGGGGATCGATCCCGAGAAGAAGAACCCCAGGCTGAGTTGAACCGGAAAGCCGACGCCATGGCCAAAGACTTCAACGTCCCCGAGCTCGGAGAAAACGTCAAGAACGGCGACGTCGTCCGGGTGCTGGTTAAACCCGGCGACCGGATCGCCAAGGACCAGCCGGTCATCGAGCTCGAGACCGACAAGGCCACGATCGAGGTTCCCTCGAGCGTGAGCGGCACGGTCAAGGACGTGGCCGTCAAGCCGGGTGACAAGGTCAACGTCGGCCAGCTCATTCTGCGGGTCGAGGAAACGGACGGCGCCGGCGCCGCGGCCGGCCGGGAAGCGGCACATGAGGAAGGCGACCGCCCGCAGGGCGCGGCCAAGGGCGCCGAGGGACGGGAGGAACGCACGCCGGCCGCCTCGGCATCTGCCGGGCGTCGGCGCGAAGGAGCTGCCAGCGCCGCGGAAGCTGCGGGGCGGCAGCGCGACGACCGTCCGAAGCCGCAGCCGGCCGGCGCGCCGGAGGACGGTGGCTTGAGCCAGGAAGCGACCCCGAACCGCGCGCCAGCCGCCGCGGAGCGTCCGCGCCCGCGCGCCGCCGAACCCGCGGAGGCTCAGGGACCGCAGGCAACCGAGGAAGCCCGGGAATCCCAGGAGCCGAGGAAGGTCGTGGACATCTCGCGCGGCGCGCGTCCGCCGGCGGCGGCGTCCGCCGTCGAAGCTGCAGAAGACGCGGCGCCGGTTCCCGCGGCGCCGTCGGTGCGCCGGCTCGCGCGCGAGCTGAACATCGACATCCACCGCGTCAAGGGATCCGGGCCGGGCGGACGCGTCAGCGAGGAAGACGTCAAGGCGTTCGTGCGCTCCCGTTCGGCGCGCACGGGGGGCGAAGTGGCGGTCCCCGATTTCTCCAAGTGGGGAGAGGTCGAGCGCAAGCCGATGAGCAACGTCCGTCGCGTCACGGCGGAGCGGCTCACCGCGGCGTGGGCCGCGCCCCACGTGACGCAGCACGATAGGGCAGACATCACGGAGCTCGAGGCGCTCCGCCACCGGTACTCGTCCCGAGCCGAAGCCGCAGGAGCCAAGCTCACGATCACGGCGATCCTCGTCAAGGTGCTCGCCGAGGCGATGCGGCGCTTCCCGCAGTTCAACGCGTCTCTCGACCTCGAGGCCGAGGAGATCGTCTACCGCAAGTACGTCAGCGTGGGCGTCGCGGTCGATACCGAGCGCGGCCTCCTGGTGCCGGTCATCCGCGACGCGGACCGCAAGACGATCGTGGAGCTTGCCGTGGAGGTCGCGAGCGCGGCGAAGAAGGCGCGCGACCGGAAGCTCGCGCCCGAGGACATGACCGGTGGCGGCATGAGCGTGACGAACCTCGGCGGCATCGGCGGCACCGCGTTCACCCCGATCATCAACGCGCCGGAAGTGGCGATCCTCGGCTTGTCGCGCTCTGAGATCCAGCCGGTCTGGCGTCCCGCGCACGGGACCGCCGACCAGGCGGCCGGACAGTTCGAGCCGCGCCTGATGCTGCCGCTTTCGCTTTCCTACGATCACCGCGTGATCGACGGCGCCGACGCCGCGCGCTTCCTGCGGTGGGTCTGCGAAGCGCTCGAGCAGCCGCTGCTGCTCGCGCTGTAAATGGGGTCTGACCCCATTTTTACGTTTTTCGTAAGTTCCCAATTCCCTCGCGACTTACGAAAAAGGTAAAAATGGGGTCAGACCCCATTTCTTCACTATGCCTACTGATCTTTCCGTCCAGGTAGCAGTCATCGGCGCCGGGCCGGGCGGATACGCCGCCGCCTTCTACGCCGCCGATCTCGGCATGAGCGTGGCCCTCATCGATCCCGATGCGAATCCCGGCGGCGTCTGCCTGTATCGCGGCTGCATTCCGTCCAAGGCGCTGCTCCATGCCGCGAAGGTGATCACCGAGTCGCACGAGGCATCCGCCTTCGGCATCTCGTTCGACAGCCCGAAGATCGATCTCGACAAGCTGCGATCGTGGAAGGACGCCGTCGTCGGGAAGCTCACGGGGGGCCTCGGACAGATCACGAAGATGCGGAAGATCACCTACGTCCGTGGGAGGGCGGGCTTTCGCGACCCGCACACCCTCGACGTGCAACTCGCCGGCGGCGGCAATCAGCCGCTCTCGTTCGAGCACGCGATCATCGCCACCGGCTCGCTGCCCTCGAAAGTCCCCGGCCTTTCGATCGACAGCCCCCGCGTGATGGACTCCACGAGCGCGCTGGAGCTGGCCGACGTCCCGCGGAAGCTGCTCGTGATTGGCGGCGGCTACATCGGTCTCGAGCTGGGGACGGTGTATGCGGCGCTCGGTTCGGAGGTCTCGGTGGTGGAGATGATGCCGGGATTGCTGCCCGGTGCCGACCGCGACCTCGTCGGCGTTCTGGCGCGGCGCGCGGAGAAGGTGTTCAAGGCAATCATGTTGAACACCAAGGTCGCCTCGCTCCTGGAGGAGAAGAAGGGCATCAAGGTGACCTTCGAGGGGGAGAATCTTGCGGCGCGGGAGGCAACCTTCGACAAGGTGTTGATTGCCGTCGGCCGCCGCCCGGACGCGGCGGTGCCCGGCCTGGACAGGACCCGCGTGAAGCTCACGGCCCGCGGGTTCGTCGAGACCGACGCCGCGCGACGCACCGCCGAGCCGAGCATCTTCGCGATTGGTGACGTCGCGGGCGAGCCGATGCTCGCGCACAAGGCGTCGCACGAAGCGCGCGCGGCCGTGGACGCCATCACCGGCAGGAACGCCGCCTTCGAGCCGAACGCGATCCCGGCAGTCGTGTTCACCGACCCCGAGATCGCCTGGTGCGGCCTCACGGAAACGGAGGCGCAGCAGCGCGGTATCAAAGTCGAAGTGGCGCGCTTCCCGTGGGCCGCGATCGGCCGCGCGATCACGCTCGATCGGCCCGACGGATCGACCAAGCTCGTGATCGACCCCGAAAGCCGCCGCGTGCTGGGCGTCGGGATCGTGGGCGCTGGGGCCGGCGAGTTGATCTCCGAAGGCGTGCTGGCGATCGAGATGGGCGCGCTCGTCGATGACGTGGCGATGACCATCCATCCGCACCCGACGTTGTCGGAGACCCTCATGGAAGCGGCCGAGGTGTACTTCGGCCACAGCACGCACGTGTATCGGCCGAAACGCAAGTCGTGACCGCGACGCGGCAATCCCCGGGTGTCATTGGAGTCGGTTAAACAGGGCGATCCAGACCTGACCCCACCTCAGGGAATCATCCAGGGAAACACGTACGCCTGCAGCATCACGATCGTCGCCATGATCGCGGCGAGCGCGACGCTGTGCCAGAACACGAAGCGCAGGATGCGCCCCTCCTGCCCGACCTGCCCGGTGGCGGCCGTCGCGACGACGATGCTCTGGGCGTCGATCATCTTTCCCATCACGCCGCCCGTGCTGTTCGCGGTGGTGATGAGAACGGGGTCGAATCCGAGCTGCTCCGCCGTGATCTTCTGGAGGCTGCCGAACAGCACGTTCGAGCTGGTGTCCGACCCCGTCAGGGCCACGCCGAGCCACCCGAGAAACGCCGCGAAGAACGGGTACAGCGCGCCGGTCCTCGTGAAGGCGAGCCCCAGCGTGGCGTCCGTCCCGCCGTAGCGCGTCACGAACCCCAGGGCCAGCATGAGCGCGATGGTCGCGAGCGGGATGCGCATCCGGTGCAGCGTGCGGCCGGCGCACGCCATCGCCACGCGAAACGGAATCCGCAGGTAGAGGATCGTGGCGATCGCCGCGAGCAGGATGGCGGTGCCCGTGGCAGACGCCCAGTTGAGCGTGAACACCGCCGCCTCGGCGCGTGCGGTGCGATACGTGGCATCGCCGATGCGCGCAGGATCGACGGGACTCGGTACCACAGGGTATTCCCGGAAGACCAGCCGGTGCAGGTACGGCACCTGCCAGCTTGGCGCCAGCCACGCGTTCAGCACCGGCTGCCCGCCGGCGCGGTGACGCGCCAGTCCTTCTGGCCCGCCGTTCAGGAACGCCTTGACGGGCGTGGCGCCCCACAGCAGAACCGCGGCGCTTAGAAAGAGCCAGGGCATCCACGCGCGTCTCACCGCGGCGTGATGCGCGCGCGCCTCGTGCGGCGCGACGTCCGGCGGTCGCGCGACCGACGCGTCGTGCGCGTCCTCGTCTCCTGGTATCCACACGCGGCAGAACAGCGTGAGGGCCGCGATCGATGACAGGCCCCCGACGATGTCGACGAGTTCCGGTCCGACGAAGTTGCTCCAGAGGAACTGGACGATCGCGAACGTGCCGCCACAGACGAGCACCGCCGGCCAGACCGCGCGAAGCCCGCGCCAGCCGCTCAACGTCACGACGAGCCAGGCCGGCACGATCACCGCGACGAACGGAAGCTGCCGGCCGGCCATCACGCTGAGCGTCCTGGCGTCGAGCCCGGTCACGGCGGCCAGCGTCAGGATGGGCGTGCCGATCGCGCCGAACGCCACGGGGGCGGTGTTGGCGATGAGCGACAGCCCGGCCGCGTGCAGCGGCGAGAAGCCGAGCCCGATCATCAGCGCGGAGCAGATCGCGATCGGCGTGCCGAACCCGGCGGCCCCCTCGATGAACGCGCCGAACGAGAAAGCCACGAGGAGCGCCTGGATGCGGCGATCGCCCGACAGCCGGCTGACCGAGTGCTTGACGATCTCGAACTGGCCCGAGTCGACCGTCAGGTTGTAAAGGAATACCGCATTGAGGATGATCCAGCCGATCGGGAGCAGGCCGTACGCGGCGCCGAACACCGCCGTCGCGGTCGCCGTTCCGGCCGGCATGCCGAATACGAACACGGACGTGGCGGTGGCGGCGGCGAGCGCGGCGAAGGCGGCTACGTGCGCGCGCCATCCGAGCACCGCAAGGCCGACGAGGAGCAACGCGATCGGCAGCGCCGCGAGGACCGTGCTGAGCCACGGGTTGCCGACGGGGTCATAGACCTGGATCCAGGACATCGAGTAGACGGAGAGGACGCCCTATTATGGCCCGCATGCCTCGAGCGCTTGCCCCGCACCGCGCGGTCAACATCGAAGACCTCCGGCAGGCCGCCCGCCGGCGCCTTCCGCGCGCCGTCTTCGACTACATCGACGGCGGCGCCGATGCGGAGATCACGCTGCGCGCGAACCGCAGGGCGTTCGAAGACCTTCCACTTCGTCCCCGGTCCGCAGTCGCGACGGCCACCTGTGACACGCGCACGACGGTGCTGGGCCTGCCGATCGCGCTGCCGCTGCTCCTCGCGCCGGTCGGCAGCTGCCGGCTGTTCTACCCCCGCGGCGAGGAGGCCGCCGCGCGCGCGGCTGGGGAGGGCGGCACCGTGTACATCCTCTCCACCTTGTCAGGCAGCCGACTCGAAGACGTGAAGGCGGCCTCGACCGGCCCGGTGTTCTACCAGTTGTACCTGCTCGGTGGCCGTGACGTCGCGCTGGCGACGATCGACCGCGCGCGCCAGGCAGGCATGTCGGCGCTCGTGGTCACGATCGACACGCCGGTCGCGGGGCTGAGAGAGCGCGATCTGCGGAACGGGCTGAAGCAGCTCACCGGCGGAAAGGTCTGGCCGAAGTTGCCGTTCATCCCGCAATTTCTCGCAAGGCCCCGATGGCTCGCCGGGTTTTTTCGCGACGGCGGACTCATGAGTTTTCCGAACGTCGTCCTGCCTGACGGGCCCATGCCGTACGCGGACGTCGGCGTGGCGCTCGAAGCGTCGATGACAAGCTGGCGCGATCTGCGGTGGATCCGCGACGCGTGGCGCGGGCCGATCATCGTCAAAGGCGTGCACAGCACCGACGATGCGCGCCGCGCCGTTGACGAAGGGGCGAAGGCGATCGTGGTCTCGAACCACGGCGGCCGGCAGCTCGATACCGTCCGCCCGACGCTGCAGGTGCTGCCGGAAGTGGTGGCGGCGGTCGGCGACCGCACGGAGGTGCTGGTGGACGGCGGCGTCCGCCGCGGCAGCGACATCGTCAAGGCGCTCTGTCTGGGCGCGCGGGCGGTGCTTGTGGGTCGCGCCTACGCATACGGCCTCGGCGCGGCCGGCGGCGCGGGTGTCGCGCACGCCATCAACATCCTGCGGACGGATCTCGTTCGCACCATGAAGCTGCTCGGGTGCGGCTCGCTCGCGGAGCTGGACGCGTCCTTCCTCGACGTGCCGCGCCACGACGTTGCGGCCCCACGGACAGTCGGGCAGTCGAACGGTCAAACAGTCGAACAGTCGACTGGCAGTCGCTCAGCCGGTCCGACTGCTTGACTGTCCGACCGTCTGACTGCCTGGCTGTCCGGCTACTTGGCTGTTTGACTGCCGCCTTTGCGGGAGTTGGCGAGGCCGAGCTTCCGGCACAATGTCCCGAGCTGCGCCTGCTCGTCTCGTGTGAGCGCCGAGAAAGCGGCAAGGATGCGCTGCACGTGAGCGGGGAAGATCTTCCTGATGAGCCCCTTGCCCTCAGGCGTCAGCTCCACGAAGTACTGGCGGCGGTCCTCGTCGCCGCGCACGCGCCGCACCAACCCGTTCTTCTCGAGGTTGTTGACGACCATCGTCATGTTCGCGCCGCTCGTGAACTGCTTTGCCGCGATGTCGCGCTGGCACATGGGCCCGAGGTGGTAGAGCACCTCGAGCACCCCGAACTGCGTTTCCGTCAGACCCTGCTCGCCCAGCGCCCGCACGAGGCGAGCGTCGATGGCGCCGACCGCCCTGCGCAGCTTGATGTACGCGTTCAACGCGGCCACTTCGGCGGCGCTTCCCCGGTGGTGTGTGCCCATCGCGATTAGTTTGACATAAAATCATTAGCGATGTAACTATTATAGCATCCCCGGCCTGGGTCGAGGGAGAGCCGGAGAGAGGTGAGAGGAGGAGGCGCATGTTTCGGAGTCTGATCGCGACGCGCGAGGACGTGGTGGCGCTGGTGCTTCGTCTGGCACTCGGCATCGTGATGTTCCCGCACGGCGCCCAGAAGGTGTTCGGCTGGTTCGGTGGCTTTGGGCTTTCGGGCACCACGGCGTTCTTCCAGAGCATGGGGATTCCGTATATCTTCGCTGTGCTCGCGATCGCGGCCGAGTTCCTCGGGAGCCTTGGGCTGCTCGCAGGGTTCCTGACGCGAATCGCCGCGCTCGGCATCGCGGCCGTCATGCTGACGGCGACGTTCATGGTGCACTGGCCGATCGGATTCTTCATGAACTGGAGTGGCACGCTGAAGGGAGAAGGGTTCGAGTACCACCTCCTGGCGATCGGCATCGCAGTCGCGCTGATGATCCGAGGCGGCGGCACCGCGTCGGTCGATCGCGCGCTCACACGGTCCTGAAGCCCGCCTGTCTTCGGCCAGGGCTACGGCGGGTCCGCCGGAGCGCTGCGCGCCGAAGGCGGGAGCGCTTCGCGCGAAGGCGGTAACCCTGAACCCTGATCTGTCCGTCGTCCGTCTCGTTGGCGTGGCGCTCGCCGCCGCGGCCGGCGGCATCGTCAATTCCATCGCCGGCGGCGGCACGCTCCTCACCTTTCCATCGCTCGTGGCGCTGGGCGTGCCTCCGCTGGTCGCCAATGCCACGAGCACGGTTGCGCTCTGGCCAGGCGCGCTGAGCAGCATGTTCGGTTACCGTGGCCGGCTGCGCGGCTACGAGCGCTGGGCCCTCGTGTTCGCGGTGCCCAGCCTGGCCGGCGGCGCACTCGGGGCATGGCTTCTGCTCAGCACGCCCGAAGCGCGGTTCGAGCGGATCGTTCCGTGGCTGGTGTTCGGGGCAACCTTGCTCTTCGCACTCCAGGGCCCCGTGATGCGCCGGTTGCGTCCGGGACGAACGGTCGAAGGGGAGGAGAGCGGCGGGTTCATCCCCCGGCACGGCGCGATCGCGCTGCTCTGCCAGTTCCTCGTCGGCGTGTATGGCGGGTACTTCGGCGCCGGGATCGGCATCCTGATGCTGGCGGTGCTCGGCTACATGGGCTTCTCCGACGTCCATCGGATGAACGGGCTGAAGAACTGGGGCGGGCTCTGCATGAACTTCGTCGCGGCGGCGATGTTCGCGGTATCCGGCATCGTGGACTGGGCGGTCGCGCTGTCGATGGCGGTCGGCGCGACGGCCGGCGGATATCTTGCCGCGCGGGTGGCGCAGCGCGTGCCGCAGGCCGCGGTCCGGCGGGCGATCATCGGCGTCGGCGTCGCGGCGGGGCTGTGGCTCTGGTGGGCGCCACTGTCGTGAGGCGTCCGGGTTCGGGCTTCAGGCAGTTCCCCGAACCCTGAACCTTGAACCCTATTCGTCCAGAGCCGAGCGATAGAGCGCGTTGTCCGGCGCGCCGACGCGCAGCCACCGGTAGCCGTACGGCGGCAGCCGCACCTCGTGCCGCCGAGTGCCCTCCCGCGCCTGGTGCAACGCGCCCTCGAACAGGTCGAACAGGATTTCTCCTCCGCGCACGTCCACATCGACCGTCACGGTCTGCTCCCTGTCCGCGAAGTTGTGCAGCGTCAGGATGGCCGTGTGGCGCCAGTCGTAGCGGAGCCCGAGAACGTCCTGCGGGAGCGTGCCGAGCACGGTGTACTCCCCCCAGCTGATCTCCGGGCACTCGCGGCGCATGCGGATCGTCCGTTCGGTCCAGTTCAAGATCGACGCGGGATCGCGCCGCTGATCGAGCACGTTCACCTTCCGGAACCCGTGCTCCTCGTCGTCGACAATCGGCACGACGCGGCGCTCCGCGGTCGAGTAGCCGCCGTAGTCGTCTCCGGTCCACTGCATCGCCGTCCTCGCGCATTCCCGCTCGGGCAGCGACAAGTCGTCCCAGATGCCGATTTCGTCGCCGTACTGCATCATCGGCGTTCCCGGCAGCGAGAAGAGCAGGCTGAACGCGAGATTGAGGCGCCGCCGGTCGTTGCGCAGCATCGGCGCGAGACGCCGCCGGATCCCGCGGTTGTACAGCTGCATCTCTTTCTCCGGCGCACAGGCCGCGAACACACGCTGCCGCTGTTCCTCGCTGAGCCGTCCCAGGTCGCACTCGTCGTGGCTGCGGAGGAACTGGACCCATTGCGCGGTGCGTGGAATGTCGCGCGTCTGCTCGAGTGCCTCTCGCAGCGGCGTCGCGTCTCCGGTCGCCAGCGCGTACCAGAGCCGCTGGTTGACGGGGAAGTTGAGCATCATCTGCAGCCGATCGCCGGACTCCCCGAAGTAGTTGACGCGCTCCTCGGGGACGACGTTCGCCTCGGCCAGCAGGATGGCGTCGCGGACGCGCCACTGCAGGAAATACCGCATCTCGTGGAGCAGGTCGAAGTCCTGCGGGTGCTCCGGCGACGGCCCTTTCCGCTCGATCAGGAACGGCACCGCGTCCATCCGGAACCCCGCCACTCCCAGCTCGAGCCAGAAGCCCATGATCTTCTGGATCTCATCGCGGACCCGCTTGTTGTGCGTGTTCAGGTCCGGCTGGAACTCGTAAAACCGGTGAAAGTAGTACTGCTTCGCTTCCTTGTCGTACGTCCACGTCGTCTTCTGGACGCCCGGAAAGACGATGCCTTTCTCGTGGTCCGTGGGGCGTGCGGTCGCCCACACGTACCAGTCGCGGAACGGGGACTGCGGGTCGCGCCGCGCGTGCTGGAACCACGGGTGCTCGTTCGACGTGTGGTTGACGACCAGGTCCACGATCACGCGCATCCCGATCGAGCGCGCGTGGTTCATGAACTCGACGAAGTCACCGAGGGATCCGTGCTTGTCATGAACGCCGTAGTAGTCCTTCACGTCGTAGCCGTTGTCGCGATTCGGCGAGACGTAGAAGGGCAGCAGCCAGATGCAGGTCACGCCCAGCCCCGCGAGATAGGGGAGCCGGCGGCTGAGTCCCTCGAAGTCCCCGACGCCGTCCCCGTTGGCGTCCATGAACTTCTCGACGTCGAGGCAGTAGATGACCGCGTTCTTGTACCAGAGATCTTCGATCGCCACGGGCCCACCGCGAGCAAGGCGCGGGCCATACTCAGGCGCCAGTGTTCAGAGTTTAGGGGTCAGGGTTTAGAGCGCTCAGGGTTCAGGTTGCCTGCCCTGAACCTGAACTGAACCCTGTTCAACGCACCGCCCGCGCTGCGGCAGCGAACACCCCCCGCATCATCCGCGAGGTCAGCCTGCCGGTGTTCGTGTTCTGCCGCGAAGGGTGGAATGACCCGATCACCGTCAGGCCGGAGGTGGTGGAGACAATGGCGCCGTGGGCGAATCGCGGCCGCGGACGGATCTCGAGGGCGCGCCGCCGGGCGAGGAGGCGGAAGGTCGCGTCCCAGGCGATCTTCCCGAGCGCGACGATGACGCGAACGTTCGGCAGGGCATCGAACTCGGCGTCCAGGTGGCGGGTGCAGTGGGCGATCTCTTCCGGTGAGGGCCTGTTGTCGGGCGGTGCGCAGCGCACGGTGGCGGCGATGAAGGCGTCGCGCAACTCGAGCCCGTCGTTTCTGTGCCTCGTCGTCGGTTGATTGGCGAAGCCGTGCGCGTGCATCGCGGCCATGAGGAAATCGCCGGAGCCGCCCGGCGCGTCGCCGGTGAACACCCGCCCCGTGCGGTTCGCCCCATGCGCGGCCGGCGCAAGCCCGATGATGAGCACGCGGGCGGCCGGATCGCCGAACCCCGGCACCGGCCGCGCCCAGTACACGTCATCGGAGTGCGCCTTCTTGCGGACGCGGCCAATCTCGATGCAGTAGGTCCGGAGCCGCGGGCAGTCGTTGCACGCGATGATGGCGCGCTGCGCGCGAAGCAAGGGGACCGGGGATCCCGGGGGACCGGCGTCAAACCCCGTAGCTCTCAGCCTGTTCGTGGGCATGGTACGAGCTGCGCACCAGCGGCCCCGACTCGACGTGGCCGAAGCCCAACCCAAGCGCGATGCGTTTGAGCTCGGCGAACTCGCCAGGGTGGTAGTAGCGCGACATCGGCAGGTGCGCGAGCGACGGTCGGAGGTACTGCCCGATGGTGAGGATGCCGCAACCAATGCGCGAGAGATCGGTAATCGTCTCGACCGCCTCATCGAACTCCTCGCCGAGGCCGACCATGATCCCGGACTTCGTCGGCACGTCCGGCGCGTAATGCCGTGCGCGATCGAGGAGTTCGAGCGCCCGGTCGTACCTTCCGCCCGGGCGCGCGGTGCGATACAGGCGCCGCACGGTTTCGATGTTGTGATTCAGGATGTCCGGACGGGCATCGAGCACCGCGTGGAGCGACCGCTCGTTCCCCTGGAAATCCGGGATCAGTACCTCGACCCGCGTCCTGGCCGTGCGCGCGCGAATTTCGCGGATGACCCCGGCGAAGATAGACGCGCCGAAGTCTTGGAGATCGTCGCGATCCACCGAGGTGACGACCACGTGCGCGAGGTCCATCGAGGCGACCGCCTCCGCGACCCGCACGGGCTCCATCGGATCGACGGCGCCAGGCTTCCCGTGCACGACGTTGCAGTAACCGCAGGAGCGCGTGCATACATCGCCCAGGATCATGAACGTCGCCGTGCCGTGGTGCCAGCATTCGCCGATGTTCGGGCAGTTCGCCTCCTCGCAGACGGTATGGAGCCCCAGCTCCCGCATGAGCCCTTTGAGGCGGATGTAGTTTGCGGAGCCTGGCGCCCGCACTTTCAGCCACTCGGGCTTGGCGGGCCGGGCACCATCGTCCTTCCGGCGTGCAGGCCGCCCGCGGATGAGCGGCAGCGGGACCGTGTCAGACATTCTCTCTATTCTAGCGGCAACTCGCGTCCGCATGGCGTCCTGCCGCTTGGGATAGGATCGAGTGCCTCGGAGGCGCGCATGGCACGAAGTCTGTCCATCACCTGGCTCGGTCACGCGACGTTTATCCTGACCAGTCCCGGCGGCAAGCGCATCGTTACCGATCCCTGGCTCGAGGGAAATCCCTCCTGTCCCGAGTCGATGAAGAAGATCGAGCAGGCCGACCTGATCCTGCTGTCTCACGGCCACTTCGATCACGTCGGGGACGCGGTGACCGTCGCGCGGGCCACGGGCGCGACCGTCGTCGGCATCTTCGAGTTGTGTGCGTGGCTCGAAGCCAAGGGTGTGAAGAACACGAGCCCCATGAACATCGGCGGCACGCAGAAGATCGGCGATATCTCGGTCACGATGACGATGGCGCTGCACAGCAGCGGGACCGTGGAGGACGGACGGCCGGTGTACCTTGGCGAGCCGGCGGGCTACGTCATCTCCTTCGAGGATGGCGTTCGAGCGTATTTCGCGGGCGACACTGCGCTGTTCAGTGACATGCGTCTCATCAAGGACCTCTACGCGCCGCAGATCGCCTTTCTCCCGATCGGCGATCACTTCACGATGGGACCAGACGCGGCGGCGCGCGCCTGCGAGATGCTCGGGGTGAAGCAGGTCGTCCCAATGCACTGGGGCACGTTCCCGCTCCTGACAGGCACACCGGAGCGGCTGAAACAACTGGTGGAGCCGCTCGGCCTCCAGGTGCTGGCGCTGAAGCCGGGGCAGACGGCCCAGTAATGCCGAATGCCGAATGCCGAATGCCGAAGGCCGAATGCCAAAAGCCGAAGGGCGAATGCCGAACGTCGTGCAGATTGCATTTCAGGGTGAGCCGGGGGCGTACAGCGAGGCGGCGGCGCTGCGGCTCCGGCCGGACGCGGAGACGCTGGCGCAGCCCACCTTCGAGCACGTCTTCGAGTGCGTCGCCGCGGGCCGCGCCAGCCACGGCATCCTGCCGGTTGAAAACTCGATCGCGGGCAGCATCCACCGGAACTACGACCTGCTGGTCGATCACGAGCTGCCGATCGTCTCCGAGGTGGAGCTGCCGGTGGTGCACCACCTGATGGCGCTTCCCGGCGTGCGCGAAGCCGACGTGCGGCGCGTGTTCTCGCATCCGCAGGCGCTCGCCCAGTGCGAGCGCTTCCTGCGCCGCCTGCCGGGGGTGGAGCTCGTCGCGACCTACGACACGGCGGGCAGCGCCCGGATGATCCGGGACGAGGGGCTGCGCGACGCGGCGGCGGTCGCGTCGGCGCGCGCGGCGGAACTGTTCGGGCTGACGACGCTGCACGCCGGCATCCAGGACTTCGAGGACAACATCACGCGCTTCGTCGTCATCTCGCGCGACAGCGAGCCGCTCGGGCCCCCCACCAAGACGAGCATCGTCTTCGCGTTGCCGAACGCGCCAGGCGCGCTGTTCAAGGCACTGAGCGTGTTCGCGTTGCGCGACATCGATCTGACGAAGCTCGAGTCGCGCCCGCTCCGCGGCAAGCCGTGGGAGTATCTGTTCTACGTGGATTTGGCCATCGCGCGGGAAGATCCCGCGTGCGTGCGTGCCCTGGCACACCTGTCGGAGTTCGCGAAGTGGGTCCGCACTCTCGGCACGTACCCGCGCTGGACGGGATCCTGAACCCTGCTACCGCGGCAGCGTGCCCAACAGCTTCCGTCCGAAGCGGTGCACGCGATGAAACACCTGCGCCGGTTCGGCGAACATCAGCACGCACTCGCCGGCGACCGCGGAAATGCCCTCGCGATCGCAAAGGTCCAGGGCCGCGGGCGATTCCGCACCCTGCTGCAGCCAGACTCGCCGGATCCCGGCGGCGGCAGCATCGCGCACGACCGACGCGGCCTCCGACGGCGGCACCATGATCACCGCGCCCTCGACCGGCTGCGGCAACGCCGTCAGGCTCGGATAGCACCGATCCCCTTCGATCGATTCGGCGTGTGGATTCACGGGAATAAGGGTGTAGCCCTTGGCGCGCAGGTCGCGGTAGGCCATGTTCGCGAACTTCTTGCTGTTCCGCGAGGCGCCGACGAAGGCGAGCGTGCGGAGCGCGAAGAACTCGCGGACGTATGTGGCGGAGGAACGGCGGAGACGCGGCATTCGACTGCCTCGCTTTCTCGCGTCCCCCGCCACCTATTCTATCCGACCTACATCTCCTGCTCGTGGACGGCAGCCGTCTGCGGCGCGGCTGCGCCGGCAGCCGGCCGCCCCTCCTCGCCGCGCGCGAGGGGAAGCGCCACGGTGAAGGTCGCCCCCTCCCCAGTGCCGCCGCTGCGGACGTGGATGGTGCCGCCGTGCGCTTCGACGAGCTGCCGGGCAATGGACAGGCCGAGGCCCACCCCGTCGTGCGTTCGGGTGGCCGTGGACTCCCCCTGGCGGAATCGCTCGAACACGTGAGGCAGGAAGTCCGGATGGATGCCCGCGCCGGTGTCCCGGACGCTCACCTCGATGAGGTCGCCCGCGAGCGCCGCGCGCATTTCGACAAAACCGCCCGCGGGAGTGAACTTCAGCGCGTTGCCGAGCAGGTTGAGGAATACTTGCTCAAGGCGCCGCATGTCGCCGATGACCACGGCCGGCGGAACGTCGCCATGCCGGAGCTCGACTCCCTTCGCGGCAGCGACCGGCACGACCGCTTCCAGCGCGCCGCGCAGCAGGTCGCGGACGTTGAGCCGCTGGCGGTCGAGCGTCAGCCGTCCGGCGGTGATCCGCGAGAAGTCGAGCAGATCGTCGATGAGCCGCGCCTGCCGTTCGGCGTTCTCGCGGATCGCCTGGAGCGCCCGCGTGGCGACCGCGCCGTCAATCGCGGGCTTCTGGAGGATCGACGTCCAGCCCAGGATCGAGGTCAGCGGCGTCCGCAACTCGTGCGAAACGATCGACAGGAAGTCGTCTTTCAACCGGTTCGCCGTCTCCGCCTCGGCGCGGGCGCGCTGCGCGGTTTCGTAGAGGCGCGCGCGGTCGAGCGCCTGCGCGCAGTGTTGCGCGACCGAGATGAGCAGCGCTTCGTACTCCTCGTCGAAGCTCACGGGGACGGTGAAATGGAACGACAGCACGCCAATCGCCTGGCCCTCGACCACCAGCGGGAGCACCGCCGCCGAGGCGTAGCCCCCGTCGGCCGCGGCCGGCGCTGATCGCCAGTAGCGCTGCTGCAGATCGTCGAACGTCTTGACGAACACCGGCGTCCGTGACTGCACCGCGTCGGTGGCGCACCATCCCGGCGTGACCGGTATCCGCACGCCCACGTTGTCCGGCGGTTCGGCGTACAGCGTTTCGAGCACCGTGCCGTCCTCGACGAGCCGCGCCACGTCGGCGGCCGTCGCGCCCACGGCCGTCCGCCCGCGGTGCACCACCGCCTTCGCCACGGCCTGGACCGTCACCGCCTCCGACAGGGCCGCCGTGAGCGAGTGCAGGCGGCTGGTGCGCGCGGCGAGCGCGCGATAGCGGGTCTCGCTCGTGCGAAGGGCCTGTTCGATCTTCAACCGCTCCTCGAGCTCGTCGTCGGCGCGCACGCGCAGTCGCTCGGCTTCCTCGCGAGCGCGCTCGGCGAACTCGTACTGGCGCGTGCGCTCAATCGCCTGCGCGCCGCGCCAGCCGAGCTGCGTGAGAAACTCGCGATCGTCGGGGCTGAACGTCCGCTCGTCCTGGAAATCGAGGCGCAGGATGGCGACGACGCCCGAGGCGCCGACGAGCGGCAGGGCGATCATGGCCGGATGCCCAGGCAGGGACTGCCGCGCCGCATCGTCGCCGTACTCGGTGCGCCACGCGACCTCCGACTCCAGGATGACCGGCGCCCGGCGCTGCAGCGCGTCACCGAGCGGACCGCCACCATCGAGCGGTACGGCTTGCAGCGAACCGTGCAGATCGGCCGGATACCCGATCGCGCGGCTGAGCTCGAAGGCGGTGCCCGTCTCGTTCAGCAGCAGCAGGGAAGCGGCGGGAGCGCGGAGCCAGTGCGCGGCCTCCTGTACGCACGCCTCGACGGCTGCCGACCGGCGGGTCGCCTTCGCGAGCGCCGCCGTGAGCTGCTCGAGCCGGTCGGCCTGCAGGGCAGCCCGCGTGGCGGCGATCTGCTCCGCCTCCTTGCGTCGGCGCACGCGATGCATCCGTTCCGCGAGGATGGTCATCGGCAGCCACGCCGCGAAGAAGCCGGACAACGCGAGCGCCTGACCGAGACTGTCAAAGTGAAACAGGTCGCCGGGACCGAGCAGGTAGTAGTCGCTGGCGACTCCCGCGAGCAGGAGCGCGAGCGCGCCCGCACGGAAACCGCCGATCAGCGCGCTGAGCGCCACAGCCGGAGAGAAGGCGAAGAACAGGAAGCCCGTGCTGGCGCGAGCCAGCCAGAGTTCCAGCCAGAGCGCCACCCCAACGAACAAGGGAACCAGGGTGAACGTGAGCACCGGACGTACGGACGAGCTGAACGACAGCATGAGAGTCGGAGTCGAGATTGCCGGGGGAGCTGACGAGGCAACCTCTCCTGAAGAAGCCGAGGCGCGATTATAGCAGCCCGGGATGGGACCTGTGGCTCAATCGGACACGGCGAGTTCTCCTGGTTTTACGGGCCGCGTGCGCGGCAGCGCGCCGCGGCTCGACAGTACGGCAACCCATGCGCAGATGCCGACGAATACGACGAGCTTCGCGACGTCCGTGCCGCGCGACAGAGGCAGCACGCTCCACAACGCCCACAGCACCGGTTGAGCGATGCACATCGCCCAGACACTGCCGTAGAAGAAGCGCCGTTCGTGTCCTTCACCCTTGGTGGAAGACCTCACACGCGGCAGGAGTCCCAGCGCCCCGAGCAGCAGGACCGCGGCGCACAGTGGAAAATACGCCGCGTCGTACATCTCCCGAAGCCGCCACGCTCCCGTCACGACCGCCCACAGGAGTCCCGCGAAGTTGAGGATGCCAAACGTCACGACGGCCGCCCAGGCGAAGGTGTAGCAGACGCGGCGGTAGAGCGGGTTCGGCTTGTCCTCGGTGAACCGGACGATGTAGGGCGCCGGCTCCACTCCGGGCAGCCGGCCGCGCAGCCCCGCGATGCCTGTGCCGAGGAGAACCGCTCCCAGCCAGAGCGCCATGCGCGAGTCGAAGCCGCGCTCGAAGAGATCGAAGGTGAGGGGACCCGGCGTGATGAAAAACACCCAGATCCAGATCGGCCAGTGCGCGAGGCGATAAGGGACCGTGTTGCGATCGCGAACGCGGCCGATCTCGGCCAGCTTACGAAGCTCCTGCCAGCGCGACGCGGCGCGTGAGGGGACGCCAGATTCCATCGGTGTCCTATGATACCGGACGCCCGGCGTGCACGTCGGCCTCGACGGCGCGGACGACCTCCGCGATCGAACGGCCGGACGTGTCGATCGTCACGGTCGCCGCCGAGTAGAGCGGTTCGCGCGACGCGAGCAGCGACCGCAGATCCTTCATTGCCTGCGGATGGTCCGCCATCGGCCGCCGGTCTCCCTGTTTGACCACACGGTTCCAGTGATCTTCCGGGGCCGCCTTGAGCCACACCGTGATCGCCCGGCGTCGGAGGAGCGCGAAGGTCTCGCCCGCGGCGACGATCCCGCCGCCTGTGGCAATCACCATGGGTGCTCGGCTGTCGAGCAGCGCGCCGAGCGCCTCGCGTTCGAGGCGCCGATAGTACTCCTCGCCGTGCAGCGAGAAGATCTCGTTGAGCGACAGGTTCGCCGTTTCCTCGATGCGGCGGTCGAGCTCCACGAAGGGGAGCCGCAGGCGACGGGCGAGGCGGCGGCCGACGGTCGTCTTTCCGGCGCCGCGCAGCCCGAGCAGCGCGATCACGCCCGGACGCATCGGCTCGGCCCCTTCGGCGAGCAGCGCGGACGGCGAGGTGCCGAGCGCCGCGGCGAGCGCCGCGAGACGTCGGACGGAGATGTTCCCGTCACCCCCCTCGACCTGCACGAGAAACCGAAGGGACACGCCGGATTTCTCCGACAGCTCGCGCAGCGTCCAGCGGCGGGCGGTGCGCGCCGCGCGGAGGCGGCGGCCGAGCGCGGCGAGCAGGCGGTCGGCGTTCGCCACGGCGTGCACTATAGCACTCACGGTTGTCGTTGTAAGCAGTATAGTGCCTTGACGCGGCGCCCGCCGTCGCGGTAGTCTCAGGGGCTATGGCAGCCGCGAGCCAGAGCACCCTACCCGCCCCTCGTGTCGACTTCGAGACCTCACCCGACAAGTACCGCCACTGGAAACTCGCGTTCGACGGGCCCGTCGCGACGCTTTCCATGGATGTCACCGAAGACGCCGGGCTGTCGCCCGACTACCGCCTGAAGCTCAACTCGTACGACCTCGGCGTCGACATCGAGCTGGCGGACGCGATCCAGCGGATCCGGTTCGAGCACCCGGAGGCCCACGCCGTCGTGCTCACCAGCCTGAAGGAGCGCATCTTCTGCGCCGGCGCCAATATCTACATGTTGCGCGGCTCGACGCACGGCTGGAAGGTGAACTTCTGCAAGTACACCAACGAGACGCGGCTGGCGATCGAAGACGCGAGCGAGCACTCGGGCATCAAGTTCCTGGCCGCGATCAACGGCATCTGCGCCGGCGGCGGGTACGAGCTGGCGCTCGCGTGCGACGAGATCTTCCTCGTGGACGACGGGAACTCCGCGGTGAGCCTTCCGGAGACGCCCCTGCTCGGAGTGTTGCCGGGGACGGGCGGGCTGACGCGCGTCGTCGACAAGCGCAAGGTGCGCCGCGATCTCGCCGATTTCTTCAGCACGCTGACCGAGGGCGTCAAAGGCAAGCGTGCGGTCGAGTGGCGGCTGGCCGATGCCGTCCACCCGACGAGCCGGTTCAGGGAGGCGGTGGAGGCGCGCGCGCGGGCGCTCGCGAACCTGTCCGATCGTCCGGCCAGCGGCCCGGGCATCCGGCTGAATCCCCTGAATCCCACCGTCAGCGACGACGCGATCACCTACTCCCTTGTGACGATGACGATCGATCGCGCGAAGCGGGTGGCGACGATTGTCGTGCGGGCGCCGGAGGAGCCGCAGCCTGACACGCCGCAGGCGATCGCGGTGATGGGCGACCGGTTCTGGGCGTTGCGCGCGTTCCGGGAGCTCGATGACGCGGTCCTGCGGCTGCGCATCAACGAGCCGGCGATCGGCACCGTGGTTTTCAAGACCGAGGGGGACCCGGCGGCCGTGCTCGCGTCCGACCGTACGCTCGCGAAGCACCAGGACGACTGGCTCGTCCGGGAGATCGTGCACTTCATGAAGCGGGCGCTGAAGCGCGTGGATCTCACGTCGCGCAGCCTGTTCGCATTCATCGAGCCGGGCAGCGCCTTCGCGGGGTGCCTCTTCGAGCTGGCGCTCGCCGCCGACCGGAGCTATATGCTCGCCGACGAGGACCTGCAGAACACCATCGCGCTCTCGCCCATGAATGCCGGGCTGCTCCCGATGAGCAACGGGCTCTCGCGCCTCCAGACGCGTTTCCTCGCCGATCCGTCCGCGGTGGACCGGGCGCTCGAGCACGACGGCGCGTTCGACGCGAAACAGGCGGAGGAGGCCGGGCTCGTCACCTTCGCGCCCGACGACATCGACTGGGAGGACGAGGTCCGGCAGGCGCTCGAGGCGCGCGCCGCGTTTTCGCCCGACGCGCTCACGGGCATGGAAGCGAACCTGCGGTTCGCCGGGCCGGAAACGCTCGAGACGAAGATCTTCGGGAGGCTCACCGCCTGGCAGAACTGGATCTTCCAGCGGCCGAACGCTGTGGGAGACAAGGGGGCGCTGACCTCGTACGGGACCGCGGGGGCCCGCGCGCAGTTCGACTGGAACCGGTGCTGAACCTGGGGGGACGGACATGATTTCCGCGGAGAAGATCCCGAACAACGTCAGTCTGTCGAGCAACAAGCGGCTGCAGCGCGCGCTCGAGCACTGGCAGCCGAAGTACATACAGTGGTGGCGCGACATGGGTCCGCAGGGTTTCCAGGACTACCACCAGGTCTACGTGCGCACGGCGGTCAGCGTCGATCCATCCGGCTGGGCGCACTTCGAGTACGTGCGGCTCCCCGAGTACCGCTGGGGGATCTTCCTTGCCGATCCTGTGCACGACCGGCGCGTCGGGTTCGGCGACTTCTTCGGCCGGCCGGTCTGGCAGGAAGTGCCCGGCGAGTTCCGCAACCAGCTCCGCCGGCTGATCGTGACGCAGGGAGACACCGAACCGGCGAGCGTCGAGCAGCAGCGCTGGCTGGGGCATCGGTGCCCGAGCCTGTACGATCTCCGCAATCTGTTTCAGGTGAACGTCGAGGAAGGGCGACACCTCTGGGCGATGGTGTACCTGCTGCACTCGTACTTCGGGCGCGACGGCCGCGATGAAGCGGAGGAGTTGCTCGAGCGCCAGAGCGGCAACCGTGACAAGCCGCGGATTCTCGAGGCGTTCAACGATCCCATCGAGAACTGGCTGGACTTCTTCATGTTCACGATGTTCACGGATCGAGACGGGAAGTCGCAGCTCCTGTCCTTGTCGGAGAGCTCGCTCGATCCGTTGGCGCGAACCACACGGTTCATGCTCACGGAGGAAGCGCACCACATGTTCGTCGGCGAGACCGGCGTGGGGCGCATCCTGGAGCGCACGTGTCAGCTCATGCGGCAAGCCGGCTACTCGGAGGACGTGCGGATGATCGGCGGGATTGACATCCCGACCATCCAGAAGCACATCAACCTCTGGTTCAGCCGAAGCCTCGACCTGCACGGGAACGAGATCTCGAACAACGCAGCCGCGTACTTCGCCAACGGTCTCAAGGGGCGCGCGCAGGAAGCGAAATGGGACGACCACGTCGTCGGTGAAGACCGCAGGTACGAGCTCGAGGTGTTGGCGGACGGAACGATCGATCGGCGCGCGATCCCGATGCGGCAGGCGATGAACGAGGTGCTGCGCGACTGGTACGTCGGGGACTGCCAGGCCGGCGTGGACCGGTGGAACAAGATCCTGGAGCGCCACGGCATCTCCGACCGGCTGCGGCTGCCGGATCGAAAGTTCAACCGCGAGATCGGGATGTTCTCGGCGGCGCACTTCGATCCCAACGGCACGCGGCTGTCCGATGAGGACTGGGAGCGGCGGAAGCACGAGTGGCTCCCCTCGGACGGCGACCGCGCTTACCTGCTCAGTATCATGGCCTCACCCATCTACGAGCCGGGAATCTACGCGAACTACATTGCGCCCCCGGCGCGCGGCATCAACCGGCAGCCGATCGACTTCGAGTACGTACGAACGGAACTGTAAAGGGTCAGACCCCATTTTTGCGTTTGCGTAAGCGCGGAGGTCACATGGCACGCTTACGAAAAACGTAAAAATGGGGTCTGACCCCATCTTCTGCGAGTGTCGCGGTGGAACGCAAGAAGCTGTTCATCAAGGGGGAGTGGCGCGACGCGGCGGGCGGCAAGACGATGCCCGTCGTGAATCCCGCCACAGAAGATGTGATCGCCGAGGTCGCGTCCGCGGAGCGCGAGGATCTGGACGCCGCCGTGCAGGCGGCGCGCGCCGCGCTCGACGGACCGTGGTCGAAGATGTCGGCCCGCGATCGCGGCCGGCTGCTTTGGAATCTCGGCGAGCGCCTCATGGAGCGCGCCGACGAAGTCTCGCGGCTCGAGACGCTCCACAACGGCAAGCCGATCATGGAGTCGCGGCAGATTGAGATTCCCGCTTCCGCCGAGTGCCTGCAGTACTACGCCGGCTGGGCGGACAAGATCCACGGCGAGACGATCCCGGTCCGGGGCAATCACCTCACGTACACGCTCCGCGAGCCGGTCGGCGTCGTCGCGGCGATCGTGCCTTGGAACTTTCCGCTGTTGCTCGCGTCGTGGAAGGTCGGTCCCGCGCTCGCCTGCGGCAACACCGTCGTGCTGAAGCCGGCCAGCCAGACGCCGCTGACGGCGTTGGCCCTTGCCGACATCGCACAGGAGGTCGGCCTGCCGCCGGGCGTCCTGAACGTGGTGACCGGACCCGGCTCGACGGTCGGCCAGGCGATTGTCGAGCACCCCGGCATCGACAAGATCGCGTTCACCGGCGATACCAGCACCGGCAAGGGGATCATGCGCAGTTCGGCCGACACGCTGAAGCACATCACCCTCGAACTGGGGGGTAAGTCGCCGAACATCGTGCTGCCGGACGCGGACCTCGAATCGGCCGTTCGCGGCGCGACGGTCGGCATTTTCTACGGCAAGGGGGAAGTCTGCGCCGCAGGCTCGCGCCTCCTCGTCGACCGCCGGATCAAAGACGAGTTCATGGAGAAGCTCGTCGCGCGGACGAAGAAGATGGCGCCAGGCGACCCGATGGATCCCAAGACGCGGCTCGGCGCGATCGCTTCGAAGGGACAGATGGAACGGGTGCTCGGCTACATCGAGACGGGCCGCAAGGAGGGGGCGTCGCTCGTCGCGGGGGGCAGCCGTGTGGACATCGGCACGGGCAAGGGCTACTTCCTGCAGCCCACGGTGTTCGACGGCGTCACGCCGGAGATGACGATCTTCCGCGAAGAGATCTTCGGCCCGGTGCTCGCGACGGTGGAGTTCGCGGACCTGGACGACGCGATTGCGAAAGCGAACGACACGCCGTACGGGCTGGCGGCGGCCGTCTGGACGAGGGACATCAAGAAGGCACACTACGTCGCGCGGAAGGTGCAGGCGGGCACCGTCTGGGTCAACACCTACAACGTCTACGACACCGCAGCGCCGTTCGGCGGCTACAAGCAGAGCGGCTTCGGCCGCGAAATGGGCGTCCACGCACTCCAGCACTACACGCAGGTGAAGAGTGTGTGGGTGGATCTCAATATGTAGGGTTCAGGGTTCAGGGGGTTCAGGGGGCTCAGCGTTCAGGAGGTGCTTCTGCACCTTCCCCAGCGCCGTGCGGGGGATTCGGTCGACGAGAACGAATGCGCGCGGGACCTTGAACGACGCGAGTTTCTGCCGGCAGAGCGCGTCGAGCGTCGAGACGTGGGGCGGCTTCGCGGGATCCCTGGCGACAATGAACGCGACGGGCACTTCGCCGCGCAGCGCGTCCGGCCTGCCGACCACCGCGGCTTCCGCGACACCGCCCTGCTCGAGAAGCAGCTCCTCGATCTCGCGCGGATAGATATTGAAGCCGCCTGAGATGATGACGTCACTGCGCCGTCCCTGCAGCGTGTAGTAGCCATCGCTCGAGCGCACCGCGAGATCGCCGGTCCGAAAGTACCCGCCGGCGAACGCCTCTCTCGTGGCGTCGGGACGTCCCCAGTAGCCCGCGCATACCGACTCGCTTCGTACGAACAGCTCTCCGACGGCGCCGTCCGGCACGTCGTGCCCCTCGCCGTCGAGCAGGCGCACAAGGACGCCCGGCAGCGGCACGCCGACGGTGCCGGGCCGCCGCTCTCCGTCGTACGGGTTGCCGATGTTCATGAGGGTTTCGGTCATGCCGTACCGCTCCAGGACGGCGTGACCAAACCGCTGCCGGAACGCCTCGAACACGTGCGCGGGCAGGGCGGCCGACCCGGACACGAACAGTCGCATCCGGGCGCCGATCGCGCGTGCCACGACGTGGTCGAGTTCGAGCAGCCGCACGTACATCGTGGGCACGCCGAAGAAGAGCGTGGGCTGGAAGTCGAGAAACGTGTCTGCGGCGGTCGCGTGATCGAACCGCTCGAGCAGCCGCATGCGCGCGCCGGCCGCGAGCCAGCAGTGCAGACCGTTGCCGAGGCCGTGCACGTGGAACAACGGGAGCGCGAGGAGCAGCCGATCGGCCGAAGTGACGCCCCACGCCTCGAGCAGCCGCAGCGCGTTGGCGGCGAAGTTCCGCCCGGTCAGCACGGCACCCTTCGCCGGCCCGGTGGTGCCGGACGTGTAGATGAGCGCGGCAGGCGTGCGCCCGTCCGGCCTCGCCGATGTGAGTAGAGGCTCGGCGGACTGGCCGCCAGCCTCGGTCGCGAGCGCGTCGACATTCCACGTCTCGATGCTTCCGGCTGCCGGCGGCGGCCCGGCGGCGACCAACGCTCGCGGCGTGGAATCGCGCAGGATGTGATCGAGTTCCCGCTCGCGGTACAACACGTTGATCGGCACGAAGATGACGCCAAGCCGTGCGCACGCCAAGTACAGGTCGATCAGCTCCGGCCGGTTGGCCAGCCAGACCGCGAGGCGGTCCCCCCGGGCGAGGCCGCGGCGCGCCAGCGCGCGCGCCATCCGGTGCGCGCGTGCGTCCACCTCGCCGAACGTGAGCACGCGTTCCTTCCACTCCAGCGCCGGCGCATCCCGCCGATCGGTGAGCGCGCCCCGACACAGCGTCTCGAGGTTCATCGGTCACAGCCTGGCCAACGGCGAGGCGAGCCACTGGCAGAGAAGCGCGCCGACGACCGTCATCGCGAGCCCCCAGAGGAGCATCTTGCGGAACAGGTCTTTCGAGACCGTCGTGTCGGCGACCGCCCCGACGCACAGCGCGCCGATCGTGGAGAGTGGCGACACATCCACGAGCGACGCTCCCACGTTGATGCTGAGCGCGACCGCAAGGGGGTCTCCGCCGCCGACCCGCGCGACCAGCCCCGGCGCCATCGGGAGGAACGTCGGCAGCACCACGCCGGACGTGCTGCTGTATGTCGAGATCGCGCCGGTGATGAACGCGATAACGCCGTTGAGCGTCGAGGGGTTCGCCACGCGCGCGAGCAGTGCCGTGAACAGTTCCATGCCGCCCGTCTTCTCGAGCACGCCGACGAGCAGCGACACGCCGCAGACCATCAGGATGGGGCTCCACGGCATCCTTCGGACCGCCGCCGCCTCGTCCGCGGCGCGCGTCACGATCAGGAGCACGGCGGCCACGAACGCCGAAAACCCGATGTGCGCGCGGATCACGACGACGGCGACGATCCAGACCGCGACGACGGCGATCGTGAACGCCTGCCGCCGATCGATTGGCGGCGTCTCGACGGAGGCGTCCGCTGACGGCGCAGCGGCCTTCCGGAAGCCTCCGAAGAGCGCCCAGGCGACCGCGGCGACGAGCGCGTGTGCGACGAAGTTCGCGGCCCAGACCTTCCACTCGTGCCCGCCGAGTCCGGCGTCCGCCATCTTCGTGTTGGCGATGACCCCGACCGCGCTGAGCGGCGACAGGTTGCCGGCGTTCGCGCCGTTGGCCACCATGAGCGCCGTCAGCAGCGGCGGGACGCGCGACTGCGCGCCGAGCGCCATCGCAATCGGCACGACGAGCGCCACGCTCGCGATCGCGCCCGGGCCGATCGTGGAGATCGCCATGGCGATGGCAAAGAAGAGCAGCGGCACGACGCGCGTGCTGCCGCGCGCGAGCCGCAGCACGCGGCGCGCAACCGACGCGACGGTCCCGTTCACGTCGGACAGCGCGAAGAGCAGCGTCACGCCGGCGAGCGTGAGGAACAGCTGCGTGGGAAAGCCGCCCGCGACGGCGTCGGCCGGCCAGCCGGCCACGTACGCGCCGATCAGCCAGGCGGCCGCGATGGCGATGAGCCCCACGTTGAGCTGCGAGGTGCAGCTCAGGACAATCGCGGCCAGGAGCGCGAGCAGCGACACGACGGCGGGCGTCAGCACCGGCGCGCGATTATAGCCGGGAGGGCGCCAGTTCCTGTACGATCGAGACCCCGTGCCGTCCGTCGTCGACCTTCACGTGCACATCGCGCCGTACCACATGCTGCGCCCCGAGGCACGCCAGACCTTTCTGACCGGGAAGGCCGAGCGCGAGCAGATCGAGGGCTATTCGTCGGATGCGCCCGCGCTGCTGCGGCTCCTGGACGACGAGGGGATCGACCGAATCGGCGTGATCAACTACATCAGCCCTGACGTGATTGGCCCGGGACGCGAAGTCAACGACTGGGCGATCGCGTTCGCGTCGGCTGATCCCCGGCGGCTGATTGCCTTCGGTTCGGTCCATCCGAAATACACGACCGATCCGGCCGGCGACGTGAGCGCGCTCGCCGAGCGCGGCTTCCGCGCGCTGAAGATTCACCCGCCGCACCAGGAGTTTGCCGCCAACGCCTACACGGCCGGCCTCGACAACCTCGCGAAGATCTACCTGGCGGCGGAAGACGCCAGACTGCCGGTGACCATCCACACGGGCACATCGGTGTTCCCCGGGGCGCGGAGCCGGCTCGGGAACCCGATGGACGTGGACGACGTCGCCGTCGATTTCCCCGACCTCACGATCCTGCTCGCCCACGGCGGCAGGCCGCTGTGGATGGACGAGGCGTTCTTCGTCGTCAGGCGGCACCGCAACGTGTATCTCGAGCTCTCGGGCATTCCTCCGGCCAGGCTGCTCGACTGGTTCCCCCGCCTGGAAGAGATCGCCGATCGGACGGTGTGGGGCAGCGATTGGCCGAGCCCCGGCGTCGCCTCGATGCGCAGGAACGTGGAGCAGTTCCTCGCGCTGCCGCTCAGCGAGTCCGCGAAACGCAAGATCCTTGGCGAGAACGCCGAGCGGCTGTTTCCGGCGTAAGGAAAATGGGGTCTGACCCCATTTTTACGTTTTTCGTAAAAGGGGGGTCAGACCCCATTTTTAGCGCGGGAATTGCCCGACCGCGAGCAGCAGTTCCAGCCGCGCGCGGCGGACCGCGTCCTCGGCAATCGCCGCGGCCGTTTCGGCGTCACGCGCGCGGCGCTGAGCGTCGATCACCTCGATGTTTGTCGTCGCGCCGGCGCGGAACGCGAGATCGGTGATGCGGACGACTTCTTCCGCCTGCTCGGCCGCGGCGCGCGCGCTGGCGAGCGCGCGCTCCGTGCTGCGCACCGCTTCGAGCGCCGTGCGCACTTCGGATCGCGCCTGTCGTTCGAGGCCGACGCGCTCCGCTCGGGCCACGTTCAGCAGCGACTGCCGCTCGCGCGCGACGCCGCGGCGCTGTCCGGCGTCGAACAGCGGCACCGAAAAGAGAATGGAGGCGCTCCAGCTGCGCGTCGGGGCGAACAGGCCCGAGGGCGTGAGCACCTGCGGCTCGAACGAGCCGGTCACCGCCGGCAGATAGTCCTTCCACGCGTCCGACACGACGCGTTCGGCGGCGGCGGTGCGCGCGCTGAGCAGCTGGATGTCCGGGCGGGCCGCCAGCAGCGGCGGGTTCGGCGCGGCAACCGCCTCCGCCGTGACATCCGCCGGGATGGCAAAGGCGGGCTCCTCAGCCGCGTCCACCGGGCCATCGGCGGCGGTGAGGACCCCCAGCGCCTCCTGCGCGCGCCGGACCGCGAGGCGGGCGTCCTCGACCCGGGCTTCGTCTCCCGACAGTTCCTGCTGCGCGCGCAGCGCGTTCAACCGGCTGCCGACGCCCCCCTCGTAGCGCTGCTGCGCGTAGTCGAAGTGCGCCTTCGCGTTGTCGCGCGCGCGCGTGTTCAGCTCGAGCACCCGGCGCTCGGTGATGATGGCGAGGTAGGCCTGCGCCGTCGCGAACGCGATCTCCCGGCGCACGTCCGCGGCGGTCCGCTGCGCGACGAGCACCTGGTCGCCGGCCTGCGCGCGCTGCGCCCACCGCACCGGCGTGAGCAGCGGTACCGCGAAGCCGACCGACGTGTTCAGTTGCGTGCGCGGCGTGATCGCCTCCCCCGCGAAGCGGGTGACCGGCCCGATCGTCCGGGTCGTGAACGTCGCGTCCACCGACGGCAGCGAAATCGAACGGACCTGCTGCAGCAGCGACTCGGCGCGTATGATGCCGGAGGCCGCCCGTTCGACCGAGGGGTTCCGCTCCATCGCGCGCCGGACAGCCTCGTCGAACGTGAGGCGCTCCATCGCGGGCTCCTGTGCCGCCGCGGGCGTCGCGGCAGCCACCAGCAGAAGCGCCAGGACCGCGCTACGCATGCGCGCCTCCGTCAGCCTCGGCGTCGAGGTCGTGGGCGCGCTTCGTCTCTCCCCTGAGCGACTGCACGACGACGTAGAGAATGGGGATCATCGCGACGTTCAGGAACGTGGCGAACATCATGCCGCCGAACACCGTCGTGCCGACCGAATGACGCCCTTCCTGTCCCGCACCCGACGCGAAGACCAGCGGCATGACGCCGAGGATCAGGGAGAGCGAGGTCATCAGGATCGGCCGCAGCCGGATGCGGGCGGCTTCGACCGCGGCCTCCGCGATCGACAGGCCGCGGGCGCGCAGCTGCTCGGCGAACTCCACGATCAGAATGCCGTTCTTCGCCGCCAGACCGATCATCATGACGAGCCCGATCTGGCAGTAGATGTCGTTCTGCAGCCCTCGCACGCCGACGAACGTCAGCGCGCCGAGCACGGCGAGCGGCACGCTCAGCATGACGATGAACGGCAGGACGAGCGACTCGTACTGCGCGGCGAGCGTGAGGTACACGAACAGCAGCCCGATCAGGAAGATGTACACGGACTGCCGGCCGGCCTCGATTTCCTCGCGCGACAGCCCTGACCAGGCGTAGCCGAAGCCTTCGGGAAGCGCGCGCGCGGCAATCGCTTCCATCTCCTGGATGGCCTGCCCCGAGCTGAAGCCAGGAGCCGCGCCGCCGTTGATCTCAGCCGAGCGGAACAGGTTGTAGTGCGAGATCACCTGGGGCGCGGTCGTCTCGCGCACGCGGACGAGGTTCGAGAGCGGCACCATCTGCCCGCTGTTCGTGCGCGCGTAGTACTGCCCCAGGTCCTTGGGATCCGACCGGTACGCCTTGTCGGCCTGCACGTACACGCGGTACGCGCGGTTGTTGAAGTCGAAGTCGTTGACGTACGCGGACCCGAGGTAGATCTGCATCGCGCTCGTGATCTCGCTGATGGGCACTCCAAGGCTCCGCGCCCGTTCGCGGTCGATGTCCACGGCGAGCTGCGGGTCGTTGGCGGTGAAGGAGCTGAACAGCCCCGCGACGCGCTGCGACTTCATGGACTCGCCGATGACGGCGTAGGTCGCCTGCGCGAGCCGGCTGATGTCCCCTCCGCTCTGGTCCAGCACCTCGAACGTGAACCCGCCGAAGGCGTTGATCCCCTGGATGGCCGGCGGCGCGAACGGGATGACCAGCGCCTCCTGGACGCCGAACAGCGGGCCGCGCAACCGGCCGAGGACCGCCTGCAGCCGGTGCTCGTCTCCCCGGCGTTCGTCGAACGGCTTTAGCGGGACGAACATGATGCCCTGGTTCGGTGCGGCGCCGCCGAAGCTGAAGCCGACCACCGTGAAGACGCCCCGCACCTCCGGCGTCTTCATCAGCAACTCCTCGACCTCCTTCATCACGTTGCTCGTGTAGTCGAGCGATGAGCCCGGCGGGGCCTGCACGACCGTGATGAACCAGCCCTGGTCCTCCTCGGGCACGAACGACTGCGGCACCCACCGGTAGGCAAGCCACGTGAGCCCCAGCCCGATCACGAAGGCCACCACCACCGCCCAGCGCACGCGGAGGAGCCCGTGCAGCACGCCGACGTACAAATCGGTCCCGGCCGTGATGATTCTCTCGAACAGCCCGAAGACCCGCCCCTTCCCCTGTTCGGCGCCGCGCCCGCCGCGCAACAGCAGCGCCGAGAGCGCCGGCGTCAACGTCAGCGCATTGAACGCGGAGATGGCCACCGCGAACGCGATCGTGAGCGCGAACTGCGCGTACAGGCGGCCGGTGGTGCCCGGGAAGAACCCGACGGGGACGAACACCGCGATGAGCACCAGCGCCGTCGCAATCAGGGCGCCGAAGACCTCTTTCATCGCGTCCGACGCCGCGCGCGTCGAGCCTTTGCGGTACTGGTGGATGTGCCGCTCGATGTTCTCGATGACCACGATCGCGTCGTCCACGACGATGCCGGTGGCGAGGACGATGGCGAACAGCGTCAGCGTGTTGATCGAGAAATCCAGCAGCTTGATGAACGCGAAGGTACCGACCAGCGAGACCGGGATGGTCAGCGTCGGGATCAGCGTCGCGCGCCAGCTTTGCAGAAACACGAACATCACGAGGATGACGAGGATGATCGCCTCGACGAGAGTCTTGACCACCTCGGTGATCGATTCGACCATCGAGTCGGTCGTGTTGAACGCGATGGCGTACCGCATCCCGGGCGGGAAGTCGTCCTTCAGGCGCTCGAGCTCCGCGATCACGCCGCGCTCCACGTCCAGCGCGTTCGCCGTGGGCAGCGCGATGACGCCGAAGCCCACCGCCTCGTGCCCCTGGAAGCGCAGCACGGAGGAGTACGTCTCCGCGCCGAGCTCCGCCGTGCCCACGTCCTTCAGGCGGATCAGCGACGCGTCCGCACCCGACTTGACGATGATGTTCTCGAACTCGCTGGCTTCCCGGAGGCGGCCCTCCGCGCGAACCGAGATCTGGTAGGTCTGGCCCTCGCGCGCCGGCGCGTCCCCGACGCTCCCGGCGGCCACCTGCACGTTCTGCTCGCGGAGCGCGTTGACGACGTCGCCGGCAGTGATCTGCCGGGCCGCCAGGCGCGCCGGGTCGAGCCACAGCCGCATGGAGTACTTGCGCTCGCCGAAGATCAGGGCGTCGGCCACGCCCGGCACGCGCTTCAGGGCGTCCCGGACGTACACGTCCAGGTAGTTCGACATGAAGAGCGTGTCGTACTCGCCGCGCTCGGAGAACACGCCGACGCCCATGACGAAGTTGTTGGACTGTTTCTGGACCGTGACGCCGGTCTGCCGGACCTCGGCCGGCATCCGTCCCATCGCCTGGTTGACCCGGTTCTGCACGTCCACGGCGGCGATGTCCGGGTCCCGCGTGACGTCGAACACGACGTTGATCTGCGAGAACCCGCTGTTGGTGCTCGACGAGGACATGTAGAGCATGCCCTCCACCCCGTTGATCGCCTGCTCGAGCGGCGTCGTGACGGCGGTCTCCACCGTCTCTGCGTTCGCGCCGGTGTAGAACGTCGTGACGCTCACCTGCGGCGGCGCGACGTCGGGGTACTGCGCGATCGGCATGGTCGGGATCGCCAGCACGCCGACGAGCACGATGACGAGCGAGCAGACGCTCGCGAGGATGGGACGCTTGATGAACGTGTCGACGAACATGGGCCTCCTCTAGCTCGCCTTGACCGGCGCGCCGTCGCCGATCTTCTGCACGTTGGAGACGATCACGCGCTCGCCCGGCTTCAGGCCCCGGCGCACGACGTAGTCGTCCCCCACGATTTCGCCGACCGTGACGGGCTTCTGCCGCGCGACGGTCCCCTGCTGCCCCTGCTCCGCGACGAACACGAAGTACTGCCCGGCCATGCGGTTCACGGCCACGACCGGCACCGTCAGCTGCGGCTCGTTGCTCCACACCACCCGTGCGCGCAGGTACTGCATGACGCGCAGGCCGGGCGGGCGGTTGCGAAGCTGCGCTTTCACCAGCACAGACTGCGTGCTGTCGTCCGCCCGCGGCGCCACGAACGTGATCGGATTGCTCGCGATCACCTTCCCGTCGGCGTCCAGCAGTTCGACGGCGAGGCCGGTCCGCAGCTCGGCGGCCTGCTCCAGCGGCACGTTGATGTACGCCTCGAGCCCCTGCGCCTGGTCGATCGTCGTGATCACGGCGGCGGGGGTCACCCGGTCGCCGTGTCGAATCGGGATGTCGCCGATCACGCCGGCGCTCGGCGCCGTCACGCGGTAGTACTGAAGCTCCACGCGGCTTTCGCGGATCTGCTGCTCGATCGCGGCGAGCTGGGCCTCGGCCGTCTGCCGCGCCGTCTGCGCCTGCTCGAGCTCCTGCCGGCTGACCGCGCCAGCCTCGAACAGCTTCTGCATCCGATCGAGCTGCTGCCGCGCGAATGCCACGTCCGCCTGGCGCGCGGCGCGCGCCGCCTCGAGCGTCGCCACCGACGCCTGCTGTTTGTCCGGATCGATCTGGACCAGCGGCTGACCTACACGCACGCGATCGCCGGACTTCACGAAGATGCGCGTGACGATCCCTTCGACCTGCGGCTGGATCGTGGTGGACGCGAGCGACTGGACGGTGGCGACGAACTCCGACGTGCGCGGTACCGGCCTGGGCGCGAGGGTGATCGTCTTGACCTCGGCGGGCGGCATGCCCCCGGGCCCTCCCGCCCCCGCGGGCGCCCCTTCGGTGCCGCCGCAGGCGAGCGCGCTCAGCGCCAGGGGCAGCAGGGTTACTGTGAGTCTTGACGTGGCTGACATAGAAAGCGTGCTCCGTTCGCTTTGCGGGAAACTCTTATTCTAATCGACCGGAAGCGTCTCTTTGGACGCCGCCGGCGCCGGCCGGGGTGCCTATGACGGGCAATGCGCCCCCCGCGTTGGCTAGAATAGGAGGCTCGACCATGGCGCAGTTGCCGCCAGATCTGGCCCCGTCTGCCGACCCCCTCCTCCGCTGGCGCGGCGAGTTTCCAATCCTCCAGACCTGCACGTATCTGGTCAGTCATTCGCTGGGCGCCATGCCCGAGGCGGCGGAAGGGGAGCTGCGGGCCTACGCGGATGAGTGGCGGCGCCGCGGCGTGCGCGCCTGGCACGAGGGCTGGTGGGAGATCGGCCGCACGACGGGCGACCTGCTGGCCCCGCTGCTCGGCGCCGAGCGCGGGACGATCTCCATGCACCAGAACGTCACCGTCGCGCAGAGCATCATCGCCTCCTGCCACACCTACGAAGGTCGCCGCCGCAAGGTGGTGATGAGCGAGCTGGAGTTTCCCTCGAACATGTACCTGTTCGAGGGCTTCCGCCGCTACGGCGCGGAGGTCGCGTACGTGCGGACGCCGGACGGGATCCGGGTGCCGATCGATCACACGCTGGACGCGATAGACGACACGACCGTGCTCGTAGTCGCGTCGCTCGTGCTCTTCAAGAGTGCGTTCATCCAGGATGCCGCGGCTATCGTCGAGAAGGCGCATAGGGTCGGCGCGCGCGTGGTCCTGGACGTCTACCAGGCCACGGGGGCCGTGCCGCTCGCGCTCGGCGCGCTCGGCACCGACTTCGCCGTCGGCGGCTCGGTGAAATGGCTGTGTGGCGGGCCGGGCGCGGGATACCTCTATGTCAGGCCGGACCTCGCGCGCGAGCTCGAGCCGGCGGTCACCGGGTGGGCGGCGCACGCGAGCCCGTTCGATTTCGCCGCCGGTCCGACGCGGTACGCCGACGGCGCGTCCGAGCGCTTCCAGTCCGGCACGCCCAACGTCCCCGCGTTGTACGCCGCCCGCGCGGGATACAGGATCGTCAACGAGATCGGCGTCGAGGCCATTCGCGCGAAATCGCTGCGGTTGACGCGCCGCATCATCGATCATGCGCTCTCGCGCGGGTACCGGGTGAACACACCGCTGGCCGACGCGGAGCGGGGCGGGACGGTCATCGTGGACATGCCGGGCGCGCCCGAGGTGGCGGACGAGCTGCTGCGGCGCGACATCATCATTGACTATCGCCCGGGCGCGGGCATCCGGATCGCGCCGCATTTCTACAACACCGAGGCGGAGGCGGACAGGGCGATGGACGTGCTGGACGACGTGGTGGACCAGATCAGGGTCCAGGGTTCAGGGTTCAGGGTTTAGCGCCCGCGGCCGGCGCGAGGCGCCGGTGTCCCCGACGCGCGTGTTGTGCGCGTTGGGGTGGCCCGCGGGAGGGAGTCCCGAGCGGAAGCGAGGAACCGCCGAGCGGGCGCGAGCGCATCTAAGAAGATGACAACCACCACGATCGCCGTTCTCGGCGCCGGGACGATGGGGCACGGCATCGCACACGCGGCGATGGCCGGGGGGTTTGAGACGCGGCTCTACGACGTCGCCCCCGCGGCGCTCGATCGCGCGCGGGCGGCCATCGAAGGCATCGTCGCGAAAGCCGTCGAGCTCGGCAAGCTGGCTCGCCCGGAGGCCGATGCCGTCCTCGGGCGCCTGCGGACGACTGCCTCGCTCGAGGAGGCGGTCGGCGGCGCGGGGTTCGTGATCGAGGCGGCGCCTGAGCGGATCGATCTCAAGATCGATCTGCTCCGCCGTATCGAGGCGCTCGTGCCCCCGCGCGCGGTCATGGCTTCGAACACCTCTGCGCTGAGCATCACCGAGATTGCCGGCGCGCTGAACGATCCTTCGCGCGTGGCCGGCATGCACTTCTTCAATCCGGTCCACAAGATGAAGCTCGTCGAGATCGTGCAGGCGCTCGAAAGCGCTCCCGCGACGCTGGAGGCAATCGAGGAGGTGGCCCGGCGGATGGGGAAGGAGACCGTGCTCGTCCGCGAGTCTCCCGGCTTCATCACGAGCCGGGTGAACGCGATGATCGGGAACGAGGCCTTCTACATGCTCCAGGAAGGCGTCGCGTCGGCCCGCGACATCGACAAGGCGCTGAAGCTCGGGCTGAACCACCCGATGGGACCGTTCGAGCTCGTCGATCTCGTCGGCCTCGATACGCGGCTGAGCGTCCTGGAGTTCCTGCACAAGAGCATGGGCGAGAAATACCGCCCGTGCCCGCTGCTCGTGCAGTACGTCAGGGCCGGCCGGCTGGGGCGGAAGGTCGGCAGGGGAGTCTACGAGTACGAGGGTTCAGGGTTTCCGCCTTCGCGCGAAAGCGCTACGGCGGACCCGCCGTAGCCCTGGCGGAGGCGGGCAGGGCTCAGGGTTCAGAATGAAGAACATTCGCGTCGAGATTGACGGGCAGACGGCGCTGCTGACGATCGACCGGCCGGAGGTGCGCAATGCGCTGAACCTCGAGACGGTGCGGGAGTGTCACGCGGCGCTGCAGGAATTGGCGGCCAACAAGGAGGTCGGCGTCCTGATCATCACGGGCGGCGGCGATCAGGCGTTCGTCTCGGGCGCAGACATCAACGACATCCGCGGGCGCACCCTGGAGGACGGACTGGCCGGCATCAACTCGTCGCTGTTCTCCGCCATCGAGCGTTTCCCGCGCCCGACGATTGCCGCCGTGAACGGGTTCGCGGTCGGCGGCGGATGCGAGCTGGCGCTGGCCTGCGACATCCGCGTGGCGTCGGAGACGGCGAAGTTCGGCCAGCCGGAGTTGAACCTCGGCATCATTCCCGGCGCCGGCGCCACGCAGCGCCTGCCCCGCGTCATCGGGCTCGGGCGCGCGAAGCACCTGATCCTGACAGGCGAGCTGATCGATGCGCAGCGCGCGCTCGGGATCGGGCTGGTCACCGCCGTGGCGCCGCCCGCGGAACTGCTCCCGCGGGCGCGCGACATCGCCCATCGCATCCTGCGGCTCGGGCCCCTGGCGGCCCGCCTCGCCAAGCTGTCGCTCAACGCCTCCGCCCGCGTCGATCTCGACTCCGGGCTCCTCATCGAGACGCTCGCGCAGGCGATCTGCTTCGATTCGGAAGACAAGATCGAAGGGACAACCGCGTTCCTCGAGAAGCGAAAGCCCAGGTTCAGGGGGAAGTGACGAGGGCTCAGGGTTCAGGGCTTAGAGTTCAGGGTTCAGGGGTTCGGGATCGAGGACTCGTCGGCACATCCTGAGTCCCAGACCCTACACCCTGAACCCTGAACCCTGGTCCCTGAAGCCCGAAGCCTGAAGCCTGTGAGAGAGGGAGGGGCGGGGCTGCCGGAGCTGTCGCCGCGGACCATCCGCGACGGCACAAGCCCCGCCAACACTCCCAGCTTGTCGCAGGGCGCTGCGGCGCCCTACTGAACCCTGACCTGGCCCTGCCAGCGTGAGTCGCCGGGGGCGTCGTGGTCGTGAAAACCGCAGGTGCGCGCGCTCGTGAGCGGGTTGCTCGTGCGCGTCTGCCCCGCTCCGAGTGAGCCCACGGTGAGCGCGGGACAGTCGGTGTGCGACGGGTGCGGGTCCGAGCTCATCACGTGTGCCTGCGTGTCGTTGTTCACGAACGCGATCGACTGTCCCGCCGCGATGCTGACGCTCGAGGGATTGACACCGCTCGGGGTGATCGTGATGGTCGCGCCGACGCCGCCCGTCGACGGGTTACCTCCACCTGATGGCGCGGTGGGGGACGAACCGCCGCCGCACGCCACCGCCGTTGCCGCCACGATCGCCGCCGCCGCGAGCCCGAAGGCCGTCCTGATTTGCATGCTCCGCCCTCTCAGAAGAACTTCCGCGAAATGTTGAACCCGAGATACCAGTTGCTGTCGCCGTCCGGTTGTGTCTGGCCGCCGCGCGCGATCTGCGCCATGGTCGTGCCGAATGCGTTGGAGAAGTTGATTTGGAACGCGTGCCCCCCGACCCGTTTCTCGATCGCCACGCTTGCCTGGTTTGCGCCCGGATCGAACCCGCTGACCCGCGGAGCGATCTCGGCGACGACGTAGACGGTGGGGCGCACGCGCAGGCGCGCGCCCACGCCGACGAGCAGCGTGTCGTTGTCGTCCACGAGCTCGCTCGGCTGCAGGTTAGAGTTGTTGACCCAGATGGGCGAGACGTACAGCGCGCCGTGCCGCCCCAGCTCGCGCGAGACGATCGCGCCAATCGCCGGCGAGTAGCTGTCCTTGAAGTTGTTCGTCCCGTCGATCGAGCCGTACGCCGCGAGGCCGAACGGCCGCCCCGGTCCCTGGCGCAAGAGGTCGTACTGGCCGAAGAACTGGATCGTCTTGTCGTTGGTGCGGTGGATGCCGATCTGCCCACCCGGCAGCAGGCCGAAGCGGAACTCGAGGCCAATCTGGGAGCCGGAGTCCAGCCCGAAGAAGTCCCCCGCCAGGTCGCCGAAGTCTCCCTGCCCGAGCGGGCGCGTGAAGCGGTGCGTCACGCGAAACGCGCTCTTGCGAGCCGGCACGCGCAGCGTCGTCGGCAGCGCGACGAGCGTGAAGTCCGGCTGTGAGGGGTTGACCCGGGCGTCGCTCGGCTGCTCGTCGGCTTCCTGCTGCACGACCGGCGCGACCGTGACGGTTCGCGCGCGTGCGGCGTCAGGGGAAGCCGCGTCGAGCCAGCCGGCCCAGGCGGCCCAGGCGGCGATGACGGGGACAATCAGCTGCATCAGTACTCCTACTTCCTCAGTCCGCGCGAGCGCCGTTCTCGATCCAGCGCCGAATCACGAGCAACTGTCCGCTCGTCAGGTAAGGCGGGCCGTTGCGCGGCATGCGCGCGCCGGCGATGCTCGCCGCTCCCTCGAGCTTGCGCACGAGGTACGAGTTGTCGGGATCGCCCGGCACCACGAGTACCGCCCCTGGGTTCTGACGGCTCGGCGCGTTCACGAGCGCCGCGTGCGCGAACTCCGGCAGCAGGTTCAGCTCTGCGGCGGGGCCCCGGCCGGCGTTCGTGTGGCAGTTCGTGCAGGCCGTCCTGCCCGAGGCGTCGGTAGTCTGGAAGATCTGCTGTTGAATGCTCGCGAACGAGACCTCCAGGTCCGGCGTGGGGCCGGTGAGGTCCCGCAGGCTCTCGTCGCATCCAACCGCCGCGAGCGCGGCTGCGGCCAGGGCCAGTGTCATCTTCCGAGTTCCGACGTGCATCGAAGTGTTCCTCACCGCCGGATGTAGTCCGGGGCCTCGCGGACTTCGACAAAGGCAAGCACGGTGCCGACAGAAATGGCTGGAAAGAACGGCGGGGCGATCAGCGGGGCTTACGCCGCGTGTAATGGCTTACGGGCTGCGTAAGGGCTATTCCAGCTTGTGTTTGGTGAGGTAGTAGCTCATGGCGCGCTGGCTGATTCCCATCAGCTCCGCCGCGTCTTTCTTCACGCCGCCCGCGCTGTCGAGCGCCTTTCGCAGGGTCTCGCGCTCGACCCATACGAGGTTCTGCTGCAGGTTGAGCGATGGAAGGCCCGACGGGGCGGCGCCGACCGCGCCGAGCATGAAGACCGCGCCGGCCTGGATCACCGGAGTCGTGGAGAGCACGACCGCGCGCTCGACCGCGTTCTCCAGTTCGCGCACGTTTCCGGGCCAGTCGTACTGGGTCATCGCCTTCAGCGCGGCCGGATCGACGCCGTCGATGCGCTTGCCGGCGCGCCGGGCGTGCTTGCGGACGAAGTGCTCCACGAGCGGCGGGATGTCGTCGCGCCGCTCGCGCAGCGGCGGGAGCGCGAGCGGAATCACGTTCAGGCGGTAGAAGAGATCCTCCTGGAACCTGCTCTCGGAGACCATCTGCCGCAGGTCGCGGTTGGTCGCGGCGATCACCCGCACATCCACCTGCTGGCTCCGCTCGGAGCCGAGCGGCTCGAACTCGCGTTCCTGCAGGACGCGCAGCAGCTTGGCCTGGAGCGCCGTGCTCATCGTGCCGATCTCGTCCAGGAAGATCGTCCCGCCGTCGGCGAGCGCGAACTTGCCCTTCTTGTTGGAGACCGCGCCGGTGAACGCCCCTCTCACGTGGCCGAACAGCTCGGACTCGAGCAGGGTCTCCGGGATCGCGGCGCAGTTCACCTTGATGAGCGGCATGTCGCGCTGCGCGCTACGGTGATGGATGGCCCGGGCCACCAGCTCCTTGCCGGTGCCGGTCTCGCCGGTGACCAGCACCGTGCTGCGAGACTGCGCCACGAGATCGATCGTCTTGATGACGTCCTCGATCTTCCGGCTGCGCCCGACGATGCCGTAGTCGCCGAACTCCTGGTCGCGCTCACTGCGCAGGTAACCGTATTCGGTGCTCAGGCGCTGGACGTCGAGCGCCCGGTTGACGATCACGAGCAGCTCGTCGATCTCGAACGGCTTCTGCAGGTAGTCGGACGCACCTAGCTTCATCGCCTCGATCGCGCTCTCGATCGTGGCGTGCGCCGTCATCATGATCATCTGCGGGCGCTCGCCCGCCGGCGCGGACGAGGCGATCTCGCGGATCAAGTCGAGGCCGGTCAGCTCCGGCATCAGGTTGTCTACGATGAGCACGTCGAACAGGCGCTGCGACAGCAGCGCCTGCGCCTCGCGCGGGTTGCCCGTGGCGAGCACTTCGTGCCCCTCCTCGCGCAGCGCGTCGGCCAGCGCCATCCGGATTTTGCTCTCGTCGTCGACGAGCAGGATCGCCCCCCGCTTGTTACGCACCGATCGTGCCCTCCGTGGCGAGCGGCAGCTCGATCGCGAACGTCGTCCCGCTGGCGTCGCTGGCCGCGACGGCGATCGTGCCCCCCAGGCCCTCAATGATATTGCGCGTGATCGCAAGGCCGATGCCCGATCCCGTGCGCTTGGTCGTGAAAAACGGATCGAACACGCGCGGGAGCGCCTCGGGCGGAATGCCTGGGCCATTGTCCCGCACCAGCACGCGCGCCACCGGATCGCGCCGTTCGGTCGAGAGCCGCACCCGCGCGCCGCCGGCGCGTCCCTCCGCGGCGTGACGCGCGTTGGTCAGCACGTTGACGAGCGCCTGCCGCACGCGCTCGGCGTCCGTCATGCAGGATTCCAGGGCTGGGTCGAGCTGCAGCTCCGGGCCGGCCGGCGCGTCCCCGGCCCAGACGGCGCGCGCCGCATCGCGGCAAATGGCGTTCAGGTCCGCGGGCGCGAGATCGAAGCGGATGGGCCGGGCGAAGTCGAGCACCTCGGAGACGATGCGATCGAGACGGGCGATCTCCTCTTCGACGTCCGCGCCGATCTTCCGGAGCTGCTCGGGCGCCGCGTCGCGGCGTAGCGGCCGCACCGCCGCCTTGATGATCATGAGCGGGTTGCGGATCTCGTGCGCGATCACCGTGGACAGCCGCCCGAGCGACGACAGGCGCTCGCGCTGCGCCGCCTCGCGCTGGAACCGGCCGATCGACGCGGTCATCGTGTTGAACGTGCGCGCCAGCAGCTTGGCGTCCTCGTCGTCCCAGCGGGTGGCCGGCGGCTCCGGAATGCGCCGTGTCAGATCTCCGGACGCCGCCAGATCGCGCATCGCGCGGGTGATCACGCCGAGCGGCCGCGTCACTGTGCGCGCGAGGGCGTAGCTCAGGCCGATCGCCGCCAGCACCGCGATGGCCGCCGTCACGCCCAGCGCGGCGTGGAGGCGCCCCAGCACCTGCAGCCGCTCGGTCCGCGAGCGCAGCACGAGCGTTCGGTGCAGCGACGCGCCGGGCACGGTCGCGTCCTGCAGCAAGAGCGGGCGGCTGACCGCCAGGAGCGGGCGGCCGACGGCCACGTACTCTTCTTCGCCGAGGATCCGTCGCGCCGGGCCCGCCGTGCCGGCCGCGCGTGCCAGCTCGACCCAGTGCTCGCGCGAGATCGTAGCGGCCTGGACCGTCCCATCGAAGATGAACGCGACGTCGCTCGCCGTCAGCCCTTTCAGTCGCGCCGCCACGGCGTCGTCGAGCGCGAACCCGACCGTCAGCGTGCCGAGCACGGAGGGTTGCCCCGGCTCCCAGATGGGCGACGACACCAGCTCCAGCAGCCCCCGTGTCGTCGGCCAGAAGTACACCGACTCGCGCCCGCGCCCCGCCTCCGCGATGCCCGGCGGCATTCGCGCGGGATCGACCGGGACGGCGCCCGCCGACGCGAGCAGCCGCCCGGAACGGCCGGTGACGACGAAGAGATCGGCCGTGAGCCCGTCCGCGTACTCGGTAGCAATCGGCGCTACCGTCGGCGGGTCGTCGGTCGAGACCGCAGCCTTCAACTTCGGCAGGTCCGCGATCAACCGCGCCTCGCGGCGGAACACTTCCAGCAGCATGGACCGATAGTTCTCGACGAGCCGCGCGGCCTCCTCGAGCCCGCGCTGCAGCTCCTGCTCGGCCTGTGCGGTGACCGCGCTGTTCACGCGGTATACCGCCACGCCGATCGACACGACGGCCAGCAGCGACGTGGCGAAGAAGATGCGGTTGGTGAGCGAGGAGAAGACCGACACTAGCGCGCAACACGGCCGAGCGTGACGTTCAGCTCGACCTCTCCTCCGTCATCGGGCACGGATACCCGGCGCAGTTCCCTGGAAAACGCCTCGTTCCAGACGGCCACCGTGTAGGTGCCGGGAGGAACGTTGTCGATGGCGAACCGGCCCTCGGCGTCGCTGAGCGCGAAGTACCGATGGCCGAATACCAGGATGTACGCGGACATGTGCGAGTGAATGTCGCAGAACACGCGCACGATGCCGGGGCGATCGAACCGGACGAACTTCGACTTTCCGCGCGGGTAGCGCCCGAGATCGAAGGGCCGCTCGCGTGAGAGCGAAAACACGTTGTGGTACGTCCGGTCGCTGTTCAGGAATTCCACCGTCGTGCCCGCCATGATTGCCAGCACGTGCGGCACGAACGTCTCGTCGCGCTGGTCCATGAGCGCGCGCATCTCGCCCCGATCCTCGAAGGCGCCGCGCGGCGCGGTATCCAGGTACACGACGCTGCGCCGCTGATCGGCGCGGGCGCCGGGCGCGTCGCGCATCCCGAGATCCGCCACGCTGGGACGCGGCTGCACCCCGGCGGCCGACTGTTCGAGCAGGACGCGCCCGCGAATACGGCCGTTCGCGCGTCCGGCGGTGTCAATCGTCAGGAGGAACGCCGAAATCGTGACGAGGGCCAGAGACAGCGTCGAAGATGACCGAGGCATCAGAACCAGAACAGCAGCTGTCCAGACAGGAACGTGCGCTCGCGCTTGCGTCCGCCGTCGCGCCAGTTGCGCTGCACCGCGGCGCGCGCCACCAGGTTGCGTTGCAGGTACCATCCGCCACCCACTTCGAGACGCGTCACCGGCGCGTCCCACGCCGTGGCGGCGCCGCCGAACAGCGAGCCGGCAATCGTCGAGAAGGTCAGCCGGTCGGCGCGCCCCGCCAGGTAGAGCCGCGGCGTGAGTCGGTAGCGCCCCTCGATCCACCCCGTCGTTGCGCTGAGATCGAAGCGCACACCGTCGGGATCGGTTGTCGGAATCGTCCACGTGCTTCGGATGGCTTCGCCGCGCAGGATCCAGTACCCCCACGAGTACTCGACGTCGACGCCGATCGCCTGCTGCGCCGAGGACCCCTCGCGCGCCGCAAGCTGCTCGATCTCCCGGCTCAGCCAGGCGCCACGCGCGGCGGACGCGCCGATTACGAGCCCGAACAGTGGGCGAAACTGGGCCCGCGCCGCGACCTGCTTTCCGCCGTTGTCGTCGGAGAAACGTGGGGCGGAGAGCGATCCGTTGGTCACCGCCATCGCTACCTGCGCGCGATCCGGGCCCGCGCGCACCTGGATGCCGGTGTCCCATTCGAACGCCGTCATCACGGGGACGCCCGGCCGCAATTCAGCGGACCCGAGGGGAAACGACGGCTGCCAGCCACGCGCGCGCATCCGCAGAAGATCGTCGGGCGTTTCGGGGATCGCGTCGGGACGGATTGACAGGAGGTATTGGTACGCGAGCGGGTACCCGATGAGCGGGTTGTCGTTCGAGTACACGCGGCGGCCGAACGCGCCAAAGGTCGGCGGAATTCGTCCCCCTTGGACGTCCAGCGGCACGTTGGCGAATGGCCGGACGCGCACGTACGCGGCGTACGCCTGCGGACGCTCGACGTTCTCGGACCGCAGCTCGCCGAGGACCGAGAGCCGCCGCGCGATCCGCCATTCACCCGCCACGCTCACGCGGAACAGCCGCAGCGCATCGTGCTCGTAATCCGTATAGTTGAACCATCCCTCCTCGTCTCGCGGGCCGATGCTCGCCGCGATGTCCCCGCCAATGACGATCCGGCCCCCGGCGAGCGCGATGGGCGACGAGGGAAGGTACTGCGCGGTCGCGGGGCGGGCCGCGCTGACGACGAGCGCGGCGCCCGCGAGAAGAACGGCGCGACAGGGCAGTGAGTGGGCCAAGCGGCGATTATAATGCTCGGATTGTCACGTCCCTGTTGCTCGCGCTGCTGACGATCCCATCCGCAGAGCACCGGCGCGTCTTCGCGCCCCCCGCACGCGCCGCCGACTTCAGCTTCCTGACATCCGCGCAGCCCATCGATCAGATCGCGCGGTTCTTCCGCGAACGATCGGGCCCGACCCATCCCGACTCGTGGCGCGTGGCCCGGGCGGTCTCGACAACGCTGTTCGATGGCGCCTCGCTCTATGACCGCGCCCGACTCGCACGCCTATACGGCGGGCTCGCTCCGAGGGTCGCTCGCGGCCCGATGTTTCGGAACGGCCGCGTTACGCACGTCGTGCTTCTCGTTTCTCCCTACCCGGACGCAGAACTTCGCCGCCTGAACCCGGGCACCCTCGTCATGATCGTCCGGGTAGGGGAGTAGGCTCCGGGGTTCGAACTTGATCCCGGCTGTTGGGAGGTGTATAACGAATGTGAAACGGCGTTCCGTATAATGAAACGTGCGACTTCGCTCGAAAAAGCCTTGGAAATCTGCGAGGCGCTGAGCGTCTCGGGGCGCGGGTTGAGCGTTCGCGAGTTGTCGCGGGCGCTCGGCATGCCCGCCCCGACCGTCCACCGGCTCCTGAACGTTCTGAAACGCCGCGGCTACGTGCGCCAGGACGAGGAGACGGCGCGCTACAGCCTGACCCTCAAGATGCTCGACCTCTCGTTCCGCCTCATGGGCCGGTCCGAGTTGAGGCTTCACGCGTATCCAGTCATCCGCGAGCACGTCCTGAGGACGGCACAGCGCGCATTTTTCGCGGTACCGTCCGCGGGCGAAGTGACGTACATCTGGCGCGCGGGGCCTGACGAGATCGGGACGTACACGGCGTACGGCCGCGAGATGCCGGGCCACTGCGCCATGTTCTTCACCGGCGAGGGGACAACCAGACGCCTGACCTGCGTTCGGATGTCGCAACCGCGTGACGCGGCAAACGCCGATGCCGCGCTCGTGCGGCTTGGCGCGCCGGCGATCGCGCCCGATCCGCAACGGATGCTCTGCACGTGCGCGCCCGTGTTCGATTACACCGGGCGCGAGGTCGCGCGCGTGGGGCAGTTCATCCACGCATCGGACGAGCGAGCGTTCAGCGATGCGGTGCCGCGCGCGGCCTGGGAGGTTGCGCGGCTGATCTCGCTGCGGCTCGGCTATCTGCCGGCCGCGACGGCCGCAATCGCGTAGCCAGATCGCAAGCGACCGAGCCGGCCAGCCTCCGCCAAGGCTTCGGCGGCCCGCCGTAGCGCTTGCGCGAAGGCGGGGGGTGGGGCCGAGCCGGGGTGTGGGGCCGAGCGCGCGGGACGGCGCGCACGGCGCGCCGCGCGAGGGAGCGGCGGCGGGGCGGTGGGGCCCCGCAAGCGACCGAGCCGGGGTGTGGGGCAGAGCCCCACTTAGAAATGAAAACGGAGGAGGAAGCGTTGGCCTACATCATCTGCGAGCCTTGCATTGGCACCAAGGACACCGCCTGCGTGGACGTGTGTCCGGTGGACTGCATTCACCCGCGAAAGGACGAAGCGGAGTTCCAAACAGCCGAGATGCTCTACATCCACCCGGATGAGTGCATCGATTGCGGCGCCTGCGTGCCGGCGTGCCCGGTCGAGGCGATCTTCGCGCTCGATGAAGTGCCGGAAAAATGGAAGTCGTTCATTCCAGTCAACGCGCAGTATTACCAGAAGTAGTTGTGCCAAAAGGGCTTAGAATGGAGTGGAGGAGCAGGGCACTCATCGTGCATCCGCGCCTCTGAATCCCTATGCGATTACTGGAACATCGGTTCGAGGACAATTTCATTACCACGAACCTGGACAACCTGCTCAACTGGGCGCGCCAGTCCTCGCTGTGGCCGGCGACGTTCGGCCTCGCGTGCTGCGCCATTGAGATGATGGCGGCATCCGCGTCGCGGTTCGACATCTCGCGGTTCGGTTCCGAGATTTTCCGCGCCTCGCCGCGGCAGGCGGATCTCCTGATCGTGTCCGGCACGGTGACGAAGAAGATGGCGCCGGTCCTCAGGCGCGTGTACGACCAGATGCCCGAACCGAAGTGGGTGATCTCGATGGGCAGCTGCTCCAACGCCGGGGGGCCGTTCCCGACGTACAGCGTGCTGCAGGGGGTCGACAAGATCGTGCCGGTGGACGTGTACGTGTCCGGTTGTCCGCCGCGCCCGGAGGCGTTGCTCTACGGGCTGATGCGCCTGCAGGACAGAATCAAGCGCGAAAGCACCGTCCTCCGCAAGGAGCGATTCATCCCGGTCGGGGAGAACGAGCCGAGGGTTCTCGAGGCGGAGGCATAACGTGGTTGCGCTGATTGGCTTCCTGAAGCACTTCTTCCTCGTGGACATTCTGAAGGGGCTCTGGATCACGCTGAAGTACACCCCCCAGCCGGCGTTCACGTTTCAGTATCCGGCGGAGCGGCGTCCCGTCGCTCCCCGTTTCCGCGGCGTGCTGCGCCTGCAGGTCGAGCCCGAGACCGGCGCGCAAACCTGCATCGTCTGCGATCAGTGCGCGAAGGCCTGCCCGGACGACCTGATTTCCCTCGGCGGGCACCGTGAGCCGGGGTCGAAGCTCAAGGTGCTCGACTACTTCGACTTCAACCTCTCGCGATGCAGCTTCTGCGGGCTTTGCGCGGAGGTGTGTCCGACCAAACCCGTCAAGGCGCTCATCATGAGCGAGGACTACGAGCTTGCCGGCTACAGCCGGAAGTTCCAGATCCTCCGGATCGACGAGATGTACGACGGGGTTCCCATCGAGCGCTACACGCACTAGAATCTGGCCAGTGCGCCAGGCCTTCCAGTTGAGCGTCCCGGCTCCGGCGATTCTGGCTGCCGCTGCGCTCGTGCTCGCGCTTGCCGACAGGGCCGCTTCCCCGATCGCGGCGTCCCAGCAGGACGGGCCTGCCCGCGCGGACGCCGATATCCAGCTCCAGCTCGGCACGCTTCTTCTCAAGGATGGGCGCTACAACGACGCGATTGCGGCGTTTCGCCGCGCGCGGCGGGACGCCCCGGTCCATCTCGCGTCGGCGGCCACCGCGCGGCTCGTCACGGCGCTCCTCCGTGTCGGCGAGTTCGAGGAGGCGTTCGCGGAAGCGGATACGCTGGTGAAAGCGGAGCCGCACTCCGCCGAGGCGCTCTCGGTGTTCGGCGACGCGCTGTGGGCGCTCGGGCGCTTCGAGGCGTCCGAGAACGCGATGCGGGACGCACTGGCGCTCGATCCGAATCTGCCGCGCGCCCGCCACGGACTGTCACGCGTGCTGGCGGCGCGGAGCCGTCTCGATGAAGCGACCGTCGAGGTCCAGGCGGCGCTGCGCGCGGCCCCCACCGACGCCGAGTACCACTACACGCTCGGCGCCACCTACCAGCGCATGAAGGCGTTCGACGCCGCGGCCGGCGCGTTCGAGAACTACGTCAACCTGCTGCCCAACCGCGACAAATCCGACAAGGCTGCGTGGGCGCGCGCGCAGGTGCGCTTCCTCCAGTCCTTCGAGGGACGACGCCCGCTGGACGTGACCGCCGGAGACGCCAAGGTGCACATCGTGCCGTTTCGCCTCGTCCGCGACAAGGTCGTCGTCAAGGCGCGCGTGAACGATAGCGGCTACACCGACTTTACCCTGGACACCGGCGCGGAGATGACGATCATCTCGCAGCGCCTCGCGGAGCGCGTGGGCGTGCGGCCGGTCACCTACGTCCGAAGCGCCGGAGTGGGCGAGGTGGGACTGCGCGGACTCCAGGTGGGGCGCATCGACAAGCTCCAGATCGGCAACATGATGGTGGCGAACGTGCCCTGCCTGATCAAGAACCCGCCGCTGCAGGGGATGCCGACCCGGGAGACCGAAGCCTTCTCACCCCTCGTGCTCGGCCTGTCGATGACGATCGACTACAAGCTGCGACTCCTCACGTTCGGCGACTCGCTGCCGCGGCAGTCTGACGCGATGGAGCTGCCCCTGTGGCTGCACCGGCTGGCGATGGTACAGGGACTGATCAACGGCGCGCACCCGGCGAACTTCGTCATCGACACGGGCGGGGAAGTGATCTCGATCAGCCAGTCCACGGTGGGCTCCCTGCGGCTCGCGCCGGAGGGGCGCCGGATTGCGCTCCGGGTGTACGGCACGTCGGGATGGGATCCGGATGCTTTTCTCCTGCCGAACGTGGACCTCGCGTTTGAAGAGCTCCAGATGAGACGAATGGCCGTCGTGGTGCTCAACCTGCAGGCGCCAAGCGAGCTGCTCGGGTTCCAGCTTGGCGGAATCGTCGGGCACCAGTTCCTGAGCAAGTACACGGTCACGATCGACCTGCCGCGAAGCACCCTGTCGCTCGGCAATTAAGCCGCGGGGGCGTCCATGCGCAAGCTCCTCATCGGTGTCGCCGCTGTCATCGTCCTCGTCGCGATTGCGGTGCCGATCCTGTTCTGGATTCTCCTGGACGAGGACCGGCTGCGCGCGCGCGCGACCGAATACGTCCGCGCGCAGACGGGCCGGGAACTGCGAATCGAGGGGCCGATCGATCTGGCGTTCTTCCCCTGGCTCGGCGCCGAGCTGAAGGGGGTGAGCATCGGCGAGCCCGGCCAGACCGGCGGCGATCCGCTCGCGCGGTTTGGGGAAATCGGTCTCAAGGTGAAGCTGCTGCCGCTGCTGCGGTCCCGCGAGATCGAGGTCGGCGGCATCCGAGGATCGGGCGGGACGCTGCGGACCGCAGGCTACGAGTTGCGCGATCTCTCGGTGTCCACCGCCGCGTTCGGCGGCTCGGCGCCGACCGACGTGTCGCTCCGGTTCAACCTTGCGCCGTCGGGAGCGGCCACGACGACGCCGGTCTCGCTGGATGGCCGGATGGTGTTCGACATCGCACGGCAGGCGCTCGATCTGTCCGACGTCAACGGCTCGATAGGCGAGATGTCGTTCACGGCCGCGTTGCGGGGCACGCGCGTGCTCGAGGCGCCGGAGTTCGAGGGTCGCGTCGAGTCGCAAAGGTTCGACCTGCGCAAGCTGCTCGCGCAGACGGGCACTCCCTACGTTCCGGCCGGCGCGAACGCGATGACCTCGGCATCGTTGTCCGCGCAGCTCGCGACTTCGGCGGCCGCGATGCGGCTCGACAACCTCGTCTTCCTGCTCGACGGAAGCCGGATCACCGGCTCGGCGACGATGAAGCGTGGACCGAGGCCGGAGTGGGACGCGGCCGTCCAGGTGGACTCGCTCGACGTGGATCGGTATCTGCCGGGCACGCAAGCGGCGCCGTCCGAGCCCGCCGCGGCGGATCCGTACGCGGCATTGCGCGAACTGACCGGGCGAGCGCGGCTGCAGGTCCGCGCCCTCCGCGCGTTCGGCCTCCAACTCACGAACGTCTCGGCAACGCTCGCCGCCCGAAACGGCATGATTACCGTGACGCCGATCCGCGCCGCGCTGTACAGCGGGGCAGGCGAGCTATCCGGGCAGATGGACGCACGCCATCGCGCCCCGGCCTATCGCGTCGAGGGGCGGCTGTCGCGCGTGAGCTTCCAGCCTCTTCTGACCGATGCCCAGTCCATTACCGCGCTTTCCGGCACGGGAGACGTGTCGATCCGGCTTGAAGCCGCGGGGGCCGATCCGGCGCGGATCATGGAGTCGGTGGACGGTCGCGTCGCGATGACGGTGAGCGACGGACGCATCGAGGGAGCGGACTTCCTCAGGATGCTCGCGCGCGCACGGTCGATGGCGGACCAGATCCGCGGGCGGCCGGCAGCGGTCGAAGCGGACCCGGCGGACCGGACGAAGTTCACGCGCCTGACAGGCACGGGTTCGATCGAGAACGGCGTCCTGCGCACGGACGATCTCGTCCTCGTCGCGCCCGACCTCGAGGCGGCCGGCGAGGGAACGATCGATCTGGCGAGGGATCAGATCCAGATGGTGTTGCGCGCGCGCAGCGATCAGGCGGGCAACGTGGCGGTGCCGATCGCGATCTCCGGCCCGTTCAACGCGCCGAGCTACCAGGTGCAGGCGGGAGCTTTGCTGCGCGACGCGGCAAAGGAGGAACTGAAGAAGCGGCTCGAGCGGGGACTGCGCGGGCTGATCAAGAAGCCGATCGGAGATCGCTGAGAGCGCTACACGGGCGTCCAGGGAGAACGCTGAAAAAACGCAACCGCAGAGAACGCAAGGAGGAACGCCTCTGTGCGTCCTCCACGGTTTCTCGCCGCTCTACGAAGATCTGAATCGCGCGCGCGCCTTCAGCCGTTCGGCGCGGCGTCCCTCCGCTTCCGCCGCCTTCTGTTTTTCCTCGTCGGTCTGCAGCAGCAGCGGCGGGATGGGGACGCGACCGCCGTCGCGATTGATCCCGACGAAGGTCAAATGGGCGCGGCTCGTCAGCCGCCGGACCCCCGTCAGCGTCTCCTCGGAGAACACCTCCACTTCCACTTCGAGCGACGTGTCCCAGGCGGCGGTCACGCGCGCCTTGAGAATGATCAGGTCGCCGACCTTGATGGGATGGAGAAACTGCAGGCCGTCGACCGCCGCCGTGACCAGCAGCGTGCGCGTGTGACGATGGCAGGCAATCGCGCCGGCGATGTCGATCAGGTGCATGACCGTGCCGCCGAGAATGAACCCGAGCGGGTTCGCGTCGTTCGGCAGGACGACCTGCACCATTTCCGTCGCGGACTCGGCGGGTGTCTTGGCAGGCAGCCCCATCGCGTCAGTTGTCGCAGCAGCGTTTCTGATCGAGGAAGGCGCGAAGGCTGTACCGCAGCTCGGGCGGCAGTTCGTCTTCCCTGATGGAGTGGAGCAGCGAGACCGTCGACTCGTAGGTGCGAAGCTGCCGGAGGCACACCTCGCAGCGCGCGAGGTGATGCTCGAGCTGGGACCGGACCTCCGGCGGGAGGCGGCGCTCCAGGTAATCGACCAGGAGCGCCACCACCTTAGAGCAGCGCTGCATCAGAAGTCATAGCCGATCCACACCGAGAAGCGGGCCTTGCGGAACCATCCGCTTCCGCCGCGTATCGCGAACAGGGCGTCTTCCCAGTCGCGATTGAACAGCGTGCGCCATGACCAGTCGAAGTGAATCGGGAACCCCAACGCGAAGGTCTCGAGCCCCACGCCGTACGACGCGCGCGCGTCGCGCAGGCGGAACCCCGAGATCGTCCGCTTCTCGCCGATCGGGATGAACGAGCCGGTGATGGGATCGAACTGCACGTCGGCGATCGTGTCCACCACCTCCGTCCCGCTCGTCCACAGCTTGAGCGGCTGGCCCTTGAGGCCGGCCGCGCCCATGTTGAAGAAGATCACGCCGCGGATGCCGCCCATCACGCCGAGCGGCGTCAGCATCGCCTCGATCAGCGGGAAGCGCAGCTCCGCGTTGGCGAACATCGCCTTGTGGCCGAGGAACTCGAGATACTCGTACCCGCGCATCTCGGAGTTCCCGCCGAAGTACATGAAGTCCGGGTAGTCCCCCCAGCTGTTGAACCCGCGCGCCCGAAACGCGATGAGGCCGGTGGTGCCGAGGCGCAGGTAGTAGCGCGCGTCGAGGTCCACGGTCTGGCGCGACAGGAAGTCGCCGAACCTGGGGGACACCTCGTAGCCGATCCGCACCGTGTTCCCGGCGAGCGGTCCGAACTCGCGGAACACGGTCGTCTCCTGCACGAACGTGGCGCCAAACGGCATGATCGCCCCGTCGCGGAAGATGCTGGTCCCGTAATACTGCTCCTCGTAGAGGCGCGCCAGTTCCTCGACCGCGGGATCGTCGTACTGCTCCTTGAACTGGAACAGGCCGCCGGACAGCTCCAGCCGCGCGTACCGGTTGAAGGGGTAGATCGCGAACGCCGATCCGCCGCGGACCGTCCGCGTCGCGATCGCGAAATCGCGGTCGATGAAGGCGTAGCTCGGGTCGTAGATCAGCCCCGGCAGATAGCCGTAGAAGAACTGCGTTTGCGAGAACCCCTGCAGCGCGTACTGCAGGCGCCGCGCGAGGTTGTGATACGAGAACGCGAGTGTGCGGTACTGCGCCACCGAGGCGGCGAACAGGTTGAACTGCTGGTCGCCGAGCACGTCGGTGAACGTCACGGCGGAACCGCCGAACACGTCGCCGCCGCTCGTCACGCCCACGTTGATCGGCGGGCGCCCCTCGAGGAACAGCTTCTCGAACGTCCCTTTCTTGCGCGTGTTGTTCCGCAGCAGCGTGTGCGTGAGCGGAGGCGTGAAGTCGATGATCGGCCCCGGCGCGCCGAAGTCCGCAGTCGCCGCCCTGTGGAGCGGTTCCTGCCGGTTCAGCGTGTGGACGCCGAACTCTCCCTTGTAGTACGTGACGAACGCCACCCGCGGCGTCGCCTCGTCCCGCAGCACGACCGGGTTCAGGTTCGCCCCCATCGTGTCGGTCCACTGCCTGAGCTCGCCCGTCTTCAGGTTGAGCGACCAGATGTTGTAGATGTTGCCGTTGCGCGCCACGTCGGGATCGATCGGCTCGTTCGGGTCCGTTGCCGTCGACGGGAAGAGAATCGTGTCCGCGTCGAGGAACTTGGCGCTGCCGTCGTCGTGGGTGCCGAACGTGATCTGCGTCTTCTCGCCGGTCGAGAGGTTGAGGCGGAACAGCTTGTCGTTGCCGCTGACGCGCGCGATGTAGACGATCGACCTGCCGTCGGGCGAGAACGTCGGCCCGTAGTCGCCGAACGCGTCGTTCGTGAGGTTCTTGATCTCCTGCGTGTCGAGATCGATGGTGAAGATGTCGCTCAGCGCGCCGCGAAGCCCCGAAAACGCCACGATCCGGCCGTCCGGGCTGATGGCTGGCGACTCGGGATTGTCGACCGTCTTGAGCGCGATGCGCTGCTCGATGCGCCGCGTGAGGACGTTCTGCAGGACGAGCGACCGGTCCTTCTCGGTGCGGACGAAATACGCGATGCGGTCACCGGCGGGGCCCCACGACATCCACGGCACCGTGTTGCTCCGCAGGCCCCCCGGCGTGGAGATGTACTCGAACCCGCGGTCCTTGTTGAACCCGCTGGTCAGGTTCCGGATCACCTGCCCGTCCTTGCTCGAGATCAGGATGATATCGAGTTCCTGGTCCTTCCGGTTGCCGGCGGCCGCCGCGATGATGTCCCCCGACGGCGACGGCTCGATCGCGATGACGACGGTGTAGCGGGTTTTGTCCGGGCGCGGCGCGAGGTCCTTCCCGTAGTCCGCCGGCCGCTCCTTGTCGCGGAACGGCTTGAACCGGTCCTTCAGGTACTTGTCGAACTGGTCGTCGAACTCCTCCGGTTTCAGCCGGAACGCCTCCTCGTACGCGTTCTCCCCGCCGCCGATGACGCTCTTGCGCAGCGCGAAGAGGAACTGCCGCAGTCCTTCCTTGCCCCACTTCGACTCGATGAACTCGAAGCACGCGTGGCCGAGCGAGTAGGGAAGGCGCCCGCTGAGCGGCTGCGACTCGAACTCGCTCATCTTTGGAATGATGTCGGCGATCGCCGCGTCGCGCACCTGCATCAGGTCCAGCGGATGCCAGTACCCCGCCTCGTAATTCGCCAGCCCTTCGTCCACCCACAGCGGCAGTCCGCGCCGCACGAGGGACCGCGGGATGATGTCGAACTCGAAGACGTGCGTGAGCTCGTGGGTGATGATGCGGTACAGCTGATCCGGCGGCTCGTCGATCGGCAGGACCATCCGGTCCCGCTGCGGCTCGGCGAAGGCGAGCACGCCTTCCGGCAGCTCCTCGGCGATCACGTTCTGCTGCTGGAACTCGCTTGACGTCTTATAGATGACCAGCGGTACCTTGAACGCGAGGTCGTGCTTGAGATCGGCGCTGACCTGCTGGTAGGCGCTCTCCGCGTACGCCGCGACGCGCTCCAGGTGCTGCTCGAGCTCCGGGTAGTAGTAAATCTCGAAGTGATCGGTCGTGTAGATGTGCCAGTCGAACTTGTCGTACTTGACCCGGTTCTTGCCGTAGTACGGCACGAACGAGGTCTGCGCATACACGTCCGTCACGCCTCCCGCAAGCAGGAGGAAAGCCAGCCCTGCAACGCCCGTCAATCGAGCGCTGCGGCAGGTCCGCATACACATGGGACACCTCGGAACACAATCGCGGCGGGCAGGCAGGCACTCCCGCCGCCAGACCGGCGTTGGACTCGATCCGTCGCCTCACCGGATGTTACTGTAGCTGAGACGGCCGTCGCAACGGCCTGGATCCCGCATGGCGGGAATAAAGCTCGGGCGCCATGGGTTCAAGCTTGATGGCCGCCCGCGGAGCCTGGCGGACGCGCGGCGCGGGGCGCGTGGCGACGTTCGCCGGAATGTCCATGGCGCTCTTCCGGCCACGCGCCGTCCAGCAACCGGACGGCGACCGAGACGCGTTCGAAACCGCCGCGCTGTCGCATGTCGACAGCCTTTACGGCGCGGCGCTGCGTCTCACGCGCAACGCTGACGACGCGCAGGACCTCGTGCAGGAGACCTATCTCAAGGCGTTCCGCGCGGCGCACCGGTTCGAGCGGGGGACGAACCTCAAGGCGTGGCTCTTCACGATCCTTCACAATACGTGGAGGAACCTGGTTCGGGACCGCGGACGGGATCCTGTCGAGGTGGATAGCGAGGCGGTTGACCGCGCCGCCGACGTCGCGGCGCATCTCGAGACGCCCGACGCGGCGCTCGCGCGTCGCACGATGGACCGTGACCTGCGGGAGGCGCTCGACGCGCTGCCGCCGGTCTTCCGCGAGGCCGTCTGGTTGCGGGACGTCGAGGAGTTTTCGTACGCCGAGATTGCCCGGATGCTGGAGATACCAATCGGGACGGTGATGTCCAGGATTTCACGCGGGCGGCGGCTGCTGCACGAGAAGCTGACCGGGAGGATGAAGCCGGATGCGGTGCTCTGAGCTCGATTCACTGGTCGTGCCCTTCGTGGACGGAGAGGCGGCCCCTCCGGATCGCGCGCACGTCGAGGCGCACTTGAGCGCCTGCCCGCCGTGCCGCGATCGGGTCGAGGCGGAACGGCAAGCCCGCGAGGCGGTTCACGGCGCGCGCGAACATCTCCGCGAGCATGCGCCGCCGGCGCTGCGCCAGCGGTGCGCCGCCCTGTGCGCGCCGCGCCACACGCGCCGCTGGATCCCTGTCAGCCTCGCAGCCGCCGCGGCGCTGCTCGCAGGCGTCATCTGGCTCGGGACGACCGACGCCGGCACGCCGGTGCTCGCCGCGCAGCTCACGCTCGATCACGTCAAGTGCGCCGCCTTCAACAGCCGGCGCGTCAGCGGTTCGCCGGGACAGCTCGCGGAGTACTGGCGCACGCGATACGGATGGCCCATCGTCGTCCCCGCCGGCCGCGCCGATCTTCTGCGCCTCTCGGGCGTGCGCCGCTGTGGCAGCAGCCACGGCCAGACCGCGCACATCATGTACATGCACGAAGGACGCCCCGTGTCCCTCTTCGTCGCGCGCGACGACGGGCGCACCCCGCGCACCGTCGACATCTTCGGACATGAGGCGGTCGTCTGGTCGTCGGGCGATCGCACATACGTGCTCGTCGGAGAGGAACCTCGCGAAGAAATGCAGCTGATCGCCGCCTCTCTCAGGAAGGAAATCCCCGAACCATGAAGCCGCTCTCCACACGTGCCCGCTGGATCCTGGCCGCCGCGCTCGCCGTGGCGCTCGGATTCGCGGCGATTCCAGCCGGCATCAGCCTGTTCGGTCACGACGACGCCGCTGAGGAGGCGTCGCTGCCGGCTGGCGCGGCCCCCACGTTCTGCGACGCGAAGGGGAAACCGGCCAACCTCGGGTTCACCGTGAAGGACATGAACGGCCGCGATCTGCGCATGTCGGACTACAAGGGGAAGGTCATCCTGCTCAACTTCTGGGCGACGTGGTGCGGGCCGTGCAAGGTGGAGATCCCCGGTTTCATCGAGCTGTACGACAAGTACAAGAACCAGGGGTTCGCGGTGCTCGGCCTCTCGACCGACGACGCGCCGGAGCAGCTCCGGAAATTCGCGCAGAACATGAGGATCAACTACCCTGTGCTCGTGGCCAGCGATCGCAACGACATCATCGACGATGCGTACGGGCCGATGTGGGGCATCCCCGTCTCGTTCCTGATCGCCAAAGACGGTACAATTTGCCGCAAGTATCTCGGGCTCGCGACGAAGGAGCAGCTCGAGCGCGAATTGAAGGCGCTCCTCGCCATCTGAATTCTGCTATGATCGCCCCATGAAGGGCTTCACGCACGCGCGGCTGTTCTGCGGCTGCCGTATCGCGTTCCGCGGAGGCGTTGAAGGCCGGGCGCTCACCGTCGTCCTGGCGGATAAATCGCCGTCGTGCACGCTGACGCACCACGTGCGCGACCTGCCGCTGTACGACTACCGCGAAGCGCAGCGCCCCGCCACCCGCGCGCTGCCCAGAGAAGAAGCGGACTACGAGGAAGAAGGCTGACGGCGCGCGCAGCCGCAAGACCTGAACGCAGAGGCTCCCTCTGCGTTCTATTTTTTTTCCCTGCTCTTTTCCGCTTTCGGCGTCCGTCCCGCCTCCGCCAGCGCCCTCCGCAACAGGAACTCGATCTGGCCGTTCAGGCTGCGCAGGTCGTCGTCCGCCCAGCGCTGAACGGCCTCCAGGACGTCCTTGTCGATCCGGAGCAGGAACGGTTTTCGCTCGGCCATGACGGGCCTGCGTGCCGGCGGCGCGCTAGGAGTAGATCGTCCCCGTGTTGACGATCGGTTGCGCGGCGCGCTCGCCGCACAGCACGACCAGCAGGTTACTCACCATCGAGGCCTTTCGCTCGTCGTCCAGGTGGACGATGGCGCGGCGTGAGAGCATCTCGAGCGCCATTTCGACCATTCCGACCGCGCCTTCGACGATTCGCTGGCGCGCGGCGATGATCGCGCCGGCCTGCTGGCGCTGCAGCATCGCGGCGGCGATCTCGGGCGCGTAGGCGAGGTGGCTGATCCGCGCCTCGATGACCTGGATGCCCGCCTTGGTCAGCCGCTCCTGGATCTCCTTTTTCATGTGCTCGGCGACTTCCGCCGTGCTGCTCCGCAGCGAGCGCTCGTCCTCCTGGTGCGCGTCGTAGGCGTAGCTCGACGCGAGGTTGCGGACCGCCGCCTCGCTCTGCACCTTCACGTAGTTGACGTAGTCGTCGACCTCGAAGAGCGCTTCCGCGGTGTCGACGACGCGCCAGACGACGACGGCTGCGATTTCGATCGGGTTGCCCTCGCGGTCGTTGACCTTGAGGCGCGCGCTTTCGAAGTTGCGGACGCGGACCGAGACGCGCCGCTTCGTGTAAAAGGGATTCGCCCAGCACAGGCCCGGCACCCGGGCCGTCCCGGTGTAGCGGCCGAACAGTTGCAGCACGCGCGCTTCGTTCGGAGCGACGGTGAACAGGCCGGCGAGGCCGAGCCCGCCGAGCGCCAGCCACGGAAGCCAGAGCAGCAGGCGGCGCGGTTCGTCGGCGCGGGCCGCCTCGACCAGCCCCCAGACGCCGATCGCTTCAAAGAGGACGAGGACGAGGAGCATCACGAGGCCGGATATCGTGCGCTGTTCCAGTTCGCGAATCATGATCGCCTCCGCTGATAGCGAAGTGATATCATTCTGATACCTCATCTGTCAAGAAGAGCGTGTTTTCAAGTCGGAAGGGAGACCGCAGAGGACGCAAGCGGCGCAGAGACATGGAACAAGCGAGGGGTGACCCGACGGCGCTGCGCGCCGCCCGGGCCAGCGGGTCGCCCCCCTCTGTGCCCTCCGCGTTCTCTGCGGTGGCTTTTGCCTGCGAACTCCGCATCCTCTGCGGGTCTACCGGACGCGCAGGTCTGCCACGAGCGGCAGGTGGTCGGACGCGATCAGCACCTTGGGCGAGCGGGGCAGCTCCACGCCGCGCACCTCGACGGCCCCTTCGTAGTAGATGTGATCCAGGTGCAGGATGGGGAAGACGCCTGGATACGTGCGCCGGCGGCGCAGGTGCGCGTAGATGTCGATGCTCCGGAGCATGCTGCTCAGTGTCGCCGTCGCGAGGCCGCGCAGCCACTCGTTGAAGTCCCCCAGCACGATCTTCGGCCCCAGCACGCGGTGATCGCGGACGATCGCGGCGAGGCGCCGCGCCTGGTGGCGCCGCTCCAACACCGCCGTACCGAGGTGCACGTTGTAGAGGTGCACGACCTGGTCCCCGACCTGCAGGTCTGCGCGCTGCGCGCACCGCGGCTCGCACGTCTTCCACGAGAGGTCGTGCTGCGTGTGGAACTTGACAGGGTAGCGGCTCAGCACCACGTTGCCGAACAGGTGCCCGCGCAGGTGGCGGGCGGGGGCCATGACCCAGCCCATGCCGAGCGCCGCGCCGAGGGCGGCGGCCTGGCCCGCGTCGTGGGGTCCCGCCCCCACCACTTCCTGCAGCGCGATAACGTCCGCGTCGATCTCCGAGAGCACGGCGGCGATGCGGTCGGGCCGCACGCGTCGATCCATGCCACGGCAGCGGTGAATGTTGTAGGTGACGATGCGGAGATCGACGGGCGCGCGATGCGCGTGCCGCGCTGGAGGCTCGACCATCAGGGTGCGGAGCCCGCCGGCCGCGGCCGCGCCGCGAGCAGCAGTCGCGCGAGCTTCGTCTCCACGAGCGTCACCCGCGTGCCGAGCGGCTCGAGCTGCTCCAGCAGGTCAGGGTCCATGACGTCGCGCTCGGCGATCCCGGTCGCGGCGACGGCCAGATACTCGCCGGGGGCGAGATCGAGCACGCGGAAGGACCGATCGTCGGCGAGGCGGGCAGCCCGGACGAACCGCACAGGCACCTGCCTGAGCGCGGCGTCGGCCGGAAACGCCACGACGAGCACGTCCTCCGTGGCCACTCCAGCGGGCAGCGCCACCGTGCCGAACACGCCGGCCGCCGTGTCGGTCAGCACGATCCTGGTGTCTCGAAGCACTTGGTCATGGTCGATCTCGAACGTGGCGCGCGTGACATCGCGACCGCGCACGCGCGCCTCGGAGATCCGCCACGGAAACGTCAGCCCCTCGATCGTGAGGACATGAACGCCCGGCGTGACGCCGCGCAGCCGGAACCGTCCATCCGCGCGAACCCTGTCGCCGGGCGTGTCGCCGAACGGCGATCCGTCAGCGAGCGGCGCACGCACGCGGAGCGACGAGAACAGGGGCTTCGGCAAATGACCGTGCCGCACGCGCACCATGACCTCCCCCTCGATGATGCCGGCGGGCTGCAGGATCATCTCGATGTTCCGGACGTCGGTCCCGTCGACGGAGATGGCGTAGATCGCGAAGAGGGAAGCGCCGTCGCGGCTGGTCTCGCCGCGGACGCGAATAACGTAACGGCCGCGCGGCACGCCGATGAAGCTGAAGCGGCCGTCCGGCTCGATCTTCGCCTCGCTCACAAGGCGATCGTCCGGTTCGTTCTCGTCGACCGGGCTGATGATCACAACCGCGCTCAGAAGCGGCCTGGCGTCGTGCGCGATCACCCGCCCCGCGACGGTGGCCGTCGCCGGCGGCCTGGCGCCGCGCTGCGCCGACGCCGCGATGCCCCGCGGGCCCATGCGAAGCGGCTGCGGGTCTGCCATCGCCAGCCCGAGGAGGAGCATCGCGACAAGCATGAGGGATATCATAGACCCATGCTGCCAGCGCGATCCGCCATCGCCGCGCTGCTTCTCGCGGCGCTGTCGGTCGTGGCCGGCTGCCGTCGCGAGGTGCGGCCGCCGATCGTCGTAGAGGATCGCGTCGTCAGGGTTCACAACCAGACGCCGCAACGCTGGTCGAACGTGCGTGTCTGGCTGAACGATCACTACGTGGCGGAGACGCCCGAGATCGGGCCGAACGGCCGGTTCACGGTCCTGCAGCGCGACTTCATCGCGGCGATGGGCCAGAAGTTCGACCCGTCGCGGCAGCGCCCGTACGGGGTACTGGTGACCGCCTCCTCGGCAGAGGGAGACGTGAAGCTCGTGTGGGGAAAGCCGTACAAGCAATGACGAAGCTCAAATCGGAGTTCGAGATCGCGTGTCCCTGTTGCGGCGCGGGCCTTGTCGTCGACGCCAACCTGCAGCGCATCGTTCGCCACAGCGAGCCTCCCAGGGAGGGCGCGCGGCCGGAGCTGAGCGAGGCGGCGCGCATCCTCGCCGAAGAGGCGGCGCGGCGGGAAGCGATCTTCAAGCAGTCGGTCGAGGCGGAGAAGACGCGCGGCGACGCGCTGTCCAAGCGCTTCGAGGAAGCGCTGAAGCAGGCGCGCGAGGAGCCGGTGTCGAAGCCTCAGCGCGATTTCGATCTCGACTGACGCGCGAATTCGGCGGGCAACTCGGTCCAGTGCCGCCAGCCCGCGTACTCGTACGCCGGCTTGCGGTCCTGCGCTTCGCGAAAGGCGCGATACCATCGGCGCAGCCGCTCCACGCGCGCGTCCGAGCTGCTGATTGGGCGGTGCGGCCAGTCGAGCAGCAGTCGCTCTGCCTTCCACACGTTCCGCTCGGAGAGTCTCCAGTCGTACGTCCCCAGCACCCGCAGATCGACCACCGCGTATCCGGTGATGCGGCCGGTGAAGTCCACGTACGGATCCACGTAGCTGAGCGCGAGCGCGCGCGCGGTGCGGAACACCGGTTTGCGGCCGTGCAGCCCGGGATCGCGCGAACGCGCCACCGACCCCCAGCCGCCTGCCGCGCGGTAAGCGAAGATGACGTGATCCAGCTCGTCGATCGATTCGAAGCTCAGGACGAGCGGCGGAAAGCCGTGCTGCTCCATGATCACAGCCGCCGCCAGAGCCGCCTCGAGGCAGTGGGCGGTCCGATGCCGTACGACGCCGCGGAAGCTGCGAAGCGTCGCCCGCCCCGGGGGCGGCTCGGTGTTGTAGGGCAGCGCGTTCAGCCAGCGCTGCACGTCACGCGGCGTTCGGAGGGGGTCGAGTATCCGGCGCTCTGCCGGCGTGAAAGCGGACCGAGGCGGGGCGCCGCCCATCATGCCGGGCCGCCGCATCCCGCGGTTGTCGCGCCTCACTGCGCGACAGCGCTCGCGTGCCGAAGGGACAGGAGCACCTCGTTCGGATCCCAGTCGCTGCCGGTCACGACCTGGCGTACCTTGCCGTCCGCGCCGAGGATGACGGTCCGGAGGTTGTGCGTGATGTCCCGTTCGTCGGCCGCGTTGCGAATGATCGTGACGCCGAACTGCGCGGCGAACCGCTCGATCCCCGCGGGGTCCCCCGTCAGGAACGACCAGAGGGCGGGATCGGCGCCAATCGCCGCGGCGTGTTTCCGCAGCACCGCGGGCGTGTCGTACGCGGGGTCGAAGCTCACGGCCAGCAGCGCGACGCGGCGCCGCAGATCCGCGTCTGTCGCGTGCTGGATCTGCAGCAGGTTTCGCTCGATCCGCGGGCAGAAGTCGGGCAGCGGACAACGCGTGTAGATGAAAGTGAGGAGCACGCCGCGACCGCGCCACTGCGACAGGTGCCGTGCTCGCCCTTCCTGGTCGGTGAACTCCCCCTCGGGGACCAGGTCGCCCGGCTCCAGCAGGGTCGCGCCCGCGGCGCGCGCGACCGCGGCATCCACGGGAGCCGACCCCACGACCTTCACGTTCCTCAGCGCGGACCCGTTGTCGCGGACGACGAGCGTGGCCGTGATCAGCTCGCCCACCGTGCGCCGGTCGATCTCTCCCTGGTCCTCGACGTCGAAGGACATGACCATGCCCGGCATGAGCCCCGGGATGTCTTCGTGTTTCACGGTGAGCTGGCGGGATTCGCGGTCGACGGCGACGATCTGACCGCTGAGCGGGTACTCGCGCGGGGCCTGGCGGCACTCCACCGCCGCAAGCGCGACACAGCAGCTCAAGAGGAGACGGCCGGAGCGGATCACCCGTTTATTCTAGTAGAGCGCGAATGGCTCTGGCCCTCACACGGCGCGCGCGGCCCCCTCTTCGCCCACCACCCAGCCGTCGCGCAGCTGGATCACCCGCGAGCCGTACGCGGCGTTCGTTTCGGAGTGCGTCACCTGCACGATCGTCGTCCCGTCCTCGTTCAGGCGCTTGAAGAGTTCCATGATTTCGCGCCCCTGGCTGGAGTGCAGGTTGCCGGTTGGCTCGTCCGCCAGGATGACTTTCGGGTTCGAGATCACCGCGCGGGCGACCGCCACGAGCTGCTGCTGTCCGCCCGACAGCTGGTTGGGATACAGGTCTTTCTTGCCGACGATGGCGAACCGGTCGAGCACGTCGCACACGACCGCCTCGCGCTCGGCTTTCTTCACGTCGCGGTAGGACAGCGGGATCTCGAGGTTTTCGTAGACCGTCAGGTGGTCGAGCAGGTGATAGCTCTGGAACACGAACCCGATGTGCTGCTTGTGGAGTTGCGCGCGGTCCTTCGCCGCGAGGCGGTGCACCGGCTGGCCGAGGAAGTAGTATTCCCCGGTCCACGCGCTGTCGTGCATGCCGAGGATGTGCAGCAGCGTCGATTTGCCCGCGCCGGACGGGCCCATGATCGAGACGAACTCGCCGTCCCTGACCTCGATCGAGACACGCCGCAGCACGAAGGTCCGGCTCGTGCCGTGCGCGTACGATTTCTCCAGGTTGCGCACGGAAATCAGCGTGCCCGGCGATGGCGCCTCCCCCTCGTCGAACACCTCCTGCGGCTTGCTCCTGAACAACGCCATGGGTCTCTCTGCTCCTGTGCTGGTGCGGGGTGGCGCCGCCCGTGGAGGGTTAGACGGCCGCCCCTGGGCAGCGGTTCATTGTATCTGCATCGCCCTGCGCGGGTTGGGGGCCGCCGTTCGCCGGGGCCGGGCCGCCGTTCGCCGAAAACGGGCGGAACGCCCTGCCCCGCGCCCGTATGCTGCTCATAGAAGGACAGCACACCATGCAACGCGGTCTGTTCACCCTGCTTGGCGTCATCGGCGTCGTCGCGCTGCTCGCGGCGGCCTCCACGGTCTGGCTGGTGCTGCAGCAGCCCGTCGCCGTCGCGGACGCGATCTCGACGGGACAATATCAGCCGCTGATGGCGAGCCTCGCGCGGGAGTTCGCCGACCTGTTTCACGCGCTCGCGCGGCTGCTGTAGGAGGATGGTGGAGTGGAGATGATCGAGGAACCCCGTCGCGCGGAACGCGGCATCGACGCGGGACGCCTCGTGACGGGCGTGCTGCTGGTCACCTTCGGCCTGGCGTTTCTGTTCGACCGGTTCGACTGGCTGGCGCTCGGCGAGGTGCTGCGATGGTGGCCGCTCTGGCTGATCGCGCTCGGCGTCTCGCACGTCGCCTGGCCCCGCCGGGGCCGCGGGCGGCTCGCCGGCTTCTGGCCGATCCTGATCGGCGCCGTCTTCCTGATGGACATGACGCGCACGATGGAGATCGAGGACTCCTGGCCGGTGTTCATCGTCGGCGCCGGCTTGCTGATGGTGCTGCGGTCGATGGGCATCGGCGGGTGCCGGAGGACCGAGCCCCAGGTGAGACACTGAGATGAACCAGGAAACGACGGTCCGCACGGTCACGCCGCAGCTCATCATCGGGCTGCTCCTGCTCGCGGGCGGAGGCGCCCTGCTGCTGGACAACTTCGGCGTCCTCGAGGCGTGGTACATCATCCGGCTCTGGCCGGTTGGCCTCATCCTCATCGGGCTCGCCATGGCGCTGCAGGCCCATCGCGCGGCGGGACGCGTCGCCGGCTTCTTCTGGATGTTCCTCGGCGTCTGGCTGCTGCTCGGCAACCTTGGTGTGCTGCGCCTGGAGTTCTTCGATCTCTGGCCCGTCCCGATCGTGCTGGCGGGCGGATATCTGATCTGGCAATCGATACGGCCCGATGCGCCGGGGCCACGCGATCAAGATTCCACTTTCTCCGCCCTGGCCGTCATGGCGGGCGTCGGCCGCAAGATCAACTCGCCGGATTTCAAAGGGGGGGAGGCCACGGCGCTGCTCGGCGGGGTGAAGATCGACTTGCAGGACGCGGGCATCACAGCGCGCGAGGCGGTGATCGACGTCTTCGCGTTCTGGGGGGGTATCGAGATCTTCGTGCCGGACGGCTGGATGGTGGTCAATCGCGTCGTGGCCATCCTGGGCGGGGCGGACGATCGCACGCGACCGTCGACCGATCCGACAGCCAAGCGTCTCGTGATCCGCGGCGTGTGCGTGATGGGCGGCGTGGACATCAAGACTCACCGGGCGGCCTGAGGCGGGCGTGGTCCATCCGATCCTGGCCGAGCGTCAGCGGCTCCAGCTCTATCTGCTCGCGTGGGTGCCGGTCGCCGCCCTGCTCGCGGTGCTGCTCGCCTCGGGCGGCGACCTCGGGTGGGCGGAGAGCGCGGCGATCGCCTTTCCGCTCGCGCTGCTCTACGCCTTCATCTGCCTGTCGGCCTGGTACGTGTCGCGCGGCGCCCCGGTCACGACCACCGCGCTCGCGCGCACGCTCGGCGCGCACGCCGCCGCGGCGTCGATCTCGAGCGCGCTCTGGACCAACGTCGCGATTGCCCTTGCGCGGGCGCTCGAGGCCGCGTTGCCGGGACTCGCGGGGCTCGAGGGTCGCCTGCGGGTCCAGTGGGTGCTGCTCTTTGCCGTGGGGGTCCTGCTGTATCTGCTCGCGAGCGCCGTGCACTACGCGCTGCTCGCCGCCGACGCCTCGCGCCAGGCGGAGCGGCGCGCGCTCGAGATGCAGGTTTACGCCCGTGAGGCGGAGCTGCGCGCGCTGCGCGCGCAGATCGATCCGCACTTCCTGTTCAACAGCCTTCATTCGATCAGCGCGCTGACCGGGAGCGATCCCGCCGGGGCGCGGCGGATGGCGCTGCTGCTCGGCGACTTCCTGCGCGACAGCCTGCGGGTGGGCGGGCAGGAGCGCATCCCGCTCGGCGAAGAACTCCGGCTGCTCCGGCAGTTCCTCGACATCGAGCACGTGCGCTTCGGCGACCGGCTGCGCGTCGAGTGGCGCGTCGCCGAGGACACGCACAGGTGCGAGCTGCCCCCGCTGCTCCTGCAGCCCCTGGTGGAAAACGCTGTGCGACACGGCATCGCGCACCTCGTGGAGGGAGGCGAGATCCGGATTAGCGCCGAGCGGCGCGGCGGGCGGCTGCACCTTGCCGTGGAGAACCCGTGCGACCCCGATCGCCCGCAACGGCGCGGTGCGGGCGTGGGACTCGACAACGTCCGCCGGCGGCTCGAGACGGCGTTCGGGGCCGCGGCCTCGGCGCGCGCGTCCGAGCGCGACGGCGGGTTCACGGTGGACCTGGTGATGCCATGCAGCAGCAGTTGACGGCCGTCATCGTGGACGATGAAGCACCGGCGCGGATGGTGCTGAAGGAGTACCTGGCCGGACATGCCGATATCCGGCTCGCGGCGGAGTGCGCAAACGGGTTCGAGGCGGTGAAGGCGGTCACCGAGCACCATCCCGACCTGCTGTTCCTCGACGTCCAGATGCCGAAGCTCGATGGGTTCGAGGTGCTGGAGCTGTTGTCCGGCGCGCTCGATCGGACGGCGGTGGTCTTCGCGACGGCGTACGACGAGTACGCGCTGCGCGCGTTCGAGGTGCACGCCGTGGACTACCTGCTCAAGCCGTACAGCGCCGAGCGGTTCAACGAGGCACTGGCGCGCGCCCGCGCGCGCCTGGGCCGCGAGGCGCCGGCGGGCCCTCCTGCCGCGGCCGCAGCCGAGGCGCGGCGCCGTCGGACGCTCGAGCGTGTGCTCATCCGCGATGGCGCGCAGGTGCACGTGCTCTCCATCGACGCGATCGACTACGTGGAAGCGCAGGACGACTACGTGGCCTTCCACGCCGGCGGGCGGAGCCACCTGAAAGAGCAGACGCTCGCCGACGTGGAGTCCGCGCTCGACCCGACGCGGTTCGTGCGGGTCCACCGGTCCTACATCGTCAACGTGGAGCGGATCGCCAGGGTGGAGCTGTATGCGAAGGACAGCCGCGTCGCGATCCTGGCCGACGGGTCCCGGCTGCCCGTGAGCCGGTCGGGCTACCAGCGGCTGAATGCGTTGCTGTAGAACGAAGGCAAAAGGCAAAAGGCAAAAGGCAAAAGGCAGAAGGCAAAAGGCAGAAGGCAAAAGGCAAAAGGCAAAAGGCAGAAGGCAGAAGGCAGAAGGCAGAAGGCAAAAGGCAGAATTCCGGCAGAATCCCACGGCAGAATCCGATCAGACCTCCAGGCACCCATTCCGGCGGACGGGCGGGGCACCGCTTGACAGCGACTAACCGTTTAGTTAATCGTAACCGTATGGTTAATAGCGTGTCGCGCGACCGCCTGCTCGCCGCCGCCGCCCGGGAGTTCGGCGCCCGCGGCTACGACGGCGCGAGCGTGGACCGCATCGCCCGCGCCGCCCGCCTCAACAAGGCGATGATCTACTACCACTTCGACAGCAAGGCGGGCCTCTACCGCGCGATCGTGCGCGACATGTTCGAGGCGGTCAAAGCCGCGGCCGAAGGGGTCGCCGCGTCCGCCCTCACGCCGGAAGAGAAAATCCGGCGGCTGGTCCGTTCGATCGCCGAGGTCGCCAGCGCGCGGCCGCATTTTCCCCCGCTATGGCTGCGCGAGTTTACCGGCGGCGCCCGGCATATCGACGACGCGACCCTGCGCATCGCGGCAGAAGTCGTCGCGGTGGTCGGACGCATTCTCGCTGAGGGGCACCAGGCCGGTCGGTTCCGTCCGGCCAACCCCGTCCTGGTCCACATCGGCGTCGTCGCTCCGGTGCTGCTGTTCCTGTCGAGCGCCGCCGCGCGGCAGCGGCTCGCGCGCGCCGGGGTGCCGGGAATCTCCGGGCTCACGCTCGACGACTTTGTCGCGCACGTCACCGAGTCGACGCTCGGAAGCCTCTGTTCAACCGCTCCGCCGCGACCGCCCGTCGCGGACGCCGTGGAAATGGATCACTCACATGCGTAACAGCGAATGGCGCGCCGTGGCGCTCGCTCTGGTGATGGGCTCGTTCGCCGCCGCCGGCTGCGGCAACGGCTCCGGCGACGGGGCGGTGCGCGCGACCGGCTACGTGGAAGCGACCGAGGTGCGTGTGTCGGCCGAAGTCGGCGGCAGGGTGCTCGAGGTCGCGGTGGACGAAGGGGCGCGCGTCCAGCAGGGATCGCTGCTCGCGCGGCTGGACACCACGGACCTCGAACTGGCGCTGCGGCGGGCGCGGGCGGAACGGGACGCGGCCGACGCGCAGCTCCGTCTGCTGCAGGCGGGCGCGCGGCCGGAGGAGCTGCGGCAGGCGCAGGCGCAAGTGGACGCGGCGGAGGCCGACGTGCGCGCCGTCCGTGCGGAGTTGGAGTCGGCGGGCGCGGACCTCGCGCGCTTCGAGTCGCTGCTCGCGGCGAATGCCGGGTCGCGCAAGCAGCGCGACGACGCCGCGACCCGCCGGGAGCAGGCGGCCGCCCGGGTCGCGGCAGCCGAGGAGCGCGCGCGCGGCGCGCGCGAGTTCTGGGCGCGGCTCAGGTCCGGCGCGCGGCGCCAGGAGATCGAAGCCGCGCGCGCGCGCGTGGGGGCGGTCGACGCGCAAATCGCCTCGATCGAGGAGAACATCCGGGACGCGCGCCTGGTCGCGCCGGTCGGCGGTGTCGTGACGACCCGGCTGATCGATCCGGGGGAGATGATCGCGCCGAGCATGCCGGCGGTCGTCATCACGGATCTCGACCACGCCTGGGCAAACGTGTACGTCGAAGAACCGTACGTCCCGCGGATCAAGCTGGGTGAGTCCGTCCAGGTCATCACCGATGCCGGGCAGCGCCTGCCGGGCAAGGTGACGTTCATTTCGCCGCGGGCGGAGTTCACGCCGCGCAACGTTCAGACGGCGAACGACCGCGCCAAGCTCGTGTACCGGATGAAAGTGTCGGTCGACAACCGCGAGGGGGTGCTGAAGCCCGGCATGCCCGTCGAGGCCGAGTTCGCCGCCGCGCCGGTGGGTGAGTGACACGGAAGCCATGACCGCTCCGGCCGCGATCTCGTTGCGCGACGTTTCCAAGCGTTATGGCCGCATCGAGGCGCTGCGCGGCGTCACGCTCGACGTCCATCGGGGCGAGATGTTCGGGCTCATCGGCCCCGACGGCGCCGGCAAGACGACGGCCATCCGAATCATGTGCGGGCTGCTGCACGTCGACGAAGGCGAGGTGCGCATCGCGGAGCGAGACCCCGTTCGCGAGCACCGCGCCGTGTCGGAGCGTGTCGGCTACCTGTCCCAGCGCTTCAGCCTGTACGGCGACCTGTCAATCGACGAGAACGTCGCCTTCTTTGCCGAGATCCACGGTCTCCGCGACTACGGCAGCCGGCGGGAGCGCCTGCTCGACATGACCCGCCTCGGCCAGTTCCGCGCGCGGCGCGCCGACCGGCTCTCGGGCGGCATGAAACAGAAGCTGGCGCTCGCCTGCACGCTCGTTCACCAGCCGGAGATCCTCGTGCTCGACGAGCCGACGACCGGCGTGGACCCGGTATCGCGCCGCGAGTTCTGGAAGCTTCTTTCCGAGTTCCTCGCCGAGGGGTTGACGATCGTCATGGCAACGCCGTATCTCGACGAGGCCGAGCGATGCGGGCGGGTTGCGCTGCTGCACGACGGACGGCTGCTCGCCGTCGATGAGCCCGGGCGGCTGCAGAAGGCGTTCGAGGGGGAGTTGTACGAGGTCGTGGGCGAGCCGCACCAGGCGGCGTTCGACGCGATCGCCGCCGTGCCCGGGGTGAGGGATCGCCAGACGTTCGGCGAACGCATCCACGTGCGCGCGGCCTCGACGAACCCCGGCGCCCTTGGCGACGACATCCGCCGGGCGCTCGAACGGGCGCGCGTCCAGTCGATTGGTGTGCGGCGGATCGTGCCGTCGCTTGAGGACGTGTTCATCGACCGGGTGCGGGCGGCGGGCGCTCGTGACGTTCAGGAGGGATCGTGATCAGGTTCTGCCGGCGGGTTCTGCGGTCGGAAATCCCACTACTTGCGGGGGTGCTCATCCTGCTCGGGAGCCGGGCGGTTGCGGCGCAGACTCTCCCGCTTTCGCTCGACGAGGCGGTGGCGAGCGCGCTGCGGGACAGCCATCGTGCGGCTGAACTGCGCGCCCGCGAGGAGGCGGCGCAGGCGGCCGTCGAAGGACGGCGCGCCGCGATGAAGCCGCAGGTCGCCGTGCAGGCTGGGTACACGCGCACGAACCATGTCGACGAGTTCGGCATCGCCCAGCCCGACGGACACCTCCGCATCATCTACCCTGACGTGCCGGACAACTATCGCACCCGTCTCGACGTGGGCTGGGCGCTCTACACCGGGGGGCGCGCCGAGTCGCTGGCGCGCGCGGCGAGCGCCGAGGCCGCGGCCGCGTCGCGCGACCGCGCGGCGCTCGAGGGCGACCTGCGCCTCGACGTGACGCGCGCCTACTGGACTGCGGTCACGGCGGCCGAGACCGTGCGGGTGGTCGAGCGGGCACTCGAGCGCAACGACGCGCACCTGAAGGACCTGCAGGTGCGGCTCGACGCGGGGCTGATTCCACCCAACGACGTGCTCAGCGCCGAAGCGCAGCGCGCGCGCCAGGAGGTGCAGGTCATCGAGGCGCGTAACGCCGCGGAGCTGTCGCTCGCCGAAGTGCGGCGGCTGGCCGGCGTGGACTTCACCCGCGCGATCCGGCTCACGACGCCGCTCGCGGCGATCGACGCCGCGAGTGCTGAGGATCTCGCCGCCGAGATCGCGCGGGCCAAGGCGGCGCGGCCCGAGCGCGCGGCGCTCGTGCAGAGAATCGACGCGGCGTCTGCGCGCATCGACGCGGCCGGTGCGACGCGCCGGCCGTCCGTGGGCTTGAACGCCGGGTACGACTACGCGCGTCCGAACGTGCGGATCTTCCCGCGCGCCGCCGAGTGGCAGGATTCCTGGGACGTGTCGATCAACGCCTCGTGGTCGCTGTGGGATGGCGGCCGCCGCGCCGCCGACGTGGGGGAGGCTTCTGCCGCCGCCCGG